>NZ_WAAT01000021.1:869-1292 GCF_008806375.1 Pseudotamlana haliotis | reverse complement strand
CTTACGAAAGTCGCAGTTACTGTTCCGCAGTTATCAGAATAAGCATTTTCTATTGCTGAAATATCAGCAGCCGTTGCTACTAAAGCATCAATATCAGCTTCTACAGGACAAGCATTAATGTTTGTAGTTCCGCTAGGGGTGTTTCCTGTTGCAGGCGTTTGATCACTTCCCGAATGGGTGATACTAATGTCAAAATCATTCGTAGAACAGCCATCAGAAATGGTGTAAGTACGCTCTAAGTTCCACGCACATTGATCGCCAGTTAAGGTTTGACTAACAAATGTTGCTGTTACTGTTCCACAGTTATCAGTGTAAGCTGCTTTAATAGCCGTGATATCAGAAGTTGTGGTTACTAAAGCATCAATATCAGCTTCCACGGGACAAGCATTAATGTTAGTTGTTCCGCTAGGCGTATTTCCTGTG
>NZ_WAAT01000021.1:669-748 GCF_008806375.1 Pseudotamlana haliotis | reverse complement strand
TCACTTCCCGAATGGGTGATGCTAATATTAAAATCATTCGCTGAACAACCATCTGAAATAGTATAAGTACGTTCTAAAC
>NZ_WAAT01000021.1:287-389 GCF_008806375.1 Pseudotamlana haliotis | reverse complement strand
TCAGAATAAGCATTTTCTATTGCTAAAATATCAGAAGCCGTAGTTATTAAAGTATCGATATCAGCTTCCACTGGACAAGCATTAATGTTTGTGGTTCCACTT
>NZ_WAAT01000021.1:0-128 GCF_008806375.1 Pseudotamlana haliotis | reverse complement strand
TCAGAAACAGTATAAGTACGCTCTAGATTCCAAGCACATTGGTCTCCAGTTAAGGTTTGACTAACAAATGTGGCAGTTACTGTTCCGCAGTTATCAGAATAAGCATTTTCTATTGCTGAAATATCAGA
>NZ_WAAT01000020.1 GCF_008806375.1 Pseudotamlana haliotis | reverse complement strand
TGCTTAATATAAAATAGTACCAAATTTATTAGGTAGTCCATTTTTTTTATTCTAACTTTGTGATGGGTCTGTTTTTCTATTAAAATACTGACATAGAACTTATTAACTCATAGAAATATAGGCTGAAAAATACAGCATTAGTTAAATACCAACTAACAAGGTTGACCGATTATTTTTTCTTCTAATGACTTAAACCTCATGGAAAGACTACAAATAACTAAATTCAACATGTTGTATGTTCCAAATGCTGCTTCGCTCAATAGAAGCCATTTTGATTTAATGTTCTAAAGTATATTGTTATGAAAACAACTACCCCGCTTATTCTACTATTGCTTTTTGCTTTTAACCTTGCCTCGGGGCAAGATCTATTATTTGAATACGATTTTGAGGCCAACCCTGGTTCGAGCACACCTCCAATTTACGTTACTAATGAAACTGAAATTATTTATAAGACAGAGGCTTATTTTATTAGAACAGACGGCACTTCTCTCCCGACTCCTCGGGGCGCACAATATAAAGACAGTGACGGCACTTTTTTTGCAGTTCTCCGTACACAACGTATTACTGGTAGTGAAACTACTCCGCTTACACTTACATTTTCAGACATTGATATTTCGGGATATGACAATTTACAACTTAAAGTAAACCTAGCTTCAATCGATTATCTTCCAGGCGGAAACCCTCCAGCCGTGGGAAGTTGGGACAAGGATGACATTGTACATTTTAATGCTATAATAGACAACTCCACTAATCTACCTTTACTTTGGGTTGAAAGCGAAGAGAATGGTAACACTGGGAATGGTAATGGCTACCCTGCTATAGATACAGATTTTGATGCTCTCGGCGAATTAGATACTACACTAAAATTAACCGAATACTTTATACAATATGAAAGCTCAGCTAAAGACCCAGCCGCAACAGGTAATTTAATGGATTTGGTTATTTCATTCAAGATTAACGGAAGTGACGAGGATATCGCTATTGATAACATAGAAATTTGGGGTGTAAAAACATTCCCAACACCTAGCACTTGTAATGGAGGTACTGCAACATGGGATGGATCTGGTTGGACGGGCACAACAGGCTTAGATACCAATGTGTTCATAGAAGGGAATTACGACACACAAACTCATGGTAGTTTTAAAGCCTGTAACTTAAAGGTTACCAGCGGACACTTATTAACAATAAATTCCAACGGCACTGTCGTTGTTGAAAATAATGTTGTTACAGAGACGAATGCTTCTTTAGTTATTCAACCGGGTAGCGCTCTAGTTCAACATAACGATAATGGCGCGGTAGTCAATGACGGCATTATGTCCTTACGTCGGGAAACCGCCCCCATGGATGCTTGGTATGAGTACACCTATTGGAGTTCTCCTGTTGAGAGTGCTCAAATTTCAACATCTATCCCGCACTACAACCCGAACCGTCTGTTTATTTTTAATGCTCAAAATTACAGAGACTCCACAGCAGAGACAAATAATGACAATAGTACCACCCCTGGACAAGATCAAATAGACGATAATGGTGACGACTGGCAACTTATTGGCGATACCACCATGGCTCCAGGTATAGGCTATACCACCACAACAACACCAAGCTACTTCAACGCTTATGGATCAGGAGCTGGCACCAAATTTGTTACAACATTTTTAGGTACTTTTCACAATGGAGTGTATGAGGTTGATGTTTATGGAAATGAAGACGAACAAAAGGACACAAACTGGAATTTAATTGGGAACCCGTATCCTTCAGCTTTAGATTCTGATGCATTTTTTAATGTCAACACAAATCTAGAACGAGCCATTTACTTTTGGTCACAAAACAGCGTCCCATCCTCTACGGAAAACGGAAACCAACAACAAAATTTTAATATGGCAGATTTTGCTATTATCAATGATTCTGGAAGTGTAAGTTCTGGTGGAGATGGAACCTCACCTTTTGTGATTATTGGTTCAACAGGACATGCCATACCCTCAGGACAAAGCTTTGTTGTTGCTCTAAGCAATGTTTCAGGTTCAGGAATTAATCATGACCAGGTTACTTTTAATAATAGTATGCGAACCGAGTCTCCTGCTGCAAATAGCGTATTCTTTAAACAGGAAACCTCTTCTAAAACAACACAGGCCATTGCCAACAAACTTTGGCTTAATTTAAACTCTACCGATAATACCTCTAACCAAATGCTGGTTGGGTATGTTGATGGAGCCACCAATAACGACGATGGCCTTTCGTACGATGCCGATGTCCATCCTCAGAATGGAGCCCTCTTATATTCGGTAATCCCAAATGTAGATAAAAAGTTTGCCATACAAGGTAAAACACCAAGCAGCTTAACTGCTAATGAAGTGATTCCGTTAGGTTTTAAAACCACCCTAGGCACCAATATTTTGTACACCATGTCCTTACACAAAACCGAAGGCGACTATTTTAATCATCACCGTATTATTCTATTAGACAAGGCACAATCGCCAGCAACCACATGGGATTTAAGTGCTGGTGATTACATTTTTTCTACAGATCAACCTGGCGAGTTTAACGATCGCTTTGAGATCATATTTAAAGAAGACCAAGCTTTATCGGTAAACCACAACACGATTGGCAGCAGTGCGCTTAAAATCATCCCTTTAAAAAATAACAATACCCAATTTACGGTACCTGAAAACCTAAATATTCAAAACATTGAAATTCGCGATCTTTTAGGCCGCGTGCTTTACAGTTTAGAAGGGCAAAGCCACTCTGAGGTTTATAACCTGCCTAATTTAAGCACGTTATATATTGCGCGCGTAAGCTTATCTAACGGACAAACGCTTACAAAAAAGGGTGTTAACCCGTAATTAAGGGCACGCTTTAAACAACACACTACCGCCGCCTATTAGGTAATAGCGGTGGTGGTTCGCCCGAAAAGGGGTTCCAACGGCTAATACTTTTGGCCCCTATACCTGCGGCACAAATTACAGCACGATCACCATAACGTTCGCGCATTTTATCTATGGCTTGCGATAAATGCAGTTGTTTCTCGTTGTCTTCAAAAAAATTAATTTGGTGCCCCCCAGCTACCAAATGGCTAAATTTAACACCAATAAGCCGTACCAGCATGCGGCGGTTATACAGCTTTTGAAACAACTCTAAAACCACAGGAATAAGACTGTGATCCATAGCACTGTAAGCTATACGTTGCTGTTGGGTATAGGTTTGAAAATCGGAGTAGCGAATTTTGAAGGTCACACAGGCCGTGAGCTTATCACCACGACGTAATTGATAGGCCAAATTCTCGGTCATCGCTACAATAATACCTCTAAGTTTTACCACATCAATGGTGTCTTTATTAAAGGTACGCTCGGTAGAAATAGACTTGCGTTCGTGATACTGCACCACCGGATTGGAATCTATCCCATTCGCCTTTCTCCAAATGGTTAATCCGTTTTTTCCCAACACCCGGTGCATCATATCCATAGGCATATCTTGCACGGTTTTAATTTGTTTCACACCCAAATCGCACAAGGTTTTATAAGTCACCTCCCCAACCATGGGTATTTTTCTAACCGAAAGTGGTGCTAAAAAGGGTTTTTCATTTCCTTTTAAAATCCGAATTTCATTATTAGGTTTGGCTTCACCTGTGGCAATTTTAGAAACCGTTTTATTCACCGATAAACCAAAAGAAATAGGCAGTCCCGTTTCTTTAATAATGCGTTGCCGTAACTCTGAAGCCAGCTTGTGGCAACCAAAAAACTTATCCATACCCGTAAGGTCGATGTAAAACTCATCAATAGAAGCCTTCTCATAAAGCGGTACACTTTCTTTAATCACATCGGTGACATCTTTAGAGAAATTACTATAAATGCCCGCATTACCGCGAAGCACAACAGCTTCTGGGCAGAGCATTTTTGCCATACGCATGGGCATGGCTGAATGCACACCAAATTTTCTAGCCTCATAACTACAAGAGGCCACGACCCCACGATCTGACGTCCCACCAATAAGCACAGGGCGCCCAATTAAACGGCTATCTAGCAAGCGTTCGCAAGACACAAAAAAAGTATCTAAATCCATGTGAACAATCGCTCTATCTTTTAACATACAACAGGTATTTGTTTTTGAGGTTCCACATATCGCGGATCTTGCATGACGGCGTTTTTATACATGCTGCTGACTTCTATATGCACACAACCAAATTCCTCTAAAGCCTTCCCCGTAAGGGTATAAACCCCTTTACCCCTAAAAGGAAATTGACGCGCTACAGGCGGAAAGTGCACCGTATCTATAAAATGGCCTTTTCGGTCTAAAAAAGTACCGAAATACATAACCTTTTGATTTTTAGTTACCGTATATTTTGTGGTGACCAAGTAACCCGATACGGTCACTGTTTTTCCTATAAAACTCAACAAATCGGAAGCTAAAAACACTGTATTTGGTGGTTGCTCTAACAACTTAAACGGACTACAAAGCGGAAAACCTAAAAGCTCCAATTCTTCAAAGGTATTTTCTAACAAGGTGCTTGAAAGCGCTGGCATTTTGTAATGTATTTTTTCGGTTTGAAATAAAGAAACAGCGCGGTTTTCAATAACTACTTTTCTAATTTTTAAATGCGCTTCCCATAACAATTCGCGTTTGTTAACTCCAGTAAAGCGAAAGCCATCAATTTTTATAAGAATAGAAACTTGTTCTATAGCAAGAGGCACACGAGTTATAAAATCATCTAAACTCTCAAAGGCGCCATGGGCTTGACGTTCACGTAGTAATGCCTGAATGGTTTTAGCCTCTAAAGCATGTAAAAACATAAAGCCTAAAAAAATGGTTTTCCCTTGAATAAAGGCCTCATTAAAACTCCTATTTACACAAGGGGCTTCAATAACACCGCCATGCATTCTGGCTTCGTGCACATAAAATTCGGTTTGATAAAATCCGCCAAAATTATTGAGTGTCGCCACCATATATTCCAAAGGATAATACGCCTTTAGAAACAAGCTCTGATAGCTTTCAACCGCATAAGATGCCGAATGTCCTTTGGCAAAAGCATAACCTGCAAAACTCTCAATTTGAGTCCAAATTTGATGAATCACCGCTTCAGACTCCCCTTTTTGCTTACAATTAGTAAAAAACAGCTGTTTTACGCTGGCAAACTCCTCGCGAGAGCGAAATTTACCAGACATGCCACGGCGCAAGGTATCGGCTTCCGCTAAAGTGAGTCCGCCAAAATAATGGGCGACCTTAATCACATCTTCTTGATAGACCATCACACCATAAGTTTCGGGCATAATACGAAGCAATACTGGGTGTGCCCGTTTTCGGTATTCGGGATAACGGTGCCGCAAAATATACTCGCGCATCATGCCCGATTTTGCAACTCCAGGACGAATAATAGAACTCGCCGCCACCAAACCCAAGTACGTATCTACCCGCAATTTTTTAAGCAGCATACGCATGGCGGGCGATTCTACATAAAAACAACCAATGGCTTTAGCGTTTCTAAGTAAGTCTTTTATGTTTTCATCTTGCTTAAAACCTTTAATATCGTGTATATCTACAGGCGGTTTTTCGGGGTGATTGTATTTAATGATGTCAACAGCATCCTTGATTTTCCCTAGGCCGCGCTGACTTAAAATATCGAATTTGTACAAACCAATATCTTCGGCTGTAATCATATCAAACTGTGTGGTTGCAAAACCTTTGGGCGGTAAAAAGGTGGCTGTATAATAGTGTATGGGTTTTTCTGAAATAATAATACCACTGGCATGAAGTCCTAAATAATTAGGGAAGCCTTGAATGTACTTGCTATACACCAAAACGAGTTTAGAGAGCTTATCCAAATCTGGCTCCTGATAGCGCCCTTTGGTTAATTTATCAATTTCTTCCTTCGGAAGCCCAAAAACCTTAGCCAATTCACGCACCGAAGCCTTAAATTTAAAGGTATTATAAACGGCAAGCAGAGCGGTGTTTTTAAAATTTTTAAAAATAAACTGCGTGATATCATCACGGTCTTTCCATGAAAAATCGATATCAAAATCTGGCGGATTTTTGCGATACAGATTAATGAAGCGCTCAAAATATAGGTCTAATTCTACAGGATCTACATCGGTAATACGTAGCAAATACGCCACAATACTATTGGCGCCACTACCACGACCCACATAAAAGTAGCCTTGAGAACGGGCGTATTTTAAAATCTTCCAATTGATAAGAAAGTAAGACACAAAACCTTTCTGTTTAATAATTTCAAGCTCCATTTTTATGCGCTTATAAATCACCTCATCAGGACTTTCATAACGGTAACTCACCCCTGCGTAGGTTATTTTTTTAAGCAAAGCATAGTCTGAAGCTTCACTTTCGGTATATGATTTTTGATTGTTAGGTACTTCTTTTGAAAAATCGAAATCAACCTGACAAGCGTTTAAAAGCGCCGTTGTGTTTTCTAGAAGCTCAGGAAATTCATGATAGGTTTCACAGAGGGTTTGGTATGGCAACATGTTATCGGTTTCTTTGCCCTCCTCGCTTTTAGGCAACTTACTTAATAGCGTATTATTATCTATGGCACGTAACAAACGGTGGGTGTTAAAATCTTTTTTATTTTCAAAAGACACGGTTTGCAAAACCACCAACTTGCCTCTTAAATCTTTCCATTTTGAAAATTTAAGCGCATTAAGGTCCTGTGGTTTAATGCCTAAAAACTCATTTTGTTTTAAGGGAATATTCTGCTGAGATTTATAAGGATAAATCACAAAAACATCATCTAGCTGAGGTGCTTCCTGAGGAATCTCTAAACGCTGGTCATGCAGAAACTGCGACAGATAATCATTAATATTATGAAAGCCCTTATTGCTTTTAGCAAGCAAGATAAATTGCTGCTGGGCGCCGTTTCTAAAATCAACACCCAGCACGGGTTTGATTTCATATTTTTCAGATAATCTCGCAAAATCTAAGCAGGCCGAAGTATTATTAATATCGGTTAAGGCTAGGGTTTTAAAACCATTTTTAGACGCTATAGCCAGCAACCTCTCGGGTTTTATCGTACCATAACGTAAGCTGTAATATGAGTGACAATTGAGATACATAGTTCAGCAAAATTAACTACATTTAATAGTAATTGTTGCTTAAAATTGTAGCAATTGTATGTATTTTGAGCGAAGTAGAAAACTTTTCGGTGTCAAAAAACTAGTCTTGACCGCGACTAACTACTTTAACACCCGCCATCTGTCATCTAATATTATTTCAAAATAACCGTCTTTATCATTTCATGATCAGATTCAAAGGAAACTATTTTTTCAGAGTCTAAAACCTGTAAATCCTTAGATACCCAAATATGATCAATGGATAGAAGCGGAAGTCCCCAAGGCCAGGTTTCTCTAAAACCTTTTCCTTTGGAGGAGAACCAATGATTAAAATGTTCTTTAATCACATCAAAATACAGCGATTCATAAGGCAAGTTGAAATCCCCCAAAACAATGGTACGGTTCTGAAATTCTAAATGTTCATCTACATAGTCCAATTCCCAATGTCTTGGCACATCTTTACTTCCAGTCACATCAACGGCATAAAACTGGAGGTTACAAGTTTCAAAATGCACCACCGAAGTGTGGTAATGGGAGGTCACATCAGAAATGATGGTCATGGGGTGTTTAGAAAAAATAGACAGTTCTCTGGTCGATTTATAAAAGCTATAATCGGGGTATTTTTCTTGTAATGCTTCAAAATCAGTATCACTGGCTTCAGCAAGCACCATCACATCGGGGAACTCGCCGTATTGAGCAATGGCATCATGAAACTTGTGCACTCGAGAAGTATTCCAAAACACCACCTCAACATCTGATTCTTTAATGTCTTCAGCGAAACTATATCTAAAACTACGTCCCAACCAAATAACAAGTAAAAGTGCGGCAAGGATGAGGTTATATTTTCGCCACTTCCCAAGAAAGATAGAAAGCCCTAAAACAATACCAATGATAACCGGCAGCGGAAACGGGTAAAACCATAAAGACAACTCATAAGTACGGTCTTTAATAGCAAAATGCAGTAGCAACAGCGCGGTGATGATGCCAACATTGATAATAAGGTATAGTACTTTTATAAACTTCAGCATTAGCGCAAGTGATAACCTTTAGCTGCCCACCAAGGGTGCACTTCAACCTTTAAACGTTTGGCCTTAACCATAGGGTCGTCATTCGCTAGGCGTTCAGCCATTTTTTTTGTTGGCACATTATAAATGGTTATGCCTCTCAAATCGGTATCATCGCCAAAAGGTCCTGAAATATCGGCATGCCCTTCCTCATACATTTTAGAAAGGTATTCTAAATGCTGCTCTTGCAAGGCTTCAGATTCCTCTTCATTTTGTCCGCGAATAGCGCCCGACTTTAAAAAAGCCACAAAATATTGCTGCATTAAAATAGTGTCTTGTGTTTTTTGGTCAACGTAATCAAAGGTCATATAGCCTTTCTTTTTTAAGGCTTCTTTAATTTGCGCATGCGTTTGTTTTGAAGCTTGGGCTTCCTGATAAGCGTTGTACAAGGAATCTTTAAGCTGATTCAAGGCAATCTCTTCTGGACTCAATTGAACAACCGGTGGCGCTTGAGGCTCGTCTTTACAGGCTATTATTGATAAAAGTATTAAAAAAACGGGGGCTATTTTTTTTATAATTTCCATAGTTTAAACGGGGTTTTACTTAATTGTGAATTGTAATATTTAACGTCTCCTGTCACTTCTTGGGCAAGCCAATTTGGTTTTATATACGCTTCGGTTTCAGTTTTTAGTTCGATTTCAGCAACAATCAAACCTTCATTATTACCAAAAAATTCATCAACCTCATAAACATGTTCACCAACAGCCACTTCATAGCGTATCTTATCGATAACACTTTCCTCGCAGAGTTTTAAAAGCGCAAGAGCCTCCTCTTTTGAAATCTCCTTTTCCCATTCAAAACGTGATAATCCAGAAGCTGATGAACTGCCTTTAACTGTGATAAATCCCAAATCACCTTTGATACGAATACGCACGGCGCGGTCTTTATGGGAATTTAAATAGCCCTGACAAATTCGGGTTTGCTTAAAAGCTTCGGTTTTAAAGGCATCAGAATGCACTAAAAACTTACGTTCAATTTCTATCATATATTATGACTGCTGCTTACAGAAAACTGCTTTTTTATTATTCTTTTTTTATTCCGAAGGCATTCGATTCATGACTGCTCAGGAATTCATAAATTTACAGTATGTTATCCGATTTACCAATAAGAAAAATAATTCATGTTGATATGGATGCTTTTTACGCATCGGTAGCCCAATTGGATAACCCAGAATTAAGAGGTAAACCCATAGCTGTTGGCGGTTCGGGAAGGCGTGGCGTCATTAGTGCTGCGAGTTATGAAGCTCGAAAATTTGGGGTAAAAAGTGCCATGTCGGGAAATTTAGCCGCTAAACTTTGCCCTGAACTCATTTTTGTTAAAACAGATTTTGAGCGCTATACCGAAATATCTAAAAAAATTAGAACGATATTTTTTGATTACACCAATTTGGTAGAACCACTTTCTCTAGACGAAGCTTACCTAGATGTCACCGAAAACAAAAAAGGCCATCCTAGTGCCTCTTTAATCGCTAAAGAAATTCGTCAACGTATTTTTACGGAAGTGGGTTTAACGGCTTCGGCTGGTATTTCCATCAATAAATTTATCGCTAAAGTCGCCAGTGATTATCATAAGCCTAACGGACAAAAAACGGTTAACCCTGAAGAGGTACTTGAATTTCTAGAAGTATTAGACATTAGAAAATTTTATGGCGTAGGTAAAGTTACGGCCGAAAAAATGTACCAAAAAGGCATTTTTACTGGCATAGACTTAAAAAACAAATCCTTAGATTACTTAGAAAACCACTTCGGAAAATCTGGTGCCTACTACTACCATGTGGTGCGAGGCATTCATACCAGCCCTGTAAAACCAAACCGCATAAGAAAAAGCTTAGCGGCTGAGCGTACCTTTAGTGAAAATTTGTCTTCAGAAATCTTCATGCTTGAAAAATTAAACCACATTTCTGAAGAAGTGGCCAAACGCCTTGCTAAAAACAAGGTCGCTGGTAAAACCATGACTTTAAAAATTAAGTACAGTGATTTCACGCTGCAAACCCGAAGCAAAACCCTGCCTTATTATGTGAGTGATAAACACCTGATTTTAGAAACGGCTAAAAGCCTACTTTATCAGGAAGCATTACATAATTCGGTGCGCCTCTTAGGCATTTCATTATCGAACCTCAATACCGAAACTAAAAAAGTACCTGAGAAGAAAAGCTTGAGTGTGCAGTTGAAAATTGATTTTTGATTTTTTTTGGTTGATGGAGTCTTACTCTTGAGAGGTTATTACACAGAGATGCGCAGAGATTTATTATTGATTATTGGTTCGCCATATATACTGTTTAACTCGTAACTGAAAACCCCATTACAAAAAGAAATACACCTTTCTTCAGAAACAACAATTCAACTTGAAACCTGAAATTTCTAATTTGGCTACTTTTTAACATAATTGTTCAATTTTCATCCAATTTCAAGCCGAAATACCGATACCACAAAAACATTATTAATAATAATTCTAAATAATATTTAGAATTATTCTAATTTAACCCCTCAATTCTTATCACTTTCTTCTAATTTTAGTCTAAAACTAAAATATACTCAAAAATTAAACCGTTATTTGTAATTAGTCTAAATAAATATAATTTTGTTAAAATTTTTATAACGTCTGTTTTGAAAACATATTTAACACCAGTATTTATCCTTTTACTTAGCCTATTCAGTTACAGTCAGAATGGTCACTTATACGGTGAGATTGCATTTAACAATGAAGAACCAGTACTTGGAGCCCAGGTCGTTTTAAGAGGTGTCAATATTGAGCGCATTACTTCTTCAGGGATTGATGGTGAATTTGCTTTTAAAAACCTCCCTTACGGCACCTATACGATTGAAACCCATTCACTAGAAGCCAAACCGCATACCATTGAAGCCGAAATAAACGCTGTTGAACAAACCTTAAAATACATTCTAGAAATTACAGAGTTTCAAGATTTGGAAGAAATTCACTTGCGTACGAAAACACAAAAGGAGAAATTAGAAGATGAAGGTTTTGCGGTAAATGTCATTGAAACTAAAGAAGTAAGCCAACGAAATTTACAAACTACCGAGTTGTTAAACACATCGGTGGGTGTAAAAATTCGTCAGAATGGTGGTTTAGGCTCACAAGCACAATTCAGTTTAAATGGTTTATCAGGTAGCGCGGTACGCATATTTATTGATGGTATTCCTATTTCAATTTATGGTTCATCCTTTAGTATAAACAGCATCCCAACATCGATGATTAAACGCATAGAAGTTTATAAAGGTGTTGTTCCTGGTTACTTGGCTGATGATGCTCTAGGTGGCGCCATTAATATTGTTATGCACCAAAGCACAAAATCTAATTTTAATGCGTCGGTGTCTTTTGGTTCGTTCAATACCATTCAAGCTAGTGTTAATGGTTTATACCGTTTTGATGACTCTGGTTTTACCATAAAAGCCTCTGCTTTCAACAATTATTCTGATAACAATTATAAGGTTTGGGGGCGCAGTGTTGTAGATAAAGGTTTAGGCGGTGTTCAAACCCCTATTGTGGCTAGACGTTTCAATGATGCCTACCGCTCAACCGGAGGCATGCTACAAGTAGGGTTTACCAATGTAAAATGGGCCGATCAATTTTTTATAGGTGTCACTGGTTCTGATGATTATAAAGAAGTACAACACGGTACCTTTATGACCACCACACCTTATAAAGACCGCTTTTTAGAATCGGATGCCCTTCTTGCCAATCTCACCTATCAAAAGAAAGATCTTTTCACCAAAGGATTGGATGTTAATATTAACGGTTCGTTTGGTAAAAGAAACCGAATTGTCAACGATACTGTAGCCAAAGCCTACAGTTGGACTGGAGAACCAGCTATCAATTTTAAAGGTGATCAATATGACTATGCTTGGGGCTCACAACAAGAAGGCGGCCCAACATTAGCAACCATAAAAAGGAACGTAGCTTCAGTAAGAACCGGAGTGTCTTATGGCATAAACAGACATCATAAATTTGTGTTTAATCATTTTTATAGTGGTATTGATCGTGAAGATAGCGATGCACTGAAGTCTCTTTTAGAAAACACCTTCGTAGGAACACGAAATTTAGATAAAAATATCTTCTCGCTTACCTATGAACTAAGTGCCTTCAACAACAAATTGAAAGCGAATCTTTTCGGGAAATACTATGAGCAAAAAACCGTTAATATTGACCCGTTCATTAATAGTACAACCGGTCAACTTGAAGATGAGATTACAACGGCCAATAATACAGATAATGGTTACGGTTTTACCATTTCTTACGCGCTTTCACCTACCATTACGATTTTAACTTCTGCAGAAAAAGCGGTAAGACTACCCGATGAAACAGAAGTATTTGGAAACGATGGTGATAATGTGGTTGCAAACCCAAGTATTAACCCAGAAAGTAGTAAAAATTTCAACCTCGGTTTTCGCTTTGGTGCCTTCAGAATTAAAAAACATGCATTCACTATTTCTACAAACCTCTTTACTAGAAACATCAAAGACCGTATTGGTTTACCTATAGAAACCTCACTAAATGTAAACGATGAAACCATTTTTTACGAAAACCAAGGTAGTGGCACTTCTAAAGGTTATGAGGCACAACTGGATTACAACTATAACAATAATTTCAAATTCAATTTTAATATTTCTCAATTTGAGTTAAAAATAGTCAACCGTGGTGTGGAAATAGATGTGCCTAACACGCCTTTTGACACTATGAATGCGGGATTGAGTTATGGATTCTCTAACCTTTTTCAGAAAAACACTCGTCTAAACTTATATTACAACCTCTACTACACTGGGGAGTTCTCTTATGTTGTGCCTCAGGGTTCTAATACCGTTGGTGATGACTTTTTTAAGGTTCCTGAACAATGGGCTCAGGATTTCGGACTCAGTTACAGCTTCCCTAATGAAAAGGTGGTGATGAGTTTCGACATCAAAAACATATTCGATAAACCGGTTTACGACAACCTTTCGGTTCAAAAACCAGGTCGTGCCTTTTACTTAAAACTTAACTATTTTATAAATAAATTCTAAATACAAACAACAATGAAAAATCGTTTTTTAAACCTCAAAACTTTAAGTCTTGCATGTACGGCCCTATTGCTCACAGTAAGCTGTACTAGTGATGATCCAGATAGCCCAGTCATAGAAGAAGAAAAAGAAGATTCAAACAGATGGATTACCGTTGCTGCCGCTAGAATGGGTGAAAACCCTGGTGATGGTAATGGAGGTACATTAATTTACTCTATAAATAGCGATGATGCTCAAGACCCTAGTATTTCTATCGAGCCTTTTGATAATGGGTTTATTGTACCTTCTAACAGAACAGCTAGATTACAAGCTTCTGAAGACGGAAACACTATATTTAACATCAGTTACGCTGGTGATACTGGAGGGAACTATTCAAAATATGATGTAAATGGTGGTCAAGATTTTACGCAAATTGGTACTGGCGTTAGTATTGCTGAATACGTAGGTACTGCACCAAGATGGATTAAACTATTTGATGGTGATAAAACTGGAGCTGCTGTTTATGTAAGTAATGAAAATGAAATTGACGACAATGGCACTACTGATGATGTTACAGATGATACATATATCCGTACCGATGCTGTTATTGGTGTCGTGACCTTAGATTTAGAAAACTCTTTAATCAAAAATTTTGAAGAGCACAATATTAGTTTAAGCTCTGAATTAGAAGCTCAAGGTTATTATATTGGAAGAATTGACATGCCTACCTTAAATGCCGCTCAAAATAAATTATATATTGGTGCAAGCGTTAGAAAAGTTGACCCAGAAACAACAGAAAGAGAACGTGAATTTGAACGATTAGGCTCATTAACTATTGTTCTGGATTACCCATCACTTTTAAACCCTACTGTAATCACCTCTGAAGTAGGATATGGAGATACTAACGGTTACCGTAGCATAAACGCTTTTGAATACAATGGTAGTGTTTACCAAGCCAATCAAAATGATCCATCTGGCTCACACATTCTAAAAATTGGAGCCAACAACGAATATGACGATTCTTATGTATTTAACTTAGATGAAGCCTTAGGCGTTGATGACGCTTATATCTTATCATGGCGTCCAGCAGCTAACGGAAAAGGCGTATTAGCTTACCGTCATGCAGGTTCTGCTGAAGGTGTTGCCGGTGCTCAAGGATTCTTTGCTTTAATTGACTTAAACGCAAGAACGGCTACTAAAATTGATGCCATTCCTTACGATCCAGATTTCTATTTATTCCAATACCAAAATTATGCTGTTGATGGTACAGACATCTATTTAACACAAGCTCCAGTAGGAAAAAACGGAAATATTTATGTGGTTGATACCGAAACGGGGATTACTAATAAAGGCGCTGAACTTATTAATGTTGAGGGCAGTCACTTTATTGGAGCCTGGTAATCAACTTATTTAAGTGTTCATTTATTAAAGGCTGTCTTTTAGATAGCCTTTTTTTTGGTCTATAGACTATAATTTGGATACTAAAACTAGAAAAATGAAGCATAAAAAAAAGGTATCATCTAAAGATGATACCTTTTTTTATTTTTATAAAGCTTTAATTTAAGCTTTTTTATTTTTAATTTCAGTAACACGTAAAGTATTCACCATACCCTTCTCTTGAATAGGCATTGCTGCTAAACTAATAACCATATCACCTGGATCTAAGTAACCTTCTTCACAAGCTATAGCATTAACATCTTCAATCGTATCATCTGTACTTACAAACTTATCGTAATAAAAAGCACGTACACCCCAAAGTAAACTTAAACGGGTTAACAATTGTTTATTTGATGTAAAAACTAAAATATGACATTTAGGTCTCCAAGCTGAAATTTGAAAAGCCGTATAACCACTATTAGTTAAAGTTGAAATAGCTTTCGCATTTATTTCATTGGCCATATTAGCGGCGTGATAACAAATAGATTTCGTAATATAACGGTTAGTACGAATATGAGGTGGTAACTGAGGCACTTGAATTAATGTTGAATTTTCAACATTTCTTAAAATATCAGACATTTTTCTAATCACCTCTACAGGATATTTTCCTACTGAAGTTTCACCTGAAAGCATTACGGCATCAGCACCATCCATAACCGAGTTAGCAACGTCATTAACTTCGGCACGTGTTGGTGTTAAACTATCAATCATAGTTTCCATCATCTGCGTTGCAATAATTACTGGAATTCTAGCCTTTTTAGCACGTAATACCAATTGCTTCTGAATTAATGGCACTTCCTCTGCTGGAATTTCTACACCTAGATCACCACGAGCCACCATTAAACCATCACAGTGTGCAACAATTTTATCGATATTTTCAATAGCTTCTGGCTTTTCTATTTTAGCAATAATTGGAATTTTCTCTTCGGCATGTTCAGCGATTAAATCACTTAATTCCATCAAATCTTCAGAATGACGTACAAAAGATAAAGCAATCCAATCTACCTTTAAGCTAATTGCAAAAATCGCATCTTCAATATCCTTTTTAGTTAAAGCAGGTTGTGAAATATTCGTGTTTGGAAGATTAACCCCTTTTTTAGATTTTAATGGTCCACCTTGAATCACTTTGGCTTTCACCTCAGATTCGTTATCAGTAGAAATCACTTCAAAAAGTAATTTACCATCATCTAAAAGCACACGTTCACCCGGTTTAGCATCTTGAGGAAACGTTTTATAGGTCATATAAACACGATCTTTCGTCCCTTCAAAACGTTCACCTGTAGCAAAAGTGATTTCATCACCAGGATTAACTACAACACCGTCTTCCATCACGCCAACACGAAGTTTCGGTCCTTGTAAATCGGCAAGAATTGAAGCTGTAAACCCGTACTCATCGTTTAATTCGCGTATCATTTTAACGCGTTCTGCAACATCGTTATAATCGGCATGAGAAAAATTAATTCTGAATACGTTTGCTCCTTCTTCAAGCATACGTTTTAATACTTCTTTAGAACTCGTTGCTGGGCCTAAAGTAGCTACTATTTTGGTTTTTTTTGTAATTGCCATTAGCTAAAAATTAAATTGTCTTTAGATTTCAATATGCTAGAATCAATAGAGTAAGCCGTTGCTATTTGAGGTATCTTTAAAAGACAATCTAAAATATACTTCGTTTTACTTGAACTAAACTCTGTTTCTATTTTTAATAGAAAGTTTACCGTTTTGTATTCTGGCAATAAATGAAACGTTTTTATTATTTTTTCTTGAGTGTCAAACAAAGATTCATAATCTCTAATTTGCAGCTCTTCTCTTTTACATATATTGGAGACTAAACTCCATGTTGTTAATTGCTTGTCATCCTCCCATTCATAAATGGAATAAGTCACCTGGCCATTGTTAAAGTCTAAATCATCCTTTTTCCGTTTTAGCGCAGTTCCCAATCTACGATTAATGAAAAACGCTAAGCGATAATCTTCAAGACTACAGTGTACACCAATTAAGGTGTATGCTGCATCATCAAAAGAATCATCTAGAACAAATTTCTGAACAGCCATAACTCACATTCAAACTTAACAAAGATAATATTATATCATAGCGAAATGAAAATATTGATGCATTGTTAACAATAAACCCAACTAAAACGTTGTAGTTTGTTTCTAATAAAAATAATTGATTAAATCATTTTAGACATGGTACTCTGAAATGCAAAAAAGGCGCGTTTAGAAGCTTTTTCTTCTGCCTTTTTCTTAGAGGTTGCTCGCGCTTTGGCAACCACTTTATCATCTATTGATAATTTCACTGAAAAATGCCTAAGCTCGTCATTTCCTGTGTCATCATAAACATGATAATTAAAAGTTTTCTTTTCTTTTTGACACCACTCGATAAGCAAACTTTTATAACTAATGACTTTTCCTTCTAGGGTTGCAATATCAACATGAGGTATAATCACTCGTTTCGTGATGAATTTTTCACAATATTTATAACCACGATCTAAAAAGATAGCACCGATTAAGGCTTCAAATAAATTACCGTGAATATTATCGCCAAATTGCCCAGCAGGAATTTTACTTTCTACTAGATCAACCAATTTAAGCTCTTTACCTAATTCATTTAAATGCTCTCTACTTACAATTTTAGAACGCATTTTAGTAAGATAGCCTTCATCACCACCTGGCACTTCAAGGTACAAATGCGATGCGATCACCGAACTTAGCATGGCATCACCTAAAAACTCCAAGCGCTCATAATTAAAAGCGTTGCCTTTACCATCCTTAATATTCATAGAACGGTGGGTAAATGCTCTTTTATAGTACTTAATCTCCTTAGGTTTAACCCCTAGAATCTCAGTTATACGCATAAAAAAATTCCCGTTGCGTTTAAAACGGGAATTTAATATGTTACGAATGCTTTTCATCTGAGATCTAATATACTATTTTAATGTCAGATGTAATAAACCATGTTCCATTTTACTGTAAAAATTAATTTATCGTTATGGTTTATTGCACTCGGTATTTAATCTAATTTTTTGAATACCACACAGGCATTATGACCGCCAAATCCGAAGGTATTACTCATACCAATTTTAACCTCACGCTTTTGAGCTTTATTCAAGGTTAAATTTAGTTCAGGATCAATTTTTTCATCTACAGTGGTATGGTTAATGGTAGGCGGCACAATACCGTTTTCCATAGCCAATATTACCGATATCGCTTCAATCGCTCCAGCAGCACCTAATAAGTGGCCTGTCATTGATTTTGTTGAATTGATATTTATAGATTTTGCATGATCACCAAACACCTCAGAAATCGCTTTAAGCTCAGCAACATCACCTAATGGTGTTGAAGTACCATGCGTATTAATATGGTCTACATCTTCAGGTTTTATCCCGGCGTTTTGCAAACAATTTTTCATCACTGCAATCACACCAATACCATCAGGATGCGGTGCTGTCATATGATGCGCATCAGAAGATAAACCTCCTCCAATAAACTCGGCATATATTTTAGCGCCTCTTGCTTTAGCATGTTCATATTCTTCTAGAATAAGTGCTCCCGCCCCTTCACCTAAAACAAAACCATCACGAGTTCCATCAAATGGACGCGAAGCTGTTTCTGGGCTTTCATTTCTAGTCGATAAAGCATGCATCGCATTAAAACCACCCATTCCCGCAATAGTAACTGCTGCTTCACTACCTCCTGTAACAACCACATCTGTATGTCCTAAACGTATAGAGTTTAAGGCATCAAACATCGCGTTTGCAGAAGAAGCACAGGCAGAAACCGTTGTGTAATTAGGCCCCATAAAACCATGTTTTATAGAGATGTTTCCTGGTGCAATATCAGCAATCATTTTAGGAATAAAGAAAGGGTTAAACCTTGGGGTTCCATCTCCAGAGGCGAAGTTTAAAACTTCATTCTGGAAGGTTTCTAAACCACCAATTCCTGCACCCCATATCACACCAACACGTAACTTATCGACGGTATCTAGATCCAATTTAGCGTCTGCAATAGCTTCATCAGCCGCTACCATAGCGTACTGAGCAAATCTATCCATTTTTCTCGCCTCTTTTCTATCTATAAAGTCGGTCACGTTAAAGTCCTTCAATTCGCAAGCGAATTTTGTTTTGAACTTTTCGGTATCATAATACGTTATAGGCGCAGCCCCACTTTTTCCACTCAACAAGCCGTCCCAATATTCATCTTTGGTATTGCCTATTGGTGTTAAAGCTCCTAATCCTGTGACTACAACTCGCTTTAATTCCATAAAGTACTTTGCTTGTTATTGCTTATTTTGCTGCTTCTATATAAGAAATAGCTTGACCAACTGTTGCGATATTTTCAGCTTGATCATCTGGTATTTGAATATCGAATTCTTTTTCGAATTCCATAATTAATTCTACAGTATCTAAAGAGTCTGCTCCTAAATCGTTTGTGAAGCTAGCTTCAGTAACAACTTCGTTCTCATCTACTCCTAATTTGTCTACGATAATCGCTTTTACTCTTGATGCAATGTCTGACATAACTTTTAATTTTAAAATTTAAATTTAGGCTGCAAAAATAAAAAACTTTATTTTTAAAACACGTCTTTAGTTTAAAAATGTGTCTGTAATTTACTAAAATTACTTTTAAGTATTTATATAATCGCTTCTAATTGTTAATAATTATTCTTTTTTTTGCCGGAACAAATATAAGTCTATAAGACTGCATTTGAACGGTTCTTTGTAGATTTTTAATAAGAATTCTCCTAAATTTAACACCAAAACCGTTTTACAACCTCTAAAAATAGCCATTTATTAATGAAACGCATTGTAATTTTTGCTTCCGGAAGCGGCTCAAATGCCGAAAACATCATCAGGTATTTTCAAAATAGCAACACCGCATCGGTGATTCAGGTACTTACAAACAATCCGCAAGCTAAAGTTTTAGACCGCGCAAAAAACTTAAAAGTTAGCGCGTTTTCATTTAACAGAATTGCGATTTCAAAAACCGATGATGTCCTTAATATATTAAAAGCCTCTAAACCTGATTTAATCATACTCGCAGGCTACCTCTGGAAATTTCCAGACAACATATTAAACGCGTTTCCGAATAAAGTTATTAATGTTCACCCTGCATTATTGCCTAAATTTGGAGGCAAAGGCATGTACGGTATGCATGTGCACGAGGCTGTTGTTACCAATAAAGAAACAGAAACAGGCATCACCATTCATTATGTGAATGAACATTATGATGAAGGCGCCATTATTTTTCAAGCGAAATGCGACGTAGCTCCTTCTGATTCAGCTGATGACGTCGCTGCAAAAATTCATGAATTGGAGATGGAACACTTTCCTAAGGTGGTTCAAAAATTATTAGAAATTTAAACGATTCTCGCTTTCGCGGAAATAAAAAATGGCTTCTAAAAAAAAGAAATATTATGCAATTTGGAAAGGACACAAAACAGGGGTTTTCGATTCTTGGAACACGTGTAAATCTTTAATTAAAGACTATCCAAGCGCTCAATACAAATCTTTCCCCACTTTTGAAGCCGCAAAAAAAGCCCTAGACGGCAATTATTTTGATTATGTTGGAAAAAATAAATCCTTTAAAAGTGGCTTATCCCCTGAGCAACTTAAAAAAATAGGATTACCCAATTACAACTCTATTTCTGTAGATGCTGCCTCAAGCGGAAACCCAGGCATCATGGAATACCGTGGGGTAGATACAAAAACGAAAAAACAGCTTTTTATTCAAGGCCCTTTTGAACAAGGCACCAACAATATAGGTGAATTTCTTGCACTTGTTCACGGCTTGGCTTTACTTAAAAAAAACAAGAGTAACCGCATTATGTACACAGATTCTAGAACAGCCATGAGTTGGGTGAAAAAGAAAAACTGTAACACGAAATTAGAGCGTAATGCTAAAAACAAACCTGTTTTTGATTTGGTAGATCGCGCTGTAGACTGGTTAAAAAACAACACTTACGAAACCACTATCGTAAAATGGGAAACCAAAGCTTGGGGTGAAATTCCTGCAGATTTTGGAAGAAAATAAAACAACATTACGATGTGCTTATTTTTTTTGTATCTTTAGATTATGAATACGAGATGGTATAATGATAGAGATTTAATGCAGCAGTTAGCAATAATCCCACCAATTTTGTTGTATGGGTTATATTTTTCGAAAGCATTTAAAAATTATGAAAAGTTAATTTTCGTTCTCTTCTATGCCCTAATTTTTCTCTTTTTTATTATAATATTCTAATAGTCTCTTGGCAAATAATATTTTCAAAACAGCTAAAGTTAAGGACTGTAGCCGATTTTAGTTTCACTTACAAAGTAAACACCAATATCTAAAATTTTATTCCTGCACGATATTTTTAACCATTTTACACAAAAACCACCTAACCCACTAACTCTCAACACCTATATTAAATAGCTCTCAAACAGATTACACTTTCAAATCTAACGCCTTTTGCGCTAAATATAATCGGCATAATCTGTAAAAAGACTTATATTTGCACAAAAATTATCAGGTCTCTTATATGAGTAAATTAGTAATAGTTGGCACAGTAGCTTTTGACGCTATTGAAACGCCATTCGGGAAAACCGATAAAATTCTAGGTGGCGCGGCAACTTTTATTGGTCTTGCTGCTTCTTATTTTAACATTGATGCTGCTGCGGTTTCGGTTGTTGGTGGCGATTTTCCTCAGGAATATTTAGATTTATTATCAAACAAAAACATCGACATTTCTGGTATTGAAATCGTTAAAGATGGTAAAACCTTCTTTTGGAGCGGACGCTATCATAATGACATGAATTCTCGTGATACTTTAATAACAGAATTAAATACCCTAGCAGATTTCAACCCTGTCGTTCCAGAAGATTATAAAGATGCTGAAGTGGTGATGTTAGGAAACTTACATCCTCTCGTCCAAGCTAGTGTGTTAGATCAAATGACAAACAAGCCAAAAATGGTGATTTTAGACACCATGAACTTTTGGATGGATTGCGCATTAGATGATTTGTTAAATGTAATTAAACGAGTAGACGTGATTACCATTAACGATGAAGAGGCTAGGCAATTAACAGGAGAATACTCTTTATTAGTTGCAGCAGAGAAAATTCAAACCATGGGACCAAAATATGTGGTGATTAAAAAAGGTGAACACGGTGCTTTATTGTTTCATAAAGACGAAGCCTTTTACGCCCCTGCCCTTCCTTTAAAAGAAGTGTTTGACCCTACTGGAGCTGGTGATACTTTTGCTGGCGGTTTTGCTGGATATTTGGCTAAAACCAATGATTTTTCTTTTGAAAACATGAAACAAGCCGTGATTTACGGATCAACATTGGCTTCCTTTTGTGTTGAGAAATTTGGAACCGAACGCACCCAAAATTTATCAAACGAAGAAGTGCATAAACGATTGCTTCAGTTTAAGAAATTAACGCAATTTCATATAGAATTAGCATAACACAACGCGCTCGTAAAAGAGTGCGTTTTTAATTAGAAACCTTTTAGAATTCAGCAGAAATCAAATTTTCAGCAACAAAACCTGATTTTTTGAACAAAGCGAAAACAATTATATTATGAGTGATGCCTTAAAACACGAATGTGGAATAGCTGTAATCCGACTTTTAAAACCTTTAGAATATTATAAGGAAAAGTACGGCAGCGCATTTTATGGGGTAAATAAGATGTATTTAATGATGGAAAAACAGCATAACCGTGGTCAAGATGGCGCCGGACTTGCAAGCATCAAATTAGATACAAAACCAGGAGAACGTTACATTAGTAGAGTACGTTCCATTGCACAGCAACCAATTCAAGACATTTTTGCTCAAATTAACGAACGTGTTAATAATGAGTTTAAAGCACATCCTGAATACATGGATGATGTGGCTGCACAGAAAAAGAACATTCCATACATTGGTGAGGTTTTACTAGGACACGTACGTTATGGTACCTTCGGAAAAAATAGCGTTGAGAGTGTACACCCTTTCCTAAGACAAAACAACTGGATGCACCGTAATTTAATTATGGCGGGTAACTTTAACATGACTAATGTTAAGGAGCTTTTTGCTAACCTTATTGAATTAGGGCAACACCCTAAAGAATATACCGATACTATTACTATAATGGAGAAAATTGGTCATTTCTTAGATGATGAAGTGAGCAAAGTCTATAAAGAATTAAAAAAAGAAGGATACAACAAGCAGCAAGCTTCTCCGCTTATTGCAGAGCGTTTAAAAGTGGCTAAAATTTTAAGACGCGCCGCAAAAAACTGGGATGGTGGTTATGCTATGGCCGGACTTATTGGACATGGTGATGCCTTTGTTTTAAGAGATCCTGCAGGAATTCGTCCAGCGTACTATTACCAAGATGACGAAGTAGTCGTGGTAGCATCAGAACGCCCAGTGATTCAAACGGTTTTCAATGTAGACTTTGATAAAGTTAAAGAATTAGACCCAGGGCAAGCCATTATTATTAAAAAATCTGGAGAAGTTAGATTTAAACAAATACTACAACCTTTAGAAAGAAAATCATGTTCTTTTGAACGCATTTATTTCTCTAGAGGATCGGATGCTGAAATTTATCAAGAACGCAAAATGTTAGGTAAATTATTAATGCCTAAGGTTCTTGAAGCCATTAATAACGATACTAAAAACACTGTATTCTCATACATTCCAAACACGGCTGAAACATCATTTTTCGGCATGATAGAAACCGCTGAAGCTTATATCAACGAGAAAAAAACTGAGGCTATTTTAAATGGTCAGCGTTCATTATCTGCAGCCAAAGTGACCGAGATATTATCAGAACGTGCTCGTGTTGAAAAAATCGCAATTAAAGATGTCAAACTAAGAACCTTTATTACCGAAGATAGCAGTAGAGATGACTTAGTAGCTCACGTTTATGATGTGACTTACGGAGTAATCAAACCAAATGACAACTTAGTGATTATTGATGATAGTATTGTAAGAGGAACTACTTTAAAGAAAAGTATCCTTAAAATGCTTGATCGATTGAACCCGAAGAAAATCGTAGTCGTGTCTTCAGCGCCACAAATTCGCTACCCAGATTGTTATGGTATCGATATGGCTAGATTGGAAGATTTAATTGCCTTTAGAGCGGCTTTAGAATTACTTAAAGACCAAGGCAAATACGATATTGTTAAAGAGGTGTATGAAAAGTGTATCACACAAACTGAATTAGCAGATAAACATGTTCAGAATTTTGTGAAAGAAATTTACGATCCGTTTACAGATGAACAAATTTCAGATAAAATCTCAGAATTACTAAGTGATGAAAGCGTAAATGCTGAAGTTAAAATTATTTTCCAACCTGTTAAGAACCTTCATAAAGCCTGCCCTGATCATTTAGGAGATTGGTACTTTACGGGAGATTATCCAACTGTTGGTGGTAACCGTGTGGTAAACAGAGCCTTTATCAACTTTTTTGAAGGAAATAAAGAACGTGCATATTAATAAAAAATGATACTTCTAAATGTAAGCTAAAACTTACTTTTATACATTTCATCGCACAAAAAAACATTTAATCTTAAAAATCTACCGTTCGTCTAATAAATATTCTTGTTACAGTAATTACCTATAACTTGGTAATACCATAACATAAGTAGGTTAAGTTCATGGTAGATTTGGGGCAAAAAAGGTGAACATCTCGTTCACCTTTTTTATTTTAAACAATTCAGTATTAATATCTTACAACAACCAACTTCAGATAAACTTCACCCCCCCTTTCAACACGACAGCCAATTTTTAAGTAGTTTAGCTAATATTTTTCAAGAATTAAAACAAGCACTGTATCTTTGAGCCACCATAACATAAGTAGGTTAAGTTCATGGTAGATTTGGGGCAAAAAGGTGAGCATTAAATTGTTCACCTTTTTCATTTTAATCCGTTTATTAGTTTTTGGATGTTAACTCTTGCGAGATTATTACGCTGAGATTTCACAGAGTCACGCAGAGAATTTACTCAACACTGATTTATTACACAGAGGATATCACGGAGAGACATAAAGAAAAGAATGAAAACCGATAGTGCGGACTTGTAATTTAATGGGCATTCTAAAGTAGCCTTTAGTTACTTTTATTTACGAAGTCCTCATCCATAAATTCTAATTCTGCATTAATTTTATTCATAAAACTCACAGATGTAAATGAAAAAACTTCTGAATTATTGGCGTAATGGACAAAATGGTTGGTCTT
>NZ_WAAT01000019.1:238-347 GCF_008806375.1 Pseudotamlana haliotis | reverse complement strand
AAATGAGTGTTTTAACTAGGAGTGAGGCGTTATACACAACGTTTTTGTATATGGCTCGTAGCGTGCAAATTAGAAAATAATTTTAGGATAGAGCACAAGCCGGATTTTT
>NZ_WAAT01000019.1:0-126 GCF_008806375.1 Pseudotamlana haliotis | reverse complement strand
GAAATCGTCAAATTTAAAAATTTGGCGACTTTCCAAATATGTCTTAACTTCGATTAATCAAATATCTAGCTATGAGTTATATACGGTGTTACCACACGTTTTTTATTCCGTTTGTACTTATCTTAA
>NZ_WAAT01000018.1:222-331 GCF_008806375.1 Pseudotamlana haliotis | reverse complement strand
TACACGCACCTTTCTAACATCTGTAAGAGCATCAATCATAAAGTCCATGCGCCAGCACTCGTTGAGCTGTAAAGATGCTTCCAAAGGTTGTTTTACAAGTTTCACTAAA
>NZ_WAAT01000018.1:0-124 GCF_008806375.1 Pseudotamlana haliotis | reverse complement strand
TTGTGTTTGCGCCTTAAACTTAGTTTCATATCTCTATATATACGCAGCACTCGCTTTCTATTCCATTTTAAGCCTTCACGACAGATTTTGTGATAATACTCATCAAAGCCCCTTTGTGGATATA
>NZ_WAAT01000017.1:251-17893 GCF_008806375.1 Pseudotamlana haliotis | reverse complement strand
AATTTTTGCATAAACACAACTTTTAGGAATGATCCTATAAAATATAGGTATTATGAATCATTTCTATTTTCCTGAAAACTAATTTAAACCCAAATATATATGAAACAAAAAAGCTC
Source organism: Pseudotamlana haliotis (assembly GCF_008806375.1). GTDB lineage: Bacteria > Bacteroidota > Bacteroidia > Flavobacteriales > Flavobacteriaceae > Pseudotamlana > Pseudotamlana haliotis. The sequence continues at coordinate 17,777 of NZ_WAAT01000017.1, read as the reverse complement.
CACTATTACTAGTGAAGCTTTTTGTGAGCCCTTCAGGATTCGAACCTGAGACCGCCTCCTTAGAAGGGAGGTGCTCTATCCAGCTGAGCTAAGAGCCCTAAAGAAAATCATTTTTGATTTCCGGTGTGCAAATATAAAAATTAACTACATACCTAACCAAAAAAAAGATAATAATTTTTATTAAAAATTTGATGCAACAAAAAACAAGCTGATATACCGCGCTTTAGAAACATTATAAACTAAAAAAGACATCAATTAATGATGTCTTTTTTGTTTCTAGATTAAATGTTCTTACCAAAACAAGGCATACAGCACAGTCAGAATGATACAAACTACAAATGAACCAATATTAAAACCTGGTGAAGTTTTAAATAATTCTTTTGAAAGGGTAATCCCTTTTGGATCATCTGCGCCTTTATTTTGTAAATGACTTAAAATCACGATAATTGCCATAGTTAACAACGTAGTTATTCCCATTTGGTGCATCCAAGGCTCAAAGATTGGAATCGGTAAAAACTTAAGTGCTAAGGCAATTGGAATCGACGCTATCGCCCCCCAAATAGCAGCGTTATTAGTCGTTTTCTTCCAGAATAAACCTAGCATAAATACCGCAAGAATACCCGGACTCACAATTCCTGTGTACTCTTGAATGAATTGAAATGCTTGATCTATACCTCCTAAAAGTGGCGCTACAATCACCGCGATAATTAACGCTACTGCTCCAGAAATACGTCCTACATTTACAGTAGCCTTATCAGTAGGGTTCGTATTAATATATTGCTTGTAGATATCCATAGTAAATATGGTAGATGTTGAATTTAACATAGATGCTAAAGACGATACCACCGCTGCTGCAAGAGCAGCAAAGGCCACCCCTTTAAGTCCAACAGGCAAGAATTGTAACAACCAAGGATACGCTTTATCAGCCTGGGCTGCAGAAGGTACATTTAACATACCCACTTCACCTAAATTAGCCATAATCTCAGGATCATTTACCATAACATAAGCTGCTATTCCAGGAATCACAACAATTAAAGGAATCACTAGCTTTAAAAAGGCCGCTAAAAGAATACCTTTTTGAGATTCTTTTAAAGATTTTGCTGCCAATGTACGTTGAATGATATACTGATTGAATCCCCAATAGTACAGATTAGCCACCCAAAGCCCGCCAACTAATACCCAAATACCAGGTAAATTGTTGTAATTATCGTTGGTTTCATCAAGAATCATATGAAACTTTTCTGGGGCAGCTTCCCAAACTTTTGAGAATCCAGCAATAACGCCTTCGCCTCCAGAAACTGTATTTAAAGCTAAATAAGTAGTTACCAAACCACCTAACACTAAGAATACCACTTGAATAACATCAGTCCATGCTACGGCTGATAATCCACCGTATAAAGAATAGGCTGCTGCAAATAATGCTAAACCAATAATGGCATACATCATATCAACACCCATAATGGTTTCAATGGCTAAACCTCCTAGATAAAGCACCGAGGCCAAATTTACGAAGATGTAAAGACCAAGCCAGAATATCGCTAAAATGGTTTTTAAGTTTGTTGAGAATCGTTTTTCAACAAATTCGGGAATGGTATAAAGTCCCTTTTCAATAAAAATGGGTAAAAAGTACTTACCCACTATAATTAAAGTTAATGCTGCCATCCACTCGTAGGAAGCGATAGCAATACCGAGTGCAAATCCAGACCCAGACATTCCAATAAATTGTTCTGCTGAAATATTTGCTGCAATTAATGAGGTACCAATGGCCCACCATGGTAGTGACTTACTTGCCAAAAAGTAATCTTCGGCATTTTTTTGGTGTCCTTTCTTATCTCTTGATACCCATAGCCCTACACCTAATATTAAAATCGCATAGGCAATAAAGACTACATAGTCCCAGAAATCAAATCCTGCTGTCATAGTTTAGTTAGTTTATTTAGTATAAGTTAATCTCAAATATAGGACTTATTGCACAAAAAACAACACTTAAAAACCATGTTACCAACAAAATAAAGGACTTACAAAAAAAAGTTAGAAATTACTAATCATTACTCCCTCGCTTTAAACCATAACTATTCTTAGAAAAAAACGCCTTAATATATTTTTTAAAACCTTTCATACTAAATCTTAGCTTCAAAAGTTATATTTTTAGCCATCCAAACTTACGCTTTTAATGAAACGCTATTTATATTTTTTTATCACTCTTACCTTTTTAACCCTTTGGAGCTCTTGCCGTGAAGATTTTGAATTTTCACCTAGCACAGGGAGCTTGCAGTTCTCCAAAGACACCGTGTATTTAGATACGGTTTTCACAGAGACTAGCTCAAGCACCTACAATCTAAAAGTTTACAACAAAAGTGACGATGATATTACTATTCCTTCTGTAAGATTAGCGCTTGGCGATGCTTCAAATTACAGATTAAGTATTGATGGTATTCCTGGAAAAAGATTTGAAGATATAGAAATTCAAGCTAACGATAGCTTGTTTGTTTTTGTCGAATCTACCATAGATATTAATACTTTACCGAGTTTAGACGGTACCTTTTTATACACCGATCAAATTGAATTTGATGCCGGTTCAAACCTTCAATCTGTAGAATTGGTCACTCTCGTTCAAGATGCTGTATTTATTTTTCCCGATCGCGATGACGCCACTAAAGTAATTGAAACACTTACACTAAATATTAATGGTGAAATTGTTGAAACCGATTTAGAGGGACGTGAACTTTCACCTTCTGAACTCACTTTCACCAACGATAAACCTTATGTGATTTATGGTTTTGCCGCTGTTCCTGAGAACAAAACCTTAAACATTGAAGCTGGAGCACGTATTCATTTTCATGAAAACTCTGGTATTATGGTGCTCAATAATGCTTCTTTAAAAGTGAATGGTGCTTTCAGTAATGATCAAGAATTACTCGAAAATGAGGTTATTTTTGAGGGCAATCGCTTAGAACCTAATTTCTCTGAAATACCTGGCCAATGGTGGGCTATTTGGCTTTTTGACGGCAGCGTCAATAACAGCATAAACTATGCTACTATAAAGAATGCTACTGCAGGAATTATAAGCGATGGCAATCCTTCTGAAGTTAACGATAAACTTACAATTACAAACACTAAAATTTACAATTCTAGCAGCTACGGTATTTTAGGGAGAAACACTTCCATACATGGGGAAAATGTCGTTATTAACAATTCTGGTTTATCATCTTTTGCTGGAACTATTGGTGGTAAATACAACTTTACACACAGCACCCTTGCTAATTATTGGAACTACAGTTTTAGACAATTTCCAACAGTTTTACTTAATAACTATACGTTTGATGAAGATGGTAATATTCTTATTGCCGAATTAGCAGAAGCTAATTTTAATAATTGTATCATTTACGGTGATGAAAATGTAGAATTTACGCTTGATGAAGTCGAAGAAGATAATGTTGATTTCAACTTTAAATTTACCAACTGTTTAATTCGTTTTAATGATCACAATGATGAATTTGAAGGTGAAAATTATGACTTTACAAACACCACACATTACGAAAACAATATTTTCAACGAAGAACCTGATTTTAAGGACCCTAACAGCAACCAAATGATTATTGGTGATGAATCTGCAGGTATCAATGCAGGTAACAGCACTTATGCTACTAGAATCCCTTTTGATATTTTAAATGTAAGCCGAATAGCTGCTCCCGATTTAGGCGCATATCAACATATTACTTTTGAGGAGGATGAAACACCCTAATTCCAATAATGAAAACCGTTATAATTTCAGGAAGTTCTAGAAATGATGGCCATACTAAAACGCTAACAGATCAACTTGTTAAAAATTCTGGCTGGGGTTTAATCAACCTTAATGATTACAACTTCTCGTATTTCGACTACGAACATTTAAACAGCAATGACGACTATATTGCGTTAATGCAAGAAATCATCAAAAAGTACGACTGCTTAGTTTTCGCCACGCCCGTTTATTGGTATGCTATGAGTGGTATTATGAAAGTGTTTTTTGACCGCTTTACAGATTTAATAACCATCGAAAAAGAACTTGGCAGACAATTACGCGGAAAACACATGGCTGTAATCACTTGTTCTATTGGAGATCATTTAGGCGAACAATTTTGGTTGCCGTTTAAAGAAACATCAAAATATTTAGGCATGAACTATATTGGAAATACACACACGATTTCTGAAGAAAATAATGATACAAAAATTAGTGAATTTATTAATCTTGTGGATAAGAATTCAGCCTCTAATAGCTATCACTAACCTTCCACTTTTAATCACAAAAAAAATCCTGCAAAAGCAGGATTTTTTTTGTTTTCTGCTTGAAAAAATTCAAGCCTATTTTTAATATAGATTACACAAACAAAGGTTGATCCTTCATCATGTTATTTACTTTTACTTTTACAGCTTCTAAAACCGCTTCGTCTTCAAAGTTGGTGATCACTTCATCAATTAATTCAACGATAGCTTTCATATCATCTTCTTTTAAACCTCGAGATGTTACTGCAGCTGTTCCTAAACGAATACCTGAAGTTACAAACGGTGATTTATCATCAAAAGGTACCATGTTTTTATTTACCGTAATATCTGCTTTTACTAAAGCTTGTTCTGCATCTTTACCAGATAAGTTTTTATTACGTAAATCAATTAACATACAGTGGTTATCTGTTCCGTCTGAAATGATCTTGTAATCTTTAGCCACTAAACCTTCAGCAAGTGTTGCAGCATTTTCCTTCACTTGTAATTGGTAGTGTAAAAAGTCATCGGTTAAAGCTTCACCAAAAGCAATTGCTTTAGCGGCAATAATGTGCTCTAATGGTCCACCTTGATTTCCTGGGAAAACCGCAGAATCTAATAAAGAAGACATTTTACGTAAGTTTCCATTTTTAAGTTTGATTCCGAAAGGGTTTTCAAAATCTTGCCCCATCATAATCATACCACCTCTAGGACCTCTTAAAGTCTTATGTGTAGTTGTTGTAACAATATGACAGTGTGGTAACGGATCATTTAAAATACCTTTAGCAATAAGTCCTGCAGGGTGTGAAATATCAGCCATTAAAATAGCACCAACACTATCTGCAATCACTCTAAAACGTTTAAAATCAATATCACGAGAGTAAGCCGAAGCCCCTGCAATGATTAATTTTGGTTGCTCTTTAGTAGCAATTTCTTGAATTTTATCGTAGTTTAAAACACCTGTTTCTTGTTCTACACCGTAAAATACAGGGTTATAAAGTTTACCAGAAAAGTTTACTGGTGAACCGTGTGTTAGGTGACCACCGTGCGATAAATCGAAACCTAAAATCTTATCACCTGGATTTAAACAAGCGTGATAAACCGCTGTGTTTGCTTGACTTCCAGAGTGTGGTTGCACGTTCACGTATGCTGCTCCGAATAATGCCTTAGCACGATCTATTGCAATTTGTTCTACTTCATCAACAACTTCACAACCTCCATAATAACGCTTCCCTGGATACCCTTCGGCGTATTTGTTAGTTAGCACAGATCCTGCAGCTTCCATCACTTGTGGGCTTACAAAGTTTTCTGATGCAATAAGTTCTAAACCATGTAATTGGCGTTCTTTTTCAGCTTGAATAAGTTCAAAAATTTGTTCGTCGCGTTGCATAAAATTATATTCTGATTAAATGTTCGGCAAAAATAGCAAATAGATAGTTAAAAGCATTAAAAAACATAGATTTACTTATAAGTTTTTAAACATCTTATTAACTGTTAAAGCTTACTTATATTTTATTATATTTTTCCTTTTAAAATAAAAAAAATGTGTAGGTTTGATAAGAATACAATAACATTAAAAAAATTAGGTAATGCCATTATCAGCTAACAACCCAGACAGAAAATCGTGGTTACACGTAGATAAAAACTCCGATTTTCCGATTCAGAATATTCCGTTTGGTGTGTTTTTAACACGCGACGACATCATCACTATTGGTACCCGAATTGGTGATACCGCTATAGATTTAGGTGCTTTGCATCAACTAGGCTATTTTAATGATATCCCTTTAACTGATGATATCTTTCTACAAGATTCTTTAAATGATTTTATTGCCGACGGAAGAAAAACTTGGCGTGCTGTAAGAAACCGAATTGCTGAAGTTTTTGATGCTGAAAATGACACCCTTAAAAACAACACCAAACATAAAGAAACCATTCTTTTTAGATTGGATGAAATTGAAATGCAATTGCCAGTTCAAATTGGTGATTACACCGATTTTTATTCAAGCATGGAACACGCAACCAATGTGGGTTTAATGTTTAGAGATGAAGACCATGCTTTGTTACCAAACTGGTTACATATTCCTATTGGTTACCACGGAAGAAGCTCTTCTATCATCCCGTCTGGAATTCCAGTACACAGACCAAAAGGACAAACACTACCTGAAGGCGCTGAAGAACCTATATTGGGCCCAAGCCAATCTGTAGATTTTGAATTAGAAATGGCTTTCATCACTACTGATGCTAACGATTTAGGAGAATCTATACCAACAAAAGAAGCTGAAGAATATATTTTTGGATTGGTTTTATTCAACGATTGGAGCGCTAGAGACATTCAAAAGTGGGAATACATTCCGCTAGGACCATTTTTAGCTAAGAATTTCGCATCGTCTATTTCACCATGGATTGTCACTTTAGACGCCCTAGAACCTTACCGTGTTGAGAGTCCGAAACCTATCAAGCCACAATTAGATTACCTTAAATATGAAGGTAAAAAGAGTTATGATATTAATTTAGAAGTAGCCATACAGCCTAAAGGCGCTAAAGAAACAGTGGTTAGTAAATCAAATTTCAAATATATGTATTGGAATATGGTACAGCAATTGGCGCATCATACCATTAATGGTTGCCCAATTAACTCTGGTGATATGATGGGAAGTGGTACCATTTCAGGCCCCTCGGAAGACAGCTTTGGTTCCATGTTAGAACTGACTAAAAACGGAGAAAAACCTTTAAAAATGAAAGATGGCAGTACACGTAAATACATTAATGATAATGATACGGTCATCATGCGCGGACACTGTGAAAAGGACGGTACCAGAATTGGTTTTGGTGAAGTTTCTACAAAACTACTTCCAGTTTATAAGAAGAAGAAAAAGTAAGTTTCAGGTTATAATACCAATTATAACAAAAAAAGGCTATTCATAAATTACTGAATAGCCTTTTTAGTATCCGTCATTCTTAAGAAAATCACCAGAAACAATTTGTTCCAGATGTTCAACGCTATGGTTATAAAAATATACCCAAGCTTCCACTACTGCACCATCTTCAAGATATATGGGCACGATGCTTCTTTCATATAAATTAGGTTCTGGAGAATTATTATCAACACCTTCATAGGCATCTAGTGCTTCAAAAACAATATCAAAATCGTAAACCCTAAAAAGTGAACCGTAGACTTTATCAGCTTCACTTTCACTTACAACAGCCCCTGGGAACGAAGAAACGCGATACAGTTTTCCTTGTAAATAACCTATAGCCACAATTTCTGAGTACATGGCTAAGAATTTAGACATGTTATTATCTACATCCTTTAATAAGGTTCCGTAAACAAAAATATAATGAGATTCTGCGGCCATTGTTTTTATTAATACCAATTATGATTTAAAAGGCGCCCTAAATAATTTGGAATATATTGAATTCATATGAAATACAAAACCAAAGCACATGGCCGCCGGGTAGCAGCGCTACGGTTTTATTTTTTATTGAAATATTAATAGAAACAAATTATTGGGCTCATTTTAGATTATAAGTGGTATATCTAAACAAAAGCTCCTAAATCAATACTGCTAATAGCACCATGAGATTCATGAGCCACCACTTCACCATTTTTAATCACTAATAGCTGTGGCGATTCGTGTCGCACTTGAAATTTGTAGCCTGTTTCATTAGACACCTCTCTGTAACTTAATAAATCGAGGTAGTATAAATCTAAATCATTTTCCGTTAAACCATAAGCAGAAACAAATTGCTTCATTGACATTCTACTAATTCCACATGTTGTAGAATGTTTAAAGATCACCTGTGTCTTCGTTTTAGATTTTTCTTTAATTTCATCCAATTGCGCCACATCTACTAAAGGAATCCATGGCAGCACTTTTTCTTCCTTTTTAACATTATCTTCAGAAGACCCAAATATTTTATTTAATAAACTCATAATCAATAGCTTTTTTTCATTTCCGAGAATTCGGAAATCTTACATTTTATTTTCTATTTCAAAAATAAGTCGCTTCGTTTTATAAATCATTACAAAATGATAAATGTTAGCGAAAAAAAGAGACAATTAGTATAAGTTATTCATCTTAAGTTCTAATTCTTTTAGTTTACCTAACTTATAAAATTAGTCGAAAGTCATTCTAATATTTTTTAAATACGCTATACGCTTAATATTTTGAAAACTTCGCCTTTTTAGTATTGGTTGTTGTTTTAACAATAATTATATATACACCATCACTAAATTTAGACATATTTATTCTATTAGTATCTAAAGTTTTAAGGCTTATCAATTCTTGCCCCATTGAATTATATATAGATATCGATTGCATATCATTTAAAACACTAGCGTTGTTTATAATTAAGTCTTTATTTTTTGTATCATAAAAAACCGATAAATTATGATTCTCGTTTTGTTCTGTTTCTAGAGTATTATTTTCCTGAAATACAATAAAGTATTGGTCTTTATAAGTATCACTTTGTAAAAACAATTCAACAGTCTCTTCTTTTAAATTATAAAAAGAGTTCGTGTCATTATCTTTCAAGAAAACGTTTAAATCTTCTGGAACATTTTCTGTTTTACTAATGCCTAATTTATACAACCCATCATCAGTTACTTTTATAGTGACAGGTAACTCATCTTCAATGTTAATATTAGATAAGGCTTGAATGACTAATTTTTCATCATTTAGCATCCAATACATCTCGTTATCTTTTTCTTCGTATAATTTACCATCATACCCTTTATCATATCCAGTAGTTCCGTTTTCAGAGTCATACCCTAACCCTAAAAAACTTTGAAAGTGATTAGGATCTATAAAAGAGAACCATAATTTTGGTCTTAGATCGCTATTACTATTTGTTTTTGCTGTTTTACCATTTGCGCTTTTATAGAATATCGGTGCACCTGTAGCATCCGATTCTTTAGCAAATATTCTTTGTTGGTTATTAAAGACAATATCCCCATCAGTATCAATAGTTACAAAAAAGCCTTGAGCTACAGCTATATTACTCGTAGGCGCTCCTTTTGCAGTAAAACTAGTCCCACTGGTAAGTCCCGACGCATCAGCTGATGCAGCGGTTCCCATCATTTTATTGTATTTGGCATAGCCACCTATATATTTAACCAGGTAATGACTATTATTTGTTGTTGCCTGCTCCCAGAAATATAAAGTCCCATCTATAACAGAAGTATTGTCGTCTATAAATTGATTTGCATTTAAAGCCGAAGGGTATGGGTTTCCTATTAAGATCTCATTACCAGCAGTAACCGGTATAGTATAGTTACCATCGTTAGGTGTACCTTTAAAAACATATTCTTGTTCAGAATCTGAAGTACCAGACCCTTTCATAGTGTAACCAATACCTGGCGACAAATTAGTTGTTGCTGTAATTTTTTCCCATGCGGCATAAGTATTTTTCAATCCATTATACTTATATAGCCATCTCGAACTAAGCGTTATAGGTGACGTACCAGATGTACTAGCATCAGCATCAAGATTGCTATTAAAACTTATAACGCCTGTAGCATCTTCTAAATTACCAATTTGCCAAGAACCTCCAGTGTTTACCGGGGAGCTCCAATAATTATAGTTATATAAATTTTTTGTTCCTTGTTGTCTTTTTAACAGGACCCCTGTGCCTGAATTAGTTGTTGTGTTAGAATGGTTTTGTATAAGCTGTGCTTCTCCTAATAAATCGATAACCCCATCAATAACAACTTGCTCTTCTACCTCTAATAATTGTCCATCAGCAACATGTAATGTACCTCCAGATTCTACTTCAACTTCACGAACATGAGCATGAGAAACAAGTGGAGCAGGAGCACCAGCTTTTACTGTTAATTTTAAACAGCTGTCTGTGGTGTTATTAGGAGCATTATCTGTGCCAGAACCATTAAAAAAATCGGCACCATCCCAAACAATTTGGTCTAAATACCTAAGTGTAAAATAATCTCTATTATTAAAATCCACCCCAGATATGGTCACCGTAGCTCCAGGACTAGAACCTAAGTCGCGCACTATTCTAGGTGAAGAAAAATCACTATTATCAGCAACAACAAATTCTAAATTTTGACAACTTTGCTTACCTGTTAAATCGATACCTGATAAATCTAAAGTAACATCAACTGCACCTAAATCGTTTATTTTACTAACACGCCATTTAGAGTTTAAGTATTCTTTATATGTTGGAGCCATAGCAGAAAACGTATAATCCTTAGTGTCTTCACCCCAAAATAAAAAATCCCCATTAGAGAGTGCTGAAGCATTATTTATTCTAACAATACCTGTACCCTGAGAATCGGTATGCAAATTAGCCCCATTAACTTGGCCAATACCAGCTACATTATGATCAAAGTTTCCATTCGCAGGATTATCTTGTATATATAAATCGATTGCTGCAGCAAGTGTGGTTCCATATTTAGCAGAAACATAATTGTTAATAATAATAAATTCAGCCTCGTTAATTTCTCTATCAAACACTATAATCTCGCACATATCGCCTTGGTAATAGCTAGTACTATTAAACCTTGCTCCTAACCTAGCTTCATGTGTATTATCTGTATTAATATTAGGAGTAGTACCGTCACCAGAACGTTCACCTGATGACAAAAGCCCTCCATTATTATAAAATGTAAAATCATTAGATCTGGGTGTTAAAGGAGCTGAAGGCAAAACAACAGCTCCTACACGTAAAGCTGAAGAAGATGTTATACTCCCATACCTCTGGCCGTTTACTCCAACACTAATTTCTTCATCATTATTTGTTATACCAATTCGCTTTCCATAGCCGGTTCCAGAGGCATCATTAGATCCGTGAAAAAGCAAGTTTTGATTTCCACTACTAGTAGACCCTTCTCCTACAAAAATATAGGTCCTGTCTGTATCTCCCAATGGGAAATTAGTATTGGATGTAAATCTCATATACTCACTACTTGCACTTGTAAAATGTACAGCAGGGTAACCATTATGTTGGCTGGTTTCATAGCTAGGCGCTGTAAATGATTTAGCATGATTATCATCACCACTTTGATCCAGCCATGAAGACACGTTATCTCCATCTGTAGCATCAACACCTGATGCAGATTCAACACCTGCATCAGCACGTAGCCAAAGCATTAAATTTGCTGTTCCATCACCCACACCTCCAGGGCCTGTTTGAGATCTAGCGTTTAAAAAAAAGGCAAAGCATACCAGTAATGGTAATAGTTTTTTGGGGCTGTACATATTTTATAGGTTGAGAGTTTGAGAGTTAGTTTTTTATATTTTGCAATAAAACAAAACGCAAAATACAAATTATTTTTAATTTGTTGATTGCCTAAACAATAATAAAATTAATCCTGTTATTATTCTACACACCACATTTTCAATATATTAAACAACTTATAATATAGCATTTTAGAAAGAAAAACACTTTAGTCAAAAAAAGAGTACAACATTTAAAAAATGTCAAAAAACATTATTTCATAGTGATATAAATTAATAAATATTGAAGCCTTAATACAATTGTGTGTTTTCCTAAAACTAAAAGTCAGATTTATTAAATAAACTATGCTTTAATTTCACAATAAGTCGTTAACTTATAGAAATCTTGCGTTTAGACAAAAAGTCAGCTAAAACCACTAATAACACGACATTTTGTCCGGTTAATCCTATTGGTAAGATTATTGACTTTATGTGATTGTAAATGTAAATAATTAAGATTTCCTCCCGATAACTATCGGGATTCACGGAAACGAAAAAAATAAAAAAACTATAACATGAATTTGAATAATTATACCATAAAGTCGCAAGAAGCCATACAGCAAGCGCAGCAAATAGCGCAGGGTTTCGGGCATCAGCAAATTGAAAACGAACACATCTTCAAAGGTATTTTTGAAGTTGACGAAAACGTATTACCCTTCTTATTAAAGAAATTAAATGTAAACGTTCCGGTTATAAAACTGGCTTTAGACAAACAATTAGAAAGTTTTGCTAAAGTTTCGGGAGGCGAACTTATGCTTTCTCGTGAAGCTGGAAAAAGCTTAAACGAAGCAGCCATCATCGCAAAAAAAATGAAGGACGACTATGTTTCCATAGAGCATCTTATTCTTGGTGTTTTAAAATCGAATAGCAAGATTTCACAAATGCTAAAAGACCAAGGTGTTACTGAAAAAGGATTGACTGCTGCGATTAACGAATTGAGACAAGGCGAAAATGTAACTTCTCAAAGTCAAGAAGAGACCTATAATTCATTAAATAAATATGCTAAAAATTTAAATCAATTAGCTAAAGACGGAAAACTAGATCCTGTAATTGGTCGTGATGAAGAAATTAGACGTATTCTTCAAATTTTATCACGCCGATCTAAAAACAACCCCATTCTTGTAGGTGAGCCTGGAACCGGTAAAACTGCTATTGCTGAAGGTTTAGCACACCGTATTATTGATGGTGATATTCCTGAAAACCTAAAAGACAAACAAATTTTTGCCTTAGATATGGGAGCCCTAATTGCGGGTGCTAAATATAAAGGGGAGTTTGAAGAGCGTTTAAAAGCCGTAATCAAAGAGGTTACCACTAGTGATGGTGATATCGTATTATTTATAGACGAAATTCACACGCTTGTAGGCGCTGGTGGCGGACAAGGTGCTATGGATGCAGCTAATATTTTAAAACCTGCCTTAGCTCGTGGTGAACTGCGCGCTATTGGAGCAACCACTTTAGATGAATACCAAAAATATTTTGAAAAAGACAAGGCCTTAGAACGTCGTTTCCAAAAAGTCATGGTAGATGAACCAGACAACGAAAGTGCGATTTCCATCCTTAGAGGTATTAAAGAAAAGTATGAAACACACCATAAAGTACGAATCAAAGATGAAGCAATTATTGGTGCGGTAGAGTTATCATCACGATACATTACCAATCGTTTTTTACCAGATAAAGCCATTGATTTAATGGATGAAGCGGCTTCAAAATTACGTATGGAAATCAATTCTAAACCTGAAGAATTAGATGTTTTAGACCGTAAAATCATGCAGCTTGAAATTGAAATTGAAGCTATTAAACGTGAAAAAGATGAAACCAAGTTAAAATCATTACGTGCTGATTTAGCAAACCTGAAGGAATCTAGAAACGAAATTAATGCGAAATGGAAAAGTGAAAAAGAGGTTGTTGACAACATTCAAAATACGAAACAAGACATTGAAAACTTTAAATTAGAAGCTGAAAGAGCCGAACGTGAAGGCGACTACGGAAAAGTAGCCGAGTTACGTTACGGAAAAATTAAAGAATCTCAAGAAGACCTTGAAGTTTTACAAGAAAAACTAAAAGAACAAGCTGAAACATCTTTAATTAAGGAAGAAGTTACCTATGATGATATTGCTGAAGTGGTTGCTAAATGGACAGGAATTCCAGTAACAAAAATGCTTCAAAGTGAACGTGAAAAACTACTGAAACTGGAAGACGAACTTCACAAACGTGTGGTTGGTCAAGAGGAAGCGATTGAAGCTGTAAGTGATGCCGTAAGAAGAAGCCGTGCTGGATTACAAAATCCGCATAAACCAATAGGAACCTTCCTGTTTTTAGGAACAACCGGTGTTGGTAAAACAGAACTAGCGAAAGCTCTGGCAGAATACCTCTTTGATGATGAAAACGCCATGACGAGAATTGACATGAGTGAATATCAAGAACGCCATGCGGTAAGCCGATTAGTTGGTGCGCCTCCAGGATATGTGGGGTATGATGAGGGCGGACAATTAACTGAAGCCGTAAGACGCAAACCTTATTCGGTCGTGCTCCTTGATGAGATTGAAAAAGCACACCCAGATACCTTTAATATTTTATTACAGGTTTTAGATGAAGGACATTTAACAGATAACAAAGGCCGTGTGGCTAATTTCAAAAACACGATTATCATCATGACCTCTAACATGGGTAGTCAAATCATACAGGAGCGCTTTGAAGCGATTAAAGATATTGAAACCGCTATTGAAGGCGCAAAAGTTGATGTACTAGCCTTATTAAAACAAACCGTTAGACCAGAATTTTTAAACCGTATTGATGACACGGTTATGTTTACCCCTTTAAACAAGGAAAACATTATTGAAATTGTAGGCTTACAACTAAAAGGTATCACTAAAATGATTGGAGAACAAGGCATCACTTTCGACGCCACTCAAGAAGCGATTAACTATTTAGCTGATAAAGGTTATAATCCTGAATATGGTGCAAGACCTGTAAAACGTGTAATTCAAAAAGAAGTATTAAATGCTTTGAGTAAAGAAATTTTAGCCGGTAAGGTGACCACAGATAGTGTGATCCTACTAGATGCCTTTGATGAACAACTAGTTTTTAGAAATCAAGGCGATTTAGTTCAAGAAGAATTCTAGAAACCCCTAGTGATTTAACAAGAAAAAAAGCACATAATCGGCTTGAATTTAGCTGGTTAACAAAAAAAAGCAACAAGAACGCATTACGTTATTCTTGTTGCTTTTTACTTTTTTTAAGCATTTTCTTAATTATTTAGTAAAAAAAACTTAAATAATAAAATTTTTTAGCCTGTTTTCTACAATTTACACACAGCATCTACCGTTAATCTAAAAATACAAGAATTAGGATTAATTAATTAGTTTAATTTCTAGATTAGCCTTGTAATTAATCCCCTAAATACCTTATTATTCTAACCAAAACACATGCTGTTTTAGTGGAATAACAAGCCTAAAAAAACTAATTATCAACTAAATGAACATAGTCTCTTACTTAGATTACACACTTCTAGAATCTACAACTACAGAACGTGAAATTATTGACCTCTGTAACAAAGCAAGAGAAAACAATTATTACGGCATTTGTGTTAACGGATCTTATGTATCATTAGTTAAACAATTTCTACAAGATACCGATATTAAAGTTTCAACGGTTGTTGGCTTTCCTCTAGGGTGCTCTACTACAAAATCAAAAATTTATGAAGCCGAACAAGCCATTGAAGATGGTGCTGAAGAGATTGGTATGGTGATAAATTTAGGTTTTGTAAAAAGTAAAAATTATGTTTCTGTTTTAAAAGATATTAGTGACGTCAAAATGGCTATTGGAGACATGCCCTTAAAAGTCATCATCGAGATTTCAGAATTAAATAAAAATGAAATCGTTAGAATTAGTGAAATCTGTATCGATGCTAAAGCTGATTTTATAGAAACCTCTACTGGTTTTTCAAAAAGTGGCGCTACACTTACCGCCATAAAAATCATTAAAAAAACCATTAAAGACGCTGCTAAAATTAAAGCTACAGGTGATATCCTTGACCATGAATCTGCACTAAAGTATTTAGAAGTTGGTGCAGACCGACTTGGAATCTCTACAACTTATAAAGGATTGAACAACAATACACGTCAGCAAAGAAATAGCAAGATTTACAAGAAATATTTAGAATCGGCTGCAAAAAAATCTGAAACAACACAAACTACCCCTAACTTTAAAGAAGTATCATCAAATAAGTTTCAAGACTCTTAATGAGTTTCCTCTCTATTTAACATCCCGATAGCACATAACTCCAAAAATGTTAATACCTTTGGAATACAAGCTGTTTTTTAAAGCTTTTTGAGCCGAAAAAGCGTTTGTTTTACCAAAAATTAACAAGATTATGAATCCGTTTAGTGCATACATTGACCATACCTTATTAAAAGCTTCAGCTTCAACTTTAGACATTATAAAACTCTGTGAAGAAGCCAAACAATACCATTTTTTTTCGGTTTGCGTAAACAGTTGCTATGTCAGTTTAACCAAGGCTTCATTATCTGAGAGTTCGGTTAAGGTGTGTTCGGTTATTGGATTCCCGTTGGGAGCCATGAGTACCGCTGCAAAAGTTTCTGAAACTTCAGAAGCTTTAAAAAATGGAGCTGATGAAATTGACATGGTCATTAATGTCGGTTTTATTAAGAGCAAAGCCTTTGATGCCGTTGAAAAAGATATTGCAGCTGTAAAAGCTTTGATGCCGCACAAAATCCTGAAAGTCATTCTAGAAACTTGTTATTTGAATGATTCAGAAATTCTAAAAGCTAGTGAATTAGCCATAAGTGCCGGAGCAGATTTTATTAAGACATCTACAGGTTTTGGAACACGAGGTGCAAGTATTAATGACATCAAACTCATGAAAAGCGCCCTAAAGGGCGAAGTAAAGATCAAAGCATCAGGAGGTATTCGAGATGCTGAAACAGCATTACAATATATTAATCTTGGTGTTAAACGACTTGGCACTTCTTCTGGAATAGCCATTGTAAACGGTTCAAAATCGACGTCTGACTATTAAATCACAAAACCATGAGTGTACATATAGAAGCAAAAAAAGGTGACATTGCAGAAACCATTTTATTACCGGGTGACCCCTTACGCGCAAAGTGGATAGCAGAAACCTTTTTAGAAGATCCTGTATGCTTTAATAAAGTCCGGAATATGTTTGGCTACACAGGCACCTATAAAGGTAAAAAAGTATCAGTCATGGGAACCGGTATGGGCATTCCATCTATATCTATATACTCCCATGAATTAATCACCGATTACGGTGTAAAAAACTTAATTCGAGTCGGTAGTGCGGGATCATACCAAAAAGAAGTCAAAATTAGAGATATTGTTTTAGCAATGGCAGCTTCATCAAACTCAGGTTTGAATGAAATACGTTTTAATGGAGCCGACTACGCTCCTACGGCAAATTTTGAACTCTTTGAAAAAGCTATGGAAGCTGCAAAAGAAAAGCAAATCCCAATAAAAGCAGGTAACATTTTTAGTTCTGATGAATTTTACGCCGATGACTTTCAATCTTATAAAAAATGGTCAAAATTTGGTGTACTTTGTGTAGAGATGGAAACCGCTGGTTTATACACCGTAGCCGCAAAATATAATGTGAACGCCCTTTCTATATTAACCATTTCAGATTCTTTAGTGACTGGAGAGCGCACCACTAGCTTAGAACGTGAAACAACATTTAAAGACATGGTTGATATTGCTTTGGAATTAGCCTAAGCAGATTTTAAAACAAAAAATCTACAAATACTATTACTACCAAAACACACCATGGATGTGCTTCACTTTTTATGGTACTTTTTCTATGTACACTATAAATAGACTATCTGGGTATAAGTGTATTTTATTTTCAAATACAAGAATTATAATACACTGTAATTTCACCTTCAAGCAGGGTTTCAGCATGTAAAACGCTGACCAACCACTAGTCCTCACCTGGTTTGATTAACCCCGTTTAGGCTCTAATATCGATTATTTTTTCAAAGCCTCTTTACCAAACAACCAATTCCAAAAGCACCAA
>NZ_WAAT01000017.1:0-124 GCF_008806375.1 Pseudotamlana haliotis | reverse complement strand
TAAAATATGGCATCCAAGGGGATTCTACAGTAACTAAATGGCTACAAAAATATGGTAACTTTGATTGGGCAAACCAATTACCCTCAACAATGTCAAAAACACCAGAACAAAGAATACTTGAACT
>NZ_WAAT01000016.1 GCF_008806375.1 Pseudotamlana haliotis | reverse complement strand
GTTTAAAATTATGTAGCCTTTATTCAGGACGGGTCAAAATTGTGCCCAACGTTGATGTATATGGTTTGTTGCGATGATAAAGAAACGAACTTTACAAGTACAAACCAACTAGAAAATCCGCAGGATTTTCATAAGCAAGCTAAAACTTAGCAATAAATTATATACTGTGTTGTAAAACGTTTTTTATTTTTCTCGTTTAAAAATTATTGAGTTTTCTGAATCAAATTCAGTTGGTCGTTTTTCTTCAAAATTTATTGCGAATTCCATTGTATCATTATCAATAAATTTAGCAATACATAGTAATTTTTTTTGTTTCCCACTTTCTAACATAGTCGCTATCAAGTCAACTTGTATGGGATTTGTTTCACTATTTATTTCATAGGTCATATTGCCTTTTTTGCCATTCTGCACAAATTCTTTTCCACCCATAATTTGTTCTTGAACTTTAAAGTAAGCGTAACCTTCTGAATCAAAATTTAAATAACCAATTTCTTTTTCATCTTCTCCAATCCAATTTCCAATGAATTTAGCTTTATCATTTTCAATGTAATCAAATTCCAATTTTGTCCATAATCGAGAATTAACAACCTTCTTTTTATATTTTGCAGGTCGAACTTTTATTTGTTCCGTTGCTTGCTTTACTATTTTATCAATTTCATCTGATTGTGGATATGATTTAACTTTTATGTCAATTATTTCCGCTTTTCCAGTTACAGTCAGATAAACATAAACGTTACCTTTGAATTCCGTTTCAGAATTCAGTTTTTCGCTTATCAGTCCTTTCAGATTTTTTTCCGCACAAGCAATTTGTTCTTTTTCCGAAATTCCGTTTTCACAATCATTTTTAAATGGCAATTCCGTCAGAATTGCATAATGATAAATTCCTTCTTTTTTCTGTTTGAAAGGTTTTAATTTATATCCTTTTTCAGCCGAATCGTCTGCGTCTAAAAAATGTCCTTTCGGAATTTGTCCAATCGCAAACATTGGAATCAGAATTAAAATTGTCAAAAAGTTTAATTTGAATTTGCTCATTTTGTTGGTTTGGGTAAATGTTTTACAACGTGTTTGGCTATGGAAAGTGCGGGATTTTGACAATCAGAAAACAGTCAGTCTAGCACCAAACAAAGCTTTTTTTGTTTTTATAAACTTACTACTTTTTATAAATCAAAAAAAAAAAGATTTGTGACTTAATAAATAAATCTCAAACTTTTGTGGTAGGAGAGAACCCCGCATTTTTTATAGCCGGTGTTGTAAACTGGCATTTTTATATTGTTACAAACTTTCTAAAATTACTTCTATCAACTATTTCTTCATTTGCATTATATTCATTTACAAATGTTTTAGGTAGTTTTAATTTTTTCTTTGCGTTCCACTTAAATTCAAACCCCGTAATAATTCCATTATTTTCTTCAACTAAATCTACTTCTTGTTGTTGTTTAGTTCTCCAAAAATACATTTTGGTATATGTGTTTTTATATGTGTTTTGTTTATGTCTTTCTGAAATTAAAAAATTCTCCCACAAAGCACCTGTGTCTTGTCTAAGGTTCAACGAATTGAAGTTTCCTAAAACCATATTTCTAACTCCATTATCATAGAAATAAATTTTCTTATTCTTTTTTATTTCATTTCTTAAATTACGACTAAAACTATCTAATTTAAATATTACATATCCTTTTTGTAGGATGTCTATATAATTTGATATGGTGTTTTTATCAACACCAACAATTTGAGCAAGTTCATTATAATTTACTTCACTTCCTATTTGTAATGCTAGCGCTTGTACTAGTTTTTCTAAAACTTCAGGCTTTCTAATATTTGAATAAGCCAATATGTCTCTGTACAAATAACTATTTACTAATTGTTTTAGGATTTCCTTTTCTTCCCCTGGATTGTTTAATACATCAGGATAGAATCCATATAACATTCGATTTTCAATTTGTTGTTCTGAAACAAGATATCCGTGTTTGTTTTCAAGTTCCTCCCAGCTTATTGGAAATAGTTCGTATTCCCATTTTCGACCTGTAAGTGGTTCATTGAGTTCTTTAGATAAGTCAAAAGATGATGATCCACTTACAAATAGTTGGACATCTTTAAATTGATCTGTTATTATTTTAAGAGTTATTCCAATCCCAGATATTCTTTGTGCTTCATCTATAAATATAATTTTATTAGAACCAATGATACTTTTAATTTGTTCTGTATTTGGATTACTCAATAGACTTCTAACTGTAGGGTCATCAGCATCTAAGAATAGATGTTTTTCATTCTCAATTAATTTTTTAATTAAAGTTGTTTTTCCTACTTGTCTAGGACCAATTAAAATGATGGCTTTCCCTTTTTCTATTTTAGTTTTAATTTTATCTGATAATATCCTTTGATACATAATTTGAAGATTTGTTCAAAGATATGAATTACAAATCATATTCACTAATAGTTATGTTTTTTAGTGAGTTTAATTCACGTTTAGTGGTTTTTTGCTGGTTTACAACGGTCTTGTATATGGCTCGTAGCGTGTAAATTAGCGATTGTTTTCGGATTAAGCACAAGCCAGATTTTTAAATTTTATTATTTATCTTTTTTATTGGAAATCGTCAAATTTAAAAATTT
>NZ_WAAT01000015.1:633-42907 GCF_008806375.1 Pseudotamlana haliotis | reverse complement strand
AAATCGAAACTATGAAAATATATTTAGCTATAATTCTACTTCTAATTTCATTGAAAAGTTTTGCTTGTACTTGTAAGACAAAATCACTTTCAACTTGGCAGAAATATGAATTGGAAAATTCCGAATGTATTTTCATTGGAGAAATTATCGAAGTAAATAAATCTGATTTGACATTTAAAATAAGAGTAACAGAGTCTTTAGATGGCGGAGATGAAATTGGAAATGTTTATGTCGGAAAAAATTGGAAATATTGCTCACCGTATGTTTCAGAAACTGGAAAATGGATTATTTACGGACATATGGAAAGCGGGTTTCTTCGACTGAATATGTGCGGGATAAGCAGGCCTTTTGATAATCCATCTACCTTAACTTCTGACCACACTCCTCCTTCTCCTCCAAAATCAACGAATGAGCAAAATAATTATGAACAAATTAGGAAGGAGTATTTGGTTAAGGTTAAAAAAGATTTAGAATTAGAAATTGTTGGATTACGAAAGGAACGTGATAAAAAATAAAGTGGCCAGCAGGTAACACCAAATATAATTTATTACTAGTTCTAGCTTACTTACGAAAATCCTGCAGATTTTTTAGTTGGTTTTTTATTTACTAAATTGGTTGTTTAAAAACGCCACAAATCAGATACATCACCTTTGTAACACATTATCCCCACAAGAAAAACCTTGAAACTAGTTGAAAAAGATATAGAAGATTGGATTAAACCTTATGCAACTATTGTTGGAGAACAAAAGGAGTATGATTTAAAATTGCGTGAACAAAATTCTTCTAAATTTTTCCTTCAATTAACCTTGCCGAATAATTTTCAAGAATATGCAATTGCTTTGCACTCATTTTGGATAAATAATAAAATTCCAAATGATAAAATTGTAGTTAGAGAGTTGTCGGACGAAGTATTTCCTGAAGATGATCTTTCTCGTGTAACTTGGAAAGATTTTCACGATAAAAAATATCGAAAATTTGATTTGAATAAAGCTATTATGGATAGTATTAAATATACTCATTCTTATGATAAGCAACTTAATAACGAATTGTATCCTGTCGAAGGCTTAATGGATAGAGAACATCTAATAAGTTTAGTAGAAGTAGTATTAGAGTTATATGGAAATCAAGAGATTGAACTGTTCTATACTTTTCTTGCCACGAATAACTGGGAAAAAGATTTGATTTACAGCGGTAAAATAAATGAACTTCCGAAATTATTTGAAATAGATAATTTGAGACTAACACCAAGTCTAATTTACCCAAAAGAAAAAAATTGGGTTGTGAATACAGATTATGATTTAGCATTCACTACAATCGGAGGAGAAACGAAGTTTATTTCAGAACTTGCTGAAAGAAATCGTGACGGAATAGTAAAAGTTGCTCGATAAAAACATGCTACAACAATGTAAGGTATTGTGGGCTTTGTTCTAAAAATAAACTTTACTACTTTTTATCTGGTATAATTTCAAAAGCGGAAAAGTCTGCTGACATTTTCCACAACGAAATCATAACCTTAACCATTAGCAGTCATAATGAAGAACCTAACATTCTTAACAATACTTTTAATTTCACTTGGATGTTCACCAAAAATAAGTGAACATTTTGAGCAAAATAGATACGTTAGAAATTATAGTATTCACATAATAAATGACTCACTACAATTATATTTTAAAAGCCCAGCAGATATAACCTATACAACCAACAAAAAGGAATTAAAGAAGATTATCCACAATGCAAAATTTAAGCTGTTAGATAGTGTTTTGGTTTATGGAAGAACTAATGAACCTCCGTATGAATATTTTGTGACAGTTTCTAAAAATAAAACCCAAAATTACCCGAAAGAACTTGTTGTATACGACACAATTATTAATAATCAGTCGATTAGGTTTATAGGTAATTCTTTGGGTGAAATTTCAAAAAGTACTTTAGAAATCGATTTGAACAATATTTTCAATAGTTTAGAATTAGGTTCTACTTATAGAAAACAAATCAGTACAGTTTTCGATATTGTGAAAAAGCATCAACTGTCCAATAAATTCTATGGTGCATTAAATGAGATAAGTGAATTTCCAACTTATGACAAGCATGAGGAATGGTCTAAACTACAAATGCAGCTTACGTTTTCTTCGTTTCTTGGAAAGAATGAATTTTATGAATCCTATTTGAACAAACTTGAATCAAGATTTGAACCAAATGATACCATTTCTAAAATCATAAGAGAAAATACAGTTTTTAATTCACAGGCTATTGATACAATTATTAAAGAAGCTGAAAAACATAAAATTTTAATGATAAATGAAAATCACTTTTATCCTAATCAGAGATTGCTTGTTTTTGATTTGTTACAATCTTTAAAAGAGGTAGGCTACAAATATTTGGCTTTGGAAGCTCTTTACGCCAAACAAGACAGTATTTTGAATTTAGCCAATTCTTATCCTACGCTTGAAACGGGGTTTTATACGAGTGAACAGAATTACTCGAACCTTATTAGAAAAGCTAAAGAATTAGGATATGTATTCATAGCCTATGAAAATACAGACAGAAACAAAAATAGAGAGCTTGGACAAGCAGAAAACATATACAGCAAAACGTTTAAAGTTAACCCTAACCATAAGGTTGTGGTTCTTGCAGGAGTTGACCATATACTTGAAAAACCAACAAGCAGAGGAAAAGAATGGATGGCTACAATATTTAAAAATAAATACAATATAGACCCACTTACAATAAGTCAAACTCACTTGAATTCTTACAGAAACCAAATTAAATCAGACTATGGAATCATTAACAGCAACAAATTTAATGAGGAGAGGCTAAACTCCTTAGACTATTTTGTTTTTAATAACAAACAAAACAGTTCACTTAAAGAGCTATCAACATTCTCATTTAAAAATAAGGCAAAATATGATGTTCAAGTATCCTTATTTTACGGGAATGAAATAAAAAATGATTACGATTATATAAAGAAGGTTCCCTATTTTACAACTATATTAAAATCTGATGAAGCATATAAATTGCCCATAGATAGAAAGCAAAAAACGTATTTATACACATTTGACAAATACGGAAAACGAATTGATAAACTAATAATTACGCCTGAAAACACGCTGTCCTCCAAATATTAAGGGTAATTAACAATATAATTCATGGAAAAAGAGAGTTCCTATAACTATAAGCATTTTAACCCTAAAGATTATAATTTCAAAAACTTTAAAGGACCCAAAGGAGGGGAAGAGTATATTGATTTTGAAGCCACAACGTTAGACGGGAAAACAGTTAAATTATCTGATTTTTTAGATAAAACCATAGTTTTAGATACAGGTAGTATTACTTGTCCGATGTATGCTAATACAACAGGGCCCATGAATCTGCTTCAAAAAGAATTTCCAGATTTCCATTTTATATTATTATATGTTAGAGAAGCTCATCCAGGAGGCAGAACAAAAGAAATAACAACTTTTTCAGAAAAGATTGATAATGCAAAAGCTACAAGTAAGCTATACAATGAAAAAAGAAAAGTGTTAGTAGATTCAGTCGATGGATTTGCGCATAAACTATATGGAAGCATGCCAAATATGACTTATGTAATTGGTAAAGATGGGATCATCAAGTTTAGGGCAAATTGGACCAATATAAATGCTTTAAAAAAGGTGTTACTCAGCCCTGACAAGATTGAGTCTAAGGATTATTATAGCGTGGTTAAACCGCCCTTCAATATCGCCTTGAGAACACTGCTTATTGGTGGGGTACGAGCATTATACGAATTTCTAAAAGGCTTACCTCAATTAATGAAACAACATAAAGAAGTTGATTCAAAATAGTACTGTTACGAAAGCACTACTGGATTGGAGGGTATTTCAATGGAGAAATCATAGTTCTAAACTCTGATACTAATTTTCCTAAAAATGGAAACACCGGGTTTACCCATAAATGCTCTTTGCGAGTCTCTATGTTACTTAACAAAAACTAATTCACAACGTTCAGCGGTTCACCTGAAATAAAAGCTTTCAAATTTTCAACAGCAATTTGCATTAAACGTCTTCTGGCTTCTATTGGTGCCCAAGCAATATGAGGTGTTATAATACAGTTTTTAGCGGTTAACAACGGATTATTTGGATCTATAGGTTCCACTGAAACCACATCAATCGCCGCACCATATACTTTGCCACTATCTAGCGCGTTTTTAAGGTCTTCTTCATTAATTAATGGTCCACGAGAGGTATTTATAAGCATCACGCCATCTTTCATTTTGGCAATACTATCTTTGTTGATGATGTGTTTGGTTTCTTCAAACAGCGGACAATGTAAACTGATGATATCTGATTGTTCTAGAAGTTCATCTAATGAAACAAACTTACAGGTTTCAGACTCTAATTCTGGATACATCGTACGGTTGTAAGTTATAACGTTTAAACCAAATGCCTGAGCTAATTTTGCTGTAGCCTGACCAATGCTTCCAAAGCCAATGATACCTAGCGTTTTTCCTCTTAATTCTATTAAAGGATGATTCCAAAAAGAGAAATCTGGACTTTTACTCCAGTCACCAGCTTGAACGGCATGATTATGGTTACCTACATGATGGCACATTTCTAGCAACAAAGCCATTGTAAATTGTGCAACAGAAGCCGTACTGTATGATGGTACATTGCTAACTGTAATATTATGTTTTTTAGCAACTTCAATATCAATAATATTATAACCGGTGGCCAGTACACCAATAAATTTTAAATTTGGAGCTTGCTCAATAACTTCTTTAGAGATGGGTGTTTTGTTGGTGTAAACAATTTCGGCGTCACCAATATGTTTTAAAACTGTTTCAGTTTCAAAAGCAGTACGGTCGTATACTTTTAAGTTTCCTAATGCTTTTAAGCCTTCCCAGCTTAAATCACCTGGATTGAGCGTATATCCATCTAAAACTACAATTTCCATAAGTTATCATTTTGAAATAAAAAACCTTTAAACAAACATATCTAAATATGCTCGTTTAAAGGTAAGTAAAATTTAAGATTTACTTTAATTATGCGCCTAATTTGAACACAATTCCAGCGCTAATTCCGGCTAATGCAATAGTGCTTTGTGTACTCACGCCGCTTCCTCCAGTACCAATATAAAATCCTTCGTATTGAATTGGTAAAAATAAATTTCCTTGAACATTTAATCCAAATCTATCGGTTAACATGAAGTTCGCTCCGCCTTTAAAAAAGAATGTAAAACGTGTTGAATTCTCATCATATTCAGGAGAAACAAAAACAACTCCCAAACCACCTCCTAAAAAGGGTTTAATGATCTGACTTTTTCCAAAGTAATGATTAGCGCCTAGTAGTAACCAGTCCATGTTAAGGTCTGATGATGTGTTTAAGTTAGGCCTATTGTAATAAACGTCTCTTAATTCTGATTCATGACGGAAATAACTAATCTCTCCTACAACATTAGGTCTAATTTCCATACCAAGAGAAACTCCAAGTTGGCCACTATTTTCTACTTTTAAATACCCATCAGGAAAGTTCAATTTCGCACCAAATTGTGCTCCATAAGATGCCGTAATTTCAAAGTTTTGTGCTAATGCCTTTTGCATTGGTATCAAGGCTAAAAAAAGAATAAGTAAAGTAATTTTTTTCATAATGTTAAAAATAATAAGGGTTGAATAAATTAATTAAAGTTTGTATGTGTTTGCAATATAATTAAAGTTGATAAAATTAGAGATTTAAACAGCATGATATCTTGATTAAAACAAGGGTTTCATTAAAAGTAAACTGTTTGTTTTACTATAAAAGCTGAATAAAAACAGATTAATGTGTTTCTATTCAGCTTCTATATTTATATCTAAATATGTTATGCTTACTTCTTTTTTACACCGTTTACAATGGTTTTAGCGTAGTTCTTGGCTAAATTATGACCAGTTTCAACATTGTCTATTTTAGAGGTTACAGAGGCTACCATTTGCTTTTTAGGCTCTAGATCTAAGTTATAAACCGATGTTTCTAAAACATAGATATTAGCCGTTTGTGTTTGTACTTCTAAAGGTTCGTAAACGCCTTCAAAACTAGGTTCTGGAAGTGTATTTGAATAAAATCCGTAAAAGCCCATATCGTACAGTAACGGGTAATCCCCTAAAGTTGCACCAGCTTCATAACCACCAGAGGTTGTAGTATTTGTTAGTTTTTCAACACCAATGACACGGCTATAAACCACG
This sequence comes from Pseudotamlana haliotis, assembly GCF_008806375.1. GTDB lineage: Bacteria > Bacteroidota > Bacteroidia > Flavobacteriales > Flavobacteriaceae > Pseudotamlana > Pseudotamlana haliotis. The sequence continues at coordinate 36,717 of NZ_WAAT01000015.1, read as the reverse complement.
CCGTTAAATTTATTTGATTTAAGGATCTTTTTTACGTTTTGAAGCTCTGCCTTAGATAAAGAGTCATTCGGGTTCAACTCTGGGAATTGCACATAACTAGATGTGGCGTTTAAACCTTCGGCTTTAAGCTGCTTTGTAATTTGTTTTTCGAAAGATTCTCGTGTACTTGGCTTTTTAGCTTTTACAATAACTAATATGTTTTTAGACTTGATGGATGCAACATCGTCAGAAGTCCAGTGGCTTAATTCTTTTACACTTGAACAGCTTGAGATCAATACAAATAAACCTAGAGTTAGAAATTTAGAGATAGATAGCTTCATTTTTTAATAATGATATTTTATAATGGATTAACTAATTGTGATTCGTTTTTTAATCAAAAAAAGATTAAAAAAAAGCAAATATAAACTTTGCAAAGCATTTTGGTATAAACCTCTTTGATTAATTCTTTAAAATTTATAACAACCAAGTTTGTTCCAGACAGTCGTTTTTTTTTGTTACAAATCTTCAATCATTAAGTTGTAATCGTATTGTAGGTCTTCGTGCAGGTTGCCAATAATTTTTTTGGCTAAATCTAACTGACGGTTGTATAAATTTTGTAGTTGCGTACTTCTGGAAATGGACGGTCTAAAGGCCTTGAGTTGCTCGCAAAAATAGAGGAGGAGCTCTACTTCAGTTTCTTTCTTTTGAGAATAGCGAATAAATTTCTTGACGTTTCTTAAAATCTTCCTGACGCTTTTCCTGATGTAAAAAATGCTATTACGGTTTATAGCTTCAAATTCTTCGTCCATATAACTTTTTACACTAGCGATATAATCGTCTTCATGGTGCGATTCAAAAAGTAGATAGGTGAGTAGCTCCTTGTTTTCTTTTTTAAAACGCGATAGTCGTAAGCAGAGTTCTTCTAATTCTTCCGAAGACAAACTTTTTAACTCTTTTCTTATTTCTCTTACCGAAACGGCTTTCATAAAGGTCTTTTTTAAAATCTAATTGTAAAAGTACGTTGTTAGAAATGAAAAGTGAATAATTAAAAATGAAATTTTAGTCACAGTAACTCAGTACACGATTCAAGAAATAAACGCATAAACAGCATTCAAAGTAAATGCAATAATCAATAGTAAATAAACAATATTCAATACACTAGCCAATGACACGTTTAAATAATTAAAAGTGAAAAATTAATAATTAAAAACAGTCAACTCTAAATGGTGATACCTTCTCAACTCTGCTCGAAGACCGTCTATGAAGTTGTTTGATCATGGTGTTCGATCAGAGTCGAGAACCTGTAATCTTTATAATAAAATCTGAACATTTATTTCAAAATCATTTGGTTACTTCATAGAAATCGAAGATCGTTAAGTAGCATTTTTTTTAGTTGGTGTTCGAGCGGAGTCGAGAACAATTTTTAAATGACATGGTTAAACGATTCAACAAATAGACGCATAAACAATCCTTACAACTAATAATCAATTTCTAGCCTAGCGTAACTTCGGATATTTTGTTGGATTGCTTTCATGCATTAGTGCATAAATAGCTTCGTAAATATCTTCTGCTGATGGTTTAGAAAAATAATCACCATCGTTACCATAAGCAGGGCGGTGCGCTTTAGCTGTTAGGGTTTTTGGCGCGCTGTCTAAATATTGAAAAGCATTCTGACGGTTTAAAATTTCATCTAAAATATATGCTGAAGCGCCTCCAGGAACATCTTCATCGATAATCATAACACGATTGGTCTTTGCGATACTTTTTACAATATCATGATTGATATCAAACGGAATTAAGGATTGCACATCAATAATTTCAGCGTCAATACCAGCTGCAAGCAATTCTTTAGCTACTTCTTGAACAATTCTTAAAGTAGAACCGTAAGACACTAATGTAATATCGGAGCCTTCTTTTAGAGTTTCTACCACACCAATTGGCGTCTTTATTGAACTTAAATTGTTTGGCATTTTTTCTTTTAGACGGTATCCATTTAAACATTCTACTACAATAGCTGGATCGTCACCAAGTAATAAGGTGTTGTAGAACCCTGCTGCTTTAGTCATATTTCGTGGTACTAATAAATTGACCCCTTTAACTAAATTTAAAATACCGCCCATTTGTGAGCCTGAATGCCAAATACCTTCTAAACGATGACCACGGGTTCTAATAATTAGTGGCGCTTTTTGCTTGCCTTTTGTTCTGTAATGTGTTGTTGCTAAATCGTCACTTATAATTTGTATAGCGTATAAAATATAGTCTAAATACTGGATTTCAGCGATTGGTCTTATGCCGCGTAAGGCCATACCAATACCTTGCCCTAAAATAGTAGCTTCACGTATACCAACATCAGCCACACGTAATTCACCATATTTAGCTTGTAAACCTTCTAAACCTTGATTTACATCACCAATATTTCCGGTGTCTTCACCAAAAATTAGAGATTCAGGGTAGTTTTCAAAAATGGCATCAAAATTATCACGTAAAATGATACGGGCATCAACCATTTCAGCGTTTTCTTCAAAGCTTGGTTTCACCTCTTCAATTCTAGTGTTTGAACCCTGGGTTTCTGAATATAGATGAGAGCTAAATCGTGGTTGCGTCTGTTCAAAAATAGTATCAATCCAAACCTGAAGTTTTCTTTTTTCTTCAAAAGTTTCAGAGACTAAATATCGTAATACACGTCGTGCATTAGAAAGTAAATCTTTTCGAGTAGGTTCGTCAATATGCGTTAAGGTTTCAATAATTTTAGAAATAAAAACACCGTTAACACTTTGTTTTGCAATCGGTTTTAATAAAGCGATTAACTCTTGTTGTTCCTTTGAAATTGGTCGTAAAAAGGTATTCCAAGCATTTTTCTTGGCCTCACGCACATCGCGCTTTGCAGCACGTTCAATTTCAATTAAGGTTTCGTTTGTGGCAATGCTGCTCTCAATAATCCAATTACGGAATTTTAAGTTACAATCATTATCGGCTTCCCACTCTAAACGGTTAGCGTCTTTGTAACGCTCATGAGACCCTGAAGTGGAGTGGCCTTGTGGTTGTGTTAGTTCTGAAACATGAATCAATACAGGCACGTGTTCTTCACGAGCAATTTTACTAGCTTCTTGATACGTTTCTACCAAATTGGCATAATCCCAACCTTTAACACGTAAAACTTCAAGGCCTTTAGTATCGTTATCGCGTTGAAATCCTTTTAGAACTTCAGAGATGTTTTCTTTGGTGGTTTGATGTCTAGCATGTACTGAAATACCGTACTCATCATCCCAAACACTTATCACCATAGGGACTTGAAGTACCCCTGCGGCGTTTATCGTTTCAAAAAATAAACCTTCACTAGTACTAGCATTTCCAATGGTTCCCCATGCCACTTCATTTCCGTTTTCTGAAAAATTGGTGGTATTAATACCTTTTACGTTTCTAAATATTTTTGAAGCTTGTGCTAAACCTAATAAACGTGGCATTTGCCCAGCTGTAGGTGAAATATCTGCACTGGAGTTGTATTGTGCTTTTAAGTTTTTCCAACTACCATTTTCGTTTAAACTATGCGTTACAAAGTGACCGCCCATTTGGCGCCCTGCAGACATAGGTTCTAATTCTAAATTGGTGTTGGCATAGAGTCCTGAAAAAAATTGTTCTGGCGTTAGTGCGCCTATAGCCATCATAAAGGTTTGGTCACGGTAATAGCCCGAACGCCAATCGCCTTTTTGAAATGCTTTGGCCATGGCTAATTGTGGCACCTCTTTTCCGTCTCCAAAAATTCCGAATTTAGCCTTTCCGGTTAAAACTTCACGTCGACCTAAAAGGCTACATTCACGACTTATTACAGCCGTTCGATAATCATTTAGTACTTCAGTTTTAAAATCTTCGAATGATAAATTAGTATTCAAATCGGATAAGGTTTGCATAGAAGCCATGAATTTTTCAGTTAGCGCAAAAGTAGTTAATTTTTGGCTTTTTTGCAATTTTAAAAGCGCCTAAGTTGTTGTGGATAATTTAATGAAGTGATCTATTGTGGTGGTTTTGTTGAAATTAATTAATCAAAAAAAGGCTTTCACTGATAATATTTAAATTTCAAAGGCTAAAACCAACGCCTTCTAAACAATCCGAGTAGGGATTGCGGGTCTATGGTAAATATGAATCTAATGTGCTCACTGTAATTAGGTTGCGAGACTTCCCAACCTAAATTTGAATAAATTGGGAAATACAATTCGAAATAGTCTGTCACCAAATTAACTCGAATACCAGTGCCGTAAACAAACTCTGGATCTTGATATTTATTTTTTACCAACCCCACATCACCGTAGAGTAAAATATAGCGCCACAAAGTAGTACTGGCGTTTAAAGTGGTAATCCATTGATTGGCAAAAGCAGGTTGAAGCTTCGATTTAAAACCACCTTCCGCTGGAATGTACTGCTGACTAAAAATACCGGTGTCTTCTGATCGTCCTAAGTAATTGTAATCGAATAGGTAATCGGTTGGGCGGTCTAAAGCAAAACTAAAATAATCAGAATTGGGGTCATTATCATTTCTTAAAAAGGCTCCAGCAAAGGCTCTTAAGTTGATTTGATGGTTGTTTTCAAATAAATGACGGTATTCATAATTTAGTGAGACTTTACTAAATTCCTTACTAAATTGTAAATCTACAGACCATTTGTAAAAATCAATTAAGTTGTCGTTGGAATATATAAACCTTGTATTGAATAAGGAGTAATTAGGTTCGTCATTAGGTGATTGAATATTGTGAGGGTCTTCATCTCTATGAATATCAACAAATCTAAAATAGAGTGCACCTCTTTTGTTTGAGCGAAAATCTTCATTATCTCTATAAAGTAAAGAAAAGGATGGTGTTATGCGTCTAACAAATAAATCTTCAGCATAAGATTTGTATGATCCAGAGATACCATAATTCAGAAAAAACAAATTACGATCGTGAATATTGTGTGTTTTAGAAATGGTTGCTGAGCCCGTTACAGTTTGTGAACCAAATGAATATTGCGGTGAAATCTTGTAGTAAAACATACGACGCAATAAGGTTTTGTTGTAAGCTTTTAAACCTAAGTTGATACCATCATAAATGTTGTTAAACTCTAAAATAGGCATGATAAACACTTGGCTATAATTGGGGTCTTCTAAGTCTTTAAATAATCTTATTTGTAGGGGTTTGTTATTAGAAAACGGCCCTTTTATAGATTTCCAGTTATCTCTCAAGTTGAATTCTGGAATGGTATTATTGTAATTTAAAACCAGTTTATCACCGTCGTTTCGTGGTATGGTAATGGTTTTGTATTCAGGAATGTCTTCAACCCATTGCTTAGCAACAACGCTGTCGTTTTTAAGAGTGTACAATGACACAGGCATTTGGTTTTTGCCTTTATTCTTAATGGTTAGGGTTATGGAGTCTTCGGTTTTGCTAACCTTTTGAATTTTATAATCAATGAATTTTCTAGTATCGAGGTAATCACTAAAAAACCAATCAATATTTTTATCGGTTTGGGACTTTAAATGGGCTTCAAATTCAGTTACCGAGGTGTTTTTTAGTTTAGATTCTTTTACAAAGGACTCAATACTATTTTCAACCATAGTATGGTCTGTAAAGTCATCTAAATACTTAAAGCCAACTCCAGCCTTGTATTTGTTTGCAATGTTGACGTTGTACTTTAAAAGCGAGTCTTTGGCCATAGTCAGTGGCTGGTCTCTATTGGTTCTAGCCATAACCATGTAAGCCAAAATGTATTTGTCGTTATACATCATGTCTGAAGCATGAAATGGTCTAGCGGCCCAGAAATCGGCAATGGACCCTAAAAATTTCATATCAGGATAGTATTTGTCTACATATTCCATCATGTAGAAAATTTGTATTCCATCAATAAGCCATTGTTCATCTCTTGGGTTAATGAGTAAAGTGTTTTCTAAATAATTGTACAAGGCGATTTTTAGAATCTTAAGCTCATAATCAAAACTTGCAGGGTGTGTTTTAATGAAATTCGGTAAGATGTTTAAACCATAAATAGGATCTTTGTCGTAATCAATCTGACTTAATAAAAGTCTTTTGTGAGGGTATTTCCCAAAGTGTTCTAGGATGAATTCTGTAACACGTTCTGTGATCATCACCTTGTCTAAAATCTCAATGTTTTTGCCTTCAATATTTGAAACTATTGAAAATCCGTCAGTTTCAATGGTTTTAAAACTATTGTATTTATGAAGAAATAATTTATTGGAATTTCTGTGTTTTCCACTAAGTGTAACTGTTTCTTTATTAGTTGATTGCGATTTATTAGTTAAATCTAAATCTGAAATAAGTGTATGTGTGTTTGGATATTCAATTTCTAAGGAAACATCTGCCTTCGGAATAAATAAATCATCTAGATTTTTATTACTGTAGTACTGCCATTCGCCATCATAAACGGTTGGCGTGATGTACCAATACCTCAAGTTGATATCTTTATTATCGGTGATACCGTAACGTGTAAAACTGGCATGCGGAATGTTAACCAAATAATCTAATTGAAGCTCATATGAGCCTTGAGGCTCTAAAGGTTCTTTTAAATAAACTTTTATGATATCTTGTTGGTTTTCTAGTACATCATAATCTAAACGCTGTTCATTTTGTTTAATATGTTCGATGGTTGAAAAGCCACGATCTTCATCTTTTACAAGCTGAAATTCATCTTTGTATTCTTCGGCCAGACGTTTGGCAAGAGGCGTGTGCTTTGATGAATAACTGTTATTCCAATCATTCAAATAGATGTTATCCAGAGTGTCATCGGTATTATTGTAATAAACGATGGTTTGAGAAATCTTTATTTGTTTGTTTTCCACATCAAAAACAGCCTTCAAGTCAATTTTGTTTTGACTAAAACTAAGTAGGCCTATGGTGAAGAAAAGAAAACAATTAAAAAGACGTAATCTCAAAGAGGTGATGATTTAGGTTAATGAATGTTCATGTGCTGGATAAAATATAGCATTAGACTTAATTTTTCAAACGTATCGATCAAATTTATAGTATGCAATTGATTGATAAGATTTGAGTTCTAGAGGGCTTAGAAATTCGGGCTTAAATCTGAGCTTTTATAAAATTCATCTAAAATTTCAATAACTTCATCTTCGTTGTCTACCAAGTGAATGAGATCTAAATCCTTAGCACTAATAGTCGCATCGGTTTCTAAAAGTGTGTTTTTAATCCATTCAAATAAGCCAGCCCAAAAGGCTCTTCCGACAAGGATAATTGGGAATTTTCCAATCTTATGGGTTTGTATTAAGGTAATGGCTTCAAAAAGCTCATCTAAAGTTCCAAAACCACCAGGCATCACTACAAAACCTTGTGAATATTTGACAAACATAACTTTACGCACAAAAAAGTAATCGAAATCTAAGTTTTTATCGGCATCGATATACGGATTGTCATGCTGTTCAAAAGGTAATTCGATATTCAGCCCTACTGAAGTTCCGCCAGCTAAATGTGCGCCTTTGTTTCCGGCTTCCATAATACCGGGACCACCACCAGTGATAACACCGTATCCGCCTTCAACAATTTTTTTAGCAACATTTTCGGTTAACTTATAATATTTATGATCTGGTTTTGTTCTCGCTGAACCGAAAATAGACACACAAGGTCCAATTTTGCTCATTTTTTCAAAACCACTAACAAATTCACCCATTATTTTAAATATGGCCCAAGAATCGTTTGTTTTAATTTCGTTCCAGCCTTTTGGGTGTTTTTCTGTTCTCATAATGTCTTAATTTTTATGTTTTATAGTAGTGAGCCTAGAATGGTTCAGGATAACTACTTTATTTCAATATTCGTTTTAATTCAGTCTAATGTAATTCTTTTTTTAAGAATCTAGCAGTATGACTTTTTTTATGTTTAGCAACTTCTTCAGGAGTGCCTTCAACAATCACTTTTCCACCGCCTTTTCCACCTTCATAACCAATATCAATGATATGATCTACGGTTTTAATCACATCTAAATTATGCTCGATAATTAGAACGGTATTACCTTTGTCGGCCAGCTTGTTTAACACTTGCATGAGCACGCGGATGTCTTCAAAATGTAAACCGGTTGTAGGTTCATCAAGAATATAAAAAGTGTTTCCGGTATCTCTTTTAGAAAGCTCCGTAGCGAGTTTGATACGCTGAGCTTCACCACCAGAAAGCGTTGTGCTTTGCTGTCCTAAAGTGATATAACCCAAACCAACATCTTTTATGGTTTTAAGTTTTTTATGAATTTTCGGGATGTGCTCAAAAAAATCTACCGCCTCATTCATGGTCATGTTCAAAACATCACTAATGCTTTTTCCTTTGTAGCGAATTTCTAAAGTTTCGCGGTTAAATCGTTTGCCTTGACAGGTTTCGCATTCTACATAAACATCTGGAAGGAAATTCATTTCAATTACTCGTAAACCACCACCTTGACAGGTTTCACAGCGTCCGCCTTTAACGTTAAAACTGAATCGACCAGCTTTGTAACCCCTTACCATAGCTTCAGGAACTTTAGCAAATAAAGCTCTAATTTCACTAAAAGTACCTGTATAAGTGGCAGGATTACTTCGTGGCGTTCTACCTATGGGCGACTGGTTAATATCAATAACTTTATCGATGTGCTCTAAGCCTTTAATGCTTTTATAAGGCATAGGCTTTTTAACGCCATTGAAATAATGCGCATTTAAAATAGGGTAGAGCGTCTCGTTAATTAAAGTTGATTTTCCACTACCAGATACCCCTGTAACACCTATCATTTTTCCTAAAGGAAATTTTACGGATACGTTTTTTAAATTATTACCCGTACACCCTTTTAACTCTATAAAATGGCCATTGCCTTCGCGGCGCTTTTTAGGAATTTCAATTTCTTTTTTGCCGTTTAAATAATCGGCAGTTAAAGTATTGTGGGTTTTTAGTTCATCAGGATTACCTATACTGATGATTTCACCACCATATTTTCCGGCTTTAGGGCCGATATCAATAACGTAATCGGCACGTTCAATCATGTCCTTATCGTGCTCTACAACAATAACAGAGTTTCCAATATCACGTAAGGAGACTAAAGAATTGATGAGTTTTTCATTATCACGTTGATGCAGTCCAATACTAGGTTCATCCAAAATATAGAGGACACCAACCAATTGCGAACCTATCTGTGTGGCTAATCGGATACGTTGTGCTTCACCACCAGAAAGTGATTTTGAGCTTCTGTTTAAACTCAAGTAATCTAAACCAACGTCTAATAAAAACTGTAATCTTGATTTTATTTCTTTGAGAATTTCTTCTGCAATTTTTAGTTGTTTTTCCGAGAGTTTCTCGTTTAGCACATCAAACCATTGGGCTAACTCTACAATATCGGTTTGGGCTAATTCGGCAATGTTTTTACCGTTTAGTTTGAAGTAAAGTGACTCTTTTCTTAAGCGTGAACCTTCGCAAACAGGACAGTCAACCTTATCCATAAAATCTTTTGCCCAGCGTTTTATAGAGGTCGATTCGGCATTATTGTATTGATTTTCAATAAAATTGGCAATGCCTTCAAAATCTATTTTATAATCTCGCGTAACACCTAAGGTCTTACTTTCTATAGAGAATTTTTCATTGCCTCCGTACAAAATCATTTGTTTTGCTTCTGCAGGAATGTCTTTATAAGGATCTGTTAAACTGAAATTAAAGCGTTGAGCAATCGTTTCCAGCTGTTTAAAAATCCAACTGTTTTTTTTCGGTCCCTGCGGTGCTAATGCGCCGTTATTTATGGAAATAGAATCGTCGGGAATTATTTTGGCTTCGTTAACCTGATAAAGATTTCCGATACCATTACAATTTGGACAAGCTCCTTTAGGCGAGTTGAAAGAGAAATTGTTAGGTTCTGGATTCGGATAGGATATTCCTGAACTCGGACACATTAAATTACGACTAAAATAGCGGGTTTCCTGAGTGTCTTGATCTATAATTAATAACACATCATCACCGTGATACATGGCTGTATTTATGGTTTCAGAAAGTCGCTTGTCGTTATCGGCCGAATCGTTAATAACCAATCGATCTATAACTATTTCGATGTCATGATTCTTGTAACGATCTAATTTCATGCCTTTAGTGATGTCTTTAATCTCACCATCGGTGCGCACTTTTACAAAGCCTTGTTTTCCTATTTGCTCGAATAATTCGCGATAATGCCCTTTTCTGGAACGTACCACTGGTGCTAAAATATTGATGCGCTTTCCTTTAAAATCACTGTAGATGAGTTCTTTTATTTGGTCGTCGCTATAGCTTACCATTTTCTCGCCGGTGTTGAAGCTGTAAGCATCTGAAGCACGAGCAAAAAGTAAACGCATGAAATCGTAAATCTCAGTAATGGTACCTACGGTAGATCGTGGCGATTTACTAGTCGTTTTTTGCTCTATGGCAATAACGGGAGATAAGCCATCAATTTTATCAACATCCGGACGTTCCAAGCCACCTAAAAACTGTCTGGCGTAAGCCGAGAACGTTTCTATATATCGGCGCTGACCTTCAGCATATATGGTGTCAAAAGCTAAAGAAGATTTTCCGCTCCCCGATAAACCTGTAATAACTACAAGCTTTTCTCTAGGAATGGAGACATCAATGTTTTTTAGATTGTGAACTCTAGCTCCTTTAACCTCAATAAAATCGTTGAATTGGCTCATAAATTTGCAAAAGCGCAAAGTTACAATTTTAGTTGTTAAATTCTTGTGAAGTTTTGTAGTCTTCCGCGAAAGGGCTATATAAATTTTTGCTTTGGTTTTCAACTTTATTTTTCTTTAAAATTTCTTTTGAAGACCTTATATTTAGCTGAGTAAAACCATTAAGATAATTTAGACTTATGAAAATATTAGGAATAGGATCACGCATAAATCATTCTGAATTTGGTAAGGGTGTGATAACCAACGTAACAGCTCAATATTATTGGGTGACTTTTATAGATAACGGCTTAGAAACCATTGAAATTGATAGTGATTTTGAGGTTATTGAAGCAGCCGATGGCGATGTAGATACCATTAGTTTTGCTGAAGTTGAAAGTAGTTTGGTGCGTATATTGAAAAAATATAGTGATGTGAGCGAGGTGGTGCCAATTGCTGATAAATACAAGGGCGGAAAAATAATTCTTGAACCTGGCGACACCAATTTGAAAGCTTACGAATTGCCTATAGATAAGTTTTTTAATAAGATTATTATGGTTAGAGATCGCCTTCGTGTTATGGAGCAACGTATTAATTCGAGCGATTTAGATGAACAAAGTAAAGTGGACTTGCAACAGTACATTACCAGGATTTACGGTAGCTTAACGAGTTTTAATGTGCTTTTTAAGTCCGATAGCCATAAGTTTGTAGGGCAGCGCAGTAAGTAAAATTATTTCAGTAGACTTCAAAAAAAAAGGATTACCTTATTTGGAAATAAAGTAATCCTTTTTCAAGTTTATGTAGTATATGAGGACTAATTCTTATAATCTAAAACTTTTAATTATTTTTTAGATATTTCGCCAGAATTTAAGGCTTTCGTTAAATCGGCATCTACAGCGTTTAAATAACCGAAGAATTTCTTTCCATTTTTACGTTCTAAAGTGACTTGTGTGTTACCTTGATTGTTAGTTGTTACATTTTTTACCACAACAACTTCTCCATCTACACTGCTATAGTTTCCAATACCCCCACGTTTTACAATAAAATTAAGTCTAGGGAAATCAACATGATTGAACTTGTCTGCTTTTTGAACGTTAATCACAAGCTCATCACCAACTTGAACATCTTGACTAATTGGATTTGTAGTGTTCGCAAAAGAAAAACCAAAGGCTAAAAACAATAAAAAAGTTAATTTTTTCATAGGACTATAATATTAAAATTTATGGGTCTGTTTAAGTGCTTTACTTAAATCTTGTACTAAAGTACACAAGAAAAACAGGCTGTTAAAATCCGTTTTGAAGTCCTTAACAATTGTTAATTATTGGCTAATTTTATGCGAGGGATATAAATTTTAGGGTATAGGTATCCATAAAAAATCTTTTATAAATTTTAGGGGTGTCTTTTGGATGGGTAAGTGGAATTATTACCATAAAAGTAATGTGATGGTATCCTAATTTGTAGGGTTGTTGATTTTTAAAAATTTGTAAAAAATTAACAAACTTTAACAGTTTTATGTCGCTACTCATACTTCATTACTGAGTATTTCTTATTATTCAATAAAAAAAGCAAAGAATTTTAATTTAATGATTTAGTTATATCCCTTAATATCAGTGATTTCTAGACCTAAAAACAACATTTTATGAAATTCGGGGAGTTGTGCTCCAGTTTCAGTCGTTTTCCATCGGTTCCATGAAGCTTCTAATCCATCGATAGGTAAAATAGAAGTCCACATTTTAAATGCGACCGGTTTATAATCATCATCCATTAACCATAAATACGAATCGCCAGGGGTAGAGCCTCCAGAAGTGTAAGTAACTAATAAGGCATCATTGTTTGTAGTTTTAACCAATCGGCGCTCCACGCCTTTGTCAAAAACCTTATATGGAGCGACGAGCCAAAAGGAATCGTTGTTAAAATAGTTGGTAGCTGTTTCAATAAGTTCTGGTGCTAATTCACTCTGATTTATAAAACCTTGAATATAAACTTTAGTGTTTTCTTTATTATTTAAATCTAAAACCACCCGATAGGATTTCCAATATACTTCGCAGATGTTATTTTTTTTATCCCACTTATAATGGTGACGTTTTTTAAAGGTCCATTCAATGTGATCTGTGTTTTTGTAGGCTTCGTAATTTAAAGCCTCTAGCATATTATGGGCTAATTGGTCGGCAGTTTCTCCCTGAACCCCGGTAGGTAGATCTTCATTATATTTAAAATAAAGGAAACCGAAAAAAAGTAAACTAGGAAGAGTGAAAAAAATAATGACACCGGCTATAATTTTAAATACTTTAGTTGATTTTTTTGGCATAAAATGTTTTTTTAGGGCTTGGTTAGGTCTAATTTACTAATTACATCCTTTTAAAGATAGTAAATTAATTAAAATCCTACGGCGGTATCATCACCTCGATGATCGGCACCTCCCTCGTAAGAATGATCTTCCGTAACTAGAATACCGTCTACTTTACCTATAATAATAGATTCTCCTTCTTTTATTTTATAACCTAAAATTTCAAGTTGGTTTATAACGCTTTTATCAAATGAATTCGGCTCCATAGTGATAACGTCTGGTAACCATTGATGATGAAACCGTGGGGCATTTACGGCTTCCTGCATGCCCATACCAAACTCATGAACATTGAGTATGGTTTGTAGCACCGATGTAATTATCGTAGAACCTCCTGGGGTACCAACAGCCATGAATAACTCACCATTTTTTTCAACTATGGTAGGGGTCATAGAACTAAGCATGCGTTTTTCGGGAGCAATACTGTTGGCTTCAGCTCCTATGAGTCCAAATAGATTAGGAATACCAGGTTTACTGCTAAAATCGTCCATTTCATTATTTAAAAAGAACCCTAGTTCACTGCAATAGAGTTTGGAACCATAATATGAGTTTAAAGTGGTTGTAGTGGAAACTGCGTTGCCGAATTGATCTATAATGGAATAATGTGTGGTTTCATTGCTTTCAATAACTTGTACATTACCATGTGAAATAGTTTCGGAAGGCGTTGACTTGTTAAATGAAAAATCGGACATTCTATGATTAAGATACGAGGTGTCAAGCAGTTTTTTAGTGGGGATATTAACAAAATCGGGGTCTCCTAAGTAATAACTTCTATCGGCGTAAGCACGTTTTTCAGCCTCGGTAATTATTTGAATGCTTTTTAGAGTATTGTGCCCCATGTCATGAAGATCGTAAGGTTCTATCATTTTCATAATTTGTCCCAAGCAAATACCGCCACTTGAAGGTGGTGCCATGGAAATAATCCTCAAATCATCGTAATTAAAAGTGATAGGGCGGCGCCATTGCACTTCATAATTAGCCATGTCTTCTTCAGAAACAATACCACCGTTATTTTGAATAAACCTAACCAAAGTTTTAGCCATTTCACCTTTGTAGAATTCCGCCTTACCGTGATTCATAATCGCTTTTAAAGTTTTAGCTAAGGCAGGTTGTTTTAAAGTATCTCCGGGCTTAAAGTTGTTAATGAATAATATGGAGTCTTTATTAACGTCTTTAAAATCAGTTTGTTTGTCTCTAAATCGTTTTTCCTGACTTTTAGAAATGATATAACCTTTTTCGGCGAGCTCTATAACTGGTTTTATAATGGTTTCAAGAGGTAGAGAACCAAGTTTTTCATGTACGGCCATAATACCGGCTACGGTGCCTGGAACGCCAACAGCCATAGCGCCTTTAATACTTTTATCTGGAATAATATGACCTAAGGAATCTAAATACATATCTTTTGTTGCTGCTTTTGGTGCTTTTTCCCTGAAATCTAAACTTCCAATGTCACCATTAGCCTTTCTGTAGACCATAAAACCACCACCTCCAATATTACCAGCACAAGGGTACACTACAGCTAGTGCTAGTTGTGTGGCCACCATGGCATCAAAAGCATTACCGCCTTTTTCTAATATATCACTACCTATTTTAGAAGCTTCTACACGGGCTGAAACTACCATAGCGTTTTTAGTGACTAAGCCTCTTTTAATGTTTTTTTTACATGAATATATTAGGGTAAGAAGTGCTACTAAAACAATATGTATATTTTTCATTTATATGCTATTTAGTGCGTCAAGCTTTTGTTTTGAAGAGCGAATTAATTCATCAAAAAACGAAGAAAACTCAGCTTCAAACTCATTATAATACTCTTGTAGTTCAAAGACAGCTTCATTCATACCAGATCGGTTTTTAGTGCGTCTGTTCATACCATCTAAAACTCTAGAAATGCCTTCAATAGAGGCGTAGCTTAATAGCCAGTTATCGGTGAGCATGTAGGGTAGAAGCTTTTGAATATTAAGTGGTAAAATATCGTAATGCGCTTCCAAGGCATTGTAAAAATTCTCGGTATACTCAATTAGCGGCGTGTCGGAATATTGCTGCCAGTTTTTGGCTAAAAAATGATCATATAATATATCTACAATCACACCTGAATAGTGCCCGTATTTTTTATGAAGCCTTTTTGTGCTTAACCTTACCGTTGGATGTGCATCGGTAAAAGTGTCTATATGTCGATGTAGCAAGATTCCGGTTTGAATTTCTTTAGGGAACTGCATGTACTTTTTTCCCTTAACGCCATCGGCAATAAAGTTTCCTATAGTAACCAATTCATTTTCCCCCGAAAGATAGATGTGCGCTAAATAATTCATTTGGGAAATTTACGAATTCCCTTTTAAGAATTCCGATTTTGAAATACTATATTTGTTTCGGAAATACATAGTTTATGTACTCTAATCTTTAAGTTTTTGTTGTAGTAGGGTACTGAGGCTTTTTTATTTGAATACAACATAAAAATCAACAATAAACACTATTAATTAATCAATAGTCAATATAAAAACATATGACACTTATAAAATCAATTTCAGGCATTAGAGGAACTATAGGTGGTGCGGTTGGTGAAAATTTAACACCAATTGACGCTGTAAAATTTGCTTCGGCTTACGGGGTTTGGTTAAAACAACAACGTAATAAAGAACACTACAAAGTGGTTGTAGGTCGTGATGCACGAATTTCGGGTAAGATGATTCAGAATTTAGTCATGAACACCCTAATCGGGTTGGGGATTGACGTAGTTGACGTCGGACTCTCAACGACACCTACTGTGGAAGTAGCTGTACCCATGGAAGTTGCCGATGGAGGGATTATTCTAACGGCAAGTCACAACCCAAAACAATGGAATGCTTTAAAACTTTTAAATGATAAAGGTGAGTTTTTAAATGCTGTTGAAGGCGCTAAAATTCTTGAAATTGCCGAAGGTGATGCCATAAATTTTGCTGATGTAGATAGTCTTGGTAAAATCACGAAGAATAAAGCATACATCGATTTACATATTATAGAAGTATTAGACTTAGATTTAGTAAACGTTGGCGCTATTGAATCGGAGCGTTTTAAAGTGGTTGTTGACGGTGTGAATTCAACAGGAGGGATTGCTATTCCGTTATTATTAGAGCGTTTAGGTGTTGAAGTGATCAAATTATACTGCGAGCCTAATGGCGAGTTTCCACATAATCCAGAGCCTTTAAAGGAACATTTAACCGATTTATCGGAAGCTGTTAAAAAGCATAATGCCGATTTAGGTATTGTTGTCGATCCTGATGTTGATCGTTTAGCTTTTATGGATGAAAATGGTGAGATGTTTGGCGAAGAATACACTTTAGTAGCTTGCGCCGACTACGTTTTGAGTAGAACACCTGGTAATACGGTGAGTAATATGAGTTCGACTCGAGCCCTTCGTGATGTTACCGAAAAGCATGGCGGTATGTATGAAGCGAGTGCTGTAGGTGAAGTGAATGTGGTAAACCTCATGAAAAAGAACAAAGTTGTTATTGGTGGTGAAGGAAATGGTGGTATTATTTATCCAGATTCACATTATGGTCGTGATGCCTTAGTTGGGGTGGCTTTATTTTTAAGTTTGTTAGCTGACAAAAAAATGAAAGTGAGTGAACTTAGAAAAACATATCCAAGTTACTTTATGGGTAAAAAGAAGATTGAATTAACGCCTGGTTTAGATGTTGATGGCATTTTAAAAGAAATTGCTATCCGCTATAAAAATGAAGAACTAACCACTATTGATGGTGTTAAAATCGATTTCGCAGAAAGCTGGGTACACTTAAGAAAAAGTAATACAGAACCTATTATTAGAATATATACGGAAGCTAAATCGCAAGATGAAGCCGATACTTTAGGTGATAAGTTTATTGCTGAATTAGGTGAGATAGCAAAGACTCTGTAAATTATAAAACCTTAAAAAAAGCTGTTTAAAAAGTGAAGTATAATTTTCTTTTTAAACAGCTTTTTTATTTTAGTTATTTTGTAGGTTTCTTGTTCCTATGTTTGAAACGTTTGTGTGTCCAGAAATAATACTCTGGCGCCTCGTAAATTTGTTTTTCTACCTCACGTAAAAACATGTCTGTTAGCTCATAGTCTGGAAACTCTTTAGGGTTTTCCGATAATAGAATGAATTCCGATTCGTAATAACCACGTTTTACTTTGTTGACTTTTAAAAAGGCAATGGTTAGGTCCAATTTTTTGGCAATACGCTCGGCACCAGTAAAACAAGGTACTTCTATTCCCATAAATTCTCCCCAATATACATCTTTAGAAAGTCTAGGCGATTGATCACTTAAAAAGGCAATAACGCTTTTAAGACCTTTAGCTTCATTATGGTTTATAGTACTTACGGTTTCTTTAGTAGTAATTAATGTGGTGTTGTATTTGGCTCTAATATTTCGCACTAAGCGATCAAAATACTTATTATTAAGTTTTTTGTAAACCCCAAAACCAGGAAGCGATGTTTGATTTTGAAGTTCTAAAACCCATTCCCAGCTAGCATAATGTCCAAACATAAGTAGGATGCTTTTATCGCCCTTTTCAATTTCTTTAAAAGCTTCAGGGTTTTTAAGGATAAAACGTTTTTGTAAGGCCTTTCTAGAAATAGTCATGGTTTTAGCCATTTCAAGAAACATATCACACATATGTTTGTAGAATTTTTTTCGAATGGCCAGAATATCCTTTTCAGATTTTTCAGGAAATACCAACTTCAAGTTCTCTGTAACCACTTTTTTGCGGTACCCAATAATATGGTAAACTAAAACAAATACCATATCCGATATAAAATACAGTATCCTAAATGGTTGAATAGAAATTATCCACAATAAAGGATAAACAATAATATAAGCTAGTAAATGCATTAATTAATTTTAGATTTGCAGTAGCAAATATATGTTAAATCCTATTTAAACTTTAAATCCTTTATGGACAATTTAAGCTTAGTCACTATTATCATCATTGTAGCCAATGCAATCATATCCTATAAAGGTTTTGGTGATTATAATTTTTTTGAAAAATATAAATTCCATATTGGAGCTATTCAAAAAGGGGAGAAAATTAGAATGTTTAGTGCTGGATTTTTACATGCCGACACACAGCATTTGATTTTCAATATGCTGTCTTTGTATTTTTTTGCTGATGTGGTTATTAATAATTTAGGAGCGTTTCCATTTATTGTCATTTATATAGGAAGCTTGCTTCTAGGGAATTTATTGTCTTATTACTTTCATAAAAATGAATTTCAATATAGCGCCGTAGGGGCAAGTGGTGCGGTTTCAGGAATTATATATTCAGCGATTTTGTTGCAACCAGGTATGAAACTCATGTTTTTCTTTATTCCAATTGCTATTCCGGCGTATCTTTTCGGAATAGGCTATTTACTATATTCTATTTATGGTATGAAAAACAGCATTGGAAATATCGGCCATGATGCGCACTTTGGAGGTGCTGTTGGTGGCTATTTAATCACATTACTTTTAGCTCCTTGGCTTTTTCAAACCAATCTATTAATGATAGCTTTGTTGGCTTTACCTATTGTTTTGTTATACATTTTGAAAAGAACAGGGAAGTTGTAAGACTTTTTACTTTTAAATGATTTTGGGCACATGAATCATTTGAGATCTTTTTAGCCTTACTATTATGGCATAAGTATTGAATTTATACTACTACAGAATATCATTAGCGTTTAGTAAATTGCTGATATTCAATAAAATAAATATTTTATTTAAGAATCAAAAAAATGGTTGATTTGGTCTTTAATGACAGATTGACCTAAAATAATATATGAAGAAATCTAATTTTATAACTCTTGACAGTTTGTCATTACAGGAGTTTGATGAAAATGCAGAATTAATCCCGTTAATGACCCCTGAAGATGAGGAAGCGATTAATAATGAAGAGTTACCAGAAACACTACCAATTTTGTCTTTACGAAATACCGTGTTGTTTCCTGGGGTGGTTATTCCTATCACAGCCGGACGTGACAAGTCTATTAAACTGATAAATGATGCCAATAAAGGCGGAAAAGTTATTGGAGTAGTAGCTCAGAAAGACGAATCGGTTGAAGATCCTTCAGCTCAAGAAATTCATGAAACAGGGACGGTTGCCAAGATTTTACGTGTTTTAAAAATGCCTGATGGTAATGTTACCGTAATTATTCAAGGTAAAAAGCGTTTTAAAGTAGCCGAAGTGCTTACTGAAGAACCTTACATGACGGCAACGATTAGAGATATTCCTGAAGCCAAACCAGCTTTAAAAAACAAGGAGTTTACTGCTATTATTGATTCTATTAAAGAATTAGCCTTAGATATCATTAAGGAAAACCCAAATATTCCTAGTGAAGCGTCTTTTGCAATCAAAAACATCGAAAGCAATTCGTTTTTAGTGAATTTTGTGTCTTCTAACATGAATCTTTCGGTAGCTGAAAAACAAGAGCTTTTAGAGATTAACGAGTTGAAAAAGCGTGCGCTTGCGACTTTAAAGTATATGAACGTTGAATTCCAGAAACTTGAACTTAAGAATGATATTCAGTCTAAGGTTCAGATGGATATGAGTCAGCAACAACGTGAATATTTCTTGCATCAACAAATGAAAACCATCCAAGAAGAATTGGGCGGTGTGAGTCACGATCAGGAAATAGAAGAAATGAAAGCCAAAGCTAAAGATAAGCTGTGGGATGAAAAAGTAGCGAAGCATTTCGAGAAGGAGATTGCAAAAATGCAACGTATGAATCCGCAAGTTGCCGAGTATTCTATTCAACGTAACTACTTGGAGCTGTTTTTAGAATTGCCTTGGAATGAGTTTTCAGAAGATAAATTTGACTTAAAACGTGCCATGAAAGTTCTAGATCGTGATCACTTCGGATTAGAAGATGTGAAACGACGTATCATCGAATATCTTGCAGTTTTGAAGTTGCGTAATGATATGAAATCACCAATCCTTTGTCTTTATGGGCCTCCAGGGGTTGGGAAAACCTCATTAGGAAAATCGGTAGCAGAAGCTTTAGGGCGTGAGTATGTTCGTATTTCATTAGGTGGTTTACGTGATGAAGCAGAAATTCGCGGACATAGGAAAACCTACATTGGTGCTATGCCAGGCCGTATTATTCAGAGTTTGAAAAAGGCAGGAACCTCAAACCCTGTGTTTGTTTTAGATGAAATTGATAAACTATCAAATTCTCACCAAGGTGATCCATCTTCTGCATTATTAGAAGTTTTAGATCCAGAACAAAACAGTGAGTTTCACGATAATTTCTTAGAAATGGGTTACGACCTTTCTAAAGTGATGTTTATAGCCACTTCTAATAGTTTGTCTACTATTCAGCCGGCTTTATTAGACCGTATGGAAATTATCAATGTAACAGGTTATACCATTGAAGAAAAGGTAGAAATTGCCAAACGTCATTTACTTCCAAAACAATTAAAAGAACATGGTTTAAGTGATAAGGATTTAAAAATCGGAAAACCGCAATTAGAGAAAATTGTTGAAGGTTATACACGTGAATCTGGTGTTCGTGGTTTAGAAAAACAAGTGGCAAAAATGGTGCGTTATGCAGCCAAAAACATTGCCATGGAAGAAGATTATAATATTAAAGTGACTAACGAAGATATTATTGAAGTTCTTGGCGGACCTAAATTAGAACGCGATAAATACGAAAACAATAACGTTGCTGGTGTTGTTACAGGTTTAGCTTGGACACGTGTTGGTGGTGATATACTATTTATTGAGTCTATTTTATCTAAAGGAAAAGGTAGTTTGACCATTACCGGGAATTTAGGTAAGGTCATGAAAGAGTCGGCTACCATTGCCATGGAATACATCAAATCGAATGCCGATGCTTTCGGAATAGACGCTTCTGTTTTCGATAAATATAATGTACACATTCACGTGCCGGAAGGGGCTACGCCAAAAGACGGACCTAGTGCTGGTGTTACTATGTTAACGTCTTTAGTATCTTTATTTACACAAAAGAAAGTGAAGAACAATTTAGCCATGACTGGCGAGATCACTCTTCGTGGTAAAGTGCTGCCAGTTGGAGGTATTAAGGAGAAGATTTTAGCAGCCAAACGCGCAAGAATAAAAGAAATTTTATTGTGTGAAGATAATAGACGTGATATTGAGGAGATAAAACCAGAATATTTAAAAGGTTTAACTTTTCACTATGTAACCGATATGAGTGATGTTGTTAAAATAGCGGTGACTAACCAAAAGGTGAAAAACGCGAAAAAACTATAGTGCTACTGCACTTTAATTAATAATTTAAAAAGCCTCGATAAATTTCGAGGTTTTTTTTTGATTTAAAATAAAAGATACATGCTATCGTTTTAAGATAGATTTACTTACTTTGTGTCGTAAATATGGTGAAAAAAACTATTCTCTCTTTTTGCTTACTCATGGGTACTTTCGCTTCAGCACAAGTTGGAGGAGAGCATACATATCAATTTTTAAATTTAATTTCTTCACCTCGCCAAGCTGCATTAGGAGGGAAGGTCTTTACAAATGTAGACTACGATGTTACCCAACCATTATTTAATCCAGCAACTATAAATGTGGATATGAATAATCAGTTGGCCGTGAATTACACCAGTTATTTAGGAGGCATAAGTTACGGGTCTGCTGCATACGCTTATACGTACGACAGACGTGTTCAAACGTTTCATGCTGGGGTAAACTATATAAATTATGGGTCGTTTGATGGTTATGATGAAGACGGAAATTCTACCGGAACTTTTTCGGGAAATGAAGCTTCTTTATCTTTAGGCTATGCGTTTCAGTTGGGGTATTCCGATTTCTATTTTGGAACGAATCTAAAATTTATTTCTTCAAAACTAGAACAGTATAATTCTTTTGGGGTTGCTGTCGACTTAGGACTAATTTACATAGATGAAGATTTAGGATTGAATGCAGCTTTGGTGGTTCGAAATTTTGGAACACAAATTACAACTTATGCCGATGTTCATGAAAAACTACCTTTTGAAATCGGTTTTGGTATTTCTCAAAAATTAGAAAACGTGCCTATTCGTTGGCATGTCACTTTAGAGAATTTACAGCAATGGCCGATTGCTCGACCAAATCCTGCGCGAACAAGTAGTGATTTAGCGGGTAACGAAACAGAAGAAAGTATTAGTTTTTTAGGTCAGGTTGTGAGGCATACGATTATAGGTGCAGAACTTTTTCCAGATAAAGGTTTTAATGTGCGCTTGGGATATAATTTTAGAAGAGGCGAGGATTTGAGAATTATCGATCAGCGAAATTTTTCAGGACTCTCAGCAGGGCTTTCTATAAAAATGAATAAAATGCGTTTTAGTTACACCTATGCCAGTTATACAAGTGCGGCTAACGCTAACTTCTTCGGACTTCAAATTGATTTACAATAGGTTTTTAAGTTATAAGTATTTAAAGTTACGAGTACTTAAAGTTATAAGTTGTTGATAAATTATATGTTAAATACTTTGAATGTATGTCGGTTTTTTGATTTTCACTTAATAACCAATAAAACAATATAACTTTATACCTTTGCAGCCTCTATAAACAATTTTAATGAATAAGATTACCATTGCCATTGATGGATTTTCATCTACCGGAAAAAGTACAGTCGCTAAACAATTAGCAAAACATTTAGGTTATGTATACGTCGATACAGGTGCTATGTATCGTAGTGTGGCTTATTATGCCATGCAAAACGGACTAATAACTAAAGAGGCTTTCAACGTTGAGGCTTTAGTGGGTCAACTTTCAAAGATCAATATTACCTTTAAATTTAATGAGGCTTTAGGTTTTGCTGAAGTTTACTTAAACGATGTGAACATTGAAAAGGACATACGCACCTTAGAAGTGTCTAAATTTGTGAGTACGGTGGCCTCGGTTTCTGCAGTTCGAAAAAAACTAGTAGAACAGCAGCAAAAAATGGGAGCAAATAAAGGTGTTGTAATGGATGGTCGCGATATTGGTACCGTAGTATTTCCAGATGCTGAACTTAAATTATTTATGGTAGCTTCCGCGGAAACTAGAGCCAAACGACGTTATCAAGAACTTACCGAAAAAGGGGATAAGGTAACTTATGAAGCGGTACTAAAAAATGTAGAAGAACGTGATTTTTTAGATACAACACGTGCAGATTCGCCACTTGTTAAGGCTGAAGATGCTATTGAATTTGATAATTCGATATTGACCAAGGAAGAGCAGTTCCAAAAGTTACTTGCCTTAGTGGAGACTAAATTGTAATCAATTTTCACAAAGAAGATACCCTGTTAGAAATAAACCAATACTTGTGTAATGCTGTGTGCTCTCTGCAAACCTTCAAAGTATGACAAAAAAAAACGAATCTTTAAACATTTAAAGATTCGTTTTATATAGTTTGTAATTTTCTGATGTTACAGATTAGGGATAATTAACTCTTGACCTGGGTGAATTAAATCAGGGTTCTTTAAAATATCAGAGTTTGCTTTAAATATATCTTGATACTTTGATGCTTTTCCGTAATACTGAACAGCAATTTTACCAAGGGTTTCACCACTTTTAACCACATGTCTGTGGAACACACTAGTATCGGCAACAGTAATATTAGCTTTTATATCAGCAGGGTTTTCGCCACCAATTTCTTTAATTTTATCCCAAAGGATATTTTTTTCATATTGAGTTTTAGCTTCTCCCTTAACTTTTAAAACGCCTTCATCTTCTCTTACTTCGCCGTTTTTAATGTTTAATGATTCTCCTAAGTCTAGTACTGGTTGATATTTTTCTTTTGCAGTCATAATGGATTAAATAAATTGTTATTGATTATTTCAACCTTAACAAGGTATGAAAATTATTAGTTAAAAGTAATACCAAAACTTAAGAAATTAAAGGATAATTTGAATTTAAAAGGACCAGACATTCTATATTATACTAAACTTTATGCTGTAAAATATCTCATTTTGTTTTTACTAAGCTGATTGTCACTTTTATTCTTATGAAAACTAAAATGAAATTTCACACATTTACACTCTAAATAGCTTCAATGTCAGGGTTTTAATTTTATGTATTCATTTTTAGGTAATTACATCATTATTATGTATTTTTGCACTCCTTTTAGCGGATTATTGGAAAGATAAAAGGAATGAACTCAATTTTATATAACACTTCTGTGTGTTAATCGCTTAAATCTTCCAAAGCATACAGAATACAAAACATAATGTATTAAGGTTAAAAAAACTAAGATACATTATCAATTAACAAAATGGCGGAAAACGCAAAACAAGCTGAAGTTGAGGCAACTGAAGCAAAAACTGTAGAAGCTCCAGTAGTATCTGAAGCTAAAGCAAACCCTGAAAAATTCTTAAAAGAGTTTAACTGGCACAACTACCAAGAAGGTATTGATGAAGTTGACGATCAACAATTAAAAGAATTTGAAAAGTTAGTAGCAGAAAATTTCGTTGACACTTTAGATGACGAAGTTGTAGAAGGAACTGTAGTACATATTACAGATCGTGATGCTATTATCGATATTAACGCTAAATCTGAAGGCGTTATCTCTTTAAACGAGTTTCGTTACAACCCTAACTTAGCGGTTGGAGATAAAGTAGAAGTATTAATTGATGTACGTGAAGACGCTACAGGTCAATTAGTATTATCACACAGAAAAGCACGTGTAATCAAAGCATGGGATCGTGTAAACGCTGCTCATGAGTCTGGTGAAATCGTAAATGGTTTCGTTAAGTGTAGAACTAAAGGTGGTATGATTGTAGATGTTTTCGGAATTGAAGCATTCTTACCAGGTTCTCAAATTGACGTTAAGCCAATTAGAGATTACGATCAGTACGTAAATAAAACAATGGAATTCAAAGTTGTTAAAATCAACCACGAATTTAAAAACGTTGTTGTTTCTCATAAAGCGCTTATCGAAGCTGATATTGAAGAACAAAAGAAAGAAATTATTGGTCAATTAGAAAAAGGTCAAGTATTAGAAGGTGTTGTTAAAAACATTACTTCTTACGGTGTATTCATCGATCTTGGTGGTGTAGATGGTTTAATCCACATTACTGATTTATCTTGGTCTAGAATTAACCACCCTAACGAGATTGTTGAGTTAGATCAAAAATTAAACGTTGTTATCCTTGATTTTGATGAAAACAAATCAAGAATCCAATTAGGTCTTAAACAATTATCTAAACACCCTTGGGAAGCTTTAGCTGAAGAGGTAAAAGTTGGTGACAAAGTAAAAGGTAAAGTTGTTGTAATCGCTGATTACGGTGCATTTATCGAAGTTGCTGATGGTGTTGAAGGATTAATCCACGTTTCTGAAATGTCTTGGTCTACTCACTTACGTTCTGCTCAAGATTTCGTATCTGTAGGAGATGAAGTTGAAGCGGTTATCTTAACTTTAGATAGAGAAGATCGTAAAATGTCTCTTGGTATCAAGCAATTAACTGCTGATCCATGGACTGATATTACTGGAAAATACCCTGTAGGTTCTAAACACACTGGTGTTGTACGTAACTTTACAAACTTTGGTGTTTTTGTTGAATTAGAAGAAGGTATCGACGGATTAATTTATATCTCTGATTTATCTTGGACTAAGAAAATTAAGCACCCATCTGAATTCTGCGCTGTAGGAGATAAATTAGATGTTGTTGTATTAGAATTAGATGTTGAAGGACGTAAATTATCTTTAGGTCACAAACAAACTACTGCTAACCCTTGGGATAAGTATGAAACTGAGTTCGCTTTAGGAACTACTCATACTGCTGAAATCTCTGAAATCGTTGATAAAGGAGCTACTATCGAATTTAACGAAGATATCGTTGCATTTGTACCTTCTCGTCACTTAGAGAAAGAAGATGGAAGCAAACTTAAAAAAGGTGAGTCTGCAGAATTTAAAATCATTGAATTTAACAAAGAGTTTAAACGTGTTGTAGCTTCTCATACTGCTATTTTTAAAGCTGAAGAAGTTGCTAACGTAAAAGCTGCTGTTAAGAAAGCTGCTAGTGCTGCTGCTGAAGCAAAACCAACTTTAGGTGATGCTAACGACGCTTTACAAGCGCTTAAAGATAAAATGGACGGGAAAAACTAATTAGTTCCTGTGAAAACAGGATTCTTATTCATTTAAAACTTAAAGCCTCTCGTGTATTCGAGAGGCTTTTTTTTATTAGGGTTATAAGTATAGGTGTTCGAGCGAAGTCGAGAACATTATAGCATAAATCAAAGACATAAACTTCCACACACTATCAATATCTGCAAGACCTCTGTAACTTCACAGCTACCCAACTCCGCAACTTTATAAAAAATAGATGCTTCAGTCGTGCCACCTTCTAAAAGACAACGTGGGTTTATCGTGTAAGGGATAGAAGCGGTATCCTTTTTTGAGGTTCGAGAAAATGATATAGCCTTTCGGCTCCGCTTAAGATAAACTCTAGCAAGACCTTTCCACGGAAATAGGGAAGGATACACCCAAATAAAGTTTAGTGTTATTGGTTTCAACTTCTAATATTTTGCATTACCTTTGTTCTCCAACTTACGTTTTGGATAATATATGAGTCAGAAAGTTTTACTTAACGAGAAAGAGGTAAACATCATTCTTCACCGATTGGCTTGTCAACTTATTGAAAAACACAACGATTTTTCGAATACGGTGCTTATAGGTTTACAACCTCGCGGCGTGTTTTTAGCAGATCGACTTGCCAAAATTTTATCAGAAGATTATAAGGTTAAAAATATTCAACTCGGGCATTTGGATATCACGTTTTTTAGAGATGATTTTAGAAGAGGTGAGAAACCTTTAGAGGCCAATAGCACGAAAATTAATTTCTTGGTTGAAGATAAAAATATCGTTTTTATTGATGATGTACTTTATACTGGAAGAAGTATTAGAGCGGCTCTAACAGCCATCCAATCTTTTGGTAGACCTAACGAAATTGAACTGTTAACGCTTATAGATAGGCGATTTAGCAGACATTTACCTATTCAGCCCGATTACCGTGGCAGACAAGTAGATGTGATAAATAATGAAAAAGTAAAAGTGAACTGGAAAGAGCATGATGATGCCGACGCCGATACGGTTTACTTGATTGAAAAATAAAATAAATAACTAAAGTTCGAGTTTTAAAAAGTATATCTAATTAATTTTTAAGCTCTAATTTTTAACTTTTACCTTGTATAATGAGCGAATTAAGTGTAAACCACTTATTGGGAATTAAATATCTTAATCAACAAGATATTCAACTAATTTTTGAAACAGCCGATCATTTTAAAGAAGTGATTAATAGACCTATTAAAAAGGTCCCTTCGCTTAGAGATATTACTATTGCCAATCTGTTTTTTGAAAATTCAACGCGTACAAAATTATCTTTTGAGCTTGCTGAAAAACGGTTATCTGCCGATGTTATTAATTTTTCTTCTGGACAATCGTCTGTAAAAAAGGGTGAAACCTTAATTGATACGGTAAATAATATTTTATCCATGAAAGTGGATATGGTGGTGATGCGCCACCCAAATCCGGGTGCTGGTGTGTTTCTTTCTAAACACGTTAATGCAAGTATTGTTAATGCTGGCGATGGTGCTCATGAGCATCCTACACAAGCCCTACTTGATTCATATTCCATAAGAGAAAAGCTAGGAGAGGTTAAGGGCAAAAAGGTGGTTATTGTTGGTGATATTCTACACAGTAGAGTAGCGCTCTCTAATATATTTGCCCTGCAATTACAAGGCGCTGAAGTGATGGTTTGCGGACCAAAAACACTCATTCCAAAGTACATAGACAAGCTTGGAGTAAAGGTTGAAACTAATTTACGTAAAGCATTGAATTGGTGTGATGTAGCAAACATGCTTCGTGTGCAAAATGAGCGCATGGATATTAGTTATTTTCCATCAACAAGAGAGTATACACAACAGTTTGGTGTTTCTAAAGATTTATTAGATTCATTAGATAAAGAAATTACAGTTATGCATCCAGGTCCTATAAATAGAGGTGTGGAAATAACTAGTGATGTTGCCGATTCGCAGCAGTCCATTATTTTAGATCAAGTTGAAAATGGCGTGGCTGTTAGAATGGCCGTGATATATTTATTAGCATCAAAAATAAAACAGTAAATTATGATTTTAGACCAAAACGGAAATACTTCTATAATTACACAAGAAAAAGTTACTGTTATAGAACTCGTTAAAAAAATACAGGCTTTATATCCTAAATTTAAAAACAATAATATTATTGTAGCTTTAAACACTTTAGGAAGTTTTACCAAAGCAGATATCGTTGAATTCTTGGAACTTTCAAAAACGCATAAGGCCGCAAAACAATCGTTTGTGATTGTTACCAATAAAATTGATTTAGACTTGGTTCCAGAAGAAATTGCAGTGGTTCCTACCATTGAAGAGGCCTACGATTTTATTGAAATGGAAGATATGGAACGCGATTTAGGTTTTTAATCAAGGTCCATAGATCGTAAAGTTGTTTGTTGTGTAAACTTTACTTAAACAACTCAACATGCAACGCTACCAGAAATACCATTATGAAATTATCAATATTAGGCTGTTATAGTGCAACGCCAAGAACTTTAAATAACACCACGTCGCAAGTATTAGAAATAAACAATCACATGTTTCTTATCGATTGTGGCGAAGGCACACAAGTTCAGTTGCGAAAACATAAGGTGAAATTTAATCGCATCAAGCATATATTTATTTCTCATTTACATGGCGATCACTTTTTTGGTTTAGTGGGTTTGATTTCTACGTTCAGATTGTTAACCCGGGAAACCGATTTACATATTTATGGACCTAAAGGCATTAAAGAAATTGTAACCCTTCAATTAAAACTAGCCGATTCATGGACCAATTACAACTTGTATTTTCATGAATTAACTTCAAATGAATCTGAATTAATTTTTGAAGATGATAAAGTTGAAGTACATACCATTCCTTTAAATCATAGAATTTATACTAATGGCTATCTCTTTAAGGAAAAAGAAGGCGATAGAAAATTGAATATTTATGCTGCCGAAGAAGCCAACATCAATGTGGCTTACTACAGAAAACTGGTTCAGGGTTTTGATGTAGAAAATGAAGATGGTGTTTTAATAGACTATAAAAAAGTGACTACACCAGGCCCAAAACCTTTAAGCTATGCTTTTTGTAGTGATACCATGTATAAGGAAGATATTGTTCCCATTATAAAAGATGCCGATGTGTTGTATCATGAATCTACATTTTTAGATCAACATGAAAACTTAGCTACAAAAACAAAGCATTCCACAGCCAAACAAGCAGCTCAAATAGCAAAGCAAGCGCATGTAGGAACCTTAATTTTAGGTCATTATTCGACGCGCTACGACAATATTCAAGTCTTTAAAAAAGAAGCCAAGGAAGTCTTTAATAATGTGCAGTTAGCTAGGGACGGAAAAACTTTTGAGTTTTAATCTACAACCTTAGAATTGATAACCCAAGTAATAGCTTCCTCCAAAGAGTTACAGGTTTCCATATCCAATTTAGCGAAGTGCTTTTCTAAATTAGCATTCATTTCTGACATTGAGCTATAAGAAACTATGGCGGTAGCCGTAATCTGAGTTGCATTTTCGGTTACATTCGCCCAGTCTTGAGGGTCTATAGAATAAGAATTTACACGATTAGAAATATAAGCTACTTTAGCCTCTTCACCGTAGTATCCTAAAATATCCTTTGCAGCAAGCATGATTTTATTCCAGTCAAAATGAACACCTTCATGTATTTCTGAAATAATAAATTTTTCACACAGATAAAAATTACCAAAGGGTAATTCAAGTTTATAAAAACTATGTATTTTACTTAGAGGGGAATTTTCAAATTTCATTATAGTTTCTTAGAAGCTACAAATTTAAATTGTTTACTAAGATATTTGTGTTAAAAAAGTATAATTTTTTGTTATTTTGTAACTTATGGAAAAGGATTTGAGCAAATATCGTAAGTCATACGAAAAAGGCGCACTACTATTGACAGAAGTGCCTGAGAACCCATTGGAATTGTTTCAAAAATGGTTTCATGAGGTCGATGCTTTTTTTATTGAAGATGAAACCAATGCTATGACCGTGTCAACTATCGGCTTGGATGGCTACCCAAAAAATAGGGTGGTGCTATTAAAAAAATACACCTATGAAGGGTTCATTTTTTACACTAATTATAATAGTGAAAAAGGGAAAGCCATAGCTATGAATCCTAATGTATGCTTGTCTTTTTTCTGGCATGGAGCAGAACGCCAGGTGATTATTAAAGGTAAGGCTGAGAAAATTGCTGAAAATTTAAGCGATGGCTATTTTGAGTCTCGCCCTCGGGGCAGTCAAATAGGTGCCTTGGTATCTAACCAAAGTGAGGTTGTTGAAAATAGAGAAGTTCTAGAAAATAAACTCAAAGCTTTAGAAGATGAATTGGAAGGCAAGGAAGTTATAAGACCAAAACATTGGGGTGGCTATTTGGTGAGACCTGTGGAAATAGAATTCTGGCAAGGACGTCCAAACCGATTACACGATCGGATCCGTTATAAACTTCAAGAGGATTATGATTGGAAAATTGAGCGCCTATCGCCTTGATTTTAAGTATAACAATAAAATAGTAACGCCATCAAAAGATATTCTTTTGATGGCGTTTTTTATGAAACACTATAAGTTGTTTATTCCATTTGAACCACAATAAAGTGGGTACGTCTGTTCAATTGGTGGTCTGCTTCCTCACAGTCGGTATCTGCTTCACATCCATTGGTTAACTTTCGTTCTCCAAAACCTTCGTGAGCTGTAATTCTAGAAGGATCTATACCATTATTAATCAAATACTCATAAGTTGAATTAGCACGGTCTATAGATAGTTTGTCGTTATATGATAATGTACCTCTTGAATCGGTGTGTGATTCTATTTTTATGATCATTTCCGGGTAATCATTTAACATTAAATCAACGATTTTATCCAGTTCTAAGGCAGCATCTTCTCTAATGTCATGACTATCATAATCGAAATAGATATCATTAAGTTCAGCCAATTTCACGACGTCACTAATTGGATTTAGTAATAAATTAGCGGTGATAGTCGTAAGCTCAGTTTGAATATTTTTTGAGGTAAAATCTCTGTAATCCTCAATGTATTTTTCTTGACTAGCAACTATTTTATAGTTCTGATTTCTATCAATATTTATTTGATAAAAACCATTTTCATCAGTTAACATAAAGGCTATTTCTTTGTCGTTGTTGTCGTATAGTGTAACTTTTGCATCAGTTATTGGTGTCATATTGATGGCGTCTGTAACTAGGCCTTCAACATGTAATATGGGTTTTCTGTGAAATGCATAAATATCATCACTACCTCGTCCGCCACGACGGTTTGAAGCAAAATATCCGGTAATTCCATTTGGATTCATTGTGAACGCAAAATCATCTGTACTAGAATTGATAGGGATACCGAGGTTTATAATGTCTACTATAGAATTATTATCGTCTCCTTTTATGGTAGCAAAAATATCCATTAAACCTAGTCCAACATGACCATCGGAAGAGAAAAACAATACGCCTTCATTATTTATAAAAGGAAAACCTTCAGCATTTTTTGTGTTTATAATCGCCCCCATATTTTCAACATCACTAATACTACCATCAGGATTAATATTGGCTACCCAGATATCTGACCCTCCATGGGTTCCAGGTCTATCTGATGAGAAATATAATTTAGTGTCGTCACTATTAAGTGCGGCGTGTTGGGTAGAAAAGTCATCACCATTTATAGACAAGTCTTCAATATTTGTCCATACATTATCAACCAAATGGGCGCGATAAATTTTCATATTAGTCATGCCTTTATTATCTTTAACCTCAACACCATCTGTAAAGTTGTTTCTAGAAAAATACATGGTTTTCCCATCTTTAGTTATAGTTACAGGGCCATCATGATAAACTGAATTGATATCTCCAGGGACTTTGGCTGAGTGATCTACATTTTTCCTTGTTCCGGCTTTAGCCACATATACGTCTAGAAAGGGTTGCTCATTCCAACCGTAGAGTTTTTTAGTAGCAACACCTTGATCTCTTGAAGACGCAAAATACACTTGACCGTCGTGCTCAAAAGCACCAAAATCACTGTATTTTGAATTAAATCTAACCTTATCTAAAAAATACTGCTGTTTGGCACCAAATACACTACTTATAAAATTAACGTTTTTTGTAAAGTCATTATCGCCAGGAGCACCTCCAGAATCAATATAACGTTGTAACCAAACTTCAGATTCTTCGTATTTTTTTACCCCACGAAGTGATTGGGCGAACTTATAATAATATTCTATAGGAACATTCTTTTGTTTAACAACACTTTTATAATATCTGTTGGCGTTTTTCGGATCTCTCAATAAAGCATAGCAATCGGCAATTTTTCGAGTTGCATAGTCTTTATTATAATTATTCTGGATGAGTTCCTGATAAACTTTAGATGCTTTTACAAATGAAAATTTATTAAATAAGGTATCGGCTTTATTTTGTTTTCCTTGTTGTGCAAACACTGAAAAACTTACGATTAAAGCGATGTAAACGAATATGTAATTTATGTTTTTCATAGAAAATGGTGTTAGAAATAGCGCGGAGATTTTAGTTTAGAACTCATGAATTTGAACTCATACATCAATATTATTTCATGTGTTCCAGTGGTGTATCGAGCAATGTCTGAAATAGGCTTTTCGTAAGCATATCCAATACGTAGTTGTCTTGATATTTGAAAATCAGCAAGGCCACCAATAGCTGCTGTGTGTTCATTTATTCTGTAAGATGCTCCTAACCAGAATTTTTCGTTATATAAAAAATTAGCCGTTAAATCATATGATAAAGGTGCTCCTGTAGTGGCTTTAATTAAAAAAGCTGGTTTAAATTTAAAATGTTTGCTAATATCCAAAACGGTACCACCTGTAAAATAGTAACTTATATGTTCTAGGGCCTCAAAACCATTTTTTTCATGAACATCGGTATTTAAAATTCTTGGTGCTGATAACCCGAAATAAACACGGTCGGTTCTCCAGTATATTCCAGCACCTATATTTGGAGACCAGCGATCTTCCGTACCATAAATGAGTGGGTCATTTTGATTGTCAGGGTCTACACGAAAACTTGAGTCAAAACTGAAAAGGGTGGCGCCACCTTTAACCCCAAAAGCTAATTTTCCATTTTTTCCTGTTGGAATAGAATATGAAAAATCACCATAGACATAGGTGAAGTTTTGTGGTCCTAAATCATCTTCCATAAAAGATAGGCCCAAACCAATACGGTCATTTCTTAAAGGAGTATTTATAGAAAGCGTTTGTGTTATTGGTCCGCCTTTAAATCCAACCCATTGGCTTCTGTGCAATCCAACAATACTCATAACTTCTCTGCTTCCTGCATAGGCAGGGTTGATGGAAATGGTGTTATACATATACTGTGTAAATTGCGGCAACTGTTGTGCTATTCCAAACGTACAGCTTAACATAGCAAGCACTAATATGTTATGTTTTAATAGTTTCATAGGTTAGGTTTTATTTGGTTCCGATGTAAACAGGTCCGGTTAAAGGACTTATTCCGCTATTTTGTAAATTAATGATGTAATAATATGTGCCTTCTGGTAAGCGACCATTAGATCCCAAAGAGCCGTTGGGAGATGAGCCGTCCCAATCGCCTTGTACTCCAGAAGTGTCTATACTCCCTAAAGTGTAGTTGTTAGACTCATAAACTAATGCCCCCCATCTATTATAAATTTTGACCTCAGCAACAAAGCCACATAAATCAATGCCTTTAATATCAAAGGTGTCGTTGTGGCCATCGCCATTAGGAGTGACAGCTGTAGAGATTTTAATTTGATCTTCACCGCAAGGAAGAACAACACAGTTAGCGTGTAAATTCATGACTATTTCGTTGACACTTATACACCCGCTATCGGTAGTTGTATATCTAAATCTGTATAAAATATCACCAATACCTGGGCGGAATTCTTCATTCATTTTAATGATTGTAGGGTTAAAAATGTTTTCTGTTAAGGTTGCTGAAGATTCGCCTTCAATAATTTCCCAGGCCCCTTTTGTATTTACATCATGTGGAAGAAAATCAAATAGATCCACAATCCCATCATTAAAACAAGTGTCTGGAGCGACAAATTCAGTGAAAATTTCATCTAGCCTGACATTAAGAGTTTGAGTATAGGTAGCTTGATTGTTACAAGCATCGGTTACTATCCATGTTCTTATAATTTGATAATCAACGTATACATTTTCATCAAACGAGTTGGTTTCAGTGAAATTAATATTAATGTTTGATGAGCAATTATCGGTGAATGTTAAGTTAGGAACCTCAGGAACGTTTGTACAGCTTACGTCTAAAACAGGAGCAAATGAGGTTGCAGGTTCAGGCGCTTTCGTATCTTCAACGGTGATGTTTTGTGTGTGGGTTGTTGTTAATCCGCATTCATCTTCAGCCGTATACGTTCTTGCAATCACATAATCATTTTCACAAATTCCTAAGGTAGTCACGTCGTTATAAGTCACTGTAGCAGTTCCGCAGTTATCAGTAGCCGACAAGGAAACTGCGCTAGGTATGGCATCACATTCTACCGTAATGTCTCCAGGCATGGCTTCTACAAACACTGGAGCTGTGGTATCTTGAACTGTTATAATTTGTCGGTGTGTGGTTATTAAACCACATTCATCTTGAGCCGTCCATGTTCGTGTTAATTTATAGTTATTCACACAGTTACCATTGGTACGAACTTCATTAAAGGTGACAGAGGCAGTTCCGCAAATGTCTGTGGCTGTTAATGTTTCAGGAACAGGAACAGCATCACATTCTACGATTAAGGACGGTGTAGGTAAAGTTTCAACAAATTGAGGTGCTTTGGTGTCCTGAACAGTAATATTTTGGATGTGTGTTCTCGTTAGGCCACAATCATCGGTTGCTGTATAAGTTCGCGCGATAATGTAGTTTGATGGACAACTGCCATCAATTCTAAGATCATTCACTGTTACTGTAGCATTTCCGCAGTTATCAGTTGCTGTTATAACTTCACTCGTTGGAATGTTATCACATTCAACTATTAAATCTGCTGGGAGTGTAGCTTGATCGAATTCAGGTGCTGTTGTATCTGAAGTTGAAATGACTTGATCGGCAGATACGCTATTTCCGCTAAAGTCTGTCGCAGTCCAAGTACGTGTTATTTTGAAAGTTCCAGAACACGGACCATCAGTTTTAACATCACTATATGTGATTATTGGATTAGGGTCACAGTTGTCGGTAGCAGTTGCCGATCCAAAAGCAATAGGGGAAAGGTTATCACTACATTCAGCAGTAACGTTAGGTGGTAAATTAAGTACAGGAGCTGTAGTATCTTTTACCGTAATGGTTTGTGAGGAACTTGACGTATTTAAGCAAGCGTCAGTGAAAGTCCATGTTCTTGTGATGATAATATTTAAAGGATCTGTATTATCTATAGCATCTGTACCCATTACTGTGATGGCTCCACTACAATCATCAGTAGTTGTTAAGTTACCTAGATCCGGTACATCACCAATACATTCATAAGTGATGTCTGAAGGTGTGTTTGGTAAATTAGGTGCTTGTGTATCTTCAATGGTAAATGTTGCTGTGGTTGTTGAAGGATTTCCGCAAGAATCTTTTACTGTAAATATAACTGTAGCAGATCCTGTTTCTCCACAATCATCTGAAAGCATAGTAAAATTATTGC
This sequence comes from Pseudotamlana haliotis, assembly GCF_008806375.1. Lineage (GTDB taxonomy): Bacteria > Bacteroidota > Bacteroidia > Flavobacteriales > Flavobacteriaceae > Pseudotamlana > Pseudotamlana haliotis. The sequence goes on along the minus strand of NZ_WAAT01000015.1, from coordinate 1,105 downwards.
TCCAAGTCATGATAGAGCACTCTTCAGTAGCAATGGCTCCACCATTTGAACTCAGCCAGTTGTTTAATTCTGTTAAGTTTCCAGTACCATCACATTCAACGGTTAAATCTTGAGCTTGTGTTGCAATAATAGGAGCTGTGAGATCTTTAATATGATAGATGGCAGATACCGTTGTCGAGTTACCGCATTCATCTTCTGCAGTGAAATTAACTTCAATGCCTTTTCCTAATTTACATTTTATACTGTTATCTCCTGAATAATCGTTAGTCCATTTTACAGTTCCACAATTCTCCGTTGCAGTCGCTCCTGCATTGGAATCTAGCCAATCTAAGAGTTGTTGTTGGGTGTCTCCTTGACCACAAATGATATCTATATCAGTCATATTTTGAGTATCAATCACCGGACCTGCTTGATCACTACCAGAGTGTGTGATTGTGATGTCAAAATCATTCGCGGAACAGCCATCAGAAAC
>NZ_WAAT01000015.1:336-525 GCF_008806375.1 Pseudotamlana haliotis | reverse complement strand
TCTAAACTCCACGCACATTGATCGCCAGTTAAGGTTTGACTAACAAATGTCGCAGTTACGGTACCACAGTTATCCGAATAAGCATTTTCTATTGCTGAAATATCAGAAGCCGTAGTTACTAAGGCATCAATATCAGCTTCTACCGGACAAGCATTAATATTTGTAGTTCCGCTAGGCGTGTTTCCTGTA
>NZ_WAAT01000015.1:0-232 GCF_008806375.1 Pseudotamlana haliotis | reverse complement strand
TCACTTCCCGAATGGGTGATGCTAATATTAAAATCATTCGCCGAACAACCATCAGAAATGGTGTAAGTACGCTCTAGATTCCAAGCGCATTGATCGCCAGTTAATGTTTGATTTACGAAAGTCGCAGTTACTGTTCCGCAGTTATCAGAATATGCATTTTCAATAGCTGTGATATCCGAAGCTGTGGTTACTAAAGCATCAATATCAGCTTCTACGGGACAAGCATTAATGT
>NZ_WAAT01000014.1:1137-13354 GCF_008806375.1 Pseudotamlana haliotis | reverse complement strand
ATTTCTATTTTAACCTGTAGCCATATTTCAGGACGAGACATGTAAAAAAATCGTAAAAACAATTAAACAATGTGCTAAAAATGCCAACCCACAAACAGCACATTTATTTTTTGTCAAATGCTTTTGCCAACGCTTAAAAAAATAAAAGAGCTGTTTTTCAGCCAACGCACAAACAATGAACACTTTTAACGACATAAAAGAATTAGTAACCGCTTTGAAAAGAGAGGAAAAACTAATATCTGAAATGTTTAGTAAGAGAAAATCTATTGACTACAAATTAAGTGATGCATTAGAATTAGTTGATTATCAAGAAAGTCGAATTGACTTACTAATTCAAAAATCTGTAATCAGAGAAAATGGAGGACTTTTAGAACTTGATGGACAGTTTTTAGATTTTTTTGAGCAAGTTCTGTACGTGAGTGAAGAAATCAATCTATCCTACATTGACGAAAATATAAAAAGTATAAAAGAAAATATTGTTTATTTTTTAAATGAGTCGAACGAAAATAGAAGATATACCTACTTACGATTTATTAAAAAGACTTTTCGAAATATGGGACTCGTCACACTTAGAAGCGTGGTAGATTTGAGACGTAATATTGAGAACACCTTTAAGAATGAAGCCAATTACAAAAACAAACAATTAAAACTCGAAAATCTTGACGAGAAAAGAACAATTGTTACAAATTTAATACAACAAACATTAGCACTTATTAATGAGGAAGAACTCACCTTTTTTAATAGAGCTTTAGATGAGGAATTAAGTAGAATAATTATTGGTCTAAAAAGTCAATTAGGAGAATGCTCACATAACCTAATTGAAATAGAAAAACAGATAATTGATTATCTAAACCAAATAAAAGAACAAGGGAGGTTTTTAGAAAAACTACGAAAACTCAAATACTTAAAAGACAATTTTACAATTGAAGCCGAAACCGACATTAAACAAATAATTTCAAATAAAAATCAAGTAATTTTTGAAGTAAGAACTACCCAATCCTTAAAATTATCTATTGACTTTCTTAGAGAGGATGATCGGGCTTTTGATGCTATTAAAAGAATTGCTAGAAATTATAGAAATAGATTGCTTTTCAAACAAGAAATAGCCGAAAGTATCTCTAATGAGAATCTTGAAAATAATGTTGAAGAAGAATTAATAATAAACTTAGAAGAAGTTAGAAATAGTTTTGTCGCAACAAGTGATAATTTATTCAATTTTATTTTAAACTATGATTTTTTAAAAGAGGTGGATTTTAATGAAAGAGTGACTGTTTTTTGTCAAATTGTTTCACAGTATGAAGGAGAATTACAAATACAAGATAACTACCAAACCATCAATGGTATTGAATATGCTATGGTTTTTTCAAAATAAATTTTAATGAATTCAAAATATACATCAGAAATATTTAATGTGCTTCGAAAAGGACAATTCATCTGTTCAAACAGTCCTAATGATGATATAAAAAAACTCTATAAAGTTTTAGAGGATGAGGAAACGTTTGAAGACCTATACGAATACTTTTATCAAATCAATTACATATTAGAACAAGGTAACGAATACTTTTATTTCAGTCGTTCAGAAAACAATGCAGACTTAGATAGAAAACTAGAAAAAGCCTTTAATTGGATTGACATACTAGACTTTTTTAAGACTTTTGATTCTTCTTTTGATGTAGGATATCGATTTTCACCATCAGACATTGCAAATCAACTAAAAAACAATGCAGATTTAAAATCGAAATTAGAAAAACTTAAGAAAGCAAGCGGAGATAAAAAGACAAATACTGAAAGAATAAAAAAAATAATTGAGAAGTTAGAAAAAGACAATTTCATAACACTAGAAAATGAAATTACAGAAACTTACAAAGTTTTAACCTCATTTAATTATTTAAAAGATATTATTACTGCTATTAACATTCCTGAAGAAATAGAAAATGAGATACCTGAATAAAATAATTTTTATAAACAGTGCATCTGTTCAATATGCAGAAATAGAATTAGACGGAAACGTTCATTTAATAGGAACACAAGGCGTTGGAAAGAGTACTTTACTTCGTGCAATTTTGTTTTTTTATAATGCTAACAAAACCAAACTAGGAATACCTAAACAAAAAAAAGGTTTTGATGATTATTACTTTCAGTACCAAAATTCTTATATTATTTATGAAATATTAAAAGACAATATTCCTTTTTGTGTTTTAGTCTACAAAGTAAACGGAAAAGTTGCGTTCAGATTTTTTAATTCCGAATACAAAAAAGAACTTTTTATTGATAATGACAATAGAGCTTTTGAAAGTTGGGACAATATTAGAAATGCTTTTGGGAGAGGGATTCATTACACGAATAAAATTAAAAGCTATGAAGAGTATCGTAGAATAATTTATGGAGATAATAGCGGGTTAAAGTCAGAGTTTAAAAAGTATGCACTAGTAGAAAGTAAGCAGTATCAAAATATACCTAGAACCATTCAAAATGTATTACTCAATACTAATCTTGAAGCAAAATTCATTAAAGACACCATCATAAATTCTATAAATGATGAGGAGTTTGTTATAGATATTGAGAATTATTCTAAAAATCATTTACGTGATTTTGAAACTCAAATTAACGATATTAAATTATGGTTTAAAGAGAATAGAAAAGGACAAATTATAGTTAGAATACAAGCTGATAAGATTACTGATAAATATAGAATTTACAATTTTCTGAAAAGAGAAAAAAAAGAACTAGCTTATGAATTGGCGGCAAGAATAGACTTTATAGAAAGTGAAAAACCAATTTTAAATTCTAGCTTTTCTAAAGAAAATAACGAATTAAGTATTCTATCGCAAAAAAGAGAAAACTTAATAAAAACACACCGTAAAAGAGAGCAAGATGTTGTTTCTGATATAAAACTAATTACTACAGAATTAGCAAAAGCTAAACAGAAACAAACAGAATACGAAAGCCAAAACATTAAAGACATAATTGCAAAAGTTTCAAAAAAAGAAGCTTTAACCATTGAGCAAAAGACTTTAGGTGAAGAAAAAAATCTTCTAACAGCTAAATTCACAGAAGTTAATCAAAAATTTGAAGCTCTTATTTCCCAAATTCAAAACCAAAAACAGGAGTTTACAAATACACAAAACGGAGAAATCGTTAAAATAAAAAGTGATTTTAACGAGAATAAATCTTCAATATTTGATACTTATCAAAAATTAATAAATCAAATTAAAGAAGAGACCCAAAACGATATAGATAAGGCTAATTCGGTTTTAGAAAAAGTAAAAGAAACCGAAAACAAGTTTAAAAGAGATAAAGCAGAATTAAAACACAAAACCTTTTTTTTAGCAGATATTGACAAATGTAAGGAGGATAAAAAAACTCTTGAAAAACAAATATCTACTTCTCAAATCGTAATTCAAAATGCCACAAACGAAACAAAAACAATTCGTAAAGAATGGGAATTAGATACGAAAGAAATTGAAAGAAACCATAAATTATCCATTGAAAAAGAAAACGAAAAAAGTGAAAAACTAAGGTTAAAAATTGAGAAGATTGAAAACAAGATTCAACAAAGTAAATCTTCGCTTTATGGTTGGCTAAATGATAACATTGATAATTGGCAAAACACCATTGGTAAAGTAATTGATGAAGAAAATGTACTATTTAACACAGAATTAAACCCTAAACTAATTGATAGTAATTCCTCTACTCTTTTTGGCATAGAATTAAACTTAAACACGCTAAAAAACAGAGTAAAATCAGTTAAAGAGTATAATCAAGAAATTAAAGATTATAAAATTAAGGTGATTGAAATTCAAAATAAAATTCAACAACTTAACACAAACAAAGAAGACAATCTACTTAAGTTAAAAACAAAGTTTAGAAAAAAGCTAAACAACCTTAAAGATATTATAGCAGAAAATGAATATTCCATATCTCAAAATAAAGAAAAGCTAAAGAAAAACAGAATTGAGATAAATGAATGGATTTCAAAAGCCAAATTGGAAAAGGAAGCTATTTTACAAAAACTAGAAAACGACATAGACGAAATTGCTTCAAAAAAATTAAAAGCTGAAGAAAACCTAGAAAGTATTAAGAAAGGAATAAAGCGAAAAATAAACCATAAAGAAAAAGAACGTAATTCTGAAATTAAATCCTTCGAAGAAAGTAAAATTCAAAAGATTTATGAAATAAACACTTCTATTTCTGAGAATAAGTTAGCCTCAGATAAACGGATTCAAAAGTTGAAAAAAGAACAAACCTCAGAACTAAATAAAAAAGGTGCTGACACGGAAAGGTTAAATATAATTGACAATCGATTAAACAACATAACGAACGACCTAGATTACATAAAAGACATCGAAACAATTGTTATAGAATACAATAAAGATAAAAGAGAACTCTTTGACAAAGTACCTCAATTAAAAGTTGATAAAATTAGTTTAGAGAAAAAGCAAACTTCAATGGTTGATACCCATAAAATCGAACTAAATAAATTCAATACAAAATATTCTAAGCAGGTGCAGTTTGTAAAGTCAATTAAATCTAAAATTGAAGAATTTGAAAATGATTTGAAAGAGCTAGAAAACTTTAAGGTTTCAGATGCTTTCGTGAGTATTCAAAATCATTATGATAATCCTGAAACTATTGCAGATTTTGATAAGCAAAAGAAAGCCACATCTTTAATTTCTGAAGTAAACAATAAATATTATAAGAGTATTGATACTTTTAAAGAATTGCAACAATCTACAAATGCTTTTTTAGGAAATTTTGACGAACATAATGTATTTAAATTTAAAGTAAAAATAAACACAGATTCAGAATTTCTAAACTTTGCGTCAGAACTCAAAGAATTTATTGAAGAAGATAAAATTAAGGAATATGAAAAACGTGTAAATAGCAGGTTTGCAAACATAATTCACTTAATTGGTAGAGAAACAACAGAACTGAATTCTAAACAAGGAGAAATTGAAAAAATAATTAGAAAAATTAATTATGATTTTCTTGGTAAAAATTTTATTGAGGCAATAAAGTCAATGGAAATAAAAACTTTAGAAAGCTCAAATTCAATCGTTAAATTATTAATCCAAATTAAAGAGTTTAATGATGAAAATAGTCTTTCTTTAGGAGAATCAAACCTTTTTACATCCTCTGAAAGTAATTCAAAAAATCAAAAAGCGATAGACCTACTAAAACAACTAGTTAAGGAGTTAGACAAATCGAAAAACTCAAATTTAACCTTATCAGAATCATTTGACCTACAATTTAGAATAATTGAGAATGATAACGATTCAGGTTGGGTTGAGAAGCTTTCTAATGTTGGTAGTAATGGAACAGATATTTTAGTGAAAGCTATGATTAATATTTCATTATTGAATGTTTTTAAAGTTGATGCATCAAAGAAATTCAAGGATTTTAAACTTCATTGTATGATGGATGAAATTGGCACTCTTCACCCGACTAATCAAAAGGGTATTTTAAAATTTGCCAATGAAAGAAACATTTTGCTAATAAATGGATCTCCTACAAGTCAAAATGCTACTGATTATAAATACACCTATAAATTAGCAAAAGAACAGTCCAAAACTAATTCTAAAAAATACATCACAAAAATTAATAGGTTGGTTAAAAAAGTAAATAATAAAGTACTAAATTAATGAAGCTTACTTTAAAAATAGCGAAAGTTTTGAATCAATTAATCAATGGAGAAACTATCCCCAATAGTCTCGTTAAAAGCAAATTAATTGACGATTTAGTTTCAGAAAACATTATTTACAGAAAAGGAAAGCACAAAAAATCAATAGAGTTAGCGAATAAATTGGGATTACATAATTATTTGGCTAATCAATTACAAATTAATGATTTGAATAAATACATTGTCGCTCTAGAAAATGAAAATTCAACTCGTGCAGATTTTGTAAAAATCACAACAGATTCCAAAAAATCAAAAGAAAGAGCTTTTAAAGGTTTTTTAGTGAATAGTTATGACTCTATAAAAGCTGAATTAAATAATGAAACTATAATTATTAACCCTAATAAGGGAAGCTTTGTTTTTATATATGATTATGAATCTTTCAAAGTACCTAAAGAGATTATTATTGTTGGAGTTGAGAACACTAAGAATTTTAGTCAAATTCACGAACAGAAATATCTGTTTAAAAACATTAATCCTTTATTCATATCACGCTATCCACAAAACCAAAATAAGGACTTTATTAAGTGGATAAAGTCTATCCCTAATAATTATTTGCATTTTGGAGACTTTGATATTGCAGGAATTGGGATTTACCTGAATGAATATAAAAAACATTTACAAGGAAAAGCTTCGTTTTTTATTCCTGAGAATATTAAAAGTAATTTAAGAGATAATGGCAACAGAGAACGATTTGATAATCAAAAGATGAATTTTGACATCGAAAAAATACAAGAATCAAAAGTTTTGGAATTGATTAAACTCATCGAAAAAGAGAAAAAAGGTCTTGACCAAGAGTACTATATCGAATAAGATACTCAACGCCAAAAGCCATACACATTTACAATTTGCTAAAACCAACACACTAGCAAAAAATTGTAAAAGAGTATGTCTTCCCAACGCTCACATTAGAGCTAACTAAAAACATTGGAAAGCCAAACAGAACGTAAAAAAACACTATGCACAACAACGTGTATAAAACATAGCTATTATAGGCTTTCCGAAAGGTTTTTGTATATTTACAAAGTACGCCAAATTTTTTATTTGGTAATATTTATAAAAAAAATTAAACATAAAAATAAAAAATTTGGCTCTTGCTAAATCCGAAAAGTTAGCGACTATTTAAACGCTACGTTTCATACACAAGACCGTTAGCACACATCCCTACTCTGCTCTAAAAAAGCTAGATTCCTGAATACCTATCTCTAAAAACTTTAATTTTATCAAAAAAATTAAAGAAGCCACTCTGCTGTAATCGAAGCGAAAACAGACGTTAAAAGCATAACGCAATCGGATTCTGCTAACTCATACGGTTTCGGACACTAGCAGTACGCAATTATGACGCTAATCGGACATTAAAATCCCTAAAAATATGTTTAACAAAGCTCAAAAAGCTGATTCTGATTACTCAGACGACTTCGGACACCAATATTACGCAACTCTTACGGCGGACTCCAAATCTGGATGGCAAAACTAAACCTAAAAAACAGTTTGCTAAACAGTTATTTCTAAGCATTTTATAGGTAAAAACTAAACAAAAACACACGTGCGCTAACAAAATGTATAAAAAATTGCTATTTTTAGCTGTTCCGAAAAACTTGTGTTTTTTTGCTAAGCGGATTTTCCTGCGGAAAATCCTCGCGGACTTAAACGCAACTTTCAATACATCAACCGTTACAAAACATTATCCAAATCAGAATCCGATTAATTCCTAAATATAACAATCAACATTACATTGTAAGAAAATTACCGTAAATTTGACGTTAGTTGAAATTAAATCTTAATAACCTCAAAAAAATGGCTAACGACAAAATAACTATTCACGAAAAAGAAAATCCTCCTAGAATAAAAGAAGAATATAGTACATTATCCATAACTATTACGTGTGATGATCCTGATGTAATAATAGCACCAGCAGCCCAAAAACCAGCCACATTAAAATTTGCAAAACCTTTAGTAGAAAAAATTGAAGGGCCATTTGATGAAAATAACGAACTTGTTGATGAAATGGAAGTTGATGAAATGGAAGTTGATAAAACTTACATTTTTAAAGCTACAAAATTCAAAGAGTCTACTTTTACGCCAATAAAACATATTTGGTTTGCCGAACAAATAAATGACGGAGAAATAGTAGATTTAGAATATAAAAAAGGAAAAAATCCATATCTAGACGAAGATAAAAATGTATGCTATAAGTACAACTATAAAAAATATGCGAAAACAACAATTTACGCATATGTATGGAATCCCGAAAAAGAAGCTAGTGTTGAAATACCTTTAATAATCCCCAAAGTAGTTATTACAAATCAAATTACTGGTTATACAATTCAAGAATTAAAAGGTTTAGGAACATCAAAATTTGCTATATACACTCCCTCTGTAGTAGTGCCTACATATAAAGCAAATGTAGTTCTAGATAAAGGAAGTGACAAAGACGAATTTCAATTTTCATTTGATTTAACTAGAGACGCTTGGTACAGTTTGGGGAAGAATGAAAAAGATGAACATGTGCTATTAAATAGAGCATTTGTCCCTAAAAACTATGAACAAAACTTATATGGTGCAGAATGGATGCCCAGTTATCCAAATCCAATATCGACAACTTATCTCCCAAGTGGTTTAGATGCTTTTGTTTTTACACGCTTTGGAAACAGGAAAATACCAGCTCAACCTTTAAGAACTCAAACAAAGCTAGATGGTAAACCAATTACATCACCTAGAAGTATTGAAGATTTAGCTACAGATGTAATGATTCATGTAGGTGGTACTTATGAAACTAATGTATTTTCTTCTCTTGGTGGTTCATATGGTTGTTTTGGGTATATTCAAAAGCAAGACATATATACTACACCTGAATTAGCAATTAAAGCTTCTGAGAAGGATGACTATGATGATGAAACTACTAATAAGGATTGGAAAAAAACTGTTGATGAAATAATAGAACTATGGCGCAAGAATAAAAAGATGCTCATTCTTTTAGACTACAGGGACGAATCGTTAAACTATTATCCAAAAATTGTAATAAAAGAATAACGATGAAAAAAATAATAATCATATTAGGCTTTATTGGTCTACTAATTGGGCTTTTCTTTCCTGTTTTTAGTATTTTATGGGAATTATCCGAAATTCGTGGAGCATGTCAAAATTGTCCTGTTAACTTTTGGAAAAACATTACTTCCTCTGATATTATGACTATAATATGTTCTGGTATCATTGGAACGCTAATAGGTTGTTCAATAGGACTATTTATATACAAACTCATAAAAAAATAACGTTTTGTAACACGGTGTATAAAACATAGCTAGTAAGTGTAAATCCGAAAGGTTTGTGTATATTTTTGAAGTCCGCCAAATTTTTAATTTAGCTTTTAAAAGAGAAAAATTAAAACAAAATATAAAAATTCAGCTCTGTGTTAATCCGAAATGTTAGTGTCTTTTTGCACGCTACATTCCATACACGAGACCGTTGTAAAACATTTACGAAAAACCTCGAATTTGAAATTTATATTGAAAATAATTTTAGTAGCAGTAGTTATGTTTGTAGTTGGAATAACTGTTTTTATTATTGCATTTGGAGACCATACAAATAGAACGAATTTTAAAATTTATTCTGCTGACAAAAAACAATGCGTGACTATTATTACGAAAGGAAAAATGAGGTATTTTATAAATGGAGAACATAATTCGGTTCCAAAAACAGAATATATAAAAATTGACAAAAGTGGAATTCCTCTTATTGGAGACGAAATCGGAATCTGTTGGAAAAATGAAAATTACGAATGGGAAATCGTAAATCACCAAGGAGAAATTATTGAAAACAAATTAGACACGCTGAAATATAAATTCAATACAAGCTGGGAAAAAGATAAATACGGAATTCCGAACACAAAAAAATACATTAAACCGAATTGTGGAACGATAGGACTTTTGAATATGAAAACTTATGATGAGACTATTATTTTGGAAAATTAAATTGAACAAAAAACGTTTTACAACACCGTGTATAATTCATTGCTGGTTATAGCCTACTTACGAAAGTCCTCGCGGACTTTCTATCTGTGATTTATTTGCTAACTTTAGTGCTTAAACCACGCAACGAAATCATACACAAACACGTTGTGCTTAATTACCAATATTGCGAAATAAAGCATTGATATTAGGTAAACAACATATTTATACGGAGAAAACAAACATTACAAACACTGATTTTTGATTTTCAAATACATCAGATATAATTATATGAAATATCTAAATTTTAATTCTAATAATTCTTTAACCAAAGAAAAACTCATATTTGACGAGTCCATTTTAATGAAAATATTAGATTTTTTTCAAAATATTTCGATTACAATAGCTCCTATTATTTTGGGATTAGGTTTCTTTTATTTACAACTAAAAATTCAAAACCCTGTGCTATTCCCTGTTTCAATAATAGCTTTATTAATAAGCATTTTTCTTGCAATTTTTATTTTTTTTCAGATTAGAAAATCTATTAATTTCAGGAAATTTATAGTGAAAGAAAATAGAATAGTAAACAGACAAATGGTTGAAGAAATGTGTGAAAATAATAATTGGAAAATCTTACACAACGATAATCAATCACACGTAATAATGGTGGAAAATTATAAAATACTCAATCATCATGGAATAGAGTTGTATATTGTTTACCATAACAATTTTATCTATTTAAGAGCTTTAACTTATGCGATGTATGATTACATAAATCCCTTTAATTGGATTACTCAAAAAAAAATTGAAAATAAAATCATAAAAAAACTAAGCACAACACGGTATATAAAAAATTGCTAATTTAACCTAAACCAAAGGTAGTTGCTTTGTTTGCTAACTTCTGATTTTCCTTCGGAAAATCCTCGCTCACAAACACGCAACTTTCCATATACACAAACGTTGTGTGTAATTTGAACCAAACCAATCTACTGACTTGAAAACAACATATTTATTACTTCTTTTAATTATTTTTTCTTCCTGTAAAGATGACATTTCAAATGAAAAATTTAGAAATGAAAACTATGTTTTCTATCAAGAAAATGGGAAATCAGGAAAATGGCAAAAGATAAATCCTGAACTAGAAATAAAGCTTCCAAAATCATTTTCAACTTATTTCTTTTCGAACGGAAAAAGGTATGTCGAATTAGAAGTCATAGATAGTTTTCCTAATCGAATACTTAAGTTTTACAACAAAGAAGATAAATTAATCCGTACTACTACATTTAAGTCTGATTCAGTTTTTAAAACAGTCTATGAAAATGGATATTATAAAGGTTATCATTCAAATTTGGGATTACTAAAGTCAGAAGGACAGATTGAAAATGAAATGTTTCAAGGTAAATGGAAATTCTACAGAAAAGATGGAGAAACCATAAAACAAATTATAGAATACGTTGATGATACATATCATGGAACCAGAATAGACTTCTGGGAGAATGGAAAAAAAAGAGACTCCACATCATACATAAATGGAAAATTAATGGGTAAAGCTATCCATTATTATGAAACTGGAGCTTTGGAAGAAATTAATTTCTTAAACGATAACAAAGCGCATGGAAAATCAATACGCTATCACCCTAACGGAAAATTACAAGCAGAATGCACTTATTGGAACGGAAAAAAAATGGACACATGTAAGTTTTATTATGAAAACGGAGTTTTAAAAGCTGTTGACATAATAAAACTTGATACTATTTCTTTGTCGTCGACTTGGGTTACTCATAGATATCTTGATAACGGAAACCTTGAAAAAATATTAGAAATGAAAGATGGAGTACCAAATGGCAAAGCCAAATTATTTTATGAAAATGGAAAATTAGCTCAAGAATTTAATATCCAAAATAATATAAAAAACGGAAAAGTGAATGTTTATTATGAAACAGGAGAACTACAATATACTGGTTTTTCTAAAAACAATTTGTTAGATGGCAAAATAAAACATTTTGACAAAAGTGGTAAACTTATTAAAACTGTAATTGGAGAAAATGGAGTAGCCATTGACTCAATACTACATTAAAAACTACACACAACAATGTATAAAAATAATTGCTTGGTCATTGCTTACTCGGAAAATCCTGCGGATTTTCCTCTGGCTAGTTTTTGTTTGCTAAATTAGTAACTTAACCACGCAACTATTCTTATACGGAGACGTTAGCACACATCCCTACTCTGCTCTGTAAAAGCTAGATTCCTAAATATCTATCTCTAAAAACTTTAATTTTATCAAAAAAATTAAAGAAGCCACTCTACTGTAATCGAAGCGAAAACATACGTTAAAAATATAACGCAATCGGATTCTGCTCACTCATACGGTTTCGGACACTAGCAATGCGCAAGTATTACGCTAATCGGACTTTAAAATCGCTAAAAATATGTTTAACAAAGCTCAAAAAAGCTGATTCTGCTTACTCCGACGATTTCGGACACCAATCTTTCGCAACTCTTACGGCGGACTCAAAATCTGGATGGCAAAACTAAACCTAAAAAACAGTTATCTAAACAGTTATTTATAAGCATTTTAAAGGTAAAAACC
>NZ_WAAT01000014.1:695-1013 GCF_008806375.1 Pseudotamlana haliotis | reverse complement strand
CTCTAAAAACTTTAATTTTATCAAAAAAATTAAAGAAGCCATTCTCCTGTAATTGAAGCGAAAACAGACCTTAAAACATAACGTAATCGGATTCTGCTTACTCAAACGCCTTCGGACACTAGTAGTGCGTAATTATGACGCTAATCGGACTCTCAAAACGACAAAAATATGTTTAACAAAGCTCAAAAAAGCTGATTATGATTACTCAGACGACTTCGGACACCAATATTACGCAACTCTTACGGCGGACTCCAAATCTAGACGGCAAAACTAAACCTAAAAAACAGTTCTCTAAGCAGCTATTTCTAAGCATTTTAA
>NZ_WAAT01000014.1:0-499 GCF_008806375.1 Pseudotamlana haliotis | reverse complement strand
GGCTTTAAAAATATAGCGCAATCAGATTCTGCTCACTCTTGAGGCTTCGGACAATAGCAATTCGCAATTATGACGCAATTCGGACTTTTAGAACGCTAAAAATATGTTTAACAAAGCTCAAAAAGCTAATTCTCTTACTCAGACGACTTCGGACACCAATATTGCGCAACTGTTACGGCGGACTGAAAATCTGGGCGGTAAATTAGTTCGTGACAAAATTGAGGATTAAAACGATAAAATATTCAAATTAAAACGTGCAAATCAAAACGTAAATCTCACGGCAAATCTTTCGTGAAAAATATTTTAAAAAGTCTTAAATTAGACGTTTAAACCCAAAAAACGGATAAAATAAGCGCTATACACAACAATGCCTATGCTTAATACGGGTTTGGTGTTTAATTTTAAAGTCCGTTTGTATTTGCTAAGTCCGCCAAATCTTTTGATTTGACTTTAGTACTAAAAAAGATAAAACAAAATAAAAAGATTTGGCTAAGTGCTT
>NZ_WAAT01000002.1:341-882 GCF_008806375.1 Pseudotamlana haliotis | reverse complement strand
ACTCTATATAAAACCGTCACACCAAAGGTAGACACTTCAAAGAAATTCATACAGAGTACCGCGGAGGATTTCGCGGAGATATACAAAGCACAAATAAAGGCAAGCCTAAGAATGCACGATCCAAAAACCAACGACTAATTTCAGACACAAATTGCCATGTGACGAGATTATTACGCAGAGCATCACAGAGAAGTTCACAGAGATACACAGAGCAAAAAATGAGCTCAAGAGTAAATAAGCTGAAGACTAAGAATCCTATATCCAAAAACGAACAACTAATTTCAGACACAGATTTCACAGAATAACACAGATTTTTATAACAACTATTTAATAATTAACATTCTTAAAGCGGTGTTCGAGCGGAGTCGAGAACCATTTTAAACACAAATTTGAGTACCTTAAAAAGTACTTTACATTAGTCTTATAACACAGAGTATCACAGAGAAGTTCTCGGAGATACACAGAGTAAAAACTAATATGTGAACTTCAATATATAAAATTAACGCAAGAGTAAGTAACCAAAAACCAATAACTAACAACC
>NZ_WAAT01000002.1:0-326 GCF_008806375.1 Pseudotamlana haliotis | reverse complement strand
CAATTTTTGCATAAACACAACTTTTAGGAATGATCCGTAAAAACTATTACATTGAACTTCAATATATAAAATTAACGCAAGAGTAAGTAACCAAAAACCAATAACTAACAACTAAACTATATACTAAAAAAAAGCCTGCAACGTAAGTTACAGGCTTTGTAAGATGTGACCGGGCTGGGGCTCGAACGCAGGACCCTCTCCTTAAAAGGGTGATGATCTACCAACTGAGCTACCATGTCATTTTTTTTTGGTTAGTAGTTTCTAGTTATTGGTTAATAGTAATCTACCAATAACTAAATCCAAAAACAATAAAATAAAAAATCCTC
>NZ_WAAT01000013.1:5498-5585 GCF_008806375.1 Pseudotamlana haliotis | reverse complement strand
TTAAGATAAGTACAAACGGAATAAAAAACGTGTGGTAACACAGTATATAGCTCATAGCTAATCAGTTGCATAATCGAAGTTACGGCG
>NZ_WAAT01000013.1:0-5387 GCF_008806375.1 Pseudotamlana haliotis | reverse complement strand
AAAGTCGCCAAATTTTTAAATTTGACGATTTCCAATAAAAATGATAAATAGTAAAATTTAAAAATCTGGCTTGTGCTTAATCCGAAAATAATTTTCTAATTTGCACGCTACGAGCCATATACATAACCGTTGGCAATAATATAGAAAAATGAAAACCTACATACTTGACATAATTCCAAAAATTCAAAGATTTAGTCAAAAATTAGATAATTTGACTATTTTATTAAATAAGCATTGGGTAATTTTAGATGAGGATACCTCAAGAAAATCTGTTTTCATTTTTAGAGAAAAAGACAACCAATTACTAATTTCCAATGATGGAGAAATTGAGAAAGGTAATTGGGAGTATTTAGGGAATAATTCGCTTTTAATTGACCGAAAAGATGGCTCTTTTCTTTTTAAACATGGATTTATAGATGATTATGTTCTTGCGTTAAAAGTTGATGGTAAAAAAGAATATGCACTGCTTGTTAATGAGCAATGGTTTGAAAAAGAATTGAAGTCCCTTGATAAAATTTTATATTTTCTAAATGAAAGATATATTGATCAACAACATGATATTTCTATTCCTAAACATTTAGAAGAAAATGTTTCTAATGAAATTAATGATAAAAAACGTATTGTAAAATTTATAGGTTATTCAGGAGAATTTAAAATTTATACTAATAAAAAAGTTGGTTATGAAATTGGAGATTTTATAAAAATAGATAATAAAATACCAAATGATGGAAAAATAAAAACAGGTATTTGGGATTATATGATTGTGAAAAATGGAAAAATAACGAAAATTAAAAAATAAAATACTATTGCCAACAATGTATAAAAATAATAGCGGTTTTATCGTTAAAATAAAATTAAGTAAATATAAAAAAGGTCTGTGTTTAACCGAAAAATTAGTATGAGAAAATCCGCTACTATTCTTATACTAGACCGTTGTAAGCAATTTTGACCCGTCCTGAAATAAGGCTACATAATTTTAAACATTATGTACAAAAATGACAAAGTAATTAGAAGGTACAGTGAACCTTTTAAATTGAAAATTTTAGCCGAACTTACAACAGGAAAGTACACCAAGAGTGATCTGTGTAAACTCTATTCTATCGCGCCTACAACCGTTAATGAATGGATTAAAAAGTACGAACGTAAAGACTTAATGAACACCAGAGTAAAAGTGGAAACAAAAGACGAAATTACAAGAATCAAAACGTTACAAAAAGAAGTAGAACAACTTAAAAAGCTACTGCTTAAAAAGGATCTTGATGCTATGGTGGAGGAATCTTACCTAGAAGTAGCGGCTGAGAAATTAGGATACAAAAATGTCCAACAACTCAAAAAAAAACTCAATACCAAGCCTTAATTAAAGCTAAAGATAAAGCTAAGGGATTTGCTTCTTTATCAACTATAACCAGTTGTTTTGGTCTAAAACGAGATGCCTATTATAAATTTAAAAACAGAGCTGATAAACGTTTTATTCAGGAACAACAGATTATTAATATAGTCAAGAAAAGACGCAAATCCCTTCCTAGAGAAGGTGTCCGAAAACTTATAAAATCATTAGATAATGATTTTAGCAAACTTAACATTAAAGTCGGTAGAGACAAGCTATTCAACGTATTAAGATCTCAAAACATGCTCACTTTAAGAAAAAAATATAGTTCTAGAACAACAAACTCTCATCATCGTTTTTATAAATATAATAACATTATAAAAGATCTTGAAGTCACAAAACCTAATCAAGTTTGGGTATCCGATATTACATATATCAGAACCCTAAAAGGCTTTTGTTACCTGGCTCTTACAACAGATATGTATTCTAGAAAAATAGTAGGTTACGACCTAAGTGATAGTTTAAAACTTAAAGGATGCGTAAGAGCGCTTAACAAGGCTATTTATAAAGTTAAAAACGTGTCTGGATTAATACATCATTCTGATAGAGGCATACAATACTGTAGCAATGTGTATACACAAATACTAAAAAGAAAGAAGATAGATATTAGCATGACACAAGAAAACCATTGTTACGAAAATGCAATGGCAGAACGTGTAAATGGCATCTTAAAAGATGAATTTTATCTTGATCAAACCTTTAATAACGTAGCACACGCAAAGCGAGCTACAAAAAATGCAATTAATCTATACAATGAAGTAAGATTACATTTATCTTTAGATTATAAAACACCTAATATGGTATATCAATTATCAGCTTAAAAACAATTTTAACCTGTAGCCATATTTCAGGACTAGACATTTGAGAGAAACGAATGAACATTAAAAACTACATCCGAAATGAATATAAAAGTTGGATAATTGCAATCCTTGTTTTTATCGTGATGTTGTTTTTCGGAAAATCATTTGAATATATAAAATCAATTGCGGAATTGAATTCAATATTTAAAATCGGATTTATAATATTGATTTTTGCTTTCGGATTTTCGTTTATTTTTTACTCAATTTACGCAAGTGGATTAGAACATAATGCTGAATTAGATTTTAGAGAATATGAAATTGAAAATGTGGAAAGATTACAGCGGAATTTGAAAAAAGTGTTGACTATTTTTTCTATAAGTTCGATATTTTGGACAATTGGAAACTTTATTATCGGAATAGAATACGGAAATGCTGAAAATTTAAAATATTTTATTGCGATAATTTCAATTCCTTTAATTGTAAATGGAATTATGATTTATATAAAAAACGGAATAAAAACTGCTTACAACAACGTGTATAATTAATGGCTAGTTCAAGCTTGCTTACGAAAATCCTCGCGGATTTTCTATTCGGTTTTTATTTGCTAAATTAAATGCTTAAACACGCCACTAATCATACACAAAACCGTTGTAAACAATGCCCCACTCCGCCTCAAATCAACTCTCAACGCCATTCTAAACGCTTAAAATTACTTTAACAGACACTTAAGAGCAAAGCGCAATCGGACTAGCTCACTCAGCCGATTTCGGACATCAACGTTACGCAACTGTTGCGGTTCGGACGGATTCTCTCGACGATAAATCTTTGCTTAATAAAAGTTAAAAATCCTCAAAATAACACTCTAAAAAATATAACACTCAAAACTGTTCACTCAGACGGCTTCGGACACCAATCTATCGCAACTGTTGCGGCGGACTAAAAATCTGGACGGCAAATTTGTTCGTGAAAATATAGCGGTTAAAAAAGAGTTTAATAAAAGGGTTTCTAATAATAGTAAAACGCAAAAAAGATGCTAAATCAAGACGCTTCAAAGCGTTTAAACATCAAAACTGATAATAATGCACTGTTTACAACAAGGTATATGCTTTATTGCTGGTTCTAGCCTGCTTACGAATATTCCTGCGGAATATTCTATTCGGTTTTTATTTGCTAAATTAGGTGATTAAATACGCAACAAAGCATATACAAACCGTTAGCCACAATTATCACTCACATCCAAAATTACACTCCTCTGAATTACATAATGAAAACTGATTATAAAATAAAACCATTATTCCCTCTTATGTTTCGCATTCCTGGTATAACTCTATTTATAAGTGGTATTATTTTTATTTGCAGTTTTAATAAAACCTCTATCTTAGGTGTTGTGATTTTACTAGTTTCAATACCTATAATTTTCACTAAAACTGGAATATTACTTGATTTTAACAAAAACCAAATAAAGAATTATATTGGACTTTTTAATATAAAAATAGGAAAATGGCAGTTAGTCGATAATTATCCATTTATTACATTATTACACTTAAACCTGACAAGCCGAGGAGAAAGTATTTCAGGTCTAAATTTTACAGACAAGTACAAAGTTTACCGAATCTCTTTGTTGAGCGAAAATCACAGAGAAAAGTTAAAAATTATTGATTTTTCAGAACTAAATAAAGCTACAATTGAAGCAGAAAAAATAGCAGAGTCCTTTAATTTGAAATTTGTAAAGTATTCTCCTAAATAAATTAAAAGTGGCTAACAATGGCTATAATTAATACGGGTTTTGGTGTTTAAGATATAAAGCTCGAATATCCGCCAACACCGCCAAATCTTTTGATTTGGCTTTAGAACAAAAAAGATAAAACAAAACAAAAAGATTTGGCTAAGTGCTTAAACGAAAGTTCAATACTTTTAAGTCCCGTACTAACCATAGCCGAGAACGTTAGCATAAATACAAAAAAACCTCTGAATGAAACATATTGAAACACTTTTATCTGAAATGACAATAGAACAAAAAGCACCTATTGTAAAAATTTTAGGACTTAAAAGTAATGAGAATAAATTAGTTATTGAGAAGTTAAGTAAGATTTTGCTTCCAGTTGGCGGATTATGGCAAACACCTTTAAATTATAGTCAATTCGTTGAAAAAATAGCATCTGCTAATAATGAAAAAATTGACTTTTCATTAGGAATTGCAAATGCAGAAAAAGAATTATACTTAAAACTTTTCCAACAAGAATTTGAAAAATTAACAGAAGAGGAAAAAAACAATATTTATAAAGAATTAGAAAAAGCTGGTTTAGATAAAAGCCAAATAAAATCTTTGAGCGGAATTTCGGCACTTGGAGCAGCTCAACTTTCAGGATTTGGAATTTACCTGTTAGCTTCATCAACTTTAGGAGCGATAACTTCAGTTTTAGGTATCACATTACCTTTTGCTTTTTATACAGGGATGTCTTCCGTTATTTCGTTTGTTATTGGACCAGTAGGTTTTTTAGTAATGGGTGTTTTGGTATATAGAAGTTTTAAAAATGTTAAAAGTTGGGATGAGGCTTTTGACTTATTAAAAGCTTCTTGGAATGGAATAAAAGCTTTTGCAATAGGAGATACAACCAGAAGTACTTTAGTCTTTAAATATTTTGCAGCCACAAGAATTGTTTTGACAGAAAATTTCCGAAATCAAATTGATGAAAACTCTTCAAAAATAGACATTAAGAAAACTAATATTTCAAAAATTGATATAGAAATCAATGAAAAGGAAGCAGAAATTGAAAATGTTGAAAATATAAAAGTGGAACAATTAAATGTTGTTTCTTCGATAGAATCAGAAATTCTAAAAAAACAAGATGAGTTAAAAAGTGTAAATAACCAAATTGGTCAACTAAATGAAAAAATTGATAGTTTTAAAAATAACATTCAAGAAAGAATAAATAACAAAAAGTCAATCGAAAATGAGATTTTAAACTCTGAAAATGACACTAAATTGAAATTATCTAAAATTGAAAAATTGAACAACTAAAAAAGTACTTATGCTAACACCGTATATAATTTATTGCTGGTTTCTAGCCTGCTTACGAAAATCCTCGCGGATTTTCTATTCGGTTTTTATTTGCTAAATTAGTTGCTTAAACCACGCAACAAACCATATACAAACAAGTTAGGCACAATACGAAAAAACACTAATTTCCAAATTGAAA
>NZ_WAAT01000012.1 GCF_008806375.1 Pseudotamlana haliotis | reverse complement strand
TTCTATTTTAACCTGTAGCCATATTTCAGGACGAGACATTTGAGAAACTCACAAACTAACATCATATAATCTAACTATTTATTCAATGTCAAAAATCATAAACCCAATTGATTATCATCAAGAGATTCAAATGGACGCAAGTCGAGATGCATATCTTTCTACTTGCCACTATTTGACTGTAGAAAACGGAATTCCAGAACCTCACGCAACAGGAGTTTTCATCAAAATATTTGATTATCATTTTTTATTTACAGCAGCACACGTAGCTGATGGTTTATTGAAAAGTATATCAGTTGGAATTGAAAAACACAAAACGGTACAACTAGGTGGTGAATGGACAATTAATAAATTATCACCAAATGAAAAAAGAGAAGAAGATAAAATAGATATTGCAATTCTAAAATTAGATAATGAAAGTATCGAATATGTAAAAAAGCAATATTCTTTTCTTAATCATTCAGAATTGGGAATTAACCACGAAGTAAAAGAGCTTCCATATTATACAGCTATTGGTTTTCCTTGTTCCAAAAATAAATTTAATAAGTTTAAAAATAAACTAGATAGCAAGCCTTTTATCTTTAATACAATGCCTGCAAAACCAGAAATTTATTCTGAACTCAATTGTAAACCATTTTTAAACCTAATAGTCCATTATGATAAAAAAAATGTAATTGATTATGAAAAAAACCTTAAAATAACTGGACCTGACCCTTTTGGAATTAGTGGTGGTGGACTTTGGCACGTGCCAGTTCAACTTGTTGAAAAAGGAAATAAAGTCAATAAAAAACTTGTAGCAATATTATCGGAATGGCCAAGTAAAAATAGAAAGTTTTGGATTTGTACTAGAATAGATGTTTTTACAGAAGTTGTAAGGAAAAAATATAATTTAGATATTGAAACCTCTAAAATTATTAAATTAGACACAGAATAAAAACTGCACACAACACCGTATATAATTTATTGCTAGTTCTAGCCTACTTACGAAAATCCTCGCGGATTTTCTATTCGGTTTTTATTTGCTAAATTTAGTGCTTAAACCACGCAACAAACCATATACAAACACGTTATCAGCAATTTCCCAATCGGATCGGACATTTTTTTCG
>NZ_WAAT01000011.1 GCF_008806375.1 Pseudotamlana haliotis | reverse complement strand
ATTAAAGAGTAAAAAGACCAACCATTTTGTCCATTACGCCTTTTTTTAGGTTTTTCAATGTTAACACAATGTAAATAGCTTTACTGTTTTATTCATTTTAGGGTAACCTTAACATAACACTTTTGTTACGGTTCTTTAATCATGAGGTAACACTAGAATTAAAGTCCTATGGTTTCTTTGCAGCGTGAAATTATGACAAAAACAATGAAAAACTTATTAGTATTATTTACAATCATGACTACGGCATTTGCATTTGCGCAAACTACCGGTTCGGTTAAAGGCAAATTAACCGACAAAGAATACAATAACGAGCCGCTCGCGTTCGCCAATGTATTAGTTAAAGGCACAACAACAGGAACCACTTCAGATTTTGACGGACTTTACTACTTCGATAATATGGAGCCAGGAACCTATACGTTACTATATAGTTTTGTAGGGTACCAAACTCAAGAAGTAGAAGTTACCATAGTAGGCGGTAAAACAACAGACGTTAATGTGGTAATGAGTGCCAGTGCAGCTTCTTTAGATGAGGTTGTGATTACAACAACAACAAAAAGAGAAAGTGAAACGGCTTTATTATTAGAACAAAAGAAAGCCGTTGTTATTAAAGAAAGTATTGGAGCAGAACGCCTTTCAAAGGTTGGCGTGTCTGATGCTGCTGCTGCAACAACTAAAATATCTGGAGTTACACAAAGTGAAGGCTCAGGTGAAATTTATATTAGAGGATTAGGAGATCGCTATTTATCTACGACGATGAATGGCTTACCAATTCCTTCTGATGATGTTAATAATAAAAATATCAATTTAAACTTATTCTCAACAAATGTTATTGAAAATGTGGGAATTAGTAAAACTTATGATACTGGAAGTTATGCCGATCAAACCTCGGGTAATGTTGATGTAAATTCAAAAGAATTTTCTAAAAAAACCATTTCGGCACGTTTTCGTTCTAGTTATAATACAAATGTGTTAGGGATGGATGGAAACTTTAAAAGAAGTGTGGCTTCAGACGATGTTAATTTTGGTTTTCATAAAAAACAATATGCTACTGTTGATTTGATTACGAAGCAAGGTTGGGACCCTCTAGTACAAGATCATACTAATAACTATAGTTTGAGATTAGGTGGCGGAACCAAATTTAATGTGTTTGGTAAAAGATTATCATTCTTTGCTGGTGGTTCTCACTCTAAAGCATACGAATATCAAAGCGGAATTTTTAAAACATATAGATCTAACGTTTTAGATAATAGTTTTAATGATGTTGAAAATTTTACAGCGAAAACAAATTCTACAGGGTATTTAAATATTGGATTGAAACTTAACAATGATCACAGAATAAAAGTAACAAGTTTAGCGGTTAATAAAAGTTCAGATAATGTTTATGAGCAGGGTAGAAATGGAGAAGGCTATGTGTTTGATCAGGACCCTAAAGAAAAGCAGGCTTTTGTAAGAGATCAAAATTTCAAACAAACCACGTTGCTTGTGAATCAACTTCATGGTACTCATAAAATAAGTGAAACTAATAAGCTTGAATGGGCAGGAGGTTATAACTATGTGTTAGCTGAAGAGCCAAATAGAGTGAGAAATGAAGCTAATATTTATAGTCCAGAGACTGATAATGTGACTACAGATTATGTGCAATATGCTCACGTGGGTGATTTTCAACAACGTAAATCAAATCAAAAGATTGAAGATACTGAGTATAACGCGTACTTAAAAGATCAAATTGCCTTTGGTAAGTTAGACGAAGAAGACAACCGTGGGTACAAATTAAATTTAGGGGCTAATTTTAGAAGAAAGGAACGTGTTTTTAGTTCACAATTTGTAGGTGTGAGAGCTCGTGGTTTTCAAGTCCCTACTGTAGATGATTTTTCTCAAACTTTTACTGAAGCGAATTTTCAAAATGGTCTTGTTCTAAGAGATAGTGATCCAGATCGATATGATGCAGATTTAACGGTGTTAGCTGGTTATGCAAACCTTGATTTTGGATTAAACAAAAAGTTTTCAGGAAACGTTGGTGTGCGTTATGAAAGAGATGAGATAAACGTACTTTGGGATGTAGCAAACTATGTGGGGCGTGTAGGTTCTGTGAATAAAGATTACAACAGTATTTACCCAAGTGCGAACTTAAAATATGAATTAAGCGATAAAAGCTTTCTGCGTTTTGCAAGTAGTCTAACCCAAACATTACCAGAGTTTAAAGAGTTATCTCCTTTTGAGTATGTGTCGCCAACAGGTCGTGTGACTCGTGGAGATCCTAATTTAGAAAAGTCTGAAGTTTTTAATGCAGATTTAAAATGGGAATTCTTTCCAAAATCTGGAGAGTTGTTTTCTGCAACAGCATTTTATAAGAATATTAAAAATCCGATAAACTTAGCTTTAACTCGTGGTTCGGCAGGAATCTTTCAATTTTCAAATACTGGAGAAAAAGCTGATGTTTTAGGTGTTGAGATTGAAGCGCGTTTAAATTTAATCGAAAATGACAATGATGAGGCAATCTTGAACTTTAACACTAATATTACTAAAATGTGGTTTAGTCAAGACTTGTTCAAGGAGTATCAATATAAAGATGTTACTGAAACAGGTTTGCAAGGTGCTTCAGATTTAATCTTGAACGGTTCATTAAGTTTTAACAGCCAAACTGAAAGGGAGTTTTCTGCTGCGTTTACTGGAAACTATTCTTCAGATAAAATATTTGCACTAGGAGCTCCAGAAGATTTTAATAATAGTGATGTGCTATATAATGATGAAATTATTGAAAAAGGCTTCTTTACTTTAGATTTAGTAATGACTAAAGAACTTACGGAAAATTTACAATTAAAGTTTATTGGTAGAAATTTATTAAATCCTAAAATTGAACAAACTCAAGAAGTAAGAAACTTAGCTACTGGTATAGAAACAAACGAAGTTGTTAGTTCTTATAGAAATGGTAGCTTGCTTAGCCTTAGTTTAGGATTAACTTTTTAAGGCTTTGCAAAACATATTCATAATTAAACCCCTAGATGAACATCTTGGGGTTTTTTTGTACACTATTATTAGGTGTGTTTTTCAAGTTTTTTGCAATTGAGATGTTGCATTTAATTACGTTTAAGAGTTAACCTTTAGATAACAAAAGTGTTAAATTTTGTCAACATTAGTAACTTACGTTTAATGTTCTATTAAAGCTATAACAATAGAAAACGTAGTTCTTTGCAGAGGAAATCAAACAAATATTTTAATAAACAAGTAAGATTTAAAAATGAAAAAATTAACTCTAAAATTATTTAGTTTAGTAGCTCTAGTTGCTGCTGTTAACTTAACAAGTTGTAGTTCAGATGATCCAGATCCAATTGAAAAAGGGGATTCAGATGTTATTATGAACTTAGAAGATGGAATACTTAATGGAACACTTAAAGAAACCTACACTTTAAGTCCTTCAGTGGTTTACAGTCTGTCTGGTCAATTTATCATTGACGAAGGAGCTGTTTTAAATATTCCTGCTGGAACAAAAATTCTTGCCGATAATGGTGGAACAGATGTTTACATCGCTGTATTAAAAGGTGGTGAAATATATGTTAACGGTAATGCTAATAACCCTGTTGTAATGTCTTCCGTAGATGGGAATCCTGGTGATTGGGGTGGATTAACCATTTGTGGAGAGGCTCCTACCTCTGCTGGTGTTGATGCTGAAGCTGAAGTTGGTGGTTTCAAATATGGAGGAACTAACGAAGCAGATAATTCAGGTGCAATTAACTACTTGCAAATTGTTGGTACTGGAGCTCAAATTAATTCAGAGTCACAGTATAACGGAGTGTCTTTTTACGGTGTTGGTTCTGAAACTATCGTTGAAAACCTTGCTGTAATTAATGGTGCTGATGATGGTGTTGAATTTTTTGGTGGAACAGTATCTGTATCTAATCTTTACTTAGAAGATAATGATGATGATTCTATCGATTGGACTGAAGAATGGAGTGGATCAGTTACAAATGCTTATATTTTACATACTAAAGCAGGTTTCTCTACTGCTTTTGAAGGTGATAAAAATAACGGTAACCCTACATTTACTAATATTACTGCAATTTCAACAGTAGGAGGTAAAGCTTTACAGTTCAAAAAAGAATCAGGTGGTACCATTACAGGATTATCTTTAAGCGGTTATGATATCGATTTAGATATGGCTGATGGCGTTGATCCAAGTGTGAATATTACTTTTGCAGACGGCTTAACACCAGTATCAATTTCAGATTCAGGAGATGATGATACTTTCTATTATTCACTTGATGCACCTGTTGTTCCTACAGTAGATGTGAATTCTTTTGATTGGGTAGATTCAGATGTGTCTTTCGATTCTAATGTTTTACAAGGAGCTGTAACAGGAGATGTTACTTTAGATGCTTCAGTTAGCTATACTTTAACTTCTTCTTACATCGTTCAAGATGGTGGTAAATTAACGATTCCTGCAGGTACAAAAATTACTGCTCGTGATGGTGGTACTGGAGTTTACATCGCTGTATTAATGGGTGGTGAAATTGATATTCAAGGTACGGCTACTAATCCTGTAGTTATTGCTTCTGCTGCTGGTCAAGGTGGTGACTGGGGAGGTTTAACAATTTGCGGTAAAGCAACTACTTCTGCTGGCGTTAATGCTGAAGCTGAAGTTGGAGGTTTCGAATATGGTGGAACTGAGGTTGAAGATAATTCGGGGTCTATTACTTATTTAGTGTTAAAAGGAACTGGAGCTCAAATTAACTCTGAATCTCAATACAACGGTTTATCACTTTATGCTGTTGGTTCTAAAACAACAATTGATAATATTTCAGTAATTAATGGTTCTGATGATGGTGTTGAGTTTTTTGGAGGGACTGTTTCTGCTTCAAACTTATACTTAGAGAACAATGATGATGATTCTATTGACTGGACTGAAGAATGGAGTGGTTCAGTTACAAATGCTTATATCAAGCACACGGTTGCTGGATTCTCTACAGTATTTGAAGGTGATAAAGATAATGGAAACCCTACGTTTACTAACATTACAGCAATTTCTACTGTAGGAGGTAAAGCGTTACAGTTTAAAAAATTATCTGGTGGGTCAATTACAGGTCTTCATTTATCTGGATACGATACAGATGTAGATATGGCTGATAATGGTGATTTATCTAATGTTCAAATTAATGGTGCTGCTGCTGATGCTACTTTGGTTCCAGGATCAACAACGTTATATACGCTTAATTCAGGAAAAGATGCAGTAGCTTTAGATATATCTACTTGGACTTGGATTAACGCTAGTTTATAAAATGAATTTGTTCTATTCTAATTAAGAACATTTCTTTTTAATATAATTAACCCTGCAAATTTATATTTGCAGGGTTTTTTGTTTTTAGCAAAAAAATGGACGCTATTTATCAAATAATAGATTTCTGTAGGGATATAAAATCAGATTCTAAATAATGCCGAAGTATTCATCTTAAAAAAGCAAGAAAAACAACTTTCTTTTTAAATTAAAAAATATATCTTTGCAGCGCGAAAACCAGAAGAGTTTTCAACCAATTAAATTGCATAATATTAAACATATAAGTAATGTCTAAAGTTACAGGTAAAGTTGCACAAATAGTAGGTCCGGTTATCGATGTTCAATTCGCTTCGGAATCAGAGCTTCCAAAAATTTACGATTCATTAGAAATTAAAAGAGCCGATGGTTCTCTATTGGTATTAGAAGTACAATCTCACATTGGTGAAGATACAGTTCGTACTATTGCAATGGATTCGTCTGATGGTTTAAGTAGAGGGGTCGAAGTTGTTGCAACAGGATCTCCTATTCAAATGCCGATTGGTGATGATGTTTACGGACGTTTATTTAATGTAATTGGTGATGCTATTGATGGTTTAGGTAACTTACCAAAAAATGGCGAAGCGGGATTGCCGATTCACCGTGAGGCGCCAAAATTTGAAGATTTATCAACGTCTACTGAAGTTTTATTTACAGGTATTAAAGTAATCGACCTTATTGAACCTTATGCAAAAGGAGGTAAGATTGGATTATTTGGTGGTGCCGGTGTAGGTAAAACAGTATTAATTCAAGAGTTGATTAACAATATTGCAAAAGGTCACGGTGGACTTTCAGTATTTGCTGGAGTTGGAGAAAGAACTCGTGAAGGGAATGACCTTTTAAGAGAGATGTTAGAATCTGGAATTATCCGTTATGGCGATGATTTTATGCATTCTATGGAAGAAGGTGGATGGGATTTATCAACTGTTGATAAGTCTAAAATGAAAGAATCGAAAGCAACTTTCGTATTCGGACAAATGAATGAGCCTCCTGGAGCACGTGCTCGTGTAGCATTATCTGGTTTAACTATTGCAGAATATTTCCGTGATGGAGCTGGTGAAGGTCAAGGGAAAGATGTACTTTTCTTCGTAGATAACATCTTCCGTTTTACACAAGCTGGTTCTGAGGTGTCTGCATTATTAGGTCGTATGCCTTCTGCTGTAGGTTATCAGCCAACATTAGCAACAGAGATGGGTGCTATGCAAGAACGTATTACTTCAACTAAAAGAGGTTCTATTACATCGGTACAAGCTGTATATGTACCTGCAGATGATTTAACGGATCCAGCACCGGCAACAACCTTTGCTCACTTAGATGCAACAACGGTATTATCTCGTAAAATTGCTGAGCTTGGTATTTATCCAGCAGTAGACCCATTAGATTCTACTTCAAGAATTTTAACTGCCGATATTTTAGGTGATGAGCATTACGCTTGTGCACAACGTGTAAAAGAGTTATTACAACGTTATAAAGAATTACAAGATATTATCGCGATTCTTGGTATGGAAGAGTTATCTGAAGAAGATAAATTAGCCGTAGGTAGAGCAAGACGTGTACAACGTTTCTTATCTCAACCTTTCCACGTAGCAGAGCAGTTTACAGGAATTCCAGGGGTGTTAGTTGATATTAAAGAAACGATTAAAGGATTTAACATGATTATGGATGGTGAATTAGATCGTTTGCCAGAAGCAGCTTTTAACCTTAAGGGAACCATTGAAGAGGCTATTGAAGCTGGAGATAAAATGTTAGCAGAGGCATAAATTAGTTAATGGTTTGTAGGTGTTAGTGATCCAATTTTCCAACAACCAATAACCAATAACAAACAACTATATAAAATATGTATTTAGAAATTGTATCGCCAGAAGCTACGTTTTTCAGTTCAGAAGTTGATTCTGTAACTGTACCAGGTGTTGAGGGTGAATTTCAAATGTTGAAAAATCACGCGCCTATAGTGTCTTTACTTACTGAAGGAACCGTGAAAGTTAGAGTACATACTCAGTCTCACCTAGATTATGATAAATTACATCCAGATGTAAAACCACATATGGTAGATAATAAAGTGTTGTTGATTGATATTAAATCAGGAACATTGGAATTGAAAGATAATAGAGTTATTATTTTAGCCGATTAAATTTCAGTTTATATATAATAAATCAAAACGCGAAGCAGATGCTTCGCGTTTTTTTTTGGCAAAAAGGAAAATCAATGGTTAAATATAAGAGGGATCTCTTAGTTTGTTGGTTTCTTGATTTTACTTTAATACCCACTAATAGGAAGAGAGGTTGAAATACGGGGCAGTATTTCAGTCCTAGGCTTTTTAGATATTAAAGTGTTCTAAAGTATTCTAAAAGTGCTCTAGCCTCGTCTTCAGATGTTATTTGTACAGGCATTGGTGAGCCATTGTACTCTTCTAATAAAGCTTTAGCCAAAGGGTCTTCTTTTACCATGTTATGTGGGTTTAAAATGAAATTCATAACCCATTCTGGAGTTCTTCGGCTTAATATATCTTTTGGAGCTGGTCCTATAAATTTTTTATTTGGCCTATGACAAGCGGTGCATGTTCTTTTAAATAGGTTTTCACCCTGTTTTGCAAGATTGGCGTCAATAGAGCCGTTTAATTCTAAAGCAGTCACAGGACCAATGCCTTTATTGCTTAAGTCGATGGTTTGAGAGGCAGGTGCCGTCTCAGATTCTTTGGTAACACTAGCTTCTGATGGCGTGTGAGTTTCATAAGAAAAGCCAGATTTCTTTTTTTCTTCCTTGCCACCACAGCCTATTAATGCTGTGATCAATACTGTTGTTAAAATTTTTGAACTTGTTTTCATAAATTGAATATTCATAAGCAAAAATAACATCTCTATTCATGATTATTTATGATAAAAATCATGATTTATCACCATGTTAATAAAGGTTTCTATATGAAAAAAAGAAATTTTAAATTCAAGGAATGCCTTGGTTTTTAGAAGTAGACCCTAAAAAACGGAGACCATGGGCTGTAGTAAATACCGTCGTTATCATCATATAAAACATCATATCGAACCCCAAAGGTAATGTTCCCGGTGCGATACCCTGCGCCTAAATATAAAGCTGAAACCCAGTAGTTTTCATCTCTGTAAATGGTTCTTGAATCGTAATTTCTGTCCACGTTGAGTTGTTCAAATTCTGCCGAAACTTGAATTTGAGGAATAATGTTATACAAGCCTATGAGGCTGCCTCCAAGTATAGTCGATTTGTAAAAGTCTTTCTGGCTGTTAAAAGTGGCATTTAATCCAAGTCCTAAGGCAAAATGTTCGTCAAATTGATAAATGGCACTAGGTGCCAAGGTTCCGCTGAAAAATTCGTTCCCAAAACTGAGTCCGATATTACCACCAAAGTAAACTTGGTCCCAAAAATTGTTTTGAGATTGTTGGGCGTTAATATTTATAGAGTAGCAGGAAAAAACAACTAGAACTAAAGCTGTCTTTTTAAAGAAACGGAATAAAGCTTTGTTTAAAATCATATTTCATTAATAAATTAACACAATTTTAGTCATATTCGTTAAATGAAGATGAGCAGCTATAAATATAGGCAAAGAATCATCTAATTTTACTAAAAGTTGTATTTTTGAGGAATATTTTTTGAAAAACTACAGGAGATTAATACTAACAATGGATAAATATTCTTTTTTAAACGCTGCACACACAGCGTATTTTTCTGACTTATATAATCAGTATTTAGAGAACCCAGATAGCGTAGAACCTAGCTGGAGAGCCTTTTTTCAAGGTTATGATTTTGGTGCTGAAAACTACGGTTTAGATGGTGAGATCGTTGAAGGCGTTTCAACCCAAGTACCAGAACACGTTCAGAAAGAATTTAATGTGTTAAGACTTATTGATGGGTATAGAATGCGTGGGCATTTGTTTACTAAAACAAACCCTGTTCGCGACAGACGTAGCTACTCACCAACTTTAGATATTAGTAATTTTGATCTTTCGGAAAGTGATTTAGATACCCGCTTTAATGCAGGGGAGGTTTTAGGTGTTGGACCAAAAACCTTAAGAGAAATACTAAAGCATCTTGATAGTATTTATTGCGATTCTATAGGTGTAGAATACATGTACTTAAGAAATCCAGAGGTTATTAAGTGGTGGCAAGATCAATTGAATAAAAATGATAACCACCCAACATTCTCTGCCGATACTAAAAAATACATCCTTTCTAAATTAAACCAAGCGGTTACTTTTGAAAACTTTTTACAAACTAAATACGTTGGTCAAAAACGTTTTTCTTTAGAAGGAGGAGAATCTTTAATTCCAGCTATTAGTAATGTGCTTTTCTACGCGTCTAAAAAATACGATGTTAAAGAATGTGTGTTAGGTATGGCACACCGTGGTCGTTTAAGTACCTTGGTGAATATTTTTAGAAAACCAATGAATGAGCTGTTTAGCGAGTTTGATGGTAAAGATTTTGAAGATCAACATATTGACGGTGATGTGAAATATCACTTAGGTCTAACACTTGATAAAACGTACCAAAACGGTAAAACGATCAAGATGAATTTAGTACCTAACCCGTCGCATCTAGAAACGGTGGCTCCTGTTGCCGAAGGTATTACTAGAGCAAAAATTGATGACGATTATGATGGTGATGATTCTAAAATTATTCCTATTGTAGTACACGGTGATGCAGCTGTTGCTGGTCAAGGTGTGGTTTATGAGGTGGCTCAAATGAGTCAGCTTAACGGGTATAAAACTGGAGGTACCATTCATATTGTTGTAAATAACCAAGTAGGATTTACAACCAACTATTTAGATGCCCGTTCTAGTACTTACTGTACCGATGTTGCTAAAGTGACTTTATCACCTGTATTACACGTGAATGCTGATGACGCTGAAGCCGTAGTACATGCTGTAGAATTGGCTCTAGATTATAGAATGCGTTACAAAAAGGATGTGTATATCGATTTGTTAGGCTATAGAAAATATGGTCATAACGAAGGTGATGAACCAAGATTTACACAACCTAAATTATACAAGCATATTTCTAAACATTCTAATCCGTTTAAAATATATGCCGATAAATTACTTGCTGAAAATACGATTGATAAAGATTATGCATCAAATATTGTTGCAGAATTTAAAGAAACATTAGAAACGGCTTATACACAGTCTAAGGAAGATGATTCTTCTAAAGTACGTGAGTTTATGATGGAGCGTTGGTCAGGATTTGTGCGTCGCGGGGTTGATTCTATGCTAGAAACGGCTGATACGGCATACAATCAAGATAAATTAAAAGATATTTCTAAAGTGGTATCTACCGTTCCAGAAGGCGTGAAGTTTTTACGCAAAGCGGAACGTATTCTTGATGGTCGTGCAAAAATGGTTTTTGAAACCGATAAATTAGACTGGGGTATGGCTGAAACTTTAGCCTACGGAAGTTTACTTGAAGAAGGTTTCAACGTACGTATATCAGGTCAAGACGTAGAACGTGGAACATTTAGTCATAGACACGCCATTTTACGTGACGAGATTTCAGAAGAACGTATTAACTTATTAAATACAAACCCGGCGAACAAAGGAGAAATGTATATCTACAATTCTTTCTTGTCTGAATATGGGGTATTAGGTTTCGACTATGGTTATGCTATGGCCAACCCGAATACATTAACCATTTGGGAAGCGCAGTTTGGAGATTTCAGTAATGGGGCTCAAATTATATTTGACCAGTACCTATCGGCTGCCGAAGATAAATGGAAGTCGCAAAACGGTATCGTGGTTTTATTACCGCACGGTTATGAAGGGCAAGGGTCTGAACATTCATCGGCAAGAATAGAGCGTTATTTACAATTATGTGGTAATGACAATATGATTGTGGCCGATTGTACAACACCTGCAAACTTCTTCCACCTGTTGCGTCGTCAAATGAAACGTGATTTTAGAAAGCCACTTATTGTATTTACACCTAAAAGTTTACTACGTCACCCTAAGGCAATATCTTCTATTAGTGATTTAGCTACAGGAAGTTTCCAAGAGGTGATTGATGATACGATAAACCCTGATAAGGTTAAAAAATTAGTGTTTTGTACAGGTAAATTCTATTACGATTTATTAGCACAACGAGAAGAACTAGGCACTGAAGAAGTTGCTTTAGTAAGAATTGAGCAGTTATTCCCGCTACACGTTGATAAAATAGAAGCGATATTAAAACGTTATCCAAACGTTGAGAAGCATATTTGGGCTCAAGAAGAACCTAAAAATATGGGTGCTTGGATGCATATTGCACAGCGTTTAGAAATTGTAAAGCTTGATGTTTGTGCAAGAGCTTATAGCTCGGTACCTGCACCAGGATCAAGTACAAGAGATAAAAGAAGACAGCAACAAGTGATTAATGCTGTGTTTGATATAAATAGTTAGATTAATAGAAATAAGATACCATTAAAATTATAAAATAATGATTTTAGAAATGAAAGTCCCTTCACCAGGGGAGTCAATTACAGAAGTTGAAATTGCAACATGGCTTGTTGAAGATGGCGATTACGTTGAAAAAGATCAAGCTATTGCTGAAGTGGATAGTGATAAGGCAACTCTTGAGTTACCTGCCGAAGTAAGCGGAACGATTACCTTAAAAGCAGAAGAAGGTGATGCCGTAGAGGTAGGAGCTGTGGTTTGTTTAATTGACACCAGTGCTGAAAAACCTGAAGGAGGAGACGCTCCTGCAAAAGAAGAGAAAAAAGAAGCGGCTCCAGCTGCTGAAGCGCCAAAGGCAACACCTGCAGCAGATACATACGCTACAGGAAGTGCGAGCCCTGCGGCTAAGAAAATATTAGCTGAAAAAGGCATTGAAGCAAGTGCGGTTTCAGGAACTGGTAAAGCGGGTCGTGTGACTAAAGAGGATGCTGTAAAGGCAGTACCTTCTATGGGAACACCAACTGGTGGTTCTAGAGGAACAAGCCGTAGCAAAATGTCAATGTTACGTAGAAAAGTAGCAGAGCGTTTAGTTGAGGTTAAAAATACAACGGCAATGCTTACTACTTTTAACGAAGTAGATATGTCTCCTATTTTTGCATTACGTAATGAGCATAAAGAAGCATTTAAAGCAAAGCATGGTGTTGGATTAGGATTTATGAGTTTCTTTACTTTAGCTGTTGTTAGAGCTTTAGAAATGTATCCTGCTGTAAACTCTATGATGGACGGTAAAGAAATGCTTTCTTATGATTTCTGTGATATTAGTATTGCCGTTTCAGGACCTAAAGGTTTAATGGTGCCTGTAATTAGAAATGCTGAAAACTTAAGTTTTAGAGGTGTTGAAGCTGAAGTAAAACGTTTAGCGCTTCGTGCAAGAGATGGTCAAATCACTGTTGATGAAATGACAGGTGGTACCTTTACCATCACTAACGGTGGTGTTTTTGGAAGTATGTTATCTACGCCAATTATTAACCCACCTCAAAGTGGTATTTTAGGTATGCATAATATTGTTGAAAGACCAGTTGCTATTGATGGTAAGGTTGAAATTAGACCAATTATGTATGTCGCTTTATCTTATGACCATAGAATTATTGATGGAAAAGAAAGTGTTGGTTTCTTAGTAGCTGTTAAAGAAGCTCTAGAAAATCCTACTGAAATCCTTATGAATAATGACGTTAAAAAAGCTTTAGAGCTTTAATACATATAAGTCAATAAATTAAAAAAGGGTGTTGTTTTAAAACAACACCCTTTTTTGTTTTTCAAATTTTTTAGTTGATAACAGCTTATATTTTTATTGATAATAGCTTAGAAAAAAAATACGTAAATGTTCACTGTTAAAATGAAAACAACAATAGCGGTTAATGCTATTATGCAATACCTGTCAAATGTTCTGTTTTCCATGAGAGTAAGTTTTTAGAATTTGAGATTGAAATTTTTTAGAACCCTGCACCAGTTTGAGCGATGCAGAGTCTAATAAAAAAATTCTCTCTCAAAAGAATTAATAGCAACACGAAGATATAACCTATATTCAAAACTTAAAATACGCACTACTACGTATTTTAGTTGAATTCAGGTTTTTATCTATTAAATGCTAAAATTATAGACGAAATACACTATGCGCGTTAGTGTTTTATCTTAAAAAGTGCTCTTTTGTTGTTTAAGGTTCATAGTATTAGCGATGTAGGGCCATGGCCAATGTTTAATTTTTTAATAATATTACTGCGGTGTTTGTCTACCGTTCTTACAGAAATTGATAAACTTTCGGCAATTTGTTGACTGGTGTAGTGTTTAGAAATGAGTTTAATTACTTTTAATTCAGAATTAGTTAATGATAACATCGCTTCCGTAGGCTGATTGTCCACATGATTAGGATCTAAATAAGCATCAATTTCTTTACTAAAATAAGTTTCTCCCTTTAATACGGCATCAATGCACTCCTCAATTTGATCCAGAGCAAGCTCCTTTAGAATATAACCAGAAACCTTGTACTATATGGCTTTGTTGAAATAGTATTCGTTAATATTTAAGGTGAGTAATACAATTTTTGTGGGAATATTATTTTTTTGACAGAGTTCGGCAACTTACAAGCCAGTCATAACGGGCATATTAGTGTCTAATATGGCAATATCAGATTTGAGTTTTATAATTTGGTTGTAGTCCAGACGGCCATCATCTGAATCGCCTAAGACATCGTAGTCTTTTTCTTCTAAAAAACTAATATGCCCCGAAGAATCAATGGGTGATCATCGGCAATGGTTATCGAGGTGTACATGGTTTACGGCTATTAACTCAACCTTAAATATAGGTATTTCTTTTCGTAGTCTATAACTGCGTTTCCTTTTTTTAAAATATCAGCGCCAATAATGCCATCAACAGGTTTAGAATTATGATTTATTAAAGCGGAGTTGACATGAGTGAGGTTAAATAAAACAAGAATAACCTTGTTGTTTGACCATTTTCCAATTTTCACCTTATTCTTTTTTGATAGTTTAGTTTCCATATCAATGGCTCCCGCACCGGCTGCCTTAATCAATGAATCTTCAGCGTGAAGTTTAAAAGTTTCAATGGCTTCAAACCCCACACAAGAACTTGAGGCGCCCGTGTCTAATATAAAACGACCCTTTTGACCATTTATAGTCGCTTTTATTTCAAAATGATTGGTTTTTGTGAGGTGTAATTTTACTTTAGAATAGCCTTTTGTGGTGAGGAATTGTTGCAAGGTTTCCATAACATATATGTTTTAAACAAATATAATCCTATAAAAACGATTATTTTTGCTAAATCGTAATTAGGTTCAATTTTAAACTTTTTCATTTGATTATAACAGACACCCACACCCATTTATATAGTGAATCTTTTGACGAAGATCGCGATGAAATGATTAAGCGTTCAATAGAACAAGGCGTTTCTAGATTCTTTATTCCAGCTATAGATTCTGAATACACCGAAGCCATGCTTCAGCTAGAAAAGGATTTCCCTGAAAACATGTTTTTGATGATGGGTTTACATCCTACGCATGTTAAAGAAAATTTTAAAGATGAACTGGAACATGTTGAATCCATGTTGGGTAAACGTCATTTTTATGCGGTAGGTGAAATAGGCATCGATTTGTATTGGGATCAGTCCACTTTAGAGATTCAAAAGGAAGCCTTTATTTACCAGATTCGCTTAGCTAAAAAATACAAACTTCCTATTGTTATTCATTGCCGAGAAGCATTTGATGAAATATTTGAAGTTTTAGAGCAGGAAAAGGCGGAAGATTTATTCGGTATATTTCATTGTTTCACCGGAAACTTAGAACAAGCCCGTCAAGCCATATCCTATAATATGAAGCTAGGTATAGGTGGTGTGGTGACCTTTAAAAACGGCAAAATCGACCAGTTTTTACATGAAATCGATTTAAAACATATCGTTTTAGAAACCGATGCGCCTTATTTGGCACCAGTGCCTTTCCGCGGAAAGCGCAATGAAAGTCTCTATATATTAAAGGTGTTAGAAAAGATGGCTTATATATATGGTGTACCCGTAGAAACTATAGCAGAAATCACCACCAAGAACTCAAAAGACGTTTTTAAAGTGTAAATTATGAAGAAAATCAAAGCGAATATTTTACTAATTTATACTGGAGGAACCATTGGTATGGTCAAAGATTTTAAAACAGGCGCCTTAAAGTCCTTTGATTTTAAAACACTTTTAGATCAGATTCCAGAATTGAAGCTCTTAGATTGTGATATTGATACGGTATCTTTTAAAGAACCTATCGATTCGAGCAACATGGATATTGATGCATGGGTACAAATAGCACAACTTATAGAAGATCAATATGAGGCTTTTGATGGTTTTGTGGTTTTACATGGTAGTGATACCATGAGTTATTCTGCTTCAGCTTTGAGTTTTATGCTTGAGAACCTAGGAAAACCTGTGGTGTTTACAGGGTCACAATTGCCTATTGGAGATTTAAGAACGGATGCTAAGGAAAATTTAATAACTTCCATTCAAGTAGCTTCACTACAAACCAAAGGGAAGCCACTAATTACAGAGGTTTGTTTGTATTTTGAATATAAACTCTACCGGGCTAATAGAACCACTAAGCTCAATGCCGAAGACTTTCAGGCTTTCTCTTCTTTTAACTATCACGATTTAGCCGAATCAGGTGTACATCTAAAGGTAAATTGCGAGTATTTGTATAAACAGAGTAAGCGTAAAAAACTTAAAGTTCATAAAAAATTAGATAATAATATTGCCCTAATTAAGGTTTATCCGGGTATTACAGAGGCTGTTGTTACCAATATTTTTAATACGCCAGGCTTAAAAGCGGTCATTATAGAGACCTTTGGAGCCGGAAATTGCACCACAGAACCTTGGTTTTTGAAAATTTTAACAAAAAATATTTCATCGGGTATTCATATAATAAACATTACACAATGTGTAGGAGGAAGTGTAATGATGGGGCATTATGAGACCAGTAGCGCCTTGAAAAATATTGGAGTCATCTCTGGGAAAGACATAACAACTGAAGCAGCTCTTGGAAAAGCCATGTTTTTGTTGGGACAGGATGTTTCTGATAACCAGTTCAAAACCATGTATGAAACGCCTTTACGTGGAGAAATGTCTTAAAATTAACCTTTAAAATTTTAGCGTTCAAAGTTTTTTTTGTTATTTCATCCCCGTAATTAAAATGACATAAAATAGAGAGGTGGCCGAGTGGTCGAAGGCGCACGCCTGGAAAGTGTGTATACCTCAAAAGGGTATCGAGGGTTCGAATCCCTTTCTCTCTGCTAGATTTTTGTTATTTAATTGCTTTTTTTTTTTATCTTTAACCCTTTAACTAATAAAATTAAGATCTAGAACATGAAAAGATTATTTTCTATCCTTGCCATAACAGGAATGATGGTATTTGGAACTGCTAATGCAACGACAATTGCAAGTACAACTACTGCGACAACTGTAGCAACTACAATAACACAAGACGATGCTGCGCCTGCTGAAACTTTAGGGTTTCACCAAGAATTAAAAAAGAGATTTATTGAAGGGGGTCCTGGATTCATGGGGATCGTATTATTATGTTTAATTCTAGGTTTAGCTATTGCTATTGAGAGAATTATCTTTTTAAACCTTTCTACTACAAACACTAAGAAATTAACTCAAGAAGTTGAAGATGCCTTAGCATCAGGTGGTGTTGAAGCTGCTAAAGAAGTTTGTAGAAACACAAAAGGACCTGTTGCGTCTATTTACTACCAAGGTTTAGATAGAACAGATGAAGGTCTTGATGCTGCTGAAAAAGCTGTTGTAGCTTACGGTGGTGTACAAATGGGACAATTAGAAAAGAATGTATCTTGGATTTCTTTATTTATCGCTCTTGCACCAATGCTTGGGTTCATGGGTACGGTAATTGGTATGATTCAAGCCTTCGATAAAATTGAGGCAGCTGGTGATATGCAACCTTCTCTTGTAGCTGGTGGTATTAAAGTAGCACTTTTAACTACTGTATTTGGTTTAGTAGTAGCTATTATACTTCAAATTTTTTACAATTACATTATTGCGAAGATCGATAGTATCGTTAACAACATGGAAGATGCTTCTATTACGTTAATGGATCTATTAATCAGACACAAAAAGTAAGAGTAACAAATTTAAAAGACTAAAAATTATGGGTTTACATAAAGTATTAAAAATAGTGGCTTTCGCCCTTGCTATTATTGGTGCCATTTTTGCACTAATGATTATGTCAGGTGACGATGAGACTGCTGCAGGTATGAGTGGAAACATGCTATACATTGCCTACATCGTGTTAGGAATAGTATTGTTGCTTGTATTCTTATTTGTAATTAAAGGTCTGTTTGCCGGAAATATTAAAAAGACATTATTAACTGTTGGTGCTTTTGCATTAATACTTGTAATTGCTTTTGGAATGTCTTCAGGAACAGATTTAGATTTAACACCTTTTCATGAAAAAGGTTTAGACATCACGGAGGCAGATTCAAAAACTGTGGGTGCTGGATTGAATGCATTTTATATTCTTGCAGTATTAGCAATTGGATCGATGCTTTACGGTGGAGCAAAAAAATTAATTAATAGATAAATTATGGCGAAAAGAGCATCACCAGAAGTAAATGCAGGCTCTATGGCCGATATCGCGTTCTTACTATTAATCTTCTTCTTAGTAACAACAACAATTGAAACAGATTCGGGTATTAACCGTAAACTTCCTCCAATGGAAGAAAGTGACGAAGATGTGATCATTAAACAAAAGAATATCTTCACTGTTTTATTAAACGGTAAAGATCAGTTGTTAGTTGAAGATGAAATAATGGAGCTTAAAGATTTAAGACAAGCTGCTAAAGAATTTTTAGATAATGGTGGCGATGGATCTTGTGATTACTGTGCTGGTACAAAAGATCCAGCTTCATCTGATAATCCAGACAAAGCTATTATTTCGTTAAAGAACGAACGTGAGACGACTTATAAAACTTACATTGCTGTACAAAACGAATTGGTTGCAGCTTATAGTGAGTTGAGAGATAAAAGGGCACAATCATTATACGGTAAGCCATTTAAAGAAATGGAAGCCAATTATAATGATGTAAACTGGCCTGGAAATAAAGAGAAGTTAAAGGAACAAATTGAGCAAATTAAACTTGATTATCCTCAGAAGCTTTCAGAAGTTCAATAGATTAAAATAACATTTAAACTATATGTCTAAATTTAAAAAGAAAAAAGACGGAGGCGTTCCTGCGGTGAATACAGCAGCTCTACCTGATATTGTATTTATGTTATTATTCTTCTTTATGGTAGCCACAGTAATGAGGCAAAACACTTTAATGATTGAGAATAATTTACCTTTTGCAGATCAAGTTGAAAAGCTGGATAAGAAGGATTTGGTTATGTACATTTATGCTGGAAAACCAAGTCAAAATTATAAGCAGTTCGGTACTGAGGCAAAAATTCAATTGAATGATAAATTTGCTGATGTAAACGAGATTGCAGCTTTTATTTCTGCAGAACGAGCTTCTAAAAGAGAAGAATTAGTGCCATTTCTTACTACGGCTTTAAAAGTAGATAAAGATGCTAATATGGGATTAATTGGAGATATTAAACAAGAACTACGTAAGGTTAATGCACTTAAAATAAACTATACCACTAAAAAGGGTAGTGTATTTGGAAGAGATTAATTTACATTCTTAATTTTATAATAAAGGCGTTTTGATTTTTTCAAAACGCCTTTTATTTTTTAATACCTTTAATACTTTAAATTATATTTTAGTTAGACATCATGCGATTTACGTTCTTTATACTCTTTCTTCTAGGTGCTGTTCCAGTTTGTTTTGCACAGGATGTACCTGTTACAGAGATAGATTCACTGTATAAGGAAGATCATTTTTATGCTGGTCTTACATATAATTTTATTAGCCAACGTCCTGAAGGCTTATCTCAAAATGGTTTCTCTTGGGGAATTAATGCGGGGTATATTAAAGATATTCCTATTAATAAAGCTAGAAATAAGGCTATTGGTATCGGTTTAGGCTATGCTACTGATGCCTATAATCATAATTTATTGGTTACCGAAGATAGCAACGGTGATTTTCAGTATGAGATTCTTGATGAGGGCAGCTCTTATTCCAAAAACAAATTTTCTTTCCATCTTATAGAATTACCTATTGAATTTAGATGGCGTACTTCCACGCCAACTGATTACGCGTTTTGGCGCATTTACGGCGGTTTTAAGTTTGGTTATGTGTTTAGTGATACTTCTAGTTATAAAGGCGAACAGGGCGAATATAGATACACGAATAACAGTGATTTTAATAATTTCCAATATGGGCTAATGCTTAGCGCTGGATATAACACCTGGAATTTTCATGTCAACTACTTACTAAATCCCATATTTTCTGATAGTGCCCAACTCAATGGTGAAGCTATAGAAATGAGTATTATTAAAATTGGGCTTATATTCTATATATTATAGTTGCCAGTAATGTAAACTCAACCGCAATATGATAGACAAATTTTTGAAGGCCAAACATTGGCAACTATTTATTTTAATGTTTGGAGTTCCAATTATATTTCAGATTATAATAATGACTTCAATGTTTTCCAATATTGGCTCAAATGGAAATCCAGACCCAGCTACAATGTTTAATTCATTCAAATTATTTCCTATAATAATGTTTATTTATATGGGATTTTTCTTTGGTTGGTTTTGGTCAATTGGAATTGGATTACAGAAATATATGCCTAATGAAATAAAATTGAAATTAAAAAAATTCAAAATATTCTTTTTCATCCCTTTAATTTATATAACATTTTTTTTAATCTTAATTGGAACAACTTTTTATGGAATTTCTTCTGGAGATAGAGCTGTTGGTGGAATAATTGGAAAAATGATGTTCTTTATTTTACCCTTGCATTTATTCTCTATGTTCTGTATGTTTTACCAATTATACTTCGCTTCCAAAACAATAAAAACGGCTGAATTGAAACGAGAAGTAAGTCTGAATGATTATATGGGTGAATTTTTTATGATTTGGTTTTTTCCGATTGGTATTTGGTTTATACAACCGAGAATAAATAAGATTGTGGCGGAATAAAACACTACTGGCAACAATATGTATAATTCATTGCTAGTTAGAGCCTACTTCCGAAAGTCCTCGCGGACTTTCTATCTGTGATTTATTTGCTAACTTTAGTGCTTAAACACGCAACGAAATCATACACTAGACCGTTGTACCTCATTTTGACCCGTCCTGAATAAAGGCTACATAATTTTAAACA
>NZ_WAAT01000010.1 GCF_008806375.1 Pseudotamlana haliotis | reverse complement strand
TTCGAATTTATAACTGTCCTATTTTTGGGGAAGCCTACAATACCTGTTTAATTTCTTTTCGGGATCCAGATGATTTTGATACAAATTTTCAGGCATTACTATGCTGTGAAAAAGTTCTCGACTCCGCTCGAACACCGTAACAAAACATCAATTAAATTGGTGCTCGAGCGGTGTCGAGAACCTTTCTAACTAACAAAAAAAGCCTCTAGCAAAGACACGAAGTTTAAATGCGTAAAAACGACATGTTTAATCAATGAAATCTGTGATTACACAATTCTTATAAAACAAAAAATCCAGCCGAAGCTGGATTTTTAATTATTATATGAGATTCCTTTTTTCAAAGGAATTTTTATTTCGCGATATTCACGGCTCTCGTTTCACGAATTACCGTTACTTTCACTTGTCCTGGGTAAGTCATATCGGTTTGAACTTTTTGAGAAATACTAAACGATAACTCAGAAGCTTTTTGATCGTCTACTTTTTCACTTTCAACAATAACTCTAAGTTCTCTACCTGCTTGAATTGCATAGGCTTTTTTAACGCCTGAAAAACCAAAGGCAATTTCTTCTAGGTCTTTTAAACGTTGAATATAACTATCTAAAACTTGACGTCTTGCTCCTGGCCTTGCTCCTGAAATAGCATCACAAACTTGAACGATTGGTGCTAATAATGACTTCATTTCTATTTCGTCGTGGTGCGCTCCAATAGCGTTTATCACGTCTTCTTTCTCATTAAACTTCTCAGCCCATTGCATACCAAGAATAGCGTGTGGTGTTTCCATATCAGCTTCAGCATCTGGTACTTTACCTATATCGTGTAATAAACCAGCACGTTTTGCTAATTTCGGATTTAATCCTAATTCTGCTGCCATCACCCCACAAAGTTTAGCCACTTCACGCGAGTGTTGTAATAGGTTTTGACCGTAAGAAGAACGGTATTTCATTCGACCTACCATTTTAATAAGCTCAGGATGTAAGTTATGAATACCTAAATCAATTACCGTACGCTTACCTACTTCAATGATTTCCTGCTCAATTTGCTTCTGCGTTTTCTTAACTACTTCTTCAATTCGTGCCGGGTGAATTCTTCCGTCAGTCACCAACTTATGTAAAGATAAACGGGCCACTTCTCTTCTAACTGAATCAAAACAAGATAAGATAATCGCTTCTGGTGTATCATCTACAATGATTTCAACACCTGTTGCAGCTTCAATAGCTCTAATGTTTCGACCTTCACGTCCAATAATACGTCCTTTAACGTCATCAGATTCTATATTAAATACAGATACACAGTTATCAACAGCTTCTTCTGTACCAATACGTTGAATGGTGTTAATAATTACTTTTTTAGCTTCTTGTTCAGCGGTTAACTTAGCCTCTTCTAAAGAACTTTGAATAAAGGCCATGGCATCATTCTTCGCTTCACCTTTTAAGGATTCTACCAACTGTTCTTTGGCTTCTTCAGCAGAAAGGCTTGAAATGACCTCAAGTTGTTGTACTTGACTTTTATGAAGTTTATCAACCTCCTCTTGTTTCTTTTCAACAACATCAAGTCGGTGATTGTAATCTTTAATTTTTTGGTCTAGAGTATCGTTAAGTTTTTTAGATTTTGATAATTCACTAGACACCTGTGATTCTTTATCACGCGTGCGTTTTTCGGCATCAGCCATTTTTTTGTCACGAGTTAAAATGACTTTTTCGTGCTCTGACTTAAGTTCTATAAACTTTTCTTTAGCCTGAAGTATTTTATCTTTTTTAAGGCTTTCACCTTCGCTTTTTGCTTCTTTAAGTATTAAACCGGCACTTTTTTTCGCTTCTTTAATAAGTTTTGACGCATTGTTTTTTTCTAGTGTCTTTGCGATTATAAAGCCTATTACAAGGCCTAAAATGACACCACCTACTGCAAATATAATTGAGTTATCCATCGTTGAGTTAGTTGATTTTCATATATAAAAAAAGCCTACACCAGTCTAAGATTTTGTATAAACTCCTTAAAAACAAGTTTAGGGCTAACAAGCTGATCAAGGGTCTGTTCAGTATTGAAATAAATCAATACAACAGCATGCTTTTACAACTTAAACTCACCCTTTTTAAAGAATTAACGTTGAGTTTATCAAAAATAAATAACCAATGTAGGCAGTAACTTTTAGTTTATTTAAAGAACGTTTTAGAGACTATATATGTGAATTCAACAAGGAATTTAAAGCGATTAGCTTTTCTTCTACATGCTCAGACACATTTGCTTTATCTATAGACTTCTGTTCAACTTGAGCTGCAAATTGTAGGGCACACATGGCCAAAACATCTTGTTTATCACGAACAGAATAACTTTGCTCAAATTGTTTTATCATAGCTTCAATGTTTTTAGCTGCTTTTCGCAAACCTTCCTCTTGACTGGCTTCAATAGTTAAAGGGTATACACGATTAGCTATAGATAGCTTTATTTTAAGCTTTTCTGACATTGAATTTATCTAGCTTTAATCGGAGAGTTGAGCAATACAATGGTCTATATCTCGAATTAAAGCATTTATTTTAAGCTTTGTTTCTCTTTTATTATCGTCACTACCAAGCATTGAATTTGCCATTTTTAGAGCTTCAAATTTTTCTTCCCAATTCACAATTTCTGCTTTTTGGTTTGAAATTTCTTTCTTTGAAGCGTCTAATTCTTCTGTTAATTTCGAATTAGCAAGCTTTAAAAGCTCCATCTTATGTAATAATTTACCAATCTTGCCTTCTAACGAATCTACAATATCTTCAATATTACTCATTTACAATTTTCAAT
This sequence comes from Pseudotamlana haliotis, assembly GCF_008806375.1. Classification (GTDB taxonomy): domain Bacteria; phylum Bacteroidota; class Bacteroidia; order Flavobacteriales; family Flavobacteriaceae; genus Pseudotamlana; species Pseudotamlana haliotis. The sequence goes on along the minus strand of NZ_WAAT01000010.1, from coordinate 25,157 downwards.
ACTTATCCAACAAAGTTAAGCTTCCTATGCATAAATAACAATTGTTTTCTCATAAAATTTTTAAATGCCTTTTTTACGGTACACTAAGTAAACAGTGACTTGATTTTTGTTTTATTCTTTGCTTTTTAATCTAGGGATTGATATTTTAGCCGGAACACTTTCTCTATGCGAATTATAACTTTTGTCCTTCTTATTTTTTCATTATTTGGCAACGCTCAAAATAATTACCCTCAAGATTATTTTGGTAACCCGCTTGAAATTCCGCTGATATTATCTGGAACTTTTGCAGAGTTACGTTCTAATCATTTCCATTCTGGGATGGACCTAAAAACACAACACCGCACCGGTTTAAATGTAGTTTCATCTGCTGATGGTTTTATCAGTAGAATTAAAATATCACACTGGGGCTATGGAAAAGCTTTATACATCACCCACCCCAACGGCTACACAACAGTTTATGGCCATTTATCAAAATTTGCTCCTGAAATTGAAGCTTATATTAAGAAACTACAATACGAAAAGGAATCTTATGAAATTGAACTTTTCCCAAAAGCAGGTGTTTTAGTAGTTAAAAAAGGTGAACTGGTTGCTTACAGTGGGAACACTGGTGGCTCTGGTGGTCCGCATTTACATTTTGAAATACGCGACAAACAAGAACGCCCCATGAACCCCATGCTTTTTGGTATTGACAGTAAAGACACTACAAACCCTGTTATTAAATCCATTTATGCTTACCCTTTAGACGACCAGTCGTTTATTAATAATTCGAATAAAAAGCAAAAACTCGTATTAGCGCCTTTAAAAGGTGGTGATTACACAACAGAAACTATCGATGCCATTGGTAATATTGGTTTTGGAGTTGAAACTATTGACCGTCTTGATTTAGCACCAAATTCTAATGGAGTCTATAATATTCAAACCTTTGTAAATGGTACGCAAAACTTTGAGCTTGACTTTAAGCGCTTCGCTTTCAGTGAAACCAAGCATATTAATCAGCTTATAGATTATGAAAATTATACCACTTCAAAAAAGCGTATTCAAAAATTATATAAAATAAATAATCCGTTAAGCATCATAAAACCTATTGTTAATGATGGTATTGTAAAAATTGAAGACCAGACTAGTGCGGTTTATAAAATTCGTGTTTCAGATTTTGAAAGCAATTCGTCATGGGTTACTATTCATATTAACGGGACAAACGACAGTACCGCTATAGCGGAAGTAGAAAAAATCACACCATATTATATTAATAAAAACCAGGCGACAAATTTAACAGCTGGTAAAGTTTCTGTAGATTTTTATAAGGACACTTTTTATGAAGATTTCTACATCGACTTTGATGTAAAAGGCGATACTGTTAAAATTCACGAAGATATTAAAGCTACTAAAAAGAACTTTAGTATTACTTTTGACATGAGCCATTACAACGAAACAGACCAAAGTAAACTTTATGTGGCACAGTTAGTTGGCAAAAACAAATACCCTAGTTATACGTCTACAAAACGTAAAACTGATAAACTCATTGGAAACACTAAAAAATTAGGCTTATATACCATAGTTCTAGACACGGTACCTCCTCGAATCTACGGTTCAAGTTTTCAAAATGAACAATGGATTAGCAATCACAATACTTTAACTATTAAAATTGATGATAAGGAATCTGGTATTTCAAAATATAGAGCGACCATTAACGGAAAATGGATTTTAATGGAATATGATTATAAAACAAAAACACTTACTCATGATTTTAGTGATGCTGTAATTTCTGAAACAAATAACAACTTTAAGCTTATTGTAACTGATAATGCGGGAAATAATTCTACTTTTGAAGCGTTATTTTACCGAAAATAAACCAACAGACCCCTTGAGAGCTAAACATTTACTAACCTCCACCCTATTTTTCATACTTTGTCATATTAGTTTTGGACAAACTGCGACCATAAAAGGTATTATTCTAAACGAAAATAATTTACCCGTAGAACAGGTCAATATAAAACATAAGAATGACGGCACAACAACCAATAAAAATGGTTTTTACAGCATTACTGTACCTGCAAACCAAGATATTTCTTTAGTTTTCACACACCTATCTTATAAAAGTATTGAGAGCTCTTTTCACCTTAAAAACGGTGAAACCTACGAGTTTAATCCGGTAATGAATTCTACTATTGAACAGATTGCCACAGTTGTTATTAATAGTGGTTTGAGAAAAGAAGTTCAAGGTATTGTTACCCTAGACCCTGAAGCGATTCGGAAAATACCAGGCGCCAATGCCGGGGTTGAAAACCTACTACTTACTCTACCAGGGGTTAGTAATAACAATGAATTAAGTACTCAATATTCAGTTCGTGGTGGAAATTATGATGAAAATCTGGTCTATGTAAATGGTATAGAAGTTTATCGTCCGTTTTTAATCCGTTCTGGGCAGCAAGAAGGTTTGAGTTTTGTAAACACCGATATGGTAAAAAACGTTGATTTTTCGGCCGGTGGTTTTCAAGCGAAATATGGCGACAAACTATCTTCGGTTTTAGATATTACTTATAAAAATCCGTATCAATTTGAAGCCAATGTTGATGCTAGTTTACTTGGTGCTAGTGTCTCCGTTGAAAATGTTAGTAAAGACTCTAAGTTTTCAGCCATTGTAGGCGCGCGTTACCGTGATAATAGCTTATTGGTTGATGCCAAAGAAACGGAAACCAATTACAAACCTGTTTTTGGAGATATTCAGGCCTATTTCACTTATAAATTCACAGATAAATTTCACCTAAGCTTTTTAGGAAATGCTTCTTTAAACAAATATAGTTATGAACCTGAAACCCGTCAAACTAACTTTGGAACCCTTACTGAGCCCATGGCGCTTTTAGTGTTTTATGACGGACAAGAAAAAGACCAGTACCAAACCCTGTTTGGAGCTTTTAAAGGAACATACTTTGCGAACGATGATTTGACCTTACACTTAATTGCCTCTACTTACCATACGCAAGAACAAGAACATTTTGATATACTTGCTCAATACCGTTTAGGAGAAGTAAATGCCAATATTGGTGATGAAGATTTAGGGGAAGTTGAATACAGCGAAGGCATTGGGAGCCAACTTACCCATGGAAGAAACGATTTAGATGCGCTTATTACTAATATAGAACATAAAGGAAATTTCAATATTGAAGAACACCATCTTGAGTGGTCATTAAAATATACTAATGAAGATATTCGTGACCGTTTAGTAGAATGGGAATCTATTGATTCGGCTGGATTCGCTATTAGACCAGCTAATAAACCAGCTAACGAGCAGCCTTATATTCCTTATACAGAACCTTTAGAACCTTATACCAATGTAAGAGCTACCAATCACACGACTATAAACCGTTTTCAAGCCTATGGGCAATGGAGCAAACGTGGGCAATTGGGTCCTCATGAGGTTTGGTATAATGCAGGTGTTCGTGTGCATAATTGGACCGTAAGTGGTGATGGTATAACATCAAACACGCAAACGGTATTTAGTCCGCGTGGCCAATTCACCATAAAACCAGATTGGGAAAAAGACATGCTTTTTAGAGTGGCTACAGGATTATATTATCAACCGCCATTTTATAGAGAACTTCGTGATAGGTTTGGCGTTGTTCAACCCGAAGTTAAAGCACAAAAATCATTTCATTTAGTGTTAGGTAACGATTACAGTTTTAAAATGTGGGACCGCCCATTTAAACTGACTACGGAAGCCTATTATAAAAAACTAACCGATGTGAACCCATATACGGTTGAAAACGTTCGTATTCGATACCGTGCCGATAATAATGCCGAGGCCTATGCTTATGGTTTAGACCTACGTTTAAATGGTGAGTTCGTTCCAGGAACCGAATCATGGTTTAGCTTTGGCTATTTAAAAACTGAAGAAAACATTGACGACCGTGGTTATATACCAAGACCAACCGACCAACGCTTAAAATTTGCGGCCTTGTTTCAAGATTATGTGCCTAATGTACCAAGTTTAAAAATGTACTTGAATTTAGTGTACAACACAGGCGTACCTGGTGGGTCACCGAGTTATGCCGACCCATACGACTACCAATCACGATTACCAGACTACAAACGTGCTGATTTAGGTATTCAATATGTGGTAACTGATAGAAATAAGCAATTTGACCAAGGTTGGAGAAAGGTATTTAAAGAGCTATCCTTCGGAATAGAAATCTTTAATATTTTTGATGTTCAGAACTCGATTACTAACACCTGGGTGCGTGACGTTACCAACAAACGCCAGATAGCCATTCCTAATTACTTAACGCCGCGTGTATTTAATGTGAGAACAACCATGAAGTTTTAATGCGTTATAAAGCCTTTTAAAACAGAAACCACATAATCCACTTCTTCTTTAGTATTAAAAATACTGAAAGATAAACGTAATGATGGTTTTAGTAAGTCTTCACCTTTTAAAATTTCAAATAAAACATGTGATTTTTTAGAGCTTCCGCTTTGGCAGGCACTTCCTCGTGAGCAAGCTATTCCTTTTAAGTCCAATTGAAATAAAATCATAGCCGCTTTTTCTTCTGCTAAAGGCAAACGCACGTTCAAAAGGGTGTGACTGCTGTTTCCCAAGTCTGAAGAGTTTCCGTTAAAAGTCACATTAGGAATTTCGGCAGAAATCTTTTCAATACAATATTGTTTTAAATTTTTGAGGTAAGCAAATTCGGTTTCAAAATGAGCATTCGCTTCACTTAAAGCTTTTTCCATGCCCACGATGTTATGGACATTTTCAGTACCCGCTCTTAAGCCACGCTCCTGCTCTCCACCTACGATTAAGGGTTGTAAACCCGAGTTTTTTCTAATAAAAGCAAATCCAATGCCTTTTGGCCCATGAAATTTATGAGCCGAAGCAACTAAAAAATCAACAGCAACTTCCTCTAAATCTAATGGATAATGCCCAACGGACTGCACGGCATCGGTATGAAATAAGGCATCTTTTTCCTGACATAAAATAGCTACACGTTTTAAATCTAAAATGTTACCAATTTCATTGTTTATATGCATTAATGACACCAGAGTTTTCTCTTCCGTCTGAAGCAAAGCTTCCAAATGTTTAAAATCGATACTACCATCAGCCTCTAAATCAACATAACTCACTTTTATTTTAGCCTCTCGTTCTAACTTTTGAACCGCATGTAAAACCGCGTGGTGTTCTATTTTAGAAGTGATGATATGCTTCACCCCTAAATCTTTAACAGCACTATTTAAAATGAAATTATCGGCTTCAGTGCCACCCGAAGTAAAAATAATTTCACTTGCAGCCACATTTAAATGCTGGGCAATGGTTTTCCTTGCTTTTTCAATTAAGCTTTTTGATACGCGTCCAAAACTATGTGACGATGATGGATTACCAAAGTTGGATTTCATCACTTCAGTCATCGCTTCAATCACTTCATCACGCATGGGTGTTGTCGCCGCATTATCAAAATAAACCTGTTGCATAACTTGCCTTAATTCTGTTTAAAATTCAAAAGTACTTGAAATAAAATTATTATCAATATGATGCGTTATAATTTACAATTCCATTATTTTTGTCTAAAATAAAAATCCTATGCGTAAACTATTTTTCGTCTTAATAGCATTCAGTTTATTGTTTAACATGTCTTGTGATGATGGCGATATCATCACGGTTGAACTGGATTTTGACGATATTTTTTATAGTTGTGGGGTGAACAACTTGGTGTTTTATAAAACTAAGGAAGATCCTTCAGAATCACTTTCTCTAAAATTGACTGGGGTGACATTAAGTGAACTCTTAGTGGTTGATGCCAACGGGGTTTTTGAAGAAACTTATACTATAAGTGCTACTAATCCATTTAATTACCGAACTTATAGTAATGAAACGCTTCCAAGTGATTTATTTTGTTCAGATGTCCCAGATTCAGATGTAAAAATTACAGAAGATATTGAAAGTACAAGTGGTTTTGCTGATGTTAAAACGGTACTTACAGAAGCTGATGATGATGGGATTCCTTCCGCTTTTGAGGATATCAATGGGAATGGAGACTTAACCGATGATGATACAGACAGTGATGGGATTCCGAATTATATAGATTCTGACGACGACGGCGACAACATTTTAACTGCTGATGAAAACCCTGACCCTGATGGTGACGGTGATTTCAGTGATGCTCAAGATACCGATAACGATGGTATTCCTGATTATCTAGATGCTGATGATGACGGTGACAACGTACTTACAAGAGATGAAGAGAATGACTCTCAAGATTTTAATCCTGCCAATGATATTACTGATAGTGCCGTTGGACCTGATTATTTAAATGCGCAAGTAGCGACATCGGTTGCTGCAACAGGTTATAGAGGACAAGTTTACACCCAATATTATAAGGTTACTGTTAATTTACGAAATATAGATATCGAAATTTTATCTGCAGATGAAGTTGATTTTGGTGAATTAGAAAACAGCGCACTAACCAAAGTAGTAATTGCAGCACCAGTATTTAATTAGTAGGTACATTTTGAAAGATGTAAACTTCAGTCGCACCTAAACCATATTTTTGATAATTGGCATCATAATATTTCAAATTATTATAGCGCCCAAATAAATACTCAAGCTCTGTTTTAAGTACCCCCTCACCTACACCGTGAATAAATACAATTTTCTGAATACGCTTAGATATGGCGAACTCCAATTTGTGTCTTGCCGTATCTAATTGTAAAGTAAGCATATCAAAATTACTCATACCTCGAGAAGATTTTATGAGCTGATGAATGTGTAAATCAACTTCCATAGTTGGTTCATACCTATCTTTTGCACGCTTTGTGACTTGTTGCCTACGCTTCGGTTGTTCCTTTTCTGAAATTACGGCACTGATACTTGATTTTGAAAATAAGCCCGTTAAAGGCTTTTCTTTTTCACTTTTAACCAACTCCACATCTTGAAAATCTAAAGAAAATCCGTCTTCAGTTTCTATAGTAATGGTTCGTCTGTTAATTTGTGTAATGGTTCCAGACAAATCTTCATCTAATACCAACACATAGTCACCTAATTTAAAACTCATAATGCATTATCGTTATGGTTATCAGAATCATCAGATTCACTTCTACTAGGCACTGTTTTAGCAATTCTATAAATACCAATCATAAGCACTACAATACCACCAATAAGCATATATTGATTTTGATCAGCATTGGTTTTGGCATACATGGCAATAAAAGCGCCTATTATAATTAAAATATAATTAAAATATTTCATTCTTTTTGAAGATTAATCAGATAGCAAATTACGGGAAAAATTAGAATTGTTTTTTATTTTATCTGTTTAATTGTTTTTTGCAGGCCTTGAAACAATCACTTTTGCTTACTTTATAAACTAAGGACAAAGGCTTAATGAGAAATTCCTACAAAAGTTAGTGATCTTTTATTATTTTAGCCATTAGCTTTCGCAGAAATAATGCTTATGGAAGAATACATGTTACCTTGTTTAAACAAAAAGTACCTGGGCTTTGAATGTCTAGGCTGTGGCATACAGCGCGCCATTGCTTTTATCTTGCAGGGTGATTTTGTAGCAGCATTTAAAATGTATCCTGCTATTTATACGCTCATACTTTTACTTGGAATTATTGGCGTTCATGCCATTAAAAACTTAAGATTCGGAAATAAAATCATCACCCTTTTAGCCATAGTTAACGGCTTTATCATCCTAACAAACTTTATAATAAAAACCTTTTTCACCCACTAAATTATCTTATATGGAACAACAAAAATTACCAAACTCAACCCTTATTTTAGTATTCGGAATCTTATCAATACCGCTTTGCTGCCTTTATGGTATTGTAAGTGTTACTTTGGGTATCATAGCGATTGTATTAGCTAATAAAGCTGCAAAAATCTACAAACAAAACCCAGATGGCTATACAGGCTATCAAAATGTAAAAGTGGGTAAAATACTTGCTATTATAGGTATCATTTTAGGCGTACTTTATATGATCTTTGCCGTTTGGGCAATTTCCTATTTCGGATTTGAAGCTTTACAAGATGAAGATTTAATGCGTGAAAAAATGCAAGAATTGATGGGCGCTTAACCTACTCATAATTTATATAAAAAAGTTGGTTACTTCATTTTCCTTTGGATATATATGAAGTGACCAACTTTTTTTATTTACACCTTACTGGAGCAAACAAATTGATGAAACAAAAAACATAACTATACCCCAGCAGTGGAGTGTACCAGAAGCTTCAAAAAACAGCTTTGTACCATTCTAACAGAATATATTGATTCTTCGTTATTTTCATAAAAAAAGGCAGTTAAAAACTAATCTTTAAACTTAGTTTTTAACTGCCTTTTAGTTTATCTACTGAAATTTAGTTTTCTATTTCAGCCCCTCTGGAGCTTAAAATATTAATAATGCACTGGACTTTGGGTACACGGACAATTACTAATACCTTGTAAGAAGTTAATTCCTAATGTAATTAAATGCGTTCCTGAGTTATAGGCACCAATATCGTTAGTAGTTACTTGGTAAGCATAACCAAAATAGAACATACCTTTTTGAAAGCCTGCCATAGGCCCAATACTTAAAGGTTTTAAGAATTGATCGTTTAAGAAACGGTATGAAACACCACCCCAAATATAATCTTCATTTCTGCTATAGCTTCTAATTTTAAAGTTTACATCGGTACTAGAACGTTTATCTGAGCTAAACATTTGGTAAAAAACAGAAGGTTCATATTCAATACGACCATACTTCTTCCCTAGGGTAATCCCAGTATATATTTGATAATTTAAAAGTAAACTAGGCTCTAATGTACGAATGGCTTCATCAATGTTTTTAGGCAAAATATTATTCGCATTAAAACTTAAAAAATAACCTTTATTTCTATAAAGTAAACCTACATCGAAATTGTGATTTGATGTACGTCTGTCGTCAGTAACAAAGGGATCTAAGATTGGGTGATCATAACCGCCTTCAAAATTATCAATATTAAGTTTAAAACTATTTAAGTTATACGAAATACCAAAAGACATGTATTGCTTTGAATAATAGTCTAATATAATGTGATGCGCAAAAGAAATTTTCATACCTGTTTGCAAGGTATTACCATTTCTATCATTGTACAACGACAGTCCAACCCCTGTTCTATCGGCAATTCGAACATCACCATAAAACGCTTGGTTGTCTGGCGCATCCTCAATACCAACCCACTGTGTTAAACCGTTAAACCTAAGTTTTACATTATCTCCAATACCTGCATATGTTGGAGAAATAACAAAATTATTATCTGCTAAATACTGTGTGAATACAGGTAGGTTTAACTCTTGGCCGTAGCTTCTTACTACGACCATGAGTACTAGATATATGATAATTTTTCTTATTTGCATAATTTTAAATTCAGCGGTTATTGCTACTAATTTTTCTACCTATAAAGTGTAAAGTGACCAACATAATCTTTATCATAAAGTGGGTCATTAAGATTAATGACATACCAGTAATCACCAGTAGGTAACTCTTCACCATTATAAGTACCATCCCAAGTTTCATTCACGGCTAACTCTGCTAGTTTACGACCATAGCGATCAAATACTTGCACAGTTAAATCTTTGTATTGCGTTGCACAACCAGGTCCCCAGCCGTCTAAAGTACCATCACCATTAGGCGTAAAGTAATTTGGTATACATACATCAATAAACTCGAAGTAACGTGTTGCAGAAACTTCACAGCCATAGACATCTCTAACAGTTACCGTATAATCTCCAGATTCATAAATTAGGAATTTATCGGTACCACTAAACGCCCCGCCATCTAATGAATATTCGTAAGGTGCTACACCTCCAGTTGCTGTAGCAACAATTTGGTTTAACTCACCATCTTCTAGGATAAGCTGTACTGGAGTGATATTATCTACATCAAATAATCTTGTTGTTTTAACGCAACCATTGCTATGTCTTACATCAACAAATTGATCAAAACCACCAGGTACATCTACAAAAATATTACTAGCTTGATAAGGACCACCATTAAGCGAGTATTCCACCTGACTTAGATCTTGAATACTATCATCTACGGTAACAACCACTCTGTTAATCGAAGTATTATTAACACAATCGTATTCAACTACAACATGAGGGTCTAGGTTCACAGACTCAGGGAAATCAACATACCATTCTGAATCACAACCTTGAGCATCTAAAACATAAACTGTATGACCACCACCAGCAAGCCCTGTGAAATCAAACTGTGTTTGTGTCGCTCCACCTGTTACATAGTTTCCATTGATATCATCTAAGGTTACACTATAAGGTGCTGTACCCCCAGTAATATTAACACTAAACGCACCATCAAGATCACCTGCACACACTTCTGGTATTACCGAAGTTGGAATTTCAGTTAAAATCACTGGAGTAGGTTCGCCAATAGTAAAATCAAGAATTTCAAAACAACCTGCCTCATCTTGAACGACAACTTGATAAACACCTACGCTAAGGTTTTCAAAAGTTCCAGAATCAAAGAATTGGTTTAATTGTGGTGAAATCGCGTATTTAATAATTCCTGTTCCACCAGTAGCCGTAATTTGTATACTACCATCGTCACCACCACTACATGCGACATTTGACACTGCAAAAGGAGCTTCAAGCGGAGCAGCCGGTTGACTTATAGTAACAGGAAGAGAGGTTACTTCACAATCCACTCCGCTTGTAACATAAACTTGATAATCACCAGCAACAAGTTCGGTAAATACACCAGGGCTATTTTGAACAACAGGTGTAATATCATTACCGGTAGCATCTTGTAAGGTATAGATGTAGTTCCCTAATCCGCCTTGAGCTTTAGCTACAATTACACCGGTATTATCACCATAACAATTAATGTCTGCATTTGTAACATCGATATCAACCGTTAACGGTTCTAATGGATCAATCTTTACTTCATTAGACAAGCCTGTTGCACATCCATTTACATCACGAATATAGTATTGATATGTTCCAGGAGCTACCTGAATATCTATGGTAGTTGCAAAAGGTACTACGGTAGTGAAGGTAGCATCTGCACTATAAACATAAGGACCTGTTCCTCCGCTCGCTGTTAAAGTAAGCGTTGTCGAATTAGGAGCACAAGTTTGTGTTTTTGAAATCACAAGATCACTATCAATAAGTGTAGGCTCAGTAATAACAATGTTATTTGTAGTTGCTGAACAGTTCCAACCATCTGTAACCGTGACATTATAAGTACCCGCACTTAAACCTGTAAAACTTGAACCTGTTTGAGGCCCTGTTTGACTTGCTATAGGTGCAATTTTATTTAATGTATAGGTGTAATTAGAACCTTGACCATACATTGCAACAACATTAATAATTCCAGTAGCGTCTCCATAACAAAGTAATGCTGACGCTGGATCTAAAGTTGCAGTAGCATCAATTGGTGTTGGGTCTACTAATGTTACAACTGTTGTTGCAATACAGTCTCCTGAATCTCTAACATTTACATTATAATCTCCAGCATCTAAACCGGTAAATGTAAATGTTGAACCAAAAGCAGTAGCTGTTCCTCCCACCTTTTCTAATTGATACTCATAACCTCCTGGCCATCCACCAGTAGCACTAGCAGTAATGGTTCCGTTTGCTAAATCACAAGTTATTTCAGTATGGGTTTCTAATGCTGTTAATGCTGCCGTAGGGCCTGTAATAGTGAAGGCTTTGCTCACCTCACATTCTGGTGAGTTTGTTAAAACAGCAGTTAAAGTATATGTACCCGCCTCTAAGCCTGTAATTGTTTGAGGTCCTGCATTAAGTACCGCTCCACTTTGTACAGTGATACCAGAAGCATCTTCAACAATATAACTGAAGGCGCCCGACTCATCGGTTGGTGATGGTACACGGTCGATAAATGTAACATTCACGGCACCATCATTATTACCATAACAAGTGATATCAATTACGTTGTCAATTGTTAAATCAAAAGTATTTGGATCACTTACGTAGTGATACTTTCTTAAGTAACAACTTGTATCTATATTTGAAACTTCCACTAAATAGTTTCCAATATCTAGGCCTGTGAAAACTCCATGATTATTAATATCGGTAAATCCACCAGCTATTGGTGTTCCATCAGATTCTACCTCCGATACAACATATTGTAAGTTTGGAGTACCTGTTCCTGTCGTGCTCACAGAAACTGTAATGTCTTCACCAGTTACACAAGTGATTCCGTTATTTACCACAATATCTAAATCCTCTATACCTATAAACGGAATAATAGTAGCAGTTGTACTTCCTATACAACCTTTATCGTCATATACATTAATAGTATAAGAACCACCAGCTAAATCTGTTTCAGTATATACTGGATTGTTACTACGTTGCTCAGTTATTCCACCACGAATAAACTCATAAATCGCATAGTTTCCAGAACCTCCATTTACGCCTGAAATTGTAATTGTTGCATAATTTGAAGTATTGGTATCTGCAATACAAGCATATTGTACAACAGTTGGAAGCGGCATAACGATTTCATCTGCTTCATCTACTATGATATCTTGAGTATCTACACAGTTTCTTCCAGAAGTTACTTGCACAGTATATGTTCCTGCAGATAAACCGCTAAATACGTTAGAAGGTTGAGCAGCCACTGTCGTCGGTCCTGCAATAATCTCATAACTGTAAATTGGATTATCTTGAGTAGCATCTAAGTTTACAGTTATTTGTCCGTCACTACCTCCATTACAGGTTACATCAATAACATCTGTAGCAAAGATGACATCTGTAGGCTCTTCTAAAGTCACCTTCGTGTCTAAAGCACATCCCGTATCATTATCAGTTACTGTAACTGTGTATTCAATAGTATGTGTTAAACCTTCAAATCCAGTTGCTGTTGGTGTAATACCCGTTGAAGGGTTAATAGCATACGTATAATTTGTAGATCCACCATTGGCGGTTACATCTATCACACCATCATTATCTGCACATGTAGGATGTGAAACAATAGTTGCATATAAATCTAAATTCTCATAAACTGTCACCGGAGTACTTGTGCCTTCACAGCCATTAGAATCTTTAATAGTCACGGTATAAGTTCCTGCTGTTAATCCAGTAAACGTTGGACTTGTTTGGAAACCGTTACCAATAGAATATTCGTAAGGTGCTACACCATCCGCTCCAGTCGCTGTAAACTCGTAAGTTCCTCCAGGTGTTACACATGTTGCAATAGTAGGAGCAGTCACTGTTGGCATGGTTTCTAAAGTAACATTTACAGTAGTGAACTCAGTACAACCCTTAGCATCCTGTACATACACATCCCAGTCTAAATCAGCTCCAGAATTTGTATCTACAACCAGTACATTAGTATTTGGAATAAATATGGTTGGTGCAGTAGCGCCGCTTGGCACAACCGCATAACTATAACTTGGTGTTCCATCTGCCGCAGTCACCGTGATTGTTGAATTGAATTCATTACAATGTACATTAGTAGTAACTGCGGTAAGATTCAATGCTGCTGCTGGTTCTGTAATGGTAACATCTGTAGATGCTGTACAACCGGTAGTAGTATCTGTAATTTCTAGGGTATAATTTCCTGCAACCATATCGCTTACAGTAACTGTATTGCCTGTTGGTGTTCCTACTGTTGCCATTCCTGTTGTTAAGGTAGCTGTAAAACTAGTTGGTACATTTGTTACCGTAAAAGTTGCTGAACCATCATTACCACCAAAACAAGAAACATCACTGAGTACTGTTCCTGAAACATTGACATCTTCAGCCGGGTCTACGGTATAACTTTCATCGTAGTAGCAACCGTTTGCATCTGTTACACGGAAAGTATAAGTACCAGAAGCTAACCCATTAAATGTATATGATCCTGGCTCTGCTACTCCTCCTACAACTGCAGTTGGGTAAAGAATACTATAATCAAATGGTGCAATGGCTCCTACATTTGGAGTTAAAGTCACATCTGATGTTAATTCAGTTGGATTACAGGTTACCGTGGTAGGACTAAACGTTAAATCGTTTGGTGGTGTAATATTTGGTACGGTTTGACTTGCTGAAACTGTACAGCCTTTAGTATCACGTACTATTACATTAACAACACCCGGTAAGTTAGTGGTATAGGTTGCCGTATTGCTAAATGAAATACCACCATCAAAGCTAAAGAAATACGGTGCTGTTCCACCAGAAGGATCCGCTACAAGTATAGCTCCTTGTTTTGTGTTTCCGGCACCACAAGATAGTGCAGTGTCTAAATCTAAGTCTGCGATTAAAGTATTAGGCTCACCAATAACAACTGTTGTTAGAGCGGACTCACAACTTTTACTATCACGCACATACACATCATAACTTCCTACTTTAAGTCCAGGGAATTGGTTGTCATTTCCTTGATATGCAATTCCTGAACCATCATCAATACCAAACTCAAATGGCCCAACACCAGCTGTAGCTGTTACAGTAATCGTTCCATCGGAGCCTCCGAAACAACTCACATTAGTTTGAGTAAAACTAAGCATTGGTGTAATTGGAGTATCAATTGTAATAACTTCTGAAAAAGCTTCACAACCTGCACCGTCAGTTACTCTAAATTGATAATCATCTGCTGTTGTAGTATCATAAGGCAAACTAATTGTAGAGTATGGAGCTCCTCCGATACTTACAGCATAAGTATAAGTCCCATCTCCGCCATTAGCAGTAAATGTAAACTCTGCTGGATTTACCACACAATCTAATTCGGTTGCCGTGACATCTAGGGTTAATTGCTCGTTTACTACATAAGTTTTAGTATCAATACATCCATTTCCATCCTTAATATGCACATAATAAGTATTGGCTGCAGTTATTAAGAACGTATCATTTGAACCAAATGCAGCAGGGTTAGGAGTTGCATTTGTTGATACATGGTATGTTAATGGAGTAATCGCTGTACCTGGTGCTACCTCTGACAAAGTAATAGACATTGAATTCCCATCAAAACATTGAGCTGCTGGTGCGGCTACTTCTGGAAGTGCATCTATTGCAATCGTTTCATTTAATTTAAATTCACAATCATTAGCATCCCAAATTACAATATCCCAATTAGTACGAATAGCCGGGTCTAGCATCAATACATTACTCGTTTGAAAATCGGAAGCCATTGGACTAAATCCAGGGGCTCCGGCCGCATAGCGGTATGGCCCTGTACCTCCCGTTGTTGTTAGAGTTACTTGTGCCACTGAATTACAATTGGCGTTTATATTACTTGTGACATTAGAGTCAAGCGCTTGAGTTGGCTGAGTAATTGTAAACGATTCTGTATTAGAACACAGCGTTCCTCCTACTTCTGTTACTTGAAGTACATAATCACCGGCTGCCAACCCTGTAACACTACCTGAAACTGGACCTCCTGCAGGTCCCGATAAATCTATAGCTGGAGAAACAACAGGTACTAATGTCAAAGCATTAAGAACTTCATATTTAATATCAGTTACAGTACTGTCATAATTCTCAACTGAGAAACCAATGGTGCCATCTGGAGTTCCAAAACAGTTAACATCACTAGTAACTATATTTGTGATCTCAATCGTTGAAGGCGGATCAGGCATTGTAGCCTCATGAATAGAGATACAATCATTAGCATCTTTCACTTGTAAAAAGTAAGTCACCCCGTGTAACAAACCTGAATAAGTATAAGTTGGAGAGGCAATAGGTGCTGTTTCAGTGCCTGGCTGTCCAAAAATAGAATACCTATATGGTGGAACACCCCCTGTTGTTTCAACTAAATAATCAACCCCTAAAGCACAACTATTAGAATCTACTTCACCTCTATACTCTAAATAAGGAGGTGTTTCTATTCTAATTTTAGGGCTATTAAATTCACAACCATTAGCATCAACAATCGTAACATAATAATCACCAAAATTTAAACCAGCAAAGGTATACACTGGTGTTGCCGCCGCACTTATTTCTGTATATGAACCAACTACAGCGTAAGCATTATCGTACAAAGTATATTCATAAGGAGCCACACCCCCCGTATCAATGTTTACATCGATACTTCCAGGCGTATTAGCATTACATAAAATTGGATTTGAAACAATAGTAGGAACAATTGGATCTGGCTCTGTTATAGTTACTGTTCCTGTAGCATCACAACTTTTAGAGTCTCTTACTATATAATTATAAGAACCATCGGCTAAACCACCAAATACATTGGTTGGAACATAAGTTAATCCCCCATCAATACTATACTCAAATGGGCCTGCTCCTGTATTTGCTGTTAAGGTTATAGAACCATCGGTACTGCCGTTACAAGTTGGGTCAACTTTTGTTGGGGTAACAGTAACTGGATCGGTTGCTGTAACAACTATCGGGTTCGTTACCACTATACATTTGGTTGTTGTATCGGTAATTCTAAATATATAAGATCCTGCTGTTCCTGTTGTAAATGGTAAACTTACTAGAGTGGAATAGTTTGTTCCACCATCGCTAGATACTTCATAAGTATAAGCTCCACTTCCGCCAGCTGCATTAATTTCGATTATGGCATCTTCGTTTCCTGGTTCACAAGTAATATCCTTATTTAAAATTGCGCTACCTGTTAGTACTGGGTTAAGGGTAACATTTGCCGTAGCAGTACAACCATTAGCATCTCTAATAGTAATGGTTTGAACTCCATCAGCATTTACCGTAAATATCGGATTAGTTTGATAAACACCTCCATTTAAACTGTATTCAAAAGGTGCTACTCCCCCAGGTGTTGTGTCTGGAACAGCTTCAATTTCAAAAGGTAATGTACAACCATTATTAACATTAATAGTTAATGCTGGAGTTCCATCACTTGAAATCGCCACATCTATTTGCTCGACACAGCCATTGGCATCTTTCACATAAACATCCCAATCTGTAGCTGTTGATGGATTTAGATTAGCTATAGCACTAGCGGTATAATCACCTGGGGTTGGGCTTACACCATCTTGAACAAAAGCATAAGTATAAATAGGTGTACCGCCGTTGGCTTCTACGCTTACCTGAGCTTCAGGCGTATCGCAATCGGCATTTACGTTATTAATTTCTGCTAAGCTTAATGCCGACGTTGGTCCGCCAACAATAACATCATCTGTTGCAGTACATCCCGTAATGTCATCAGTGACTATAACAGAATAAGTTCCTGCCGCATAATTAAGCAAATCGATAGTTGCTGCTGATTGACCTGTTATAGGAGCAGCTGAATCTACTGAATAACTATATGTTCCTGAGAATCCAGAAACTTCTAACTCAATAGCTCCAGTTGTATCACCAAAACACAATACATCACTAGTTACTCTAGCAACAAGTGCTATTGGTGTTACCGATCCTATAGTATGTGCTTCTGTATAAGAACATCCATTAGCATCAGTCACTTTAAATACGTAAGTGTTTGGGCCTAGGCCTGAAAAGATTCCATCATTATTTGAAGTTGCTGCACCAGATGGATCTGTAATTTCATAAGTTAATGGTGCTACTCCACCAGTTACTGTTACAGTAACCCCTGTAGCAGGAGCCGCACAAGTTACAGCACTTGAAGCGAATGATAAATCTGTTGGTGAATCTAATGGGTCAATGGTTAGACTTCCACTAACTGTACAACCATTAGCATCTTGAACGGAGTAGTTAATAGTTTGTGTTGTTCCATCATCAAAAACATCTAAGGTTCTTGTATTACTAAAGTTCGTGCCATCAAAACTATATTCGTATGGTGCAGTTCCTGTTGTTGGTACGTCAATAGTTACTACTGCAGGTTGTTCTACATTACTTATATTACATGATAAATCTGTAACGCTCGCACTTACAACTAATTCTGTTGGTTCACTTAATGTTACAGAACCAAGGAATTCACATTGATTAGCATCACGAACAATATAATTATATGTGACACCTGCCGATAAACCTGAGTAGGTCGCATTATTTGTAAATCCACTACCATCAAAATTGTATTCATAAGGAGTTGCTCCGCCTGTTGCATTTATAACCACAGAACCGTTGTTGTCTCCAAAACAATTTGGATTTGTATCCGTAGTTGTTGCCGTAGGGTTAGAGATTGCATTTACTGTGATCTCAGAAGATAAGCTTGTACACCCTTCAGCGTCGGTTACCTCAAACTGGTAAGTTCCAGCAGTAGCCGTTTCTAAAGTAAATGTTGAACTCGTAAAATTCACAGTTCCTGTACCTTGAACTAATGTCACAGTATAAGGCGCATAACCTGCAGTAATTGTTCCAGATAATTCAGCCTCCGGTGAAGTAGAACAATCTAATCCTTTATCTAATTGCGCCGAAATACCTAGTCCTCCAGCAATTATGTGAGTCCCTAAATTAGCCTCGCAATTATTTGCATCAATCATCCAAACTTCATAAGAACCTGGCGCTAAACCAGTAAGTTCTTGACTAGCTTGATAGCCAATATTTCCATTAGTACTATCATATCTATAACGGAATGGTCTTTTTCCATCTATTGGATCTATTCTAATTGTTGCTCCCGTACCTAGATCTAAACACGGCTTTGTAATATCAATATCTGCTGTTGGTGTACCTACAGACTCTATTTTTACATCATAAGTTCCGTTAGGTGAACAATCGTTAGCATCAGTAACACGTACTGTATAATCGCCTACTGCCACATTACTCAAGGTTCCACCATTTGGTAAATTATTTACAAAAGTATCTACGACAACACCTACTGTATCTAATAATTCTATGGTGTAAGGTGCTGTTCCTCCAGTAACCTCTGCTTCAATACTTGCTCCGGTGGTACAAGTTGCCTGTGTAGGCGTTAAGCTTAATTGTATTTCACTAGGTTCACTAATGCTTTGTGGAATTGAAACCTCACAACCTGTAGAAGTAGCGTCATAGCGAATTTGCACGTTGTACGGATTTCCTCCATTATCATCTAAATCTATAATATCAAACGGTGAAGTCCTTACGGTATTCCAAGTCGTTTCACCATCGATAGAATATTGGTAACCATTAGTCGTGTCGAAGTTAGTTGCTGAAATCGTTATCGTTGCATCATCAGCACCATTACAGGTTACATCTGTATGACCAGTCACTTCAGCTGAAAAAGCTTGTCCTGAATCAATGATGATAGGAAATTCAACTTCTTGTATACAACTAATAGGTAGTTGATAAACACGTATATCATCAATAGCTACATCGTTACCATTGGTTTGTCTAACACTTGATCGCACAATAAACTCTAAACTAGTGTTATTACCAGGATTTAGTACTACTGGGGTTTTGGGGTAATTTTCCCATTGATTCGATTTAGGCACACTTCCAGTTGCATAAGTTGATATTTCAACTCCTGAACCATCGACTAATGCTAGAGTTAAATTAGGATCGAATTGGGGGCCACTTTGTGGATTATTATTATCTAAAAGGTTAAACGCATAAACCTCAAAATTAATAGGCTGATTAGGAATAATATCATTAATAGTTTTGCGATAAAGAACATCATTTTCAGGAAGTTGATCTCCTATATTTACCACCAATGCGCGTCCATTAGGGTCGGTATTATTAGAAGTATGATCCCCTGGTTGCAGCCAGTTACCATAAGGCGACAGGATGCGAGAGGTTACAGTGTAATCGCCATCTTGAATATTTCGTTGATCTTTACAATAAGGGGGGGCTTGTTGATATTCAAAACAATAGAAAGCAGTATTGATACCAGGTGATTCAACATCATCTCCAGAGCCAAAAGTTTCTAATAATAAATTACTATAAGTTGGTACATCTAGTAACTCATACTGTACACTAATGGTATGATTCCCACTAGGCACATTTAGAAAGGTTGTAGGGTCTGCTGTATTTGGATTTTCTACACCGTCAAGTAAGTACGTATAAGCAAAATTAGAACCACCGTTGTTAGTTACATTTACTGTGGCATTTGCTGTTCCGTCGCAATTATATTGTGGGTCAATGTTATCATCAATAACTGGATCTTCTGGCTCAGGATCTAGAATAATATTAGGCATTGCAAAAATACAACCAGAAGCATCTCTAATATATAATGTGTAAGTACCTGGAAAAACTTCAGCACTATTAGAAGAAACCCAAGTTGCACGATTATCAAAACTATATTCATAAGGGGGTACGCCACCTTGAGGGTTTGTAATTCTAACCGTACCTTCTCCATTTGGTCCACAACCTGCTAATTCTGAAACCCCTGCTGAAGCTGTTAAAGCATCATCAGGACCATCAATAGTTACATTTTGAGCTGGAGTAAAACATGCTGCACCATTAAATGAATATTTAATCATTGTAGCATAAGTGCCAACTGATAAATTTGGAAAAGTATCATTATTAAAATAGTTGGATCCATTATCAATACTATATTCAATAGTGTAACCATTAGCATTACTTACATTAAAAGTAATTTGAGCCGAACCTTCACCGTAACATGCCAAATCTGACCCCGTTACTGTGAATGTTGGTGGCGCAATTTGTTCAACTTCTACAGAAACATCTGCAGTACAACCATTCGCATCGGTAACTCGGTAATTGTAAGTCCCTGGTGTATCTATAACAAAAAGACCGGTATCTTGAATATCATGAGGTGTGTTTAAATCTACAAAAGAATAATCAGCTGTTCCTCCACTAACTGATATATTCACTTCCCCATCTCCACAAGTTATTGGACTAACTGAAGTCGAGGTTATTAAATCGCTTGGTGCTATGATATCAACTTTATCAGTAAACACACAACCATCCTCTAAAGTAACTTCTATATCATAAGTTCCTGGAGTTAAATTTATGAATTCATGAGACTTATCTGAAATCCAGTTTGAATCTCCTTTGTTAACGCCACTCTCTGTAATCACATAACGATAATCATTATTATTACCACCATTAACATTTAATTTTATACGTCCGTTTACGTCTCCATAACAAGTTGGATTAAAAGCAGCAACCTCTAACTTAGGATCAAATTGATCTATTTGAACATTATATTCAAACTCACAAGGGTTTGTATTAACCCCAATTTGTTTAATTTTTACATTATAATTACCAGGAGCTGAAACTTCATGAACATTATTAGTTGTATACCCTCCTCCATCAAAACTATATTCATAACCTGTAGGCAGATTATTTACAGTGATTTTTCCTGTGGTATTACATATAATATCCTCAGTTTCTATATCTGGATCTAATAAATTAGTATAGGCATTAAAATAGAATTGGTTGAAACAACCACCATCATACTCTATTGTTAAACGGTATTCCCCAGATTCTGATAAATCAAAATCAGGCCCGTCATTTAAGAAATTCCATTGGCATCCTGAATCTGTATTTGGGCAGCCCGATTGCGTAACAGCATTACAAGATGTTTCATCCAATTTCTCCCAAATGATGCTTGTATAGTTTGTTAATGAGGTTTGAATGTTTCTAATATCACTTATTCCACACAAATAGAAATTAGGCAGTTGTGAACCATCATTTCCACATTGCAAAATTTCATCAGCATAAGAAGCTACAGGGTTACCAACATTACCTCCAAAATAAGAAACATTGAATTGTTTTTCAGTAGATCTACAAGGTGCTATAGCATTATTTCTAACATAATAAACACCGGGACTTGTAACAGTTAATTCGTCATTATTTCCGGCTAACTCTTGACTACTATCGCTAAAAGTTGGATCGGTAGACCATAAATAGGAATCATATCCACTTGGAGCAACAAGTATTGTGCTGTCCCCACACAAATAAACATCTTCTTCAAATGTACAATTATCTATATTTGCCAAAAAGTTAGTAGCTTGAGGCGCTAGTAAACAGTTGTTATCTTCATTATATTCATAACTAGGTTCATCGGTAATTTCATAAGTGTCATTTGTTACACCATAATAGGTCGCATAAGCCTGATTTCTAATAATATTAGAACAAGCATCGCTTAATTCGTTACAAGAGTTAACCACCTTTACATTAAATATTATTTCTGAAATATCTATATCTGTAGGTCCTTCTTTCTTCGTAACCAAATGGTCTGGAACGGTGAACACCAATTCACCTGTATCAGAATCATAAGTATGTGTAATTCCAGGTGTTACAAATTCGATATCATCAGGGTAATTAAAATTCACATTTATAGGTAGTTCATCTCTTATGGTTAAACCTGTGGCATCATCATTACCAATATTTTCAATAGAAATAACATATTTCAAATCAGCACCTAAATTGACAAGCTCTCCTCCTATATCCTGACCTGCGTCATTTTGTACAGCTTTGGTCAAAACCACTTTAGGTTCAATAATATCTACAGCAAAAGTTGTTAAAAACGGACCAATACCATCACCTGACGTAGTTAGTTTCAAAGTTCCAGCTGTTTCGTCGTTTGGAAGAATAGCATTACCATTATTTGGTAACAAAATATTTTTAATATCAAAACCTAAGTTATTTTCACTATTAGGGTTTCTATCGGTCATATATTCCCCTTCATCAGTAATCCTTGAATTAAAAAAATTGTCATTAGGATTTAAATCATCATAAAGCCTCGTAAAATTAGATATCGAACTTGCTTTAAATCTAAAAGTATCACCACCTAAACCATAATCACCTTCTAAAGAAGCAACGCCTATTTTGGCGTTTACTGGTAAAGGAGCTGGTAATGTTTGAAAACCAGCAATGTCAATATCCACATCCGCCTGAGAGTTTTGTACTACAGCATAACCATCAAATGTTGAAATAAATTTACTTGGTAAATCAGGGCTTTCATAAATTACCACGAGTGTCCACCCTCCGGCACAACCACCATTTCTTCTTCCTTGTGTAGCCCTAAGGTTAGCTACAGTGTAAGTCCCATCTGCTTCAGTTAACCCCTGAAGTAAACTCGTTACATTTTTGTAGCATAAAATAGGTCCATCTTTTATAGGTCCGTTTTCAGTTAAGTAATCAGCATTTAAACCATCTAAAATAATTTCATCTCCAGTAGCTTCTAAATCAATATAACCTCCTGTTGGTAATTTGAATTTAATTGTGTTCCAATCATCTTCGCGAGGGGTCCCCCCAAAAGCCGAGCCATCTCCCACACCATTAGGGTAAGCAGAAGCCCAGTACAAACCCGCGTAAATAATTTGTTTACAGGTTATATTCGTATTTAACCCAGCTGAACTCGAGCTAAATGTACTTGAATCCCCGTCAATATCGATATATTCGGCATCAACATTGTTATTACTATCAGTACCATTGTAAGGTAGATCGTACTTACTTCCTTTTCCTTTTATAATACTATTTCCTATTAAGGCTATATCTCCTTTAACACGGATACTTGTCTCTCCTGGAGCTAGTTCTCTGGCAGTAAAAGGCACAGCGACTTGACCAAAAGCCTCTTGTCCAATTAAAGCGATGAAAAACAATAAAATGAAAATGACGTTCCTCTTTTTTAGATTAAAACACAATGCCATTATTCTTGATAATATGGCATGCGAAAGAGGTACACATGTCGAAAAAGTAGTTTTTTTCATGTTGGTTAAGTTTGGGGCGTTTACATGTATCATCTTGATGAACAACACACTATAAACCTAGTTTAATCATATTTCTATGTACATCATGTACATAGAAGCATGTATTTAAACTGTTTTTTTGGTTTTTTAACGGTTTTTAACGTTATAAATATCGTAAAATAATTCGGAACAGAACATAGTGTTGATAAAAATTATGCATTTTATCGATAAAATAACACCTTTAATACGATAAATTGAAGTGTCAAGTAGTATAATGATTACAAATAAAAATTCTTGAAGATTTGAAGAAGCCTTTCAGTTGAAATATCAAGAACATTTTGATATGAAATCCATTTTTTAAAATGAAAATAAAAAAACTGCCTGAAACAAAGTATATTTTTATCGCGAAAACCTAAACACCAATTTGAATTGGTTCATCGTTTTGCTTTCAAAAAACATACGTTTCAGTCAGTTTTTTATAATGTCATCAATAGGTATGACCACTATTATTTTTCTATTTTAACAATAGACATTTTACTATTAAATGGTTTATTCCCTTTACTTCCTAGGGCATTTTGAGCATTACTCATACCATCATAATGTTCATAATAGATATAATATTTACTCGTATTCACATCAAAGAAGAAATTAATATCCTTTTGTCCTGAAGCTACTGCCTTTCTAAGGAATTCATCACGCTTATCGGTATCGGTATGCACAGCAACCACCAAATAGTAACCTTCTTCTACATGCTTAATACCTTTAACAATTTGAATATTACTTAGCTCCTCACCATAATCAAAATCATCAGCTGTTAATGGTTGAGAACTAACAGGTGTATTCTGTCTGATGACATTTAGTGCTGCTCTATCTTTTTGGTAGCGTTCTTCATCATTATCATATAGCGCACGTTTGATTCTACGTTTTCTCTCTTCTTTAATCTCTTCTTTTAATTCTTGGATTTTAAAGATTGATCCTTGTCTAATTTGTAACACTTCAACCTGCTGAGATTTTAATTCTTCAATTCTACGCTTATAGAATTTATTTGTAGCATCATTAGGATCAGAAACTTCACTTAAACGTTCTTTATAAATTCTATCTAATCGACGAATTTTATTATTCTGAGCTGCAACAATGTTGTCAATCTCGTTAGTAAGCTCTTCCAGTTCTCGATTTTCAGCTGAAATACTCTTAAAAGCTTTAGGTGCTTTTACAATACCTTGTTCGCTTAAGTTATTCTCCTCAATTAAATCATCAAGATCTTGCTGCTTGATAGCAACCTTTTCTTTTAACTTATCGATGAGCTCTTCCTGTTCTTTACTCGATTCGTGTAATGATCTTGCAACATCATTCATCTGTTTAGTTGCCTCATCTTTAGGCGCAATTGCTTTTAAAGCTTCCTCTTTTTCAGCCTTGAGTCGAGCTGCTTCTGCTAATGCTGCCGCTTCCTGTTCTTGTTTAAGACGATTTTCTTCGGCTAATCTCGCCTCTTCTTCTTTTCTTAAGCGTTCTGATTCCGCTAAGGCTGAAGCTGCAATTTCTTCTTGAAGTCGTTTCTCTTCAGCCAGGCGTGCTTCCTCTTCTTGTCTTAAACGTTCTGCTTCTGCTAAAGCTGCTGCGGCTTGTTCTGCTTCTAATCTTGCGGCTTCGGCTTGACGTGCTTCTTCTTCTTTTCTTAAACGTTCTGATTCCGCTAAGGCTGCTGCTGCTTGCTCAGCTTCTAATCTTGTTGCTTCTGCTTG
>NZ_WAAT01000009.1:219-286 GCF_008806375.1 Pseudotamlana haliotis | reverse complement strand
GAATACCGTTGGAAATAGATATTAAACGATTTGCCAACACCGTATAAAATTAATTGCTAGTTTTAGT
>NZ_WAAT01000009.1:0-104 GCF_008806375.1 Pseudotamlana haliotis | reverse complement strand
CTTTCTATCTGTGATTTATTTGCTAACTTTAGTGCTTAAAACACGCAACTAATCTTATACAACAACGTTGTCTGCTATTTCCCAATCGGATCGGACATTTTTTT
>NZ_WAAT01000008.1 GCF_008806375.1 Pseudotamlana haliotis | reverse complement strand
ACTATTTTTAATTTCCACACACAACTTTTGCGCTTGATCCCAATTTTTGCATAAACACAACTTTTAGGAATGATCCCAGTTTATGTAGTATCGTAGAAACAACTTTAAAGCCAATTTATATAAAATAAAAAAGCCTAAAACAGAAGTTTTAGGCTTTTTTTGTGACCGGGCTGGGGCTCGAACCCAGGACCCTCTCCTTAAAAGGGAGATGTTCTACCAACTGAGCTACCAGGTCATTATGTCTTGCTAACTAATTGCTGTTAGCGGGTGCAAATATAATAGCTTTATTTAAAAATACAATACTTTTTTTAAATAAATTTTCGTTTTTTTGCGGGAGATAAATCTATGTTTTTAGAAATCAAATTATAACGAGAAAATGATTATTGTATTGATAGGATATATGGCTTCTGGAAAGACGTCAATTGGAAAAAGATTAGCCGCTAAATTGAACTATACCTTCATTGATTTAGATGACCTGATTGAAGAAAAAGAAAATGCTTCAGTTACAGAAGTCTTTAAAAATAAAGGTGAAGTTTACTTCAGAAAAAAAGAAACCGAGTATCTTAAAGAAGTTTTGGCTATGTCTGGAAACATCATTCTTTCAGTTGGAGGTGGAGCACCTTGTTACAGTAATAATATGCAGGATATTTTAGATGCTGAAAATGCTAAAAGTATCTACTTAAAAGCGACGATTCCGACTTTAGCCGAAAAGTTGATGCGTAAAAAAGCCAAACGCCCATTAATTGCTCATATTGAAACTGAAGAAGCCATGGCTGAATTCATCGGGAAACACTTATTTGAGCGTTCGCCATTTTACAGTCAAGCTGAAATTAAAGTGTCTATAGATTACAAAACAAAAGATGAGATTGCAGAAGATGTGCTATCAGTACTATTCTAAAACAGCTTCAAAATTTTTGCCTTCTAAAGTCACCTGAACATGTTCCTTTAGAGAAGTCGATAATGAAATACCCTTAAAATCTGCTTTTACAGGGTATTTTTTATGGTTTCTATTCACTAAAACCGCTGTTTTAAACTGCTTTAAAGGGACGTCTAAAAAGTGCTTGACACCATAGATTAATGTGGTTCCTGAGTTTAAAACATCATCAATTAATACCAAAGATTTATTCTGGTAATCTTCTGGTTTTAAAGAAGTGGTAATATCTAACCACGGTTGTTTTTTGTTTATACTTACTTTACAGAGTACCGGCGTGATATCTGAAATTTTTTGCAGTGCTAATTTTAGCTTTTTTGCCAAAATGTAGCCATTCGCATCAATGCCAGCCAGAATAACTTCTTTTTCATCCACATTGCTTTCATAAATTTGAAAAGCAATACGACGTATTTTATGATTGATTTCGTTATGATTAAGGATGATATTATTCTTAACTGTCATACATTGAAAATTTAAAGTATAAAATTACTCTTTTTTATTTAAGATTCTGTGTCCTCTATAGAATTTTCATCGGTATAATCGTCTATATCTCGACGGTCTTTTTTGGTAGGTCTTCCAGTACCTTTTTTTCTGTAGTAATCTTTAGAGTATTTAAGGAGCTCGTGGGCTTCAAACTGTTCCTTAGGGGTGATGTCGGTACGATAGAGGTCAACTATTTTGGCACCAACACGGTTAGGAGGCAGGTCGTTCACCTTAAGCTTGTAGTTTATTTGGTTTTTCCGGAGTTCTACAGTGTCCAAAGGATAAACATCACGACTAGGCTTTACAATTTCTTGGTTTATACGAACCTGTCCTTTTTTGCAGGCCGTTGTTGCCAAAGTTCTGGTTTTGTAATACCTAACACACCATAAATACTTGTCTATACGCATATAAATAAACTAAAACTAGGTTAATCTTATTGGGCAAAAATATATTAAAATCGTATCTTGCGGCTCCAAAAATAAGGAATATTGAACTTTATTCTAATATAAATCGGGCTAGTATATGTCCTGTTTAAATTTACCAGAGTTTTCCTTTACTGTAAAAAAAGAAATTTAGCATGAAATTAATGAAAATTAGCTTGTTTGTACTGGGCTTGGCGACCTGTGTTTTGTCTTGTAATAAAGACGATGATAATGATGACGATTCAACTTATGAGGTAAGAGATAGAACAGAGCAGCAGGCAGAAGACGATCAAATACTATTAGATTATTTAGAAACTCATTATTATAATGCTTCTGATTTTGATGGCTCTAATCC
Source organism: Pseudotamlana haliotis (assembly GCF_008806375.1). GTDB lineage: Bacteria > Bacteroidota > Bacteroidia > Flavobacteriales > Flavobacteriaceae > Pseudotamlana > Pseudotamlana haliotis. The sequence goes on along the minus strand of NZ_WAAT01000008.1, from coordinate 18,747 downwards.
AGACCCTAAGTCTGAAGATGTTGTAATTACTGAACTTCAAGAAGGTGATGTATTACCTGTAGGACACAAATTAATTATTGACGATGTGATTACTAAAGATGTCAATTTTGCAGATACAGATTACAAAATTTACTATTTAGATTTAAACAAAAATGTTGACCCTAATTCGTCTTCACCTTATTTCTGTGATAATGCAGTTACCAATTACACAGGGTTCACTTTAGATGGTAGTGTTTTTGACAGGTCTACAAATGGCGCTTTCAATCAAGATTTATTAAATTTAATTACAGCTTGGCAAAAAGTTATTCCTGAATTTCACACGGCAGAAACTTTTAACGAAAATGCCGATGGGACTTCTAATTATGTAAACCACGGTGTTGGGGTGATGTTTGTGCCTTCAGGTTTGGGGTATTATGCTGTGGGTAGCACTAATATACCAGCATATACCTGTATCGCTTTTTCTTTTGATTTGTTACAAATGTTTGAGAATGATCATGACGGTGATGGTGTGCCTTCTCATTTAGAAGATATTAATGGCGATGGTCAATTCACTTATAATTCTGCTGTTGATGTTTTTGATGGAGATGACACCGATGGTGATGGCATTGTAAATGCGTATGATGGTGATGATGACGGTGATGGCGTTCCAACCATTTATGAAGATATTGATGGTGATGGTGATCCTACCAATGATATTGGAAAAAACGGAATCCCTAAATTTTTGGATCCCGAAGAAACCGAAGCTAATTATGATGTAGACACGACATTATAACCAATAGATGAACAAAAAAACCTCGCTTTTGCGAGGTTTTTTTGTTTTTATAATGAACATACTCCTAAAGTAATAAAGATAAACTTAATATAAGTTGATTCGAACGGGTATCAATTCTACTCTCTGCTCCAGGAATATTAGAGTTGATAAAAGAAGCTTCATTATTGGTAAAGGCGCGCTCATATCTTAAATCGACACCTATTTTCTTAAAATTAAAACCTATACCAATATTTAATCCAACAGTATAGTCTTTTTCCATGTCATCAATAGAAAGATCATCAAATTCAGAATCTATAATATATTGAAAAGATGGGCCAGCAAATACACTTAAAGGTCCAAAAACGTCAATTCCGGCAAGCATAGTACCATCAATTTTTTGCATTTTAAAAGCATCACCGTCATAATCTGTTTTTGTGTTGGTGTAAACAAGTTCAGGTTTTAGAAAAATAAAACCACCTGTTTTTCCAAAGATTCCAACATGGAAACCAGCGTTTGCAGAAGGATCTTTGTAGGTGTCTTCAACAGCATCAAAATAATCGCCATTAGCATTATAGTTTAATCCACCTTTAATTCCCCATCCAGCATCAGCTTGGGCTATAGAAAGGCTTGGGATTAGAATAAGTAATAATAAGGCAAACAGTTTTCTGTTTGTCTTGTTTTTGAGGGGTTTACGATTTATCATAAATTTTAAGTTTGTCATGTTACATGTTTTTTAGTTACAATGATAGTATCAATAACGTGACCAAAATAGGTTTATTTTCTTTTTAATACAATCGTTTTCATATTTCAGTTAATTATCTTTGCGCATCTTAATGAAGCCATTCATTACAATTAAGAACATTTTTTATGATATTAATGTTCGAAAAAGCATAAAAAAACAAGATGAAGTTCGAAATAAACGCACAAGACCCACAAAGTAAGGCTAGAGCAGGGAAATTAACTACAGATCACGGTGTTATTGAAACCCCTATTTTTATGCCGGTAGGCACCGTAGGAACCGTTAAAGGTGTGCATCAGCGTGAGCTAAAGGATGAAATTAATCCAGATATTATTTTGGGGAATACCTATCATTTATACCTGCGTCCGCAAACTGATATTATTGAAAAGGCCGGCGGACTTCATAAATTTATGAATTGGGATCGTAATATTTTAACCGATTCAGGAGGGTATCAAGTATATTCACTTTCAGCAAATAGAAAAATTAAAGAAGAAGGTGTGAAGTTTAAATCACACATCGATGGAAGCTACCACACGTTTACACCAGAAAATGTGATGGAAATTCAGCGAAGTATTGGAGCGGATATTATTATGGCTTTTGATGAGTGTACACCATACCCATGTGATTATAATTACGCGAAGCGTTCTATGCACATGACTCACCGTTGGTTGGATAGGTGTATCAATCATTTAGAAAAAACACCTCTTAAATACGATTACAATCAAGCCTTTTTTCCAATTGTTCAGGGAAGTACCTATACAGATTTAAGAAAACAATCGGCTGAATATATTGCCAATGCTGGTGCTGTTGGGAATGCTATTGGTGGCTTATCAGTAGGGGAGCCTGCTGAAGAAATGTACGCCATGACCGATGTGGTATGTTCTATTTTACCAGAAGATAAACCACGTTATTTAATGGGGGTAGGAACCCCTATTAATATCCTAGAAAATATTGCTTTAGGCGTCGATATGTTTGATTGTGTCATGCCAACAAGAAATGCAAGAAACGGGATGTTATTTACAGCACATGGTACCATCAATATTAAAAACTTAAAATGGGCTGATGATTTCTCACCTATTGATGAAATGGGAATCACTTTTGTGGATACCGAATATTCCAAAGCTTATTTACGTCATTTATTCACCGTTAATGAGTTATTAGGAAAGCAAATAGCCACCATCCATAACCTCGGTTTTTACCTGTGGTTGGTTCGCGAAGCTAGAAAACATATCTTAGCAGGAGATTTTAGAACATGGAAAGATATGATGGTAAAACAAATGAATAATCGTTTATAAGTACGATGAAAATTTTAGATTGGTACATATTAAAACGCTACTTGTTTACATTTTTCATGATGTTACTGCTGTTTATCCCTATTGGGATAACCGTGCATTTGGCAGAGAAAATTGGTAAAATATTAGATAATGAGGTGCCTCTTCATGAGGTTTTAATCTATCTTTTAGATTTCACCATTTATTTTGCTCACCTATTATTTCCTTTATTTTTATTCTTATCGGTGATTTGGTTTACTTCTAAACTGGCTAATAACACTGAGATCATTGCTTTTTTAAGTTCCGGTGTGTCATATTCAAGGTTTTTAAGACCTTATATGATTGGAGCATCTATTGTGGCCGTTCTAGCAATAATCATGGGCTTATTCTTGGCGCCTAAGGCCAGTGAGGGTTTTAATGATTTTAGTTATAAATATTTTAAAAAAGGGAGAGGTGCTGTTGAAAACACCAATGTTTACAGGCAAATTAATGATAACGATATCATTTATGTAAGTAGTTTTGATGTTAAAAATAGCGTAGGAAATAATTTTACTCTAGAACATTTTGAAGAGAATAAACTCATTTATAAAATTAATGCATCAAGCATTCGTTACATTGAAAAGGATACTACCTACCGATTAACCAATTATGTAAAGCGCGATATTGGTGAAACAGATGATGTCTTAGAAATTGTTCGTAGAAAAGACACGCTTTTCGGATTTGACGTGGATGATTTAATTCCGGTTATTTATGCTGCGGAAACAAAAATGTATGGTGATTTAAAAAACTTTATAGCCAAAGAAGAAGCCAGAGGTTCTAGTAATGTAGGCCGTTTTAAATTGGTGTTATATCGAAAGTGGAGTTTACCAGTTTCGGTTTTTATTCTAACGATTATAGCAGTTGCTGTGTCTTCAATGAAACGTCGAGGTGGTATGGGGGTCAACTTAGCCGTTGGTATTTGTATCGCGATGGTTTTCGTATTCTTTGATAAGATTTTTGGTGTGATGGCCGAGCAATCCGATTTTCCTCCCTTAGTAGCCGTATGGTTCCCAAATGTAATATTTGGCGTATTGGCTATATTCTTGCTAATCAAAGCAAAACGTTAACCGAACTTTAGAGGTTTGATTTTAGTTTTACTTGATAAAACCGTATTTTTTTAACATTCAACAGAAAATTATTATAGTCTTTTTTGGGCTTGTAAGCTCTTGTTTTGTATGCTTTTAAAGCTATTCTGTACAGGGATTTTCTATTTAGGTTTTTAAAAAGAAACGCAACTTATCAGCATAACATAATTAAAGTTTTTATATTTGCAGACTAACCTTTATTTTAAAAGTAATAACTAAATTTCTATGGAATATTTAGAATTTGAACTTCCGATAAAAGAACTTGAAGAGCAATTGCAAAAATGTGCAATTATTGGCGAAGAAAGTGACGTTGATGTTTCCGAGACCTGCTCTCAAATTGAAAAGAAATTAAAAGATACTCAAAAAGATATATACAAAAAATTATCGCCTTGGCAGCGTGTACAATTATCACGTCACCCTAACAGGCCATATACCTTAGATTATATTAAAGCCATTTGTGGTGATACCTTCCTAGAACTTCATGGTGATAGAAGCTTTAAAGATGACAAGGCTATGATTGGTGGTTTAGGTAAAATTGGAGACCAAAGCTTCATGTTTATTGGTCAGCAAAAAGGGTATAATACCAAAACCAGACAATATAGAAACTTTGGAATGGCCAACCCAGAAGGTTACAGAAAGGCTTTACGCTTAATGAAATCTGCTGAAAAATTTGGAATTCCTGTAGTCACTTTATTGGATACACCGGGTGCTTACCCAGGTTTAGAAGCTGAAGAACGCGGACAAGGAGAAGCCATCGCAAGAAATATTCTTGAAATGACCCGTTTAAAAGTTCCTGTAATTACTGTAGTGATTGGAGAAGGGGCCTCTGGAGGCGCTTTAGGTATTGGAGTAGGTGATAAAGTATTTATGTTGGAAAATACATGGTATTCTGTTATTTCTCCTGAATCTTGTTCTTCTATTTTATGGCGTAGCTGGGAGTATAAAGAACAAGCTGCTGAAGCTTTAAAATTAACGGCTTCAGATATGAAAAGGCTGAAGTTGGTTGACGGTATCGTGAAAGAACCACTTGGTGGTGCACACAGAGACCGTGAAAAAACATTTTCAACCGTAAGTGACACGATTGTAAAAGCTTTTGAGGAACTTAAAAAGTTATCACCAGAAGATTTAGTATCGCAGCGTATGGATAAATATGCTAATATGGGGGTCTATAAAGGCTAAACCTATTAAAACCATAACATGTAAAAATCTGAAGTCATGCCAACTTCAGATTTTTTATGCTTATTAACAAAATAATTAATTTATCAACAGGTTATTGTTGACGAGTAGTGAACAATCATAAGCGATAAAATTCACCAAAACACTTTCTTTTTAATTACTTTCGCAGTTATGAAACAACCAAATCAAGTATCCTCCTATAAAGTAGATAAAAGTACACTTATCAGCCTTGAAAAAGGAAAGATACCACCTCAAGCTATTGATTTAGAGGAAGTTGTGTTGGGCGCGATGATGATTGATAAGAAAGGAGTCGATGAGGTTATTGATATTTTAAGTCAGGATGCCTTCTATAAAGAGTCGCATCAATACATTTTTGAAGCTATTTTTCAACTGTTTGAAAATAGTGAGCCAGTCGACTTATTAACCGTTTCAACGCAATTAAAGAAAAACGCAAAGCTAGAACTCGCGGGAGGTGATTTTTACCTCATTGGTTTGACCAATAAAGTGTCTTCCTCGGCACATATTGAGTTTCACGCTCGTATTATTTTACAGAAATTTATTCAGCGTAGTTTGATTAAAATTTCAAGTGAAATTATTGAAGAAGCCTACGATGAAACTAAAGATGTTTTCGATTTATTAGATACTGCCGAGTCCAAACTTTATGAAGTAACCCAAGGAAATATCAAAAAATCGAGTGAAACGGCTTTAGATTTAGTAATCCAGGCGAAAAAGAAAATTGAAGAAATTTCAAATAAAGAAGGGCTTAGTGGTATTCCAACAGGCTTTCATAAATTAGATAAATTAACTTCGGGATGGCAACCTTCCGATTTAATTATCATTGCCGCTCGTCCAGGTATGGGTAAAACAGCATTAACTTTATCCATGGCAAGAAATATTGCCGTAGATCAAAATATTCCGGTGGCCTTTTTCTCTTTAGAGATGGCGTCAGTACAGTTAATTACCCGTTTGATTTCTAGTGAAACCGGATTGTCTTCTGAAAAGCTACGTACCGGAAAACTTGAAAAGCACGAGTGGGAGCAACTTAACGTGAAAGTAAAAGGCTTAGAGAGTGCACCACTGTTTATTGATGATACGCCATCACTGTCTATCTTCGATTTAAGAGCAAAAGCGCGTCGTTTGGCCTCGCAACACGGTATTAAAATGATCATGATTGATTATTTACAGTTAATGACCGGTGGTTCTAACCACGGTGGAAACCGTGAACAGGAGATCTCAATGATTTCTCGTAACCTTAAGGCTTTAGCAAAAGAACTTATGGTGCCTGTAATTGCCTTATCGCAGTTATCACGTGCCGTAGAAACCCGTGGAGGAAGTAAAAGACCTTTACTATCCGATTTACGTGAATCTGGTGCGATTGAGCAGGATGCCGATATTGTATCGTTTATTTACCGTCCGGAATATTATAAAATTGACGAATGGGATGATGAAGAACGTTCGCCTACTGAAGGTCAAGGGGAGTTTATTGTTGCAAAACACCGTAATGGTGGTTTAGAGAATATCCGTTTGAAATTCTTAGGACACTTAGGTAAATTCGATAACTTAGATGACTATGATTCGCCATTTAGTGATAATGAGTTCCATTCTAAAATGAATGAAGGTTCAAGCGATAACGCCTTCCAAACCGATAATTTTAAAGCCAGTCCAGATCAAGCTTTTGGTAGTTCTTTTAATAACGACGACGATAATGAAGTGCCGTTTTAAGGCTTAATATTCTATTAAAAGGTTATTGCACTGTAATTTTTGAGTATCTTTCAGTTTATAATTATTTGAGTTTTGTCATGTCCAAAAGGAACGATTGCGAAACCTCATAAACCTTTGTTGTCAAATTGAAAAAAATAATATTTACCTTACTTTTTATATGCTTAGGGCTTAACACTTACGCCTCTTACATCCTAATACCTATGGATGCCGAGAGCCAAAAAAATCATCTAAAAGCTTACGGGATTACCTATTGGACACTTAGCAAAGACATGAAAGTCAAGTGGCTGTTAAACTATAGAGGTGGTTCCTTTTTAACGCCCGATACCGAAGCCATTCAAAGAGAATGCCAAATTCGTGGGGTTTCTTTTGAAGTGATTTCCAATGCTAAAACCGAAAGTATTCTTGAAGAAATAAGTAGCCCAAGTAAAAATATGGAGGCCGTTGTTTTAGAAAAAGCTCCTAAAATTGCAGTCTATACGCCTAAAGGTAAATTACCTTGGGATGATGCCGTAACCATGGTATTGCAATATGCTGAAATTCCTTATGAAACCGTTTATGATGAAGAAGTTTTAAACGATGGTTTACTGGTTTTTGATTGGTTGCATCTACATCACGAAGATTTTACCGGGCAATATGGTAAGTTTTACGCCCAATATCGCGCGACGTCTTGGTACATTGAAGAGAAAACGGAAGCTGAAAATTTAGCTCAAAGACTAGGGTATAATAAAGTTTCAGAGGAAAAGTTAGCGGTATCTCTAAAAGTTAGAGATTATGTTATTGGTGGTGGTTTTATGTTTGCCATGTGCAGTGCTACTGATAGTTTTGATATAGCGCTTTCAGCGGAAGGCATTGACATTTGTGAACCCATGTTTGACGGTGATGGTAGTGATCCCAATTACCAAAATAATATTGATTATAACAAAACTTTTGCTTTCACTGATTTTCTTATAGAACGCAGTCCGATAGTTTATGAGTTTTCATCAATAGACACGACGCGCGAACGTCGTATACCCAAAACGGCTGATTACTTTACATTAATGGATTTTTCGGCAAAATGGGACCCTATTCCAACGATGTTGTGCCAGAATCATACAGCTTTAGTAAAAGGTTTTATGGGGCAAACCACGGCTTTTAATAGTGAAGAAATTAAATCGAATGTATTAGTTTTGGGAGAAACCAAATCTAATGGTGAGGCTAAATACATTCACGGGATTAAAGGAAAAGGATTTTTTACGTTTTACGGCGGACATGACCCTGAAGATTATCAGCATCGGGTAGGGGATGCTAAAACAGAATTAGACCTTCACCCAACCTCTCCGGGTTATCGCCTAATTTTGAATAATGTTTTGTTTCCTGCTGCAAAAAAGAAGAAACAAAAAACTTAATAGAAGTCAGTTAAGACCTGGAAATATAAGTAGGGTCTCAGAACGAGCGCAGCCGAGGTCTAATTTTTGTTGATAATAGTTCTAGACAGAATTCTCAAATTTAAATGACTAGCATGCAATTTTTTCAAAAGGAAATAAAATTAAAGGCACATTCAAGAGGCTTTCATCTAATTACAGACACTATTTTAGAATCTATTCCTGAAATTAAGGATATCAAAATTGGTCAATTACAGGTGTTTATCAAGCATACTTCAGCGAGTTTAACCATTAATGAAAATGCCGATTTTACGGTGCGTCAAGATTTTGAGAGTCATTTTAATAAAATGGTTCCTGAAAATGCACCGTATTATAAACATACTTACGAAGGCCCAGACGATATGCCAGCACATATTAAAGCCTCTTTATTGGGAGCCTCTGTTCAAATTCCCATCACAAACGGACGACTAAATCTGGGTATTTGGCAAGGTGTTTATTTGTGCGAACACCGTGATTATGGTGGGGCTCGTAGTCTTGTGATTACCGCTTTTGGGAATTAATTTAGAATTGCACATGACAATATGTTTACTTTGCCTAAATTTAAAAGGAATAATTATAAGTAAAAAAGGATGAAAATATTGAATCTATTACTCGTAATCACTATGTTCACAATAATGTCATGTGATACAGGTGATAATACATCAGAGCTGATCACTGATTTCAATGAGAGCGAAGCTAACTGGGAAGAACTTAAAAGCATAAATGGTAATTCCTATAGTTACCAAACGACTTTTTCTTCATGGGCAGGGTTTGGAAACATGACTGAATTAAAAATAGTGGACGGCGTTGTCAATTCGAGGTTTTATGAAGAATATGAAATAAATGAAACGAATGGTGAAAAAGAAGTGATTAATACTTATTTAGAAGAAGGAACTGATTTAGGTAGTCATGAAGCGGGCGCAGAAATACTAACTATTGATGAGTTGTACAATACTTGTTTAAGTGACTATTTGATTGTAGACTCGAAGAACAACGTATTATATTTTGAAACAAAATTAGAAGGAATAATGTCTCTATGCGGCTATGTCCCAGAAGGATGTGGCGACGATTGTTTTAGTGGGATTCAAATAAATTCGTTTAATTGGATAGAATAATAATCTTCAAAATATGGAAGCCTGTTTGTGTTTAGGCTATCTCAGCGAATTTCTGTGTAACGTATTTTGTTTCTTGTGAAGACACCAAGGCGCAAAGTGCAATAATTAATGGTGAATAGTGCAAATCTTTACACTTGATGACATCTTTTCGACTCTGTTAGAAGACCGTGTACAATAATACAATAAGTATTAGAGACGGTGTTCGAGCGGAGTCGTGAACATTTCTAATGAGCAAAAATCACCGAATTAAAAAGCTTAATAGCAAAATTGAATAGCTCAAAAAAACAGAGTAAAACATTGTAATCTGTGTTTTAAATTATTCGTTTTTAGTTAATCGTTTTTTGGGAAGTTACAATAAAGTAGAGAACTGCGTTAAGGATTGAAGTGGATAGCTTTTGGCGAGGCGTGCATCGAGCCAAAACTAGTAACGTAAAGCCTGACCCTTGTGGTAACGCCAAAATATTAATCAAAAAAAATCCGATTCAATGAAGAATCGGATTTTTTATTAAGCGAATAATATGTTTTACAATAGGCAAAAAGCCTTATTTTACTTTTTCAATTACAGCTTTGAAAGCTTCTGGGTTATTCATAGCTAAATCGGCTAAAACCTTACGGTTTAATTCGATATCATTAGCTTTTAATTGACCCATGAATTGAGAATAAGATAAACCATGTTCTCTGGCTGCTGCGTTAATACGCGTAATCCATAAGGCACGGAATGTTCTCTTTTTGTTTCTACGGTCTCTGTACGAGTATTGCATCGCTTTGTCAACCGCGTTTTTTGCTACTGTCCAAACGTTTTTACGACGTCCGAAGTAACCTTTTGCTTGTTTTAGAACCTTTTTTCTTCTGGCTCTTTTTGCTACAGAATTTACTGATCTTGGCATAATTTTAATGTGTTTTGTAGTAGGCGGTTAAATAGTTTTCTAGTTTTTGGTTACTAGTTAATAGTTTGAACACTTCTAACTTTTAACCTCTAACTTTTAACTTTATTAACGCTTTTTTACTGGCCTAACTCCAGGGTTTATAAATTGTTTTTAACCGATTAAAACCGATGTGTTTATTTTAAACGCATCATGGTTTTAATGTTATCCTCATCTGCTTTGTGAACCAAACCATCATGAGTTAACTTTAGCTTACGCTTTTTAGATTTCTTTGTTAAGATGTGACTCTTAAAAGCGTGCTTTCTTTTGATTTTTCCAGTACCCGTTATTTTAAAACGTTTCTTAGCACTAGATTTTGTTTTCATTTTAGGCATTTTCTTCTTCCTAGTTTATAATTATTTCGCTTAATTATTTTTACGCTGAATATGTGTTCAGCTTCCTTTCTCTTTAACTAATGTTTCTTACTTTTTTGGAGCAATAAACATCGTCATACGCTTACCTTCTAATCGAGGCATTTGCTCTACTTTTCCAAATTCTTCAAGATCGGTAGCTAACTTTAATAATAAAATTTGACCTTGTTCTTTAAAAATAATAGAACGTCCTTTAAAGAATACGAAAGCTTTTAACTTAGCGCCTTCTTTTAAGAATTTTTCTGCGTGTTTCTTCTTAAACTCGTAGTCATGATCATCGGTTTGTGGACCAAATCGAATTTCTTTAATGATAACTTTAGTCGCTTTAGACTTTAAAGCTTTATCACGTTTCTTTTGTTCGTAAAGAAACTTTTTATAGTCCATAACCTTACAAACTGGTGGGTCTGCATTAGGAGATATTTCTACAAGATCTAACTCTTGCTCGTTAGCTATTCTTAAAGCATCACCTTTAGTGTAAATACCAATCTCTACGTTATCGCCTACTAGACGTAACTTTTGAGCAGTAATTTTAGAGTTAATTTTGTGCTTGTCTTCTTGCGAAACCCTTCTTGGTTGCTGTCTTCTTCTAATTGCTATGGCCTTATGATTTTAAATTAAACTTATTATTTTCTAAAACGATTTCAACGTTTTTTTAATGTCATCTTTTATAATTTCAGAGAAAGCTTCAACAGATATCATTCCTAAATCTGCGCCACCGTGCTGACGTACAGTGATTTTGCCTTCTTGTTCTTCTTGCTCGCCAATAATGATCATATAAGGATGCTTTTGCATTTCGGCTTCCCTAATTTTCTTCCCTATAGTTTCATTTCTATGGTCTACAAGGGCGCGAATTTCGTCATTTTCTAGCAAATTTAAAACTTTTTGTGAGTATTTTTCATATTTCTCGCTAATTGATAATATAATTACCTGTGTTGGCATCAGCCAAAGCGGGAAATTACCCCCTGTATGTTCTAACAGTAAAGCTACAAAACGTTCTAGACTTCCAAAAGGCGCACGGTGAATCATTACCGGACGGTGAGATTCGTTATCACTACCTTTGTAGCTTAAATCAAAACGCTCTGGTAAGTTATAATCTACTTGAATGGTACCCAGTTGCCAACGTCTTCCTAAGGCATCTTTCACCATGAAATCTAACTTCGGACCGTAAAAGGCAGCTTCGCCTTCTTCAACAACAAAATTTAAGCCTTTATCGCTTGCGGCGTTAATGATGGCTTGTTCTGCTTTTTCCCAGTTTTCAACCTCACCTATATATTTGTCTGGATTTTTAGGATCCCTTACAGATACTTGTGCTGTAAAGTTTTCAAAGCCTAAAGAACCAAAGACATAAAGCACTAAGTCAATCACATCTTTAAATTCTTTATCCAGTTGTTCTGGCATACAGAAAATGTGGGCATCATCTTGAGTAAATCCGCGTACACGTGTTAAGCCGTGTAATTCACCACTTTGTTCGTATCTATATACTGTACCAAATTCGGCATAACGTTTTGGTAAATCTTTATAACTCCATTGTGCACTGTTGTAAATTTCACAGTGGTGCGGACAGTTCATAGGCTTTAACAAGAACTCTTCGTCTTCCTTTGGCGTTAGAATGGGCTGAAAGCTATCTTCACCATATTTAGCATAGTGTCCTGAAGTTTCATACAATTCCTTTTGCCCGATATGTGGGGTTACCACCATTTCGTAGCCGGCTTTTTTCTGAGCCGCTTTTAAGAAATTCTCTAAACGTTCACGTAAAGCAGCACCTTTAGGCAACCATAAAGGTAAACCTTGTCCAACACGGGGTGAAAAAGTAAACAATTCTAATTCTTTACCTAATTTTCTATGATCACGTTTTTTTGCTTCTTCGAGCATTTGTAAATACTCAGTAAGCTCTTTTTGCTTAGGGAATGATATACCGTAAACACGTGTTAATTGAGGGTTCTTTTCATTACCTCTCCAGTAAGCACCTGCAACACTTAATATTTTAACCGCTTTGATGATTCCGGTGTTTGGCACGTGCCCACCGCGACATAAATCAGTAAACGTAGCGTGGTCACAAAATGTAATGGTACCATCTTCTAAGTTTTCAATTAATTCTGTTTTAAACGGATTTCCTTTATATAGATCTAAAGCTTCAGCTTTACTAGCCGAACGCATTTTAAAGTCATGTTTTCCTCTAGCAATTTCAAGCATTTTAGTCTCAATAGCTTTAAAATCTTTTTCTGAAACGCTATGGTCACCAAAATCGACATCATAGTAAAAACCATTTTCAATAGCAGGACCTATGGTAAGTTTAGCGCCTTCATATAACTCTTCGATAGCCTGTGCTAAAACGTGCGCAGAACTATGCCAGAAAGCGGTTTTACCTTCATCATCTCTCCAGGTGTATAAAATTAATGACCCATCGGTGGTAAGCGGGGTAACGGTTTCAATAGTTGTACCATTAAAGTTTGCCGAAATTACGTTTCTAGCAAATCCTTCACTAATGCTTTTAGCAACATCCATTGGTGTAACGCCTTCATCAAACGTTTTCACACTGCCATCGGGTAATGTAATATGTATCATAAAATATTTTTTCCGAGTGCAAAGATAGGAGTATAAACTTGTTAATACAATAAGCAATCCATATTTAAATAGTGATTATTAAGAGGTATGATGTTTAGACTTTTTTAGTAATGAAGAGGGAGGTGATGTGGTAACTTAAAGTGGTTTGCTAGGGATGAATTTGTGCAATAATTTTTTGCATTATATTTGAAAGGCTAATCATCCATTAAACCAAACAAAATTATTTATGAAAAAGCTTCTTACTTTTTTTGTGCTGCTTCTATTTGTGTGTATTCATGATACGTTTTCACAACAGAAAGACCATCTTGTTGAAAAAGACACCTTATTAATAGGCTATAGTATTGACCCACCTTTTTGTTATAAAGAAAACGGGAAGCTCCAGGGAATCAGTGTTAGGATGTGGGAGAAACTTAATAAAACTCATCCAGAAAAGGTATATGTATATAAGGAGTACATTTTAGATGATTTAATTAATGATTTAGAGTATAATGAAATTGACTTGGCTTTGTCTCCTTTAACAATTACGAGTGATAGAAACGCGATCATAGATTTTTCCATGCCCTATTTTGTTTCAGAATGTAGGGGGTTAATAAAAAGTAAAAACCATAGCGGAAAGTTGATGAGCTTTGTGACTTCTTTTTTTAGTTTTAATTTCCTTAAAGTCATCGGGTTTTTATTATTGTTACTCACCATTTTCGGTTTTCTAGTCTGGTTGTTTGAGCATAAACACAACGAAGAAGAGTTTGGAGGAGGTGTTCATGGGTTCCTGCATGGGGTTTGGTGGTCGGCCGTAACTATGACAACAGTAGGCTATGGTGATAAATCGCCTAAAACTATTGGAGGGCGAGTGGTTGGATTGGTATGGATGTTTTCAGCTATCATATTAATATCTGGTATTACCGCTAGTATTACTTCGTCGTTAACTGTAGATAAGTTAAAAGTATCGGATACGGATTACACCGGTTTTAAAGCTTATGAGGTAGGAACGGTTAAACATTCGGCCACCGAAGGCTGGTTAACTGATCATTTCTTTCATGATGTTAGCGTCTATCCGGCATTTGAAGATGCTTTGGAAGCTTTGGATCACGATAAAATTCAAGCAATAGCTTATGATGAGCCTTTAATGCGTTTTTATTTGAAGGATATTACCGATCATGATTATGAACTATCTCAGTTTTCATTTAATAAGTCGATGTATGCCATGGGCTTCTCAAAACAATTGGATGCTGACTATAAAAAAAAGATTTCCGATGAAATTATAGCCTTTATAGAAAGCAGCGATTGGCAAAATTACTTAGCGCACTACAATTTGTTGGAGGGTAATAAATGATTTTTTAGTAGTTTTTGGTTTCTAGTTATTGGTTTTTGGTAGCTTACTGTTGCGTATAGAATCATTTCAGATACAGATTATACTGATTGAACTCCCAAATAGAGTTGACCGTTTTTAATTATAATTTTTCACTATTAATTATTTCTCTTTCCGTCTTCGAGAGTAATCCTAATTTAACATGTGTTTTAGTTGATGATGCATCCTTTAGTAAAACGCTATGGACGAGAATGGATGCGACAACTACATTTGTTATCATCACCTAATAGAGTGTTTAGTTTGACTTGAAGAGAGCCTTTACAGAAACGTAATGGTTTTTTGTTATTAATGTTTGTTAATGAATCATTAAGAGGGTTAGGGATATTAGTAAGCGTATAGTGTTTTCTGTTTTAAGTTGTCGTTTAATTAACGTCCTTGCTTATTTCTTTGGGTAAAGTAATTATAAACGTAGTTCCTTCTCCCATAGTACTCTCAATTTTAATAGTACCATTTAATTTTTCTACTAGTGTTTTTACAATGGCTAAACCTAATCCATGAGAGCTTTCACCATCAGTAGGTTGTGCTGAGAGTTTTTGAAACATTTTAAAAGCCATTTTTTGATCATTTTTGGACATACCTGGGCCATTATCCTTGAACGAAATAATAACGCGGTCATCAACGGGATTAATTGATAAATCTATAACGCTGCCTTTATCTGAAAACTTAATAGCATTGGTCATGAGGTTGTCAAAAATACGTGTCAATGATTTTCGGTCGGTGTTAATTCTAAGTAATCCATTTCCGATGTGCTTTTGAAGGATTTGATTTTTATTAGCTAATCTCGTGACATAACTTTTTTCCCATTCATTAATACACTCTGAAAGGTCAAAAATTTCAGGCTTAATTCTTTTCTCTGGCAAATTAATATTACTCATAAAAAGTAAATCATTGATTAAGCTATTACCGTTCGCAACAGACTCATTAATATACTTAGTGTATGTTTTTTGTTCATCATCTAGATTGCCATTGTCTTCTAGTAGATATATAAGGCCATGAATATTGTTAAGTGGTCCTCTAAGGTCATGAGCGATGATACCGATAATACCATCTTTTTCTTTGTGTAAACGCTCTAGTTTTTTGTTGTTTTTTAATAGTTCTTTGGTTTGCTTGGCGACTTCTTTTTTTAATCGCTTTTCTGTGCTTTTTAAGCTACTGATTCGTAAATAATAGATACTGAAAATCGATCCTATGATTACTAAAAAACTTAGGATTTTAAACCACAATGTTTTCCACCATGGCGGACTAATGTTAATGGTTAGTGATCTCTTTTTTTCGTTCCAGAGCCCCTCATTGTTGGAGCCTTTTATTTTTAACACATAGGTGTTTGGGTCTAAATTAGTGAAAGTTAAATCATGCTTATTACCGTACTCAACCCAATGATCGTTAAAACCCTCCAGTTTGTATTTGTATTTGTTAATTTGGGAATTGGTAAACTCTAAAGCGGAAAACTCAAAGGTCAAATTATTTTGGTCGTGTCGTAAATCTATGGATTGTATTTCTGATATATTTTTATCAAAAGCCATGGATTGATTGTCTACTTTGATATCTGTAAAAACAACTTCTGGAATATGAAGGTTTGGTTTTATATCTTTTGGATTAAAAATGGTTAAACCTCCTGTACCACCTACCAATAAGTTTCCGTTCAATCCTTCTGAATGACCACCCAAATCCAAAATATTGTTTTCGGGAATTGTGATGTTTTTAAATTGAAAATTATTAGGATTGACTCTGGAAAGACCATTGGGTGTAGTTAACCAAATATGGTCATCACTGCCTGGTAAAATTCCAAATATGATATTACTTGGTAGTCCGTCATTTATATCAAAGTTCGTGAAGCTTTCAGTAATAGGATTGAATAAAGCTAAGCCGCTTCGAGTTCCAATCCATAGATTATTGTTTTGGTCTTTAAATAATGAACGAATTTTATTTCCTGGAAGGCAGTTTTCACACCCTTCTTCATATTTCCATTGTTTAAATTTTAGTGTATTGATATTAAGTAGAAGTAACCCTCTATTACTACCTACCCAAATTTCAGAATCTGAAGCTTTTAACACACATTTTACGTTCAAACTAAGTAAAATGCTATTAGGAGCATCCTTTGGGTACAAGTGTTTAAATGTGCCAGTTAGGGTGTTGTAAGAAATAAACCCAGTTCCTGCAGTTCCAAGCAATAATTTGCCTTCTTCAGGTTCGTAGATGCTTGCTAAGTGCCTTGTTGTCCTTGCTTCAAGGCTATTGGCATAATCATTTGCTAGGATAAAACGATCTTTTTTTTCATCATACTGATAGAGTCCACCATTTTGCGTGCCTATCCATAAGACATTGTTTTTTGATCGAAAAATGGAACGTATTCTTGGATTTTTTATGTCTGCTTTATAGTCAAAATCCGTAATATAATTTTTAAATGTTTTGGTTTTTGGGCTGTAGCGACTTAATCCGTGATTGGTTCCTATCCATACGGTCCCATCTAAATCTTGCAATAGTGCCCTAACGTTATTATGAACTAACGAGTTAATTTCATCATTTTTCCATTGTTTGAATTTTAAATGACTTAAGTTGAATTTATTTAAACCACTGCCTCTAGTTGCTATCCAAACGTTTTTAGACTTATCAAGGAGTATGTCTTCAATAGTATTACTTCCAATTTTATAATCAGAGTCTCCATTGGACTTATACCAATTCATTTGATTGGTTTCTAATGTATAGTGTGCTAATCCATTGCCTTTTGTGCCAAACCAAAGACCTCCATGGTTATCACTATAAATTTTCATTATAAAGACGTCTTCAATAATCTGTTTATCGCTAGGAGGCTGTATTGAAATTTTTTCAGATGTTTCTTTAACCGTATTTAATAGCACTAATCCAGTATCTGTACCAACCCATAAATTGCCTTTTGAAAAATACAGATCATTTATAAACTTTGAGGGCAGTTTGTTTTTGTTAGCATATTTTAAATGTGGTTTTGTGAATTCACCATTTAATGTGTTGAAGTAATAGAGGCCGTAATATTCGTCACCAATCCAGAGATTGTTTTTGTCATCTGCATAAATAGAATTTACAGAGTAGGTGCATTTTTCACAGGTATTCGGTTGTTTCCAATGTTGAAAATTAAGTTTTGAGCGGTCAAGTAAATTTAAACCGTTTTTTGTGCCAACCCAAAGTCTATTTTGGTTATCCTCATATATGGATAGTATAACATCACTACTAATAGAATTAGGGGTGTCTCCTTGATGCTTAAAGCGTGTAATATCACCAGTAGTGGTATTGTAAAGGTTTAATCCGCCGCCATCAGTACCAATCCATATATTTCCATAAGAATCTTCAAGTAAACTAGTAATCCAGTTATCAGAAATGCTATTGTTGTTGTTTGCGTCATAGGTGTATATTTTAGATTGATAGCCATCGTACTTGTTTAGTCCATTATTTGTGCCAATCCAAATAAATCCTTTAGAATCTTGAATTATACTGGTAGGGTAACTAGAAGATAATCCATTTTTAATGCCAATTTTCTCAAAAAAACTTGCATTACCCTGAGCGTAAATACTGGGTGTCATTAGAATATAAAAGACTAATGCGAGGAATATGTGAGCTGTGGATTTTTGCATTTATCAATCATTAATTTACTATCAAAAGCAGGGATTAACAACCATAAATAATAATCTAAATTCTAAAATGAATGGATTGTTAGATAGGAATTCATGTCTGTGAAATACTTAAGTTAGTCAGCCTGTACTCAAATATGGGTTATTTTTTTGATAAAGTCAAGTATTTATTCGGGTTTTTAGCCTTTCGGCGGAATTATTCTTGTTACATATAATGAATACATATATAAAGGAGAAGAAACATCTAATGACTTTTAAAGTTTTTAGAAAGAAGGGCACCTAAAGTTTCATGCACTCCACATTAAAAGAAGCACATAATTAAGCGGAAGCAGACATGTTTTGGCTATTGTTACCCCAGTGTAAATTCTTTTTTAAGGGTTCTAAAAGATAAATCCACAGTAAATCAACAATAAATCGACGAGATCTAATCAAAACAGAAACAATCCAACCAGTAATTTCTAACATAATCCAGCACTATCATAAAGGGATTACTAGAGTAGGGGGTATTCAAACCCCAAAACCGACAAATAATCCAAAACTTTTTTAAGGTGTAAATCACAGGCTTACTGCGAGTTAAAAGTAAGATTAAAAAATAAACAAAAAAAGGCCAAAAAAAGTTTGT
>NZ_WAAT01000007.1:421-509 GCF_008806375.1 Pseudotamlana haliotis | reverse complement strand
AGTGATCAAACACCTGCTACAGGAAACACCCCTAGCGGAACAACGAATATAAATGCTTGTCCGATAGAAGCTGATATTGATGCTTTAA
>NZ_WAAT01000007.1:0-101 GCF_008806375.1 Pseudotamlana haliotis | reverse complement strand
TGTGCGTGGAGTTTAGAGCGTACTTATACTATTTCTGATGGCTGTTCAGCCAATGATTTTGATATCACAATCACACACTCTGGTAGTGATCAAACGCCTGC
>NZ_WAAT01000006.1 GCF_008806375.1 Pseudotamlana haliotis | reverse complement strand
CCTACAAGGACAACAAGCTCATATCATCGATTTTATAAGTATAATAACCTTATTAAAAATATGGAAATAACTAAACCAAATCAGGTTTGGGTTAGTGATATCACTTACATCAGAACCATAAAAGGATTTTGTTATTTGGCATTAATAACAGATATGTATTCCAGAAAAATACTAGGTTATGACCTTAGTGATAGCTTGGAACTAAAAGGCTGCGTAAGAGCATTTAATAAAGCCATCTATCAAGCTAAAGACATTACAAAACTTATACATCACTCAGACAGAGGCATACAATATTGCAGCAATGTATACACACAGATATTAAAAAGAAACAAAATTAACATTAGTATGGCAGAAGAAAATCATTGTTACGAAAATGCAATGGCTGAACGTGTAAACGGCATCTTAAAAGACGAGTTTTATCTAGACCAAACCTTTGATAACGTCGCGCACGCAAAGCGGGCTATAAAAAATGCAATTAATTTATACAACGAAATAAGATTTCACTTATCTTTAAATTTCAAAACACCTAATATGGTATATAAATTATCAGCTTAATTTCTATTTTAACCTGTAGCCATATTTCAGGACGAGACATACCGAAAAACAAAATTCCGTATTCAAGATGGCAATATAAAACCGACTAAAACAATTACTAAATAAATCATAATTATGAAAAAAACAATAAACCGACTGACTTTACTCACAACACTTATTGCTTTGGCATTTGGATTCCAAAGTTGTGAACAAAAACAAAAGAAAGAAACGAAAGAAGTGGAAAAAGAAGTAATAGTTGAATCCGAAAAACCTGAGTATTTTTTACTTCGACCAGAAGTGGAAAAAGCATATGGATACTCACACGCAGTAAAAATTGGAAATGACATTAAAATTTCTGGAGCTGTAAGTATGGACGATGAAGGAAATCCAACTGCAGTTGGCGATATAGAACAGCAGATTAAAAACTGCTATGCTGATTTAGAAAAAATATTAAAACACTTTGGTTGCACATTTGACGATGTTGTAAAAGAAGATATTTTCACAACCGATATGGCACAAATGCTTGAAAAATCAGCATATCGAGCTGAAGTTTATAAAAACGGATTCCCGACTGGTTCTTGGCTTGAAGTAAAAGGATTAGCATTACCTGAATTTATGGTTGAAATCGAACTTGAAGTACATAAATCGGAATAAAAGTACGAACGCACAACACCGTGTATAATTGATTGCTAGTTATAGCCATTGTGGTAGGCAGTATTTTAACTTTTGTTTGATTTAAAAATTAGTTGTAATGCCAATGCCATTATAACTTGCCATATGGTGTAGAGGTTTAAAAACAAATTTGCATCATCAATAGGTTTTGCAATGAAAAAGAAATAGCAGCTTTGCAAAACCAATAACAAAATAGAGAATAAAACAATTAAAAGTGTAATTTTTGATTTAGGATAGTTAAAAACTAATTTATAAGCAAGAAATACTAATATTGGCGCTATGACAAATGGAGAAATAATAAAAGCCAATTCCCTTGCATTATCATCACTCATTATAATATTATTGTTAATTAATAAAAACTCTCTGATATATCCAAAAGCCGCCATACTGTAATACGCCATTAAAAACGTAATTATCGAAACCATGAGGCTAAATAGAACCATTAGGAATGGGAAATGTTTGAAAGTCTTTCAATTTACTATACCAATAATCAAACCAAACGAGATAGGATAGTATAGAATTCCTATATCAATAGATGTAACTATGCTTGAAAGCACTGGTGAAATAGCAAATATTATTGTAGGTAATAGAACTATAAACCAAATTTTATTATTTTTTTTCATCTATATATGAGGTATTCTGTTAATTACAATTAGAAAGAATCTGATTGATAGATTCAGTGCTGGTTAGTATTTCTATAATGGTTTGTTTTTTAACACGTAAAGCTTTTGGAGGGTTTATAGAAGCTTGACCTCCATTGCTTATCTCGTCATCATTTATCCATTCGGAAATTTCCTGTTGCATATTTTTCCAAGTCGCCTCTGCCACATTATAGTAGTCGTTTTGTTGACATTCTTCGTCAATATCTGAAAATGGGTTTGACCTATAAATCAAGATTAAATCTGAAATTATTGCTACATCCACTGCTCTTGTAAAAAGTTCAAGATTACCATTTTGATTAATCAACCAGCCCCATTGTCGATTACCAGAAAAAGGTTGTGTTTCAGTATCAGGAGTTTGTATTGTAGATATTGTCCAATCATTACTCGTGTAATCAGAAACCATAATTGCACCCTCATCAGCGGATAGTTTAGTTAGAAATCTACTTGCTCCAGCTTCGATTAAGAATATTGCTGTTAGTGGGTTATTTGCTGTAAACAAATCAGCATCATTTGCTGAAAAAGGAATAAATTTCCAGTTTATATCTGCTGTATTATCGGTGTTAACTGGCATATCACAACTAAACTAAAAATCTTCCTTTTCACCACTTGTCAAATCTGTAAATTTTTATCGAAAGGCTTGATAAATTTCAGTTTCACTGTCAGGATTACCATCATTATTAAAATTTGGGCAATTGGTTATTTCTACACTATAATAATCCATAATGCACATGGCACATTACCATCTGATATAGATTGATTGCTGTAACCAGGTCCTAAATCGTTTAGTCTCGTTTGGCATTCTTGGGGAATAGTATGGTTATGCAAATCAAGATAGTTTACAGTATTCATTCCATTCTGTTCTGCTCAATTTTGTATTAGAGTCCAAGGTTTTTTTCTAATAGGCTATTTAACTCTAAATATCTTTCATATTTTGCTTGTGGGAATTCCTCCATAATATCAAAAAATTCTCTATCACGAAAATCAAAATTACCACCAGAACAATATATTCTTAACGTGTAAGCTTCCCTTAAAACAGACTCTCCATGTATTTTATTTTTCAACATAGTACTCTGTTTGGTTTACACAGGAAGGAGTCTGGTCATTTGTAGGCACTCCGTTTGAACCTTAGAATTTCCTGGCCATTGTTTCATTTCAACGTTTCTAGCATACTCATAAATAAGTTTAGAATCACTTTTGTCTGTTTTAATTTTAGACAATTTCATTTATATAAAACGCTTTACTGTTAATGGATTTTCTACAGATACTTTGAAGCCTGACCCTAATAAATAATAGGCTAACTGATAGTGATAATGACCAGTTGCTTCCATCACACAATGACTATCAACATCTAAAAATTTAATAAACTTACTGAAGCCAGAAGTGTTATTCTTAAATTGATAATGATTGCCATATGAATCCGTTACATCGAATACTAGATGACTAATATCGATTCCAAAATAGTTAACATATTTATTCATAAGAAATGATTTTTGAAAGTACAACCTACGCGAGTTTCAAGGACTTAAAACCGAGGTCTAATAGCCTCATAGAACTGTTCGAAATCTGTGTAGAAAAGAGAGGGGCTTGTCATGAAAAACGAAATCGCAGTCTCAATACACAAAATAACCTTAATCCTCTCTTTTTATTCTTTCTGTTTTGATACTTAATTTATAACTTATATTTGATAAAGCTAACTTAAGATACACATTAACGTTGGCAGTAATACCTCAGCAAAACGTAGAAAGTCTTTTAGTTCACTGAAAAAAAACGAATTTTAAAGAACAAATCAGAAGATAAAAAAAAAACTTGGTGAAAGAAGTTATAAAATATCCGAAAATTTAAATGAAAAATTAGATAAATTTCGACGAAAAAAGGATTTAATGATAAAGAGATTTTTCATTACTTGTGGAAAACCTGAGCGCCAAAAAAAATGAAAATAGAATTAAAAGAAAAGAAGGATAAACTTTTGAAAATTCGATTAAGAAACAAATAAAACTACTGATAACACCATGTATTAAAAATTACTACATCTCGCCTACTTACAAAAATAGTCGAAATCCTTTTTGGTTTGAGTTTTATTTACTAAATTTAATGCTGAAATAACGTAACTTTCAATACACAAACACGTTGGCATTCATTGCCAGAACGCACTCAAAACTTTAAAATATGAATAAAATAAAATTGACTTTGATTTTTATGTTAATATTCTCTTTAGAATGTTTCAGTCAAAACTCAGGAGACAACGGAATCAGGAATACTGCAATTAGTAGTGGAATTGGATTAGGAAGTGTTTTAGCTGTGGTAGTTTCTTGGGAAAGGAACAAATCTGTTCTATTAGCGTTTTTGCACGGAATTTTTAGCTGGCTATATGTTTTATATTTTGTAATAACAAGAAAACCTGAAGAAAGACATAAAAAATAAGTCGGAACTTATACAAGTATACCTAAACACGAACTGAATGCGGAATTTAGCAACTAGCGGAATTGCTCACTCAATCGGATTTTAAAAATTTTTCGGAATAAATCGCTAACCGAATTTACTCTAACGCAAGAAAATCGGAAATCACAATTAAACGGAATAATTAAAAGTCTGAATAAAAACAACGAAATGCCAACCCCTGGTATAATTAATTGCTAGGTCTCTGCCAACTTACGAAATTTCCGCTGGAATTTTCTATCTGTGATTTGTTTGCTAACTTAGTCGCTTAACCACACAACAAACCATATACAAACACGTTGATAATAATTAAAAAACAATAAAAATGAAACACTTAAAAAAAGTCTTAATAGGCCTAGTTGTAGCATCAACTATAATCGCCTGTAAAAACGAAAAGGGAAAACAGAATTCAGAACCAATTGAAAATAATGCTGTTTTAAGCACGGAAAAGCCTGGTGCTGAGGATCAAAAAATTGGATTTCAAAAAACCTTGTCCCTGCAAGACATAACATTTGATATAAAAACTACTGGAGAAGGATCTATTCAACAGCTTTCAATTCAACCCAAGGGTTTGGAACTAGATAATCAGGAAATTGTACTTGAAATAGATGGTGAAGTTATTAATGCTGAAATTGAAGATTTAAATTCTGATGGGTTTCCTGAAATATTGATTTATACAATATCTGCGGGAAGCGGCGGCTATGGTGATGTTATTGGTTATTCTGCAAATAATGGAAAGTCTTTAAGTCAAATTTACTTTCCTGAAATATCTGAAAATAAAGAGGCAGGCATTGGATATATGGGACATGATGAATTTGCAATTATAGAAACTACTTTAGTAAGAAGGTTTCCTATTTACAAGGATGGAGATACTAATAATAACCCAACCGGTGGTACTCGCCAAATAGAATATAAACTAAAAGATGGTGAAGCGTCTAGATTATTTGTAATTAATAAAATCAGTGAATATTAATAATAGTTATTGAAAAAAACTATTGCCAACACCGGTAACCGTTGCACAAGTCTATAATAAATAGCGTTACTATAATAAAAAACCGTTTTAAAAGGCGGTTTTTATTTTTATACACTTAATTTTACAAGCTCTTAAAAGTGTATTAATAGCTTTATAAAGGGTGTTTTTCAGGCTAAAATAAAGGGCAAGTACTCTTGCAGCACTTTTTGTGCGTTTTTCAATAAACTTCATATATTTTTTAAAGTTGTAAGCAATAGCGGAGAGTTGCATGCATTTATTGGCTTGTTTTATACCAATAGTATTAACCTTGTTAAAGCCCATAAAATGTGTAAGAGTACCAAATACGGGTTCTACGGTGCTTTGCCGTTTTCCTTTCATATAACGCCCTTGATTACTGTCTACTCGAGCTATGTTTCGCTCGTATTCCTCGCGATAATAAGTGACTGTAAATTTCTTTTCTTGTGCTGATTTTGTAGGCTTCCCCAAAAATAGGACAGTTATAAATTCGAATTTATTAACTTTAAATTCAAACTGTCACAATGAAAAACAGCAAATTTAGCGAGAGTTAGATAATTAAAGCTCTCAAGGAAAACGAACAAGGCAGATCTGTAGGTGATCTATCGAGAGAATTAGGAATAGATAAAAGCACGTTCTATTACTGGCGCAAGAAGTATGGCGGTATGGACTACCTAATAAATTTGGTACTATTTTATATTAAGCA
>NZ_WAAT01000005.1 GCF_008806375.1 Pseudotamlana haliotis | reverse complement strand
ATGAAAATAATAGCTAAAAAATGCTTCCCTAAAGCTATACAGGTAACGGATCGATTTCATGTACAAAAACTTGCTTTAGAGGCGCTACAAAACATTAGAATAAAACACAGATGGGATGCTATAGACTTAGAAAATGAAGAAATTAAAAAAGCTAGATTAACTGGGCAAACATACCAACCACACCTATTTAGCAATGGAGACACCAGAAAACAACTCCTAGCTAGAAGTAGGTATTTACTTTATAAAGCTCCTAACAACTGGACACAAAATCAGTACATCAGATCAAAAATACTATTCGAACACTATCCAGATATTAAAAAAGCATACGATCTGGGACAGGGTTTAAGAAATCTATTTAATACAGCAACTTCTATTGAATCAGCATACACTAAGCTAGCACGCTGGTATAACGTTGTAGAGTTAGCTGGATTTAAAGCCTTCAACACCATAGGCAATACTATTACAATTAATTATAGATCTATCCTGAACTACTTTATTAATAGAAGTACTAATGCTTCCGCAGAATCTTTTAATGCAAAAATCAAAGCGTTTAGAAGTCAGTTTAGAGGAGTCAAAAATGTAGAATTCTTTCTCTTTAGATTAACTACAATTTTTGCATAAACACAACTTTTAGGAATGATCCGTTTTCTGGTTTTAAAGCCGGATCAAGCGCAAAAGTTGTGTGTGGAAATTAAAAATAGTT
>NZ_WAAT01000052.1 GCF_008806375.1 Pseudotamlana haliotis | reverse complement strand
AAGGGACTTTTTACCAACCATTTTGTCTATTACATCGAATTATTCATATGGTATTCCAATAATTGTTTTGCATTTAGCAAACTCTGGTACTTAGGTTCATTTAGCTTACTTAAAGAAAACTCGTAGTATAAAAGTTTACTGACATACTCGAAAACAGCTAAATCATAGTGGGTTGATGACAAATGGGTAATAATGACTTCGCTACTAGACATTAGAAAGAAATCTCTATTTTTTCCAAGTAATTGGTATGAAAAATCTATTTGTTTTCTTGCTCCTTCCTCATCCTCTAGATCTAACGCCTTTTCGATTTTTAAAATGGCCTCAAACAGCAACTGAAGCATTCTCATGATATAGTCTTTTTTATTTTCCATGACTTACTTAATTCAATTTAAATAACCATTAGCCTTCACAACCAAATCAACTACCACTAAAAGAGAAAACATTGCAACGATTGTAAAAAACAAAGGTTTCCCAAAATCTATTTAATTTATTTCTTTTGAAACATCAAAATCTAAGTTCAGCTAATATATTATAATACGAAATAAAAACTTTCCCGTTCAAACTCATTTCCCCCATTACTAGATCATTATGAATAATTATTTTGTATCCTCATCCAAAACATAAAAACCCATTTCACTATCGTGATCTAGGATTTTTTTGTCTTTAGGTGTTTTTAGAAGCAACACGAAAATTAAAAAATCTCCTGCCGCTGCCATGATCATGAGCAACCCATAGTATAGAAACATGTTACTGCCTATTGATAACCCAATTATAACCGGCAAAATACCTAAAACAACTCCAGGCATCACAACGGCTAACATATATTGATTAACAAACAAAGGCGTTCGGCAATGCGCATAAGGTGTTAACTTTGTCCAAAGCACACCAAATTTAACACTTCTCCATTTATCTTTAGCAAAATAGGCAAATATGGCACCATGGATGAGCTCATGAATGACGATGGATGCAAAAACTACAAACAAAAAGACAAATATTACACTAAAATCTTTTGGCACTAATTCCACTTTTAAAGTACCCCAAATTAAATAGTAAACTAAAACTACAGGTGCTGAAGTTAGCACCATAAATAATAGCGCAAAAAGATTCGCCTTTTCAATTGAGATAGTTTTTTTCTGCATAGTTAGTATTGGTAATAAAAAACAAGTCATTACTTTTCAACTCCAAATAAACGAAATTAAAACAAGGGTAAAGGTTTTTCCTACTTAAATTAAACAAAAAAATCGCCTAAAAAGAAATTCCTTCTAGACGATTTAATATGTTAACACTTATTTTTAAAGAAGCGAAATGATTTACTTCGCTGCTGCATAACGTTTTTCTGCTTCGTTCCAATTTACTACATTAAAAAATGCAGAAATGTAATCTGGACGACGGTTTTGGTAGTTTAAGTAATAAGCGTGCTCCCAAACATCAAGACCTAAAATTGGTGTTCCTCCACAACCAATTCCTGGCATTAATGGATTATCTTGATTTGCTGTAGAGCAAATTTCAACTTTTCCACCTTTATGAACACATAACCAAGCCCATCCTGAACCAAAACGCGTTGCTGCTGCTTTAGAAAATGCTTCAATAAACGCATCTTTTGATCCGTAAGCTGCTTCAATAGCATCTTTTAATTCTCCTGATAAGTTTCCTCTTCCTTCTGGGTTTAATACATCCCAAAATAAAGAGTGGTTGTAAAATCCACCACCGTTATTTCTAACAGCCGCATTACTTGTATCTAAGTTAGTAAGAATATCTTCAATAGATTTTCCTTCTAAATCTGTTCCTTCAATTGCATTATTTAAGTTATTTGTATAACCTTGGTGGTGCTTAGAGTGGTGAATCTCCATTGTTTTTGCATCAATGTTTGGTTCTAACGCATCATAAGCATATCCTAATTTCGGTAATTCGAAAGCCATAATTTTTGTTTTTAATAATTAATATTTGATTTCACCAAATTTACACATAAAAGCGGGCAATAAAAAATAATAAATACCTATCAAACCATCGATAGTTTTTATCTTGTATGCAAATTTCCTATTATGCAGCCCACGGCACCTTTTATTATATACAATGCTTCGGCAGGAAGCGGTAAAACTTATACGCTTGTTAAGGAATATTTAAAGATTCTTTTCAAATCGAACTACAAAGAACAATTCAAGCGAATTCTAGCAATCACTTTCACTAATAAGGCAGTTGCCGAAATGAAAGAGCGTATTATTGAAACCCTAAAACGTTTTGCTGACCCGAGCATTTTATCAGCAAACGACCCCATGTTTTTGTCTATTTGTGAAGAACTCCAAATAGAACCTGATGCTTTGCAAAAAAAATCGGATGCCTTATTAAACAACATCATCCATAATTATGCTGCTTTTGATATTTCAACCATTGATGGCTTTACACACAAACTCATTAGAACCTTTGCGCATGATTTAAAACTACCCTTAAATTTTGAAGTTGAACTCGACCAAGACGCCTTATTATTTGAAGCCGTTGACAGCCTCATTACAAAAGCCGGAACCGATGCCGAACTCACCAAAATTCTAGTTGATTTTGCTTTAGAAAAAGCCGATGACGACAAAAGTTGGGATGTATCATTCGATTTCAATAAAATAGCCAAGCTGCTTACCAATGAAAACGATATCCCTTTCATTGAAAAATTAAAAGACATCAGTTTAGACGATTTTAAAAATTTAAAAACACAGCTTAAAAAGGAAATAAAAACAACGGAAACGACTATTACAGATAGTGCCAAAGCATTTTTATCATTAATTGAGAACGCTGGTATTGAATTTAGCGATTTTTCAGGTGGTTATTTACCAAAATATTTTCAGAAACTAGCTGACGAAGATTATAATGTCGCTTACGGTGCCAAATGGCAAGAAGATTTAGAAAGTAAAACACTTTATCCTAAACGTGTTTCTAAAGATACTGCTCTAGCAATTGAAACCATTCAACCTCAAATTGCTTCCTTATTTAGCGGAACTAAAAAGTGTATTTTTCAGCTTAAGTTTTTAAAAGCCTTTTATAGAAACATCACCCCATTATCGGTTCTAAACGCCATCAACAATGAACTGACGGCATTGAAAGAGGCGCAGAACAAAATGCTCATTTCAGAATTTAACGCCATCATCAGTACCGAAATTAAAGAACAACCCACACCTTTTATATATGAACGTATTGGTGAAAAGTTCAAACACTATTTTATTGATGAATTTCAAGACACTTCGGTGATGCAATGGGAGAATTTAATTCCGCTTCTTGGAAATTCTTTATCTGCTCAAGGCGGAAGCACCATGCTGGTAGGCGATGCCAAACAAGCCATTTACCGTTGGCGTGGTGGAAAGGCTGAACAGTTTATTGGTTTGTTCAATAGTGAAAATCCGTTTCATATTGAAAAACAAGTTGAAAATTTACCGGCTAACTTTAGAAGTTATAAGCAAGTGGTAAACTTTAATAACGGCCTGTTTCAGTTTATAGCACATCAGGTATTTAATCACGATGATTATGAAGCCTTGTACGACAGTGCTTCTCAAGACATCACCAAAACTAAAGAAGGCTACGTAGAACTCGACTTTTTAGATATTGAAAAAGATGATGACAGAGACGAGCTTTTTCCTGAAGCTACATTAGAAAAAATTAATAAATGCCTGGATAATGGTTTTCAGCTGAAAGAAATCTGCGTTTTAGTCAGAAAGAAAAAAGAAGGGGTCGCCGTGGCTAATTATTTGAGTCAGCACAATATTCCTATCATTTCTTCTGAAACCTTACTCATTAATAACGCACCCGAAGTTGGTTTCATAAACAACCTGCTGGCCCTATTAATGCAACCTAAAAACTATGAAATAAAAATTAAGGTTTTAGATTTTCTAACGGAACATTTCCAAATTGAAAACAAGCATAACTATTTTATAAAACACATCAATCTTCCGCTAGAAGACTTATTTCAAAGCTTTGAAAACTTCAATATTTACGTTTCAAAAACGGCTTTATTACAGCTTCCGCTCTATGATTTGGCCGAAACCCTTGTGAGAACCTTCAACTTAGTTAAAAACTCAAACGCCTACGTACAGTTTTTCTTAGACCTTATTCATGATTTTTCACAAAAGAAAGGTTCTGATATTTCAGGATTTTTAGAATACTTCGAAAAGAAAAAAGACAACCTGAGTATCATTTCACCAAAAGGCCAAAATGCTGTTCAAATCATGACCATTCATAAATCTAAGGGTTTAGAATTTCCAGTGGTTATTTTTCCTTATGCCGATTTAGACATGTACCGCGAGGTAGAACCAAGGGAATGGTTTCAAATAGATGCTGAAAAATACAACGGACTTTCACACACCTTATTAAATTACAACAAGGATTTTGAACATTTTGGTGACGAAGGTTTAAGCATTTTCAACCGCCATCAATCGGAACAAGAACTGGATAACATCAACCTTTTATATGTGGCACTGACTAGAGCTGTAGAACAGTTGTATGTGATCTCAACCAAAGATATTTCCGCCAAAGGCGAAGCTAATTCAAAAAAATACTCCGGACTCCTAATTACTTACTTGCAGCATTTAGGTTTGTGGCAAGATGCGCAATTGCTTTATAGCTTCGGAAATCAACAAAAAACATCGGAAGCTTCTTCAGAAATAAAAGACACCGAATTTCAGCAAGAATTTATTTCAACACCTAAAGAAGACCATAATATAAAGGTGGTCACAAAATCAGGTTATTTATGGGACACCCATCAGCAAGATGCTATTGAAAAAGGAAACCTCATTCATGATATCATGGCTCAGCTTCACACCAAAGATGATGTGAACAAAGTTATTTCAGATTACTTAAAATCGGCCATAATAAATAATGAACAAGCCAATTTGTTAAAAGAAATCGTGCTGCGCATTGTAAATCACCCTGATTTAGAGCACTACTACTCCGATAAACACACCATATATAATGAACGTGATATTATCACCAAAACCGGAATGGTATACAGACCCGACCGTGTAGTTATTAATAATAGAAACGAAGCCGTTATTATCGACTACAAAACAGGTTTAGAAGACAAAAAACACGCCCAACAATTACAGGTCTATCAGGATGTGCTTGAAGACATGAATTATAAGGTAAAAAAGAAGATTCTTATCTACACAAATTATGAAATTACCATAAAAGTTGTTTAATTTTGAAAAAAAATCAACGAAATGTACGGAAAACTGAAAAATCATCTTCAAGAACGAATTCAAGAGATTAAAGATAACGGTCTTTATAAAGAGGAACGTATTATAACTTCAGCTCAAGGTGCTGAAATTACGCTTAATACTGGTGAAACCGTTTTAAACTTTTGCGCCAATAACTATTTAGGTTTATCATCACATCCAGATGTGATTCAAGCCGCTAAAGACACTATGGACACCCATGGTTTCGGTATGAGTTCGGTTAGGTTCATTTGTGGCACCCAAGACATTCACAAAGAATTAGAACAAAAAATAGCCGGTTTTTACCAAACGGAAGACACCATATTATATGCTGCTGCCTTTGATGCTAATGGTGGTGTGTTTGAACCTCTGTTAGGTAAAGAAGATGCTATTATATCAGACTCCTTAAATCATGCTTCAATCATCGATGGTGTTCGCTTATGTAAAGCAGCAAGATATCGCTATCAAAATAACGATATGGCCGATTTAGAAAAGCAGCTTATTGAAGCCAACGCCAGCGGAGCCCGATTTAAAATCATTGTAACCGATGGTGTGTTTTCAATGGATGGGTTAGTTGCTCCTTTAGATAAAATTTGTGATTTAGCCGACAAATACGACGCCTTAGTTATGATTGATGAATGTCATGCTGCAGGATTTATAGGAGCTACAGGCCGCGGTACTTTAGAAGAAAAGAACGTACTTAACCGAATTGACATTATCACTGGAACCCTAGGTAAAGCCTTAGGCGGTGCCATGGGGGGATATACAACAGGTAAAAAAGAAATTATTGATTTATTACGTCAGCTATCCCGACCTTATTTATTTTCAAATTCCTTAGCTCCAGCTATTGTAGGCGCTTCAATTAAGGTATTTGACATGCTCACAAACAACACCGAATTAAGAGACACCTTAGACTGGAACACCAATTACTTCAAAAAAGGCATGAAAGACGCTGGGTTTGATATTATAGATGGCGACTCAGCTATTGTCCCTGTAATGCTATATGACGCCAAACTTGCTCAAAAGATGTCAAAACAACTATTAAAAGAAGGAATTTATGTGATTGGTTTCTTTTTTCCTGTAGTCCCTAAAGAAAAAGCAAGAATACGTGTACAAATTTCAGCAGCACATTCTAAAGCCCACATAGTCAAGGCTATTAGTGCATTTACAAAGGTTGGTAAAGACTTAAAAATTATTTAAACTCGCTCTTAACTATGCTTAAAGGCCGTGTAAACTTAAGTTCTCAACACCTATATGTGCAATATTTTTATATATTTGTCTTTGTTAATAACAATTAACAACTTACTTTTGTTTACAATTAACACTTAAAATTAAACTTTTGAATATGAAAAATCTTAGCAGATTATTGTTCGCTATGTTGCTTGTACTTGTTTGTAGCAACGTAAATGCGCAAGACAAAAACAACCCATGGCAAATTTCCATTGGGGCAAACGCAGTAGACTTCTACCCTGTAGGTGAAGATGCTCCAAGAGGTGAATGGTTCGACGAATATTTTAACGCGACTGACCACTGGAATATCTTACCATCTTTATCAACAATTACCGTATCTAAATATATCGGAAGTGGTCTTACTTTTGGTGTTGCTGGTTCATTAAACAAAATCTCTAAGTTTGGAGATGATGAAGACGGAATGTACAGTGATGATTCTTACTACGGTCTTGATGGTATCATTAGATATAATTTCTTAGAAGGAACTACAATTGATCCTTTTGTTGCTCTTGGTGGTGGTTACACTTGGGTAGACGAAATTGGTGCTGGTACTGTAAATGGTACAATTGGTACTAACATTTGGTTTACTGAAAATATCGGTTTAACTCTTCAATCAGCTTACAAACATTCTTTCGAAGATTACTTATATTCTCACTTCCAACATACTGCTGGTATCTCTATCAGATTTGGTGGTGCTGATACTGACGGTGATGGTGTTTACGATAAAGATGACGCTTGTCCACACGTACCAGGATTAAAAGAATTTAACGGATGTCCTGATGCTGATGGCGATGGAATCGAAGATAGTAAAGATGATTGTCCAAACGAAGCTGGTACAGCTGAATTTAACGGATGTCCTGATACTGATGGTGATGGAATCTCTGATAATAAAGATGAGTGTCCTACAGTAGCTGGTATCGCAGCATTAAACGGTTGTCCTGATGCTGACGGTGACGGTGTTGCTGATGGTGATGATAAATGTCCAGATGTTGCAGGTCCTGCAGCTAACGCTGGATGTCCTTACCCAGATACTGATGGTGATGGTGTATTAGATAAAGATGATAAATGTCCTGAAGTTCCAGGTACTGTTGCAAACAACGGATGTCCTGAATTATCTGAGGCTGTACAAAAATCTTTAAATGCTTACGCTAAAACAATCTTATTTGATACTGGTAAAGCAACTATCAAAAAGCACTCAGCTGAAGTATTGCAAAACATTATTGATATCTTAAATGAATATCCTCACTCTAAGTTTACTATAGAAGGTCATACTGATAGTGTTGGTAGCGAATCTTTAAACCTTAAGTTATCTGATGATAGAGCTAGCTCTGTAAAAGATTATTTAACTAAAAATGGTATTGATGGATCTAGATTATCTTCTAAAGGTTACGGAGAGTCTAAACCAATCGATACTAACAAAACAAGAGCTGGTAGAGCAAACAACAGACGTGTTGAAATTAACTTAGTAAAAGAATAAGACACTTTTAAAAAGTTATAAAATAGATTAAGAAAAACGCTTCGGGAAACCGAAGCGTTTTTTATTTTTATAACATGACAACATTCATCCTTGAAGTACTACAAGATTTAAAAAAGAATCAAACCAACTTATCAGAAGTTACCTTTGTTTTACCCAGCAAACGAGCCGGTGTATTTTTAAAACATCAACTCCCAGAAGTTTTAGATGCTACCCTATTTGCACCTAGAATTATTAGTATAGAAGAGTTTGTTGAAGAAATGGCTCAGCTTAAAAGCATTTCTAATACCGAACTGCTCTTTGAGTTTTACAATTCATACCTAGAAATTTCAAAAGGTGATGAAATCGACACCTTTGAAACCTTTTCCAAATGGGCACAAATCTTACTTCAAGACTTTAATGAAATTGACCGTTACCTCATTCCACAAGAACATATCTTTGAATACCTAGCAGCTATTGAAGATTTAAAACACTGGTCACTAGAAGAACCAAAGACAGAGTTCGTTAAAAACTATTTAGCCTTCTGGAATAAGCTCTTTGATTACTACAAACACTTCACAAAACACCTTATTAAAAATAATTGGGGATATCAAGGCCTCATTTATAGAGAAGCCGCCGCTCAAGTAAAAACCTATATCCAAAACAACAATAAAACTCAACATGTATTTTTAGGTTTTAATGCCCTAAATACCGCTGAAGAAATCATTATTCAAGACCTTCTAGATCATGGTTTGGCTAAAATTTACTGGGACATCGATAAAGTGTTCTTTGAAAACAAACTACATGATGCTGCCCTATTTACAAGGCAGCATAAAACCAATTGGAATTACTTTAACACCAACCCATTCCAATGGATTACTAATAACTATACTGACTCTAAGAATATATCTGTATATGGCATTCCCAAAAATATCGGCCAAGCTAAATACATAGGGACCATTTTAAAGGATTTACAGAAAGAAAATAATCACTTAGAAAATACAGCTGTAGTTTTAGGCGATGAAAATCTACTTATTCCTGTACTCAATTCGATACCGAACAGCATTAAGGCTTTAAACATCACAATGGGTTTTCCGTTAAAATCCATTCCATTAGCATCATTATTTGAAGATTTATTTCGCCTTCACAAAACAAGCTCGAAGTCCTTCTATTTCAAGGACCTTACAAAAATCATATCGCATCAGTTTATAAGGCCCTTATTTCTTCTTGATGATACCGATTATGCCACGAAACTCATTGAAACTATAGACAGCAATAACTTGGTGTATTTAAGTGTTTCGCGATTGAAACAAATTGCCGAGCCTGCTTCAGAGGTTATCGAATTTTTGTTTTCAAACTGGAATACTAGTATCAACCAAGCCTTAAACAACTGCACAAAGCTCATACTGGCCATTAAAGCCTGTTTGAACGCCAATACCGAAGCTGACAAACTTGCTTTGGAGTATTTATTCCGCTTTAACGAACTTTTCAATGAACTTATCAGTTTAAATGACACTCATAAGCATATTAAAGACGTTTCGACCTTGCATAGCATTTACAACGAACTATTAAGTTCAGAATCTTTAGATTTTCAAGGCGAACCCTTAGAAGGCTTACAGGTCATGGGGATGTTAGAATCACGTGTTTTAGATTTTGAAACCGTCATCATATCTTCGGTTAATGAAGGTGTTTTACCTTCAGGAAAAAGTAACAATTCGTTTATTCCTTATGATGTAAAACTTGAAAACAAATTACCCACTTACAAGGAAAAGGACGCGGTTTACACCTATCACTTTTACCGTTTATTAAAGCGCGCTAAAAATGTCTATATTCTTTACAATACTGAAGCCGACGTCCTCACCGCAGGTGAAAAAAGTAGATTTATTACACAATTGGAACTTGAAGACATACATAACATCCAGCAACATATTATAGCGCCCCAAGTGCCTATTATAGAGCAAAAGCTCAAGGTTATAAAGAAAACCCCAGAATTATGCGCTGACCTAACCAAATTAGCGGGTCAAGGGTTCTCGCCATCATCGCTAACCAATTACATGCGCAACCCTATTGATTTCTATTATCAGAAAATTTTAAAAATTAAAGACCATAACGATGTTGAAGAAACTGTTGCGGCAAACACCCTAGGAACTGTTGTTCACAACACGCTAGAAGACTTTTACAAGCCGCTAGAAAACGCTTTTATCACTATAGATATCATTAATGCTTTAAAATCTAAAATTGAGGAGCGTGTATCCCACCACTTTAAAGAAGAATACAAAGAAGGTGACATTACTAAAGGTAAGAACCTCATCATTTCAGAAATCGCCAAGCGTTATGTTTTAAATTTCTTAGATTTAGAAATCAATAGCCTAAAAGCAGGAAATAAAATTAAAATCGTTGCCATTGAAGCCGATAATGATGTACTAGTAAACATCCCTGAGCTTGATTTTCCAGTACGATTACGAGGAAAAGTTGACCGGGTAGATGAATGCAATGGTGTCATGAGAATTATAGATTATAAAACAGGAAAAGTAGAACAAAACCA
Organism: Pseudotamlana haliotis; assembly: GCF_008806375.1. Lineage (GTDB taxonomy): Bacteria > Bacteroidota > Bacteroidia > Flavobacteriales > Flavobacteriaceae > Pseudotamlana > Pseudotamlana haliotis. The sequence continues at coordinate 123,970 of NZ_WAAT01000052.1, read as the reverse complement.
AGTACAAGTTGAAGGTTGGGAAGACCTAACCACAGACTATAAAAAATACAGCAAAAGCTTTCAGGTTTTAACCTATGCTTATATGATGCAGCAATCGGGAGCCCTAACATTACCTCTTGAAGCGGGCATCATATCCTTTAAAAATTTAAGTTCTGGCTTTTTAAAATTCTCAAAAAAAGAACTTGGAAGTCGTACAAAAAACACCTTGATTTCAGAAGAAACCATTGAAGCATTTGAAGCAGAATTAAAGACTCTCATCATAGAAATTTGTGACCCAAATACCGATTTCACCGAAAAAGAACTGTAGTATGAACATAAAAAAGAACATTCTAATACCTGGAAAACACAATAAACCCATAGTCACCGATGTGTTTTTTACCGAAAACAACAGTCCAAAACCCGTGCTTATTTTTTGTCACGGTTACAAAGGTTTTAAAGATTGGGGCGCTTGGAATCTTATGGCAAACGCTTTCGCGGAAGCGGGCTTCTTTTTTATAAAATTTAATTTCGCCTATAACGGCGGAACCCCAGAACAACCCATAGATTTTCCAGATTTAGAGGCTTTTGGAAACAATAATTACACAAAAGAATTAGACGATTTAAAAAGTGTTTTAGATTGGATTACTACAAACACTGATTATAAAGGTGAGCTAGACCTTAATAAAATTAACCTTATGGGGCATAGTCGTGCTGGCGGAATTGTTTCTATTACTGCTAAGGAAGACGATCGCATAAAAAAAGTCATCAGCTTGGCTGGAGTTAGTGATTACGGTAATCGCTACCCCATTTCAGGAGATTCAGAACTGTGGCAAAAAGAAGGGGTAAAATATGTTGAAAACGGCAGAACCAAACAACAAATGCCGCATTTTTATCAGTTTTACAAAGATTTTAAAGCCCATGAAACCCGCCTGAATATAAAACGCGCCGTTTCAAATTTGAACAAACCTTTACTGATAATTCATGGTGATGAAGACACCAGTGTTTTAATAGAAGAAGCAAAAAACCTTCAAAAATGGAAACCTGATAGTCACCTAAAAATCATTGAAGGTGCCAACCACGTCTTTGGAGCATCGCATCCTTGGAACGAATCTAAGATGCCAAAACAACTCAAAGAAGTCGTTGATACCACCGTAAAATTCTTAAAATAACATCTTTCGACAAGACGCTCTAATGTATGCCACAAGCTAAACAGCCTTTTTCAGCCTTAAACAGAAGCCATTTGTTAGACAAGTTGCAGACTCATACTTTCGACTTGGCAATCATTGGTGGTGGAATTACAGGCGCTGGCATTGCCTTAGATGCAGCTTCAAGAGGCATGAAGGTCTGTCTTATTGAAAAAAATGACTTCGCCTCAGGAACCAGTAATAAATCAACAAAACTCATACATGGGGGCCTACGCTACTTGAAACAATTTGAAGTGGGTCTGGTACGCGAATCTGGTTCAGAACGTGCTATAGTCCATAAACTCGCGCCACATTTAGTCAGCCCTGAGAAAATGCTTTTACCATTAAGTGAAGGTGGCACTTATGGAAAAATAATGACGGCTATAGGCTTAAAGGTCTATGATTTTCTAGCCGATGTTCACGGTGAGGATGGTCGCATCATGCTCGACAAAACTGAAACCTTAGAAAAAGAACCTTTACTTGATAAAAACAAAACCATAGGTGGTGCACTTTATGCCGAATACCGTACCGACGATGCGCGACTAACTATAGAAGTTCTAAAACGCGCAGCTTCTTTTGGTGCCGTCATCGTCAATTATTGTGAAATGCAAGATTTCAATTACAATGGGCAATCTAAAATTGAAAGTCTAGACTGCAAAGACCACATCCAGAACAGAACGTTTATAATCAAGGGTAAAAGTTACATTTCAGCCACTGGCCCCTGGGCCGATGTTCTGAGAACTAAAGACCAGTCCATCAATCACAAACATTTACATCTCACCAAAGGGGTACACCTCACATTTCCGAAGCATAAATTACCTATAAAACAATCGATTTACTTTGATGTTGACGACGGGCGCATGATTTTTGCCATTCCAAGAGGCCGCGTTACTTATGTAGGCACCACCGACACCAATTACCAAGGAAGCAAAGACCGCATTGTGGCGACTAAAAAAGACCTGCACTATTTATTACACGCCATTAACAACCACTTCCCCAACTTACATTTAACAGAAAATGATGTAGAATCGAATTGGGCAGGATTACGACCACTGATACATGAAGATGATAAAGCTCCTTCAGAATTATCAAGAAAGGATGAACTGTTTATTTCAAACACCGGATTAATCACCATCGCTGGAGGAAAATTAACAGGTTATAGAAAAATGGCCCAACGTGCCCTAGAAGCTGTTTTAGACAGATTTTCTTCTGAAGCAAAAGCAGGTTTTAAAAGCTCGAAAACCGAATCAATTCCTTTGATTGAACCTACTCTTACCTCAAATAAGAAGGTGAAGCAATTCCGAAAGGCACTTCAACAAAAACTAAAGATCATAGGTATTGAAGATGGGTATCAAAGCTGGTATTTATGTTTTCATTACGGTAAACAAGCTGAAATCATTTTAAATAAAATAGATGACTTTGAAAATGAAAATCCACTCGAACGTCTCATTCGTGCAGAACTTTGGTTTGGAATTCATTACGAAATGGCCACAAGCTTAAGTGATTTTTTTGTCCGCCGTTCGGGACGCTTATATTTTGATTTGCCAAGTGTACAAACCTATCGTGTGATTATATTAAAAGATTTAAAAGCTTACCTAAATTGGGACAGTGACAAAGTGACTCTAGAACAGAAAAACTTAGACCAAATGATACAAGATGCCACAACATATTACGATACTGAATTTAAATAAAGAACTGGTGACCTAAAACAAAAAAGAGGGCCGCGAAAATAAATTCCGCAACCCGCTTCAAACTTAAAAATCAAACTTTCATTGCTATTAATCCCGTTCTAATTTTTAATTAACCCCTAATCTTAAAAACTTATATTTTTCTTTCCTTTTATTACCTTACAAATTTACGAAGGCTTTTAGGTTTTTATGGCGACATACTGTGTCTTAACCATCTCTCATTAATCTAACAGCTGCTTGACTAACGAGGCTTCTACATCAGACAAATCATCACCTTTTAAATCATTTAATAAATCAGTCATCCTATTTAACGAAAAATCTGAAATATGCTCTGAATTATAATCGATTTGTAGTAAAAGATCCTTCAGTGTTAATGCCGCGATCAACTCTTTTGTATTTGAAGCGCCTTCGTCTCTAATACCGTTTTCTATTTCTCTTAATTTATGTAAAAGCATATACATCTTAAATATTTAATTTTTACTATTCATGTAGGGACTCCTTAGTTGCATAAATCATATGATACTGTCCATCATCTCTAAAATTCATCATCCATTGCGCGAGTAAAGTTTCTGCTTCCTCTAAAGAAATAAAAAATGCACTTGACAAAGCTGGTGCCATTCCGTATAAATCATGCTTTCTATGTTTAGACAACATATGCAGATATAAGAAAATACTACGCTCAAATGGCGTAATTGGCCTATATTTGTCACTTTCAATATTTTGATTCATCACAATTGGTATTAAAACAACCTATATTAAAGGGTTTTATCCTTTGTGCAAATTTAAGTACACATACCGATTATGAATGCGACACGAAATGTCATGATGAATTTTTAGTATATTTAGTCACCATTTTAACCAACTAATGAAAAGATATTATTCTATAGGCGAACTCTTTAGTGATTATCGCGAATTTAACGACCTGTCACAAAGTGATTTTGCTGCTAGTATTAAGGTTGACTTAAGAACCATTCAGCGCTGGGAAAAGAACTTAACCCTAGTGAAATCTGAAAAAGAAGAAGATATTGTACTAGCTACTTTAATGCCCTACCAACTCATTCATAATCTGAATGCTACTGTACCTATACCAACGTATTATAGTTTTAAAACGAGGAAATTTTCACTTTCCGAACAAAGTACTGAATTACCAAATTTAGCTTGGTATAAAGATCAAATCGATCTAATTACACAAAATATAAGGACTATTGATTGTGACCTAGATCTAAAACACATTGATCACTTTATAGATTCTCAGCATAAAGATGATACTTATGTAAATAACGATTTAATTAGTGAAGCAGTTAGGCTATTACCAGAACTAAACTTTGTTTATACAGGAAAAACAGGCTATTATGCTGGGCACTGTATTGTTTTACCGCTTAATGAAGCGACATACCAGAAACTACGAAATCGCGAAATTACCAATAAAGATTTAAGGGCAAGTGATTTAATTGACCCTAGCCACATGGAGCGTCCTATCTATTATAGATATGATATTACAGGTGATTGCAACGAAACCATTTTTTATGTCATGGCACAATTTTTTAGATATTTTAGAGATTTAAAAAACAAAAACTATGTGCTATGCGGTTATACCGAACGCGATGATAATTACGATCTGAATTTAGAAATCGGACTCAAAAATGTTTGGGAAGATAAAGTCCTACAGGAGCAATTGAATTTAGATTATCCGCCTCGATTTATTGAAGGCAATTTTAATCATTTTTTATTTGACGATTAACTTTCTAAACGGTGGTCAATTTAGTGCTTTAATGAAAGAAGGGCGTCATGCTGAACTTGATTCAGCATCTCATCACTAAACTGGAAGATTCAATAACTTTATATAAGTTTAGAATAATGACATCCCAGTTTTGGTCGTTGGTTATACAGCAAGTACTCTAATCAAAAACACACAAAATATCACTTTCTGGATATATTTTTTGGACCCAAAAAAGTTCATCAAAAGTCTGTAAGAATTGTATAAGTGACTTGAAAAATTCTTGATTTACAAATACATTGTAGCCGAGTAATTGATAATCAACAACTAATAAATTCCTAGGGTTATCGCTATAACTATAGTAATTCATTAAAAACTCAAAACAGGCATTTCCAGCAATATTTTCGTTTTTAATCACCCAGACTTTCACTTGAGTTTCATCATTTTTTACGGCCTCAAAATCCTCCAATTCATCAAAAGCATAAGCTTCGTATTTATGATAATATGAAAACTCAAGCAGCTGTTCATAAAGGCTAATAAAAAGGTAGGCCTCATGATTTGAAGTACAGGTACAGCAACCGGTAAATTTATGCTGACAACCAGAATTAGGACAATGCCAATTGTATTTTACATCTTTAAAATCGGCATCATAATCTAGTAGCCACTGTTTTATCTCTTTAAAACAAAACAGTCCGCCCTTTTGAAGATTTTTAAATGCTGATAATGCGGTTAACTTCATAAATAAATTTAGAGTGTCACTTCCTTCATATAAGTATTCAACGCCTTTTTTCTTACAATATTATATTGTTTAGCTTGTAGCTCTGAAGGCGTATCACCTAATCGGTAAAGCATACCATAAATAGCAGTCGCAAACCATACCTTTTGGGTATCGCTTAATTCACGAAGAACCTCATAGGCTTGCTCATCGGCTTTAGGAGCAAATTTGTGCACATAGGCCTCTCTAATGTTAAAGCTTAATGACTCAAACTGTTCTTGAATATAATTGTACATATTCAAATTAAAAACAGCATCATCGGCCATCATGACCATTAAAAAGGTATGCACCATAGCTTCTAACTGTTCATTATTTAAATCCATACGGTATGTTGGAAAGTCTGAATTCGATTTTACACCTAACCTGTGTCGCTTATTTCTTAGTATATTTACCATAATGGTCTGTTTTATTTTCAGACAAAATTAACCGAATATACTAGCTGTCAGTGCGACATTACATGTCGGCGGTCATAGCACCGTGATGCCATACATTTACTCTACACAAGAAGATCGCTATTGATTTATTTTTAAAGCAAGTAAACACTTACTTTAGTGCTTGAAATTCTTTTAAATCATTAAATCATTTCGTATATTGTATTCTTGTATTGCATTAACTTTTAAAACATTAATATTATGAATGATAATGGTAACACTTTTTTAGGACTTTTAGCAGGGACAGCTATTGGAGCCGTTTTAGGAATTTTATTTGCTCCAGATAAAGGGGTAAATACAAGACAACGTTTAAGTGATGAAGCTGATACGGCTAAACACAAGATTTCAGACTTAGCCCATGAGTTAAAAGAGCAAGCCTTAAGCACAGCATCTACTCAGAAAAAAAGTTTAGATGAGCATGTAGAATCTATTATGACTGATGTAAGTTATAAAGCAGAAGATGTGATTTCAACACTTGAGAAAAAACTAAAGGATCTTAAAGAGAAGAATAAAAATTTACAAAAATCATAAACATTTATGAGTTTAAACGACTCTTTAGCCGGTACTAATAAAAAAGCAAAAGCAGTAAGTGAAAAGTTTTTTCATACGACTTACGAGTACTATAGACTAAAAATATTTCAGCAATTAACCACGTCATTTGGTATCGTTTTTAAAACCTTGCTTATAGGAAGTATGTTATTGCTTGGTTTAACTTTTATAGCTATTGCAGTGGCATTTCTTATTGGTAAGGCTTTAGGTAACTATACCCATGGCTTTTTAATTGTAGGCGCCTTTTTTGTTTTAATTTCCTTAATTACTTATATGCTCAGAAAACATATAAGTAATTTTATAGTGAGAACCCTTTCTGAAAAGTTTTTTAATTAATATGAAAACATATAAAGATACAGACAGTTTGGAACGCGATTTAAAAATTTTAGATTTAGAACGTAAAATCGCCCTAGAAGAATTTAAAACATTAAAACAAGATTATACCGAGAGTTTAAATCCTGTAAATTGGATTCCTACAAATTTAAGATGGTTGGTAACAAATTACTCAACAAAATATATACTCAGGAAAATTTTTAAGAGGTAAATGACGACTTCAATTAAAGGTGTTTTAAAATATAAAGCTGTTGTAAGTTTCTTTACAACAGCTTTTTTTGTTTTAAATCATTCGAGACAACCATTTAAAATTCTAGTTATCAACTAAATGAAAAAACAATATGAAAATTTAATACAAAAACAATCAACCATTCCATATATTTATCGTAATATTGCAATGAACAAATAGAAACACTCATGGGATTAGCAAAAACAGAAATGTTCACCGATTTACAAAACGAAATTTCTTTAATTTCAAAAGCATTTAGTCATCCTGCCCGTGTGACTATTTTACAATACTTGTTTAAAACAAACTCTTGTGTTTGTGGTGACTTAGTCAACGAAATTGGCTTGGCACAGCCTACCATTTCACAACATCTCAAAGAACTCAAACAATTAGGACTTATAAAAGGTAGTGTTGAAGGCACTAGCGTTTGCTACTGCATTAACCACGAAAAATGGGCTACGATGAAAACGGTAATGTCGGAGTTTTTAGACCAAGACATCCCTAATAAACAAGATTGTTGCTAAAAAATTTATACTCATTAATCGCGATATCGCAATAAAACAATATAGTTATGACACTTTCAGAAGTAAAAAACAAACTCGAAAATTTAGAACAAATTGGTTTTCAATTACCAAACGGAACCTTAGTGCCAAGCCATTTTCATGTCACTGAAGTTGGTAAAATCACCAAACATTTCATAGACTGTGGCGGCACAGTTAGACAAGAAGAAGTTGTTAATTTTCAACTTTGGAATGCCAATGATTATGATCACAGATTACACCCAGAGAAGTTACTACACATTATAGAACTTTCAGAAAAAACCCTTGAAATAGGTGATTTAGAAATTGAAGTAGAATATCAAGATACAACCATTGGTAAATATGGATTAGATTTTGACGGCACCAACTTTCTACTTACCACCAAGCAAACCGATTGCCTTGCGAAAGACAACTGTGGTATTCCGGAAGAGAAACCAAAAATAAAATTCTCTGAATTCAACACTGCCAACTCCTGCACACCTGGCAGTGGTTGTTGCTAAGCCCAATACCACAAAACCCGCGCAATCATTCATTAAATACAATCAAATAAAAATGAGCCTTTTTAAGAACATTGAAAGCAGAATTTCAACATTAAACGTTGAAGGTATTTCAGAAGAACGTAAAGTAACTTTACAACCACTTATCGATTTTATACAAGCCAAAGTAGATGCCAATCAAGATATTCGCATCAACTTTATCTGTACTCATAACTCACGCCGTAGTCATTTATCACAAGTTTGGGCACAAACGCTGGCTTATCATTTTAACATCAAAAATGTATTTTGTTATTCTGGCGGAACTGAAGCCACGGCACTTTTCCCAATGGCTGCTGAAACTTTAAGCAATACTGGATTTGAAATAGAAACCCTTTCCGAAGGAAAAAACCCGGTGTACAGCATTAAATACGCAGAGAACGCACACCCAATTATTGGTTTTTCTAAAAAGTTGGATGCTAAATTCAACCCGTCTTCTGAGTTTGCGGCCATCATGACCTGCTCACAAGCCGATAATGGTTGTCCATTTATTGCCGGTGCTGAAAAACGAATTCCGTTGACTTTTGAAGACCCAAAGGCTTTTGACAACACACCGCAACAGGCAGAAAAATATAACGAAAGAAGCTTACAAATAGCAGGTGAACTCTTTTATGTATTCAATCAAATAAAAAATTCTTAATTAATGGCTACTCCTAAAAAATTAAGTTTTCTGGACAGCTACCTCACGCTTTGGATATTTTTAGCCATGGCCCTAGGAGTTGGTATTGGGTATTTTGCACCTTCTTTTCCAGATGTTATAAACTCATTTAGCGTTGGCACAACAAATATTCCTATAGCAATCGGACTCATATTAATGATGTATCCGCCACTTGCCAAGGTGAATTATGCCCTACTTCCAAAGGTTTTTAAAAACACCAAAATCTTGTCGATTTCCCTGATTCTGAACTGGATTGTGGGTCCTGTACTCATGTTTTTCCTAGCGATAACCTTTTTACGCGATTACCCAGAAGAATACATGGTAGGGCTCATTCTTATTGGTTTAGCCCGTTGTATCGCCATGGTTTTAGTTTGGAATGACCTTGCGGAAGGAAATGCAGAATACGGCGCTGGATTAGTAGCCTTAAATAGTATTTTCCAAGTATTTGCTTATAGCTTCTACACCTGGATTTTTATTACGGTTTTACCTCCTTATTTCGGATTTGAAGGCGCTATCGTAGATATTTCTATTGCTACCATTGCTGAAAGTGTTGCGATATACCTAGGTATTCCTTTTCTTTTAGGAATTTTAAGCCGTGTGGTCTTGGTAAAATTAAAAGGTGAAGATTGGTACAACAATAAATTTATTCCTGCGATTTCGCCCTTAACTTTAATCGCGCTTCTATTTACTATCGTTGTGATGTTTTCACTAAAAGGGGAATTGATTGTTGAAATCCCAATGGATGTATTAATCATTGCAGTGCCTTTACTTATTTACTTCGCCCTGATGTTTATTATTGGCTTCTTTTTTACAAAAGCCATGGGTGCAGAATATGATAAAACCGCTGCAGTTGCTTTTACCGCTGCCGGAAATAACTTTGAATTAGCTATTGCCGTAGCTATTGCGGTTTTCGGACTCAATTCTGGGCAAGCCTTCACAGGGGTTATTGGCCCCTTGGTAGAAGTACCCGCCTTAATACTATTAGTGCGCGTATCCTTTTGGTTACGAAAAAAATACTTCAACAAGAAGCTTAAAAAAGCATAACATAAAGGGAATCATTATATTCCTAAAAAAAGCTCCTAAAAGTTAAACTTTTAGGAGCTTTTTATAATTATAAATTAATTTTTCTTCTTCTTACTAAAACCCATTTAGTAATAAATGTATGGTAAGAGCACTTAAACTAAACACAAATAAGGTTAAATACGTAATTTTAAATAAATTGTATCCTAAAATTTCAGTTTCATTGTTGACTTCTAAAGTATTCATAACATTGAGGTTTAATTAAAAAGCAATCGACTTAAAACAAATCGCTTTGACTTTCTATAATTATTATACCCCAAAATTACCCCAATTGACCCATGCTTTATGCGACATGTAATGTCATGAAATAAAAGACAAACAATAAAACAATTCGTACACTTATTTCTATATATTAGCAAACAACTAACCATTTAACCTAAATTAAAAATGAGAAAAAATCTTACTATTGCATTAATCTGCCTTTTTACAAGCTTTACTTATGCGCAGAAAATCAAAGTAAAAACAGGTAGTTTTAAAGACTTAAAAGATATCAATGCTTACGCTTTAACCTTCGACTACAGCAACCTAGAGATTCCTAAATACGACTCTGAAGAGGAATTCTTGGAAGATAAAATGTCTAAAAGAGAAGAAAAAGAAGCTGGTGCTGGTGAGGTTTTCAAAAAATCTTGGTTTGATGACCGCGAAGACCGCTATGAACCAAAATTCATTGAATCATTTAATAAAAGATTTGATGATGATGAAGTTAAAGTAGCTAAAGATGTTGAAGCTCCTTATACCATGCTTGTAAAAACCAACATGATGTATGCGGGTTACAACGTTGGTGTGATGCGCCAAAACGCAAAAATAGAAGCAACCGTTTCAGTTTATGAAACTAATGATCCTAGTAAAATTCTATTTTCTGCAGACATCACTAAAGTAGAAGGTCAAGGTGCCATGGGTTATGATTACAACTCTGGATACCGCATCTCTGAAGCTTATGCCAAGCTGGCCAAAGAAGTTGCTAAAAAAATAAACAAAGTGATCTAAGCTTAGTAGACACTTATAGCATTAAATACAAAAGCACTGATTAAAGCATTTTTCAATTTTTAATCAGTGCTTTTTCTATTACATCCGGTAAATACTCAAAATTCCACTAAAAATTACCATATACAGGACTACTTTTCATAGTAAAAAGCCCTTCCTAAAACCTTACTTTTAAGAGTCTCAAAATCTTCTTAGTATAAAATCATTTATTATTCTAAATTTGCACACCAAAATAACTACTTTACAAGCCGTTATTAAAACAATATTTCACGCATAAAAACAATATCGATGTTAAAACTAGATGGCACGCTCAGGATTGAAGAATTTTATAAAATTATTTTTGAAAATAACCCTTTAGAAATTGACCCGAGTGTTTATCAAACTATAGAAAACAGTTTTAACTTTTTAAAAGATTTTTCAGATAACAAAACCATATACGGCGTGAATACTGGTTTTGGGCCCATGGCTCAATATAAAATCAACGACGCCGATCGTATAAAACTACAATATAATTTAATTAGAAGTCACGCTTCTGGCACGGGAAATTTCATTCCACCGCAATATGTGAAAGCAGCGATGTTAGCTCGTTTAAATACGCTATCGTTAGGACATTCAGGCGTTCACAAATCGGTTATCGAATTGATGAACCAATTGATTAATAGAAACATTATTCCATTAATTTATGAGCACGGTGGTGTTGGTGCCAGTGGAGATTTGGTACAATTGGCGCATTTAGCCCTTGTTTTAATTGGAGAAGGCCAAGTGTTTTACAAAGCCAAATTGCAACCTACAAAAGACGTTTTCGAAATTGAAAATCTAAAACCTATTTCTGTAGTTTTACGTGAAGGTTTAGCGCTTATGAACGGTACTTCAGTAATGACTGGTATTGGTATTGTAAACACCATAAACACCAGACGCTTATTAAACTGGGGGATTTTATGTGCTTCAGCCATTAATGAAATCATGCAGGCCTATGATGACCATTTATCGCTAGAATTAAACCAGTCAAAAAAACATAAAGGCCAACGTGAAATCGCTAAACTGATGCGTGAGCACTTAAGCGATTCACAATTAACCAGAAAACGTGAAGAATTCTTATATAATAAAAACCCTGATGTTAAGGTTTTTGAAGAAAAAGTTCAGGAATACTACTCTATCCGTTGTGTGCCTCAAATTTTAGGTCCTGTTTTAGACACCCTAAATGATGTGGAACGCATTTTAATGGAAGAAGTGAATTCGGCAAACGACAACCCAATCGTGAGTGTTGAAAAACAACATGTGTATCACGGTGGAAACTTTCACGGAGATTACGTGTCTTTAGAAATGGACAAACTTAAATTGGTCGTTACTAAAATGAGCATGCTTGCCGAGCGTCAACTTAACTATTTATTAAACCCAAACCTTAATAATACCTTACCTGCTTTTGTTAATTTAGGAACATTAGGTTTAAACTTTGGTATGCAAGGTGTTCAGTTTACGGCAACCTCAACAACTGCAGAAAACCAAACGCTTTCTAACCCAATGTACGTACACAGTATCCCAAATAACAACGACAATCAAGATATTGTGAGTATGGGAACTAATGCAGCGCTCATAACAAAAAAGGTTATAGAGAATGCTTATGAAGTTATGGCGATTGAATTGATTACCATCGTTCAAGCCATTGAATATTTAGAGGTTCAAGATAAAATCTCTTCAAAAACTAAAAAAGCATACGAGGCGATTAGAAAAATCGTGCCTGCATTTAAGGACGATATTATCATGTACCCTTATGTAAATGAGGTGAAAGCCTTTATTATGAACCACGAAAATAATATTGCATAATGAAAGAGAAGGAAGTCATAACAAAATACGCCTTAGTCACCGGAGGGTCACGAGGTATTGGTAGAGCCATTTGCGTGCAATTGGCCAAAGATTCAGACTACCCAATCATCATCAACTATAACAGCAATAAAGAAGCCGCTTTAGAAACTTTAAAATTAGTAGAAGAAGCTGGAGGCACTGGTGAACTATTACCATTTAATGTATCTAATCTTAGCGAAGTTGCTCAAGCCTTAGATTCATGGCAAGACCATCATGAGAATGGGCTTATAGAAGTGATAGTAAACAACGCAGGCATTACTAAAGATGGTTTATTCATGTGGATGAAACCAGAAGATTGGAATGATGTCATCAACACCAGTTTAAACGGGTTCTTTAATGTGACCAATCACCTGATTCAAAAATTACTAGTCAATAAATATGGACGTATTATCAATTTAGTATCTGTATCGGGACTAAAAGGAACCCCAGGCCAAACCAATTATTCAGCCGCTAAAGGTGCTGTAATTTCAGCTACAAAAGCACTAGCTCAGGAGATTGCTAAACGAAATATCACCGTAAATGCTGTGGCTCCAGGATTTATTAACACCGATATGACAGGAGAATTGAATGAAAAAGAGTTGAAAAAACTCGTGCCAGCTAATCGTTTTGGTGAGCCTGAAGAAGTGGCACATTTAGTATCATTTTTAGCTTCTAAAAAATCGGCTTATATTACGGGAGAAGTCATTAATATAAATGGTGGTATTTACTCCTAAACACGTTTAAAATGAGAAGAGTTGTTATAACAGGCATGGGAATTTATTCCTGCATCGGTAAAAATCTAGAAGAGGTCAAACAATCCTTATACAATGGAACTTCAGGAATTATCTATGATGACAAAAGAAAGCCTTACGGTTTTCGCTCCTGTTTAACGGGTATGGTAGATATGCCAGACCTAAAAAAACAACTTGGAAGAAGACAGCGTATTAGCTTAGGCGAAGAAGGTGCTTATGCTTATTTAGCAACCCTGGAAGCCCTAGAAAACGCTAAAATAACTCAGGATTATCTCGATGCCAATGAGGTAGGTATCATATACGGTAACGACAGTACGGCAAAATCGATTGTAGAGTCGGCCGATTTAATTCGCGAAAAAAAAGACACCAATTTAGTAGGTTCAGGAGCTATTTTTAGAGGCATGAACTCCTCGATTACCATGAACCTTTCTACCATATTTAAATTAACAGGCATTAATTTTACGGTAAGCGCCGCATGTGCCAGTGGTTCGCATGCTATTGGTATGGCTTATCAATTGATAAAAAGTGAACTTCAAGATTGCATTATTTGTGGAGGCGCACAGGAAATAAACGAACTCGCCATGGGTAGTTTTGATGGTTTAGGTGTGTTTTCAGTAAATGAAGACTCTCCAGGGAAAGCATCTCGCCCATTCGACAAAAACCGTGATGGCTTAGTGCCTAGTGGCGGCGGAGCAACTCTGGTTGTTGAAAGCTATGAATCGGCTGTGAAACGTGGCGCCCCTATTTTAGCTGAAATTGTTGGTTATGGTTTTTCTTCTAATGGCGAACATATTTCTACGCCTAATGTAGACGGACCAGCACGAGCGATGAAAAAAGCACTCGACCAAGCTCAGATGTCTACAGAAGTGATAGACTATGTGAACGCCCATGCCACATCTACACCCGTTGGTGATAGTAATGAAGCTAAGGCTATTTTTGATGTTTTTGGCGAAAACGGGCCGCATGTGAGTTCAACCAAATCCATGACCGGACACGAGTGTTGGATGGCCGGAGCTAGTGAAGTGATTTACTCCATGCTCATGATGCAAAACTCTTTTGTTGCACCGAATATTAATTTAGAAAATCCTGACGAAGATGCCAGTAAATTAAATTTAGTAAGCAAAACCCTAGATAAAAAAATTGATGTATTTTTATCGAATTCCTTCGGATTTGGGGGAACAAATTCAGCATTAATAATAAAAAAATTGTAAAACAGTGATGGAAAAAGAAGTTATTATTGAAAAAATAAACAACTTTCTTGTTGATGAGTTTGAAGTGGAATCGGAAGACATAATGCCTACAGCTAATTTAAAAGACACTCTAGAACTAGATAGTTTAGATTTTGTTGATTTAGTAGTGGCTATAGAATCCAATTTTGGAGTAAAACTAGTAAGTCATGATTTTATAAATGTAGAAACACTTCAGGATTTTTACGACCTTATTGAAAATAAATTAAGTTAGATTTATAGTAAAACCTATGGTTGCAATTCGTAACCAAATACTTACATACCTAGTTGATAAACACATAAAGGGCATCTGTTGTTATTACAGATGCTTTTCTGTATTATAGCAGTAAATTAGCACTTTGCATAAATGCTTTAAAATGTAATAGTATATTTGTATAATATTATATTTGATTTTTTTGAGGAAGTCAAATGCTAACCACAATGAAGGAGACCGTAACACATAAACCATCAACCAACTTGTCATGTTGCGTTATTATACCCACGTATAATAACCAAAAAACATTGCAACAGGTTATTGATGGTGTTTTAAAACAGACTCACAACATTATTGTGGTTAACGATGGCGCTACAGATAGTACTTCGAGCATTTTAAAACATTACCCTGAAGTACATCAAATTCATTTTGAGCAAAACAAAGGTAAAGGTCAAGCCTTACGCGCTGGATTTAAAGAAGCTCTTCGTTTAGGCTATCATTACACCATAACCATAGATTCTGATGGTCAGCATTTCCCGGAAGACATTCCTGTGTTTATCAACAGCCTAGAACAAGCCGAAAACAAGAACCTACTACTCATTGGCGCCCGTAATATGAACCAAAAAAGCGTGCCTAAAAAAAGCAGCTTTGGTAATAAATTCTCCAATTTTTGGTATAAACTAGAAACGGGTATTGAACTGCAAGACACGCAGTCTGGATTTAGACTCTACCCGATTCATCAGCTTAAAGATTTAAAATTCTACACTTCAAAGTTTGAATTTGAAATTGAAATTATCGTAAAAGCCGCTTGGAAAGGCACTCAAGTTAAAAATATTCCGATTCAAATTTTATACGATGAAACTGAGCGTGTTTCGCACTTCAGACCCTTTAAAGATTTTACACGTATTAGCATTTTAAATACTTGGTTTGTTATCCTAACCTTTCTCTATATAAAACCAAGAAACCTTTTCAGAAAATTAAAAAAAAAAGGCATTAAGCGCTTCGTTATAGAAGATTTTATAAGTCATAACGACTCGCCTAGAAAAAAAGCATTGTCACTAACATTGGGACTTTTCATTGGACTCACGCCTTTGTGGGGCCTGCACTCGGCCTTAGCCATTTTTTTAGCAGTGATTTTTAAATTAAATAAAGCCATTGCATTTACATTTTCAAATATTAGTATTCCGCCATTTATTCCGTTTATTGTTTTTATAAGTTTTGTACTAGGCAATTTTATTTTGGGTCAGAATGAAACCTTTCAGCTTCACAAAATCAGCTTAGATGTTGAAGTTTTAAAACACCTTAAAACCTATCTCGTGGGTAGTTTTAGCCTTGCTACCATAGCCGCATTAATCGTAGGCCCTTTAAGTTATTTGCTTTTTTCAGTGTTTCAAAAGAAAAAAGTATCTGTAGTCAATGCATAATTGGTTTTACAACATATACGCTTACTTTCATGCTAGAAAAGCATTGGGTTTTGGTTTATTAATTTTCATTTTTTCTGCTTTACTCTTTACCGCTTCCAAAATTGAATTTGAAGAAGACATCACAAAACTCATCCCAAGTACTGCTGAAAACTCAGAAATTCAAAAGGTTTTAAAGCAGGTTAATTTTACTGATAAAATCATTGTTCACATCACCAAATCGCCAGAGGCTTCGGTGGATGATTTAACCCAATATGCCAGTGCATTTATAGATAGTATTTCTCAAAATTCGAGTGCATACATCAAAGACATCCAAGGCCAGGTAGACCAAGCAGACATACAACAAACTATGGATTTTGTGTATAACAATCTGCCGTTGTTTTTAGAAGACCAGGACTATAAAACCATTGCTGATAAAATCAGAAAAGACAGCATCAACCAAAGCACCTTAAATAACTACAAAACCCTAATTTCTCCTTCCGGAATTGTAGCCAAAGATGTGATTTTAAAAGACCCTTTAGGGCTATCTTTTATCGCCTTAAAAAGGTTGCAAGATTTAAATTACGGTGAAGAGTTTAGCTTAGAAAATGGTTTTTTGGTAAGCAAAGACAAATCACACATCTTATTATTTATCACACCAGCTTTAGATGCCAGCGAAACCTCAGAAAATGCCGGTTTTGTTGAAAACTTATACGTCACGCAAGACAAATTGAATGCCACTTTTAAAGGAAAAGCAACCAGCGAATACTACGGTGGCACCTTAATTGCCGTAGCCAATGCCAATCAAATAAAAAAGGACATTCAGCTTACGGTGGCTATTGCCTTAACGGTCTTACTACTTATTTTCATGGTGTTCTACCGTAAATTAACCATTCCTATCATTCTGTTTGTTCCTACCATTTTAGGGGGCTTATTGGCTATAGTCATCTTGTTTTTAGTACGTGAAAAAATTTCAGCCATTTCATTAGGTATCGGTTCCGTTTTACTTGGGGTCACCTTAGATTATGCTTTACATATTTTAACACACCTTAGAAACAATAATGAGGTAAAAAGCCTCTACAAAGAAATTACAAAGCCCATTTTAATGAGCAGTTTAACTACGGCTTTGGCCTTTTTATGTCTGCTTTTTATAAAATCACAGGCGCTTCAAGATTTAGGCCTTTTCACCGCTATTAGTGTGATGGGGGCTTCAGTTTTTGCGTTGATTTTTATTCCGCAGGTGTATAAAGAATCAGATAAGAAAGTCAAAAAAATAACGCTTTTAGATAAGCTTGCTTCCTATGAATTCCATCGAAAAAAATGGGCTATTATCGCCTTGGTATTACTGTGTATAGGAAGTTTATTCACCTACAAAAGCTTATCCTTCAACAACGACATCAGTCAGCTCAACTATCAACCCGAGCATTTAAAAGCCGCCGAATTACGTTTAGACACGCTTATTAGCAGTAAATCTAAATCTATTTACATTGCTGCTTACGGCACTTCCGAAGAGCAAACCCTTCAAAATAATGAAGTCATTCTCAAAAAACTTGAAGCCTTAAAAGGCGATAACAGTATTCTCAATTTTAGCTCACTGAGTACTTTAGTCCATTCGGAAAAACAACAAAAGCAGCAAATCGCAAAATGGAAAACTTTCTGGGACACCCAAACTGTAGAAACCACCAAAAATAACATCATTGAAAGTGGCGAGACTCTAGGTTTTAAACCCAATACCTTTAGCACTTTTTATAATTTACTAAAAACAGATTTTAGTCCTTTAAGCACGAACGACTATAAAACTCTAAAATCGATTTCAGTTGACGATTACCTCAACACCAAAAACGGTTTTACCACAATCACAACCTTAGTAAAAACCAAAGATGAAGTCCCTGTTTTAAAGACTTTTAAAGACCAAGACCAAACGCTTCTCATTGACCGCAAACAAATGAACGAAGCCTTTTTAGGCCATCTTAAAAGTGATTTTAACAAGCTTATTGGGTATTCCTTAGTTGTCGTTATCATCCTCTTACTCATTTTTTACAAAAGCTTTTCGCTCACTGTAGTGACTAGTTTACCTATTTGTCTCACTTGGTTATTAACCATGGGGATTATGGGACTATTCCATATTCAATTTAATATTTTCAACATCATCATTTCTACCTTTATTTTTGGTTTAGGTATCGATTACTGCATTTTTATCACCAACGGTTTACTACATGAATACCGTACTGGGGAAAAGGCTTTAACCACACACAAAACATCCATATTACTTTCGGTAATCACAACCATTCTTGGGGTGGGTGTTTTAATATTTGCCAAACATCCAGCCTTGCATTCTATTGCACTGGTTTGTTTAATCGGGATTCTTTCTGCCGTATTGGTGGCCTTTACTATTCAACCCTTATTATTTAAATTATTTATTGGTAGCTCAAAAAAACGTCCGGTTTCTGTTCGTGTTTTTCTGTATTCCATCCTATCGTTTACTTATTTTGGCTTAGGAGGTCTTTTGTTATCACTATTCAGTGTGACCATTTTAAAACTCATTCCACTTCCGAAGAAAACAAAAATGAATGGCTTTCATGTCTTGATGTCGAAATTCATGAAATCGGTATTATACACTGAGGTTTTCCTCGGAAAAAAAGTGATCAACACGGTTCAAGAAGATTTCAAAAAACAGGCCATCATCATTGCGAATCACAGCTCATTTTTAGACATTTTAGCCATTGGCATGCTGCATCCAAAAATCATTTTCCTCGTAAATGACTGGGTATATAACTCACCTGTTTTCGGAAAAGCCGTGCAACTGGCTGGTTTTTATCCTGTATCCAATGGTATTGATAACGGCTTGGACCATTTAAAGAAAAAAGTAGACCAAGGCTATACGCTAATGGCCTTTCCAGAAGGCACACGGTCAACAACCCATAAAATAAAACGTTTCCATAAAGGTGCTTTTTACTTGGCTGAGCAATTTAATTTAGATATTATTCCGGTGCTTATTCACGGTAATTCTGAAATCATCCCAAAAGGGGAAGCCATGATTAGAGACGGACAAATCACCCTAAAGGTTTTAGACCGCATTACACCAAACGATACCAGTTTCGGCAAAAACTACTCACAGCGGGCTAAGTATGTGGGGGCTTATTTTAGAAGTGAATTTAGTAAGTTGAGAAAAGAAAAAGAAGGGCCAACCTATTTCCATAAAACACTTTTAGACGATTATCGTTATAAAGGTCAGGCCTTGTATAATGACGTTCGTAGTGATTTAAAAACCTATAAAATCACTTACCAAAACATATTAGATACATTAGGCGAAAAGGCTCGTATCGCACATATCTCTAATGATGCTGGACAACTCGATCTTTTACTAACCTTACATGCCGTAGACAGAAAAATCATTTCTTATATTGAAAACCAAAAGTATCGCACAATTGTCAAGCACAATTGTATTAGCAATACGCGATACATTACTTGCGTAGATTCTTTAGACGAATTGTTAAATTATCCCGCAAATGTTTTAATTTTAAACACAAACCAAACAAACCATGAAGCGGCCATAACACCGTTTCTAAACACTGTAAACCATATCGTATTATTGAAAGCAAGTAGAGATTTTGATTCGACTTGGATTTTTCAACATGGTTTTCAATTGAGCTATCAAGACCAAAATAGCATTATCTTAACCAAAACAGGGCATTAATACATGAAATCGCATTACGATGTAGTCATTATAGGAAGTGGATTAGGCGGTTTAGTGTGTGCCAATATTTTGGCCAGAGAAGGTTACAGCGTTTGTGTTTTAGAAAAGAACAACCAATACGGCGGCAACCTACAAACCTTTGTTCGTGATAAAACCATTTTTGATACCGGCGTACATTACATTGGGGGCTTGAGTGAAGGCCAAAACCTCTATCAGTATTTTAATTATCTAGGTATCATGGATGAATTAAAGCTGAAAAAATTAGATGAGGATGGTTTTGACATCGTGACTTTTGGTGACGATCCCAAGGAATACAAACATGCTCAAGGCTATGAAAAATTTACCAAAGCACTCATTGCCCAATTTCCAGAAGAAGAAAAAGCCATAAAGGCCTACTGTGATAAGCTCAAAGAATTTTGTGGAAAATTCCCGTTATACGGATTAAAACTAGGCAAACCTTACCATCAAAATTCTGATATTTTCAGTTTAAAAGCCAAAGATTTCATAGATTCTATAACAACAAACGAGACCTTGCGAGCCGTATTAGTGGGCTCTAACTTTTTATATGCCGGCGACCCTAACCGGACCCCGTTTTACGTACATGCTCTAAGCATAAACTCCTACATTGAAAGTGCTTACCGATGCGTTAACGGTGGCAGTCAAATTTCTAAACTCTTAGTGAGACGCTTGAAAGAACATCAAGGCGAAGCTTACAAGCACCAAGAAGTCGTAAAATTTGGATATGAAGACAAAAAAATCACCTCTGTCACCACCAAAAAAGGCGACATTATTAAAGGAGATGTGTTTATTTCTAACATTGAACCTAAACTGACTATACAGTTGGTTGGTGAAGATAAATTCAGAAAAGTTTACGCCAATAGAATTAAAAACATAGAACCCGTGATAGCGGGTTTCAGTCTGTACATCGTTTTAAAACCCAATAGCTTTAAATACGAAAATCGTAATTTCTACCATTTTAAGGAGCGCGACATGGTTTGGAATAGTCAAAATTACACTGAAGAAAGCTGGCCTGAAGGTTATATGATTTCTATGGGAATTAATAAAAAAACAACTGATTACGGTGATAGCTTAACGGTTTTAACCTACATGCGCTACGAGGAAGTCGAGCCTTGGGCAAACACCGTAAACACCGTGGTTAATAAAAACGACAGAGGCCAAACCTACGAACAATTTAAAGCTGAAAAAGCCGAAATACTCCTTGATGAGCTAGAAAAAAAGTTCCCAAATATTAGAGATTGCATTGAAGAAACGTATACCTCAACCCCATTATCTTATCGTGATTACATCGGCTCGCACAACGGTACCATGTACGGTTATGTTAAAGATGCCAACAATCCCTTAAAATCATTTGTTTCGCCTCGAACAAAAATTAAAAACTTACTCTTAACGGGACAAAGTTTAAATATGCATGGTATTTTAGGCGTTACAATAGGGGCTGTGCTTACGAGTTCAGAAATTGTTGGTATGGAACCCTTATTAAACAAAATACAAGAAGCAAATAAAATAGAAGAGAACCCTTTAAGTTAGTGCTATGGGACAATTTAATACAACGCCGATCACCAGAGTAAAGAACATTAGTAAAGCAGATTTTATTAAGCATTACTACAAACCCCAGCGTCCTGTTTTAATTGAAAACCTCACTGCAGATTGGCCTGCTTTTAAAAAGTGGAACCTCGATTACATTCAAGAGCGTGCGGGTGACCAAATTGTGCCTTTATACAATAATAAACCAGCTTCTGGAAAACAGAGTGTTTACGAACCCGTAAAAAAAGTCAAACTCCGTGAGTATATCGAACTGTTAAAAACAGAACCTACAGATTTACGTATTTTCTTTTATAATATTTTAGATAGCATGCCAGAACTCCTTAAAGACTTTAGTTACCCAGATATCGGACTAAAATTCTTTAAACGTTTGCCAGCCTTATTTTTTGGTGGTGGCGAATCTAAAGTCTTTATGCATTACGATATTGACTTACCAGACAGTATGCATTTTCATTTTCATGGCCATAAAAGTGTGACTCTGTTTTCACAAGAGCAATCGAAATACCTTTATCAAATTCCGTATTCAATCCATAACCTAGAAAAAATAGATATGGATAACCCCGATTTCGAGAAATACCCAGCATTACAGTATGCCGAAGGGATTCAAGCCGAAATGAAACACGGTGATGCCCTCTTTATGCCTAGCGGTTACTGGCATTACATCAAGTATTTAGACGGCGGATTTTCAATGACACTCAGAGCATTACCTAGACGTCCTAAAGCTTTTTTAACTATGCTCTATAACGTGTTTATTATGCGCCATTTTGATAATGGGATGCGTCGTTTTAACGGACAGAAATGGTTGGATTACAAAGAGCGCCTTTCTATTAAAAAAGCCGAAAAATTGATGAAAAAACATGCCTAAAACAACCTTCAAAGCCCTTGTTTACGGTGCTATTTTACTTCTCATCACTTCTTGTGGCGTGTCCAACTCCTTAAATCATGTGCCTGACATTAGTCAGTACAACGATTCCATTCCGCAACGTACTAAAACCAATGATTCTAGTTTTGTGTTGGCAAATAGTTCGCTTAACAAAAACAAGCAAGGCCTATGGGAACTTTATGTACAAGGCGACCCTTATGAACGAGGCTTAATCACAGGCAGTCTTACAGAAGAATTATTCCAAAATCAAGAGCGCTATTTCATTTCTAAAATTGAAGATTTAGTGCCATCAAAAAGCAGTCAAAAATTTTTACGCCACTTTTTATCCTGGTACAACCGTAAAATGTATCTCCATGTACCCAACGAATTTAAAACAGAAATTTACGGCTTGTCACAATATGCCATAACTGATGTTACGGCTTTTGACAATGCATACCTAAGGGGCTTGTACTTTCATAGTGCTCATGACATTGGCCATGCATTACAAGACCTCGCTTTAGTGGGCTGCTCCTCATTTGCAGCCTGGGGTGATAAATCAGCAGACGGTCAGTTAATTATTGGTAGGAATTTTGATTTTTACGCTGGTGATGATTTCGCAAAAGATAAAATTGTGAGTTTTGTAAGTCCAACATCAGGTTACAAGTTTATGTCGGTGGCCTGGGCAGGGATGATTGGCGTAGTTTCAGGGATGAACGAACACGGCTTAACCGTGACCATTAACGCCGGAAAATCAAAAGTACCTTTAATTGCAAAAACACCAATATCTATTGTCAATCGTGAGATTTTACAATATGCCACAAATATTGAAGAAGCCATTAACATTGCTAAGAAACGTGAAGTCTTTGTTTCAGAATCTATTTTTGTAGGCAGTGCTAAAGACAATAAAGCCGTGATTATTGAAGTCTCTCCAGATAATTTCGGGGTTTATGAGGTGGAGAATGCCAATCAGTTAATTTGCTCCAATCACTTTCAAAGTGACGCTTACGCGGAAGACAAAAACAACCAAAAACATATTGAAGAAAGCCATTCCATGTACCGCTATGAGCGTATGGAGGAGCTTCTGAAGGCACACAGCAAAATCACGCCCCAAATTGCGGTTGACATATTAAGAAACAAAGAAGGTTTAAACAACAAAACTATAGGTTATGGCAATGAAAAAGCCTTGAACCAGCTCTTGGCGCATCACGCCGTGGTGTTTAAACCTGAGCAGCGCTTAGTTTGGGTGTCTTCAAACCCTTATCAACTGGGAGAGTTTGTGGCCTATAATTTAAACGAGGTGTTTGATAACCCGCAGCAAACCGGTTTTTCAAAGCAAGAGCTAACCATTGAAAAAGATCCGTTTCAGTACACCGAAACTTATAAAAATTACCAAAACTACCGTCAACTTAGAACTCAGGTCACTTCAGCCATAAACAACAAAACAGCACTTGACGATAAGGTACTCCAACAAATAAAATTAACAAATCCTGAATATTGGGAAGCTTATTATTTAGTAGGTTTGTACCAATACAACAACGGTTATTATACAGCTGCGCTAGAAGCCTTTGAATTGGCCCAAACCAAAGAAATTACTACGGTTCCAGACCGTGAAAATGTAGAAGACTATATTAAAAAATTAAAAAGAAAATTACGTTTATGATTCCAGATATAGAAAAAGCATCTTCAGCCGAAATAAAAGCATTTCAAGAAGGGCAGTTACAAACCCTACTTAATTATTTAAGTACACATTCTGCATTCTATAAACGGCTTTTTGAAACTGAGAACATAGACATCAACCAGTTAAAAACCTTAGAGGATTTAGCGAGCATTCCAACGACAACAAAAGAAGATTTACAACAGTTTAACGACGACTTTATTTGCGTGCCACGACACAAAATTATTGATTATGTAACGACTTCTGGAACCTTAGGCGAGCCCGTAACCTTTGCTTTAACCGATAATGATTTAAAACGTTTAGCACACAATGAGGCCATTTCTTTTGCCTGCGCTGGCGTAAAACAAGAGGATGTGATTCAGCTAATGACCACCATAGACCGTCGTTTTATGGCAGGACTGGCATATTTTTTGGGCGCTCGTGAACTGGGTGCTGGTATTATTAGAGTCGGAAACGGCATTCCGGAATTGCAATGGGATTCTATTAAAAAATTCAAACCCACTTACATCATTGCCGTACCTTCTTTTTTACTGAAACTTATAGAACACGCTGAAAAACAGGGCATCGATTTAAATGCTTCATCTGTAAAAGGAGCTATTTGCATTGGCGAATCCCTTCGTGAACAAGATTTTTCATTAAATATTTTATCTAAAAAGATTAAAGAAAAATGGGATATCAATTTGTTTTCTACCTACGCTTCTACAGAAATGAACACGGCGTTTACCGAATGTGAAGCCCAACAGGGTGGCCATCACCATCCAGAATTAATTATCATTGAAATTCTAGATGAAAACAATCAGCCTGTAGCTCCCAACGAATCTGGTGAACTAACGATTACAACTTTAGGAGTTGAAGGCATGCCTTTACTGCGATTTAAAACCGGTGACATTGTAAAAGCGCACCATGACCCTTGTTCCTGTGGTAGAAATACCACACGTTTAGGCCCCGTAATAGGCAGAAAGAAACAAATGATAAAGTATAAGGGTACCACTTTGTATCCGCCAGCCATGCATAACATACTGAATGATTTTAACGAGATTGAATCGTATATCATTGAGATTTCACATAACAGCATTGGTACTGATGAAATTCTGCTTAAAATTGCCACTACCAATCCAACTGATTTGTTTTTACGACGTATCAAAGATCATTTTAGAGCTAAATTAAGAGTACTTCCGAAGATAGAATTTTGTGATAGGAAGGAAATTCAAAAGATTCAATTCCCAAAAATGAGTAGAAAACCTTTAATGGTTATTGATCGCCGAGCCTAATGCTATTATTAGGCTAAAATTAAAGTTTTATTCCAATTTATTATTTTCCAATAAATTCGGAATCACTTAAGGTCTGCATAAAGGCAATCAACTGATCTTTTTCAGCTTCAGAAAGCGGAATGCGGTTGTTGTTTTCCTTTAAAATTGGATCCAGATTTTCAACATCTAAAACACCATTATCAAAATAATCAAGAACAGCTCTTAAGGTTTCAAATTGTCCGAAGCTACCATAAGGTGCGGTATGGGCAATATTCCGTAATGAGGGCACTCGAAAACGCATAAAATCTTCAGCCAAACCGGTAACACGAGCACGTCCGGCTTCTTCATGGTCTGGATTTAACGGAAAGCCTATATTTCTAAAACTTTGGTCTGTAAATAATTCTGAACTGTGACAACTTATACATTTATCCTGAAACACTTGATAACCCAAAGCTTCAGTTTCCGTAAAGGTCCCACCTGCTTCTCGAATGACTTGATCATACTTACTATTGGCCGATATTAGCGTGTATTCAAATTGTGCGATACTCTTGTAAATACCATCAGCGGTGATGCCTTCGCCATTAAATGCTTTGTTGAATAATTCAATATATTCAGGGTCTTCTTCAAGCTTGCCCATCACTTCTAAAATGGAAGAATCCATTTCAAAATGAGTGATAATAGGCACTAGGGGTTGGTTTTCTAACACACGTATGTTACCATCCCAATTAAATACCTTCATAAAAGCCATATTTTGCACGGGTGGTGTATTTCGGAGTCCGATGCGACCTTCAATACCAATCCCTTTGGCATTGTGATCGGCAAAAGCATTTTCCTGAATGTGACAACTCGCACAGGAAATACTGTTATCGGTACTAAGTTTAGTATCATGAAATAACTTTTCTCCCAATGCCACACCATACTTAGTAGGTTTGTTGGTATAAACCGAATTATTAAAGTCTGGAAACCCAAAAGGTACGTTTAGCTCGAGCTCCGGATTTTCATAAGAAACAAGAACAGTATCCTCACTGCTGCAAGCAGAAAACAAAGCAAAAAGAATAAGACTTCTGATTAAATTTTTCATTGGAAATAAAAGCTTCATGATTAAAATAGGGGTTAGTAGTTCGATGAATCTATAACGGATGTTGAAATGTGGCTTTGTAAACCCTTCAGGTTTTTGAAACCTGAAGGGTCTTATCACATCAATGATGGTGTAAACGAGAACGCTTAACAGTAAAATCCCAATCTCGACTGCCCTCGAAGACCGTTAAAAATGTGAATTGAACCGGTGTTCGAGCGGAGTCGAGAACCATATTGATTGTCAAATAATTTTCTTTATTAATTACTAACCCCAATGATTCTAGTTTTCTACTTTAGAAATAGAGAACATCCCAGTAACATCGTTAGTACCATCACCTCCAATATTATCTACATATTTAGACATAGAAACTGAAGTATGCACACTTGGTGTTGCATTTTTATCATCTAGTAAAATGGTATTGGTTTTCCCACTTAGTAAAGCATCAAAATCAGCTTCAATTACAATTTTAGGACTGTGCTCACCAACTTTAGCCATTGAAGGTAAATCTAGAGTAATTTCTCTGTAGGCATCAAAACCTGGAATATATGAACTTTCATCATCTACAGTACCTTCAACTGTGCTTCCTGAGTGGAAAGACAATGTTTTATTATCGGTATCATAGAAGCCTTCAATTTTTGTGAAACGGTATCCTGTTCCCCATTCCCAATGCATTTGCGTATCATTAGCTCCTGCTTCAGCGTAAAATTCTGGATTACTCACCTCATCTAAAGTGTTTAAATCTGAACGCACTCCTAATCCGAATATAATTTGAGTATAATCATCCGTTGGAATATCGTTTAAAACATATTCTAAAGTTTCTTCTTTAGATTGGTCAATTACTATAGCCCCTTCATCTAAATCATTCACGTTGTATGGAATTTCAGTACCATCTTCTTTAACCAAAATGATATTACTTATCACATATTTTAATTCTGAAAAATGGTGTACTTGATCTTCCACGGAAGTGTTAGTCGTAGCCTCTGCACTAGTTGCATCACCAAGCACAATGGTTTGGCCTTTAAAGGTATTGTTAAACTCTAAAGTCACATCGTTGGCCACAGGCACATCGTCGTCACTACAGGATACGAAGGCTAAAGCGATTGCAGGTAATAAAAGATACTTTTTCATGTTTTTAATAGTTTGTGTTTTCATTGTTTTTTGTGTTTAATGGTTTGTTATACTTTTTTAATTGTTATAAATTTATTTTTAATGACGTAAAAAAATTACGTCCCATTCTTGGGATATTCCCCCAGTCGGCATAGGTACTGTAGTACGTATTAAATACATTTTCGGCACCAATTTGTACGACTGTTTTGTAATTACTAATGTAAAAGCTATAATCAGCTGAAACATTTAAATTGGTGTAAGACGGTGTTTCATCTTCACCGTATTCCGGACTGTAATTCACTTGCATGGCATCACCATTTAATTCGGCTTGAAACCTGAAATCACCAAACCTATAATGTAAAGCGGTTTGGTAACTTAGCGGACGAATAAATGGCAGGTTGTTCTGGTTATCATCAAGGCCACGGGCATAGGTAAGTGTCCCATTCCAATGCAAATTATGCAGTAAGTGGTAATCGGCCTGTAATGAAAAATTAAACAGGGTGGCATAATCTAAAGAGGTATAGCCCTTCACGCCCACCGATTGATAATTCATGGGGCTTCCGGCGCTCAAAATTCTACCAATAATGTAATTCTGAATGTAGAAATAGTTCACTTTAGCCTTCACATGACCTTTGTTATGAGTGAACCCCACACTGGCATTCACTTCATAAGAAATTTCATTTTCTAAGTCGGGGTCACCTATGTAATCGTAACGGTCAAAGCTGTTATAGATGTAATAGCCGTAACCTTCAGAAACCGACGGCGCACGATGCCCGTAACCCGTACCTACAGAAACATCAAATTTACCTGGATACCATTGATAACTGGCATATAAACTAGGTAGAAATCTGGTTTTTTCCTGTGAAGCACCTGGGTGAAAAATTCTATTGAATTCAATATACTTAGAGTAGTTATAATTCACACCCATGGTACCGCCAAAATTCAAAACGCTGCTGCTAGACACATCTAAAGCATTGCTCATTGAAAGTCCAGCGTAACGTGTGGTCACCCAAGGCCAGCTGTAAGCAAACATGGTTTGTTCACTGCGGTCTTGCGGATACATGCGCATTTCAGCAATTGATAAATTATCATAAGCATTAAGCTGAATTTCGGCCGAATAATTAGCACTTTTTAGGTTTGCTTTTGAAACCAAACCATAGGTGGTACTCCAACCCGGCATGTCCATGTGTACTAAATTCTCAGGGCGCGTGGTATCGTCCATATAATGCTCTATGGCATTGTAATAGACTTTAGAATCCCAAACCTTTAGGAGTTTATTTTCAAAAAACTGCTTATAGGTTGCTGAAGTAATTAAAGCTCTTGAAAGCGACAAATCCATAGGAAGCGCTGGGTACCCCACATCTTGAGCCTTATCAAAAATGGCATCGACACGCAGGGACGACAAATCACTGGTTTTATAAGCCACTCCTAAAGAAGTATTAAACTTTGTGAATTGTGAATGATCTACCTCATCATTATTGCCATCGAAATAATCATCAGCTTTTCTATGCGACATACTAGCGTCAACCACTAATTTATCACTTGAATACGAGGCATTGGCCAGGTTAAAAAACTGTTTGTTGTTAAACTCAAAACCGGTTTGATAGGCAGCATCCCAAATATTGGCACGCCCAAAAGCAGAGCTTTTTCGCTTCAAATCAATACTTCCTGCTACTGTAGCCCCTTGTAAACCTCCTTCTTGCCCCGATTTTATATCAATTTCAGACAAGTTATTACTTTCAACATAAGCCGTTACTGGGTCCATTTTATCGGTACAAGCACCAAAAATGTGCATGCCATCAATAGTTATAATAGAACGTTCGGAACTCATATTATTCAGTAAAGGCTCCCAAGCATAAGCGCCACGCTTAATGAAACTGATACTTTCAGAAGACGCTAAAAATTCATCTACCGAAACCGCCATTTTCATATCGGTTTCAATTTTAGCCTTTTTAGCCGCAACGATTAGAACTTCGTCTAAGACCACATCTAAGCTATCGCTTTTGACTGGCTTATCCTGCGCATGAGCCCAAGTTCCTAAAACAAATATGATAAGTGTTACTAATCGCATTTAAAATAAGATATCGATATAAAGTTCGCTTTTAACCCCTTCAATACCTGGTGTGAAATCTGTTGGGACTTCGGTGCCTTTTATGGTGTTACCCTGAGCATCCTGAAAAATGAAATTCAACGTCCAATTACCTGTCATGGTATAATTCACCACCCCGTGGTAGAGTCCGTCATTTTGCTGAGTTAAATCTTCATTATTAGGTGACGAATGATTCCCCATAGAAGGTTCAGGCATTCGTGGATCTAGCAGCAAAGTATGGTCATTTACAACGGCATAGATAAACTGCGAGGGATCAGGAAAATCACCAGCGACTTGAGTAGGTTCAATGTATTTATAAACCCCCGCTACCAAATGATTTTCAGCCACATCGGGACGTTGAGGTGCTACTAGTGCGATAAAATATTGAACATTATCGTTACCGGTGAAAGCTGTCATATTCAAGTTTTTATTCACCTGTTCTTCAACTGTAATAGTTTGACTAACGGCTTGGATTTCCCCCGAAAGGGTAACCTCCATAAAAAGCTCCCAACCTGCCGTGCTACTGGTGATATCTGTAAAAACTGCATAGCCCACATAATATCCATTAGCGGTATCATAAGTGAGTTGATAGTCATGCGGACAAGAAGACTGTTTCCCATTAGCATCGGTCAAAATGGGTAAAAAAGTAACTGCTGCGTTACTCAGCTCTTCTTGCGATTGTGCATGCTCAAGAGTTACATGAATTTCATTATAACCTTTGTAAAGCGTCCCGTTTAATGCTTCGATAGTTAAATTATAATCACCAGTATTTATGGTGCTTACTTCTTCAAAATCGAAATATTCGGTAGTATCTGTAGCAATTTCAGCTTCATAGTCTGTTTTTTCTACAGTACAAGAAACCGCAACCACACTAATAGCCAGTAGCAAATAATTTGAATATTTCATGATTTAAAAACCTGTTTACCTCTGCATATTACACAGCATGACGGTGCTACAATGCAATCAATTTATGACGAACAACACTTTGGATCACTCCTAGAGTTAATTAACGTAAATACTCATGAAAACCGATTTTTTCAAAACAACTTAAACCTGAATTTGCGAAGAAAATCATGTTTAAAATAGCCAAAAAACAGATTTCAAAGTATGAAAAATGTGGGTGGGTGTAGTTTTAAAAAGCATGCCGTGATATGCAGCATCGTGCTAATACAAGCAAAGACTGCTTCCAATGCGAACATTGGTAGTGCATACATACTTAAAAACTAATTGGTATTAAACCTGAGGTGGGTGAAAAACAGCATCTAGATTTAAATAAGAATATTCTTGATTATAATCTGTAGATATGGCGTTTTTACTGAAGTAAACGCATGGTGGAGGCAATTGATTAACAATATCCTGATAAAAAACAACGGTGGTTTCAAAACTTACGAGTTTTTCATCATTTCCGTTATCTGGTGCTTCAGAAGCTTTAGCCATTTCTTTAGCTAAGTGACACTTACCGTTACACTGCATTTCAACTATTTCTTTGTTTTCACAAAGTTCATTTTTTATATAATCGTAGAAAACAACATAGTCAACCAATGGAAGCACTGGCTTAACAAGTAGAAATACCGCTAAAAAAAGGGTTGCTGTTTTCACGCTGCGAATTTCTAGCTTTTTTTTAAAACTTCCTAATTATCGGGTGTTAAAGGTTAGTGGTAACTACAAAATGTAATTATCTGAAACACTGATTTTTATAACCTTTTCGCTTCTAAAGAACATAAGACAAAAACAGTATAACCTCATAATTGTTTACGGGTTTCCCGTATATTCACAGGCTTCTCATTCAATTTTTTCGTAATTTTATCCCAACCTAACCACCAAAATACATACATGAAGCCCGTAAGGATAAAAGACAATATCGAGGTCCATAATTTGGTCATTTCTAAAATTAGAGATTACATCGAATTACGAAACTTAGCGCCAGGCGATAAATTACCATCGCTGCGTAGCTTGTGTGACACCCTTCAGGTAAGTCGAAGAAATGTTGATGAAGCCATTCAAAAATTAGAGCAATACGGTTTAATAAAATCGGTGCCTCAGGCTGGGATTTTCATCAATACCGGTCGCGTCCTTTTTATGGCGATTATCAATGGTATTTTAAGTTTAGGTGAAGATGATTTTCTATCAGTGGTTGAGTCACGACTCATGCTAGAAAATAAAGCAGTGTTTTTGGCGGCAACACGTCGAACAGATGAGGATTTGGTTGAAATGGAAGATATTCTTGACCGCTACAAATCTAAAATCTTAAGTAAAGAAGATGCTTTACAGGAAGACCTTCTGTTTCACCTAGCTATAGCCAAAGCCAGTAAAAACACGACGATTTACGCCATGATGTTGCAAATTATGCCGAAAATAATTGGCATTTTTGAAAAAACCAGAGTGCGTGATGAAGAAGGTTTTAATTATGAAGTCAATAAGCACGACAACATTTTTAACGCCATTAAAAACAAAGACGCCGAACAAGCAATTAAAGCCATGGAATTCCATTTTGAACTCCTTATTGAATTTTGTAACGATTTTAAACAGCGGGTAGTTTAGTTTCACTTCTTTTGGTATCATGGTTTCGTAATACCTTATATTTTACCCAAAAATCTTAAGTCTAATATTTCTTAGATGACAATGATTCACTCCTATTTCTAAGAATTTACATAGAGAATTCATAGAAATTTTTAGCATAGCATATTAATTTTATTATATTTGGTGCACCAGTTTGGTTTACCAATATAGTGCAGCAAATTGTATTCTTTAGCTTATGATTTAAGGGCGCCATAAAATGAATACCTTTATAAAAAAAGGTATATTAATAAAATAAACTCTGAGCAACTAAAAATTGGTTGAAATGAAAATTAAAGAAATAAAAGTATTTGTTTGTTGTCCTGGCAGAAATTTTGTCACTATAAAAGTCATTACAGAAGACGCTACCTACGGCATTGGTGATGCCACCGTAAACGGCAGAGAAATGGCGGTAGTCGCCTATCTAGAAGAACATGTAATTCCATGCTTAATCGGCAAAGATGCCCAACAGATAGAAGACATTTGGCAATACCTCTACAAAGGGGCCTATTGGCAAAATGGCGCCATAAGCATCGCGGCCATTTCGGCTATAGATATGGCACTTTGGGATATTAAGGGCAAAATCGCTGGACTCCCGGTTTACCAATTATTAGGCGGAAAAAGCCGTAAAGCAGTAACTGTTTACGCCCATGTAAACGGTGAGACCGTAGATGATGTGCTTAACAATTTAGAAGTCGCCATTGACCAAGGTTATAAAGTGGCCCGATTGCAATGTACCATTCCTGGGATTGCTGGCACTTACGGTACTTTAGGCAAAAAGAAGAATTACTACGAATTACAAGGAGACAGACCGCTACCTCCAGAACACGGATGGTCTACTACAAAATACCTCAATTTTATTACTGAATTATTTAAACAAGCCCGTGAACGCTTTGGTTACGATATCGAATTGTGTCATGACGTCCACAGCCGATTAACACCCATTGAGGCGGTACAATTAGGTAAAATGTTAGAACCCTATCGTTTAAAATTTCTTGAAGACCCCGTCACTTATGAAAACACCGACGGCTATCAAGTGATTAGAAACCAAACCGCCATGCCTTTAGCTCTTGGTGAAAAATTCAATACCATTTGGGATGCCAAACCCTTTATTGAAAACCAAACCATAGATTTTGTAAGAACCGCAGCAACTCATGGTGGTGGCATCACAGCCTTAAAAAAGCTAGCCGATTTTGCGGCGCTTTACCATGTTAGAATGGCACCTCATGGCGCTCCAGATTTATCGCCAATTTGTTTTATGGCACACATGCACCTCGATTTATGGGCACCTAATTTCGGAGTTCAAGAATTTATTGGCTTTGGAACCTCAACCCTTAACGAGGTTTTTAAGTATAAAGCCGAATTAAAAGATGGTAGCATTCACATTGAAGATGTACCTGGTATTGGCGTTGACTTTGATGAAGCTGCCGCTGAAAAGTATCCGTATAAACGTTCTTATCTGCCCGTAACCCGACTAGAAGATGGTACACTTTGGAGCTGGTAATCACAACATCAATCATAAAAACATCACATAAGAAGCCTTTTCGCTTCTGAAATCATCAATAAAAAACGAAAACCCATGAATAGCACATTAAAAGTACTTATTTCTGGAACTGGATTTGCCGGTCAAGGTCACGCCGATGCCTTTCGAGCCGCTGGCGTCAAAGTGGTTGGTATCGTTGGGAGAACCCCAAAAGTAGTAGAAGAAGTGGCGCTAAAAAAAGGCATTTCCTATTATGGCACGAACTGGCAACAAGCCTTGGAAGATTGTAAACCTGATATTGTTTCTATAGCCACACCCGGTGGCGCCCATTACGAAACCATCACGCAAGCTATTAATTATGGTTGTCACGTGTTTAGTGATAAACCATTAACGCATAACGGCGAAACTGCGATAGCACTCTATGAGTTAGCAGAAAAGAAACAGGTAAAAACCGCCTTTGCGTCGAGTTTCCGGTATATGCCTCATATCCTTCACGCCAAACAACTTATTGCTGATGGGGCTATAGGTGAACCTACCGAAGTAGAATGCATGTCACACTTTAATTTAGAACGTGATATTCCCTTTGGTTGGTCGCACCGCAAGGAAGATGGCGGCGGAAGACTCAACAATAACTTCACCCATATGATGTCTATTGTTACCTCTGTCATTGGTGAAAACATTTTGTCGATTATCGGGGAAGTTCGCGATGATCTTGGAAAAGCCCCTATTGTTGAAGGCGTGCATAATTTTAAAACTCGACGTGATTTTATACCTAAAGATTTAAACGACCCCACCCTAAAATGGGGCGAGAGTAACGTAGAATGGTCGTATACCGTTATGGCGCAACTAGAAAGTCAGATTGCAACAAAACCTGTATCGGTGCTTTTTAAACACGGCGGATTGAACCCTCGTTTTAATGAAGACCATATCGTTTTTTATGGCACTAAAGGCGCAATCTATATTAAAGGTCATTATGGTATGGGCCCATTATATTTATGGGACGATTCTAAAACTTGGAACGAGCAAGCATTACCCCAAGACATTGTTGACAATCAACCGCAAGTTGATGGCGATACCGAACGTAACTGGCATTACCTCGTGAGAGAATTTGTAAAAGACATTAAAGGTGAAAACGTTGCGCCGTATCAATCTTTTAAAGACGGCAGCCTGTACCAGCAACTTATCGATTTGATTAGAGAAAATAACAACTGGACCGATGTTCGTCATCTTCAACACTAAAAACTAAAGCATGTTTTACGACTATCTCGTAATCGGAATTTACTTTATTTTAATACTAGCCATTGGCGTGGTATTTTCCCGAATGGCTAGTAATTCTACAAGTGACTATTTTCGTGGTGGTGGTAGAATGCTTTGGTGGATGGTTGGGTCTAGTGCTTTTATGGCGCAATTTTCGGCAGTAACTTTTACTGGTTCGGCAGGAAAAGCCTTTGCTGATGGTTTTGCCATTTGTGCCGTTTATCTGGGGAATACCTTTGCCTATTTTTGTGGTTGGGCCTATTTTACGCATCGCTTTAGACAAATGCGAGTTGACACCCCAACCGAGGCCATAAAAAGACGGTTTGGCCCTGAAAACGAACTCTTCTTTTCATGTGCTTTAATTGTTTTTTCATTTCTTAATGCTGGTGTCTGGCTTAATGCTTTGGGCGTTTTTACCAGTGCTGTTTTTCAAACCGATTTAAGTTTAACCATTGTAGCCATAGGACTCACCGTATTATTCGTATCGGTACTCTCAGGAGCTTGGGGCGTTGTCGCTTCAGATTTTGTACAAACCTTAGTAGTGGCTGTAGTATCAGTAGCCTGCGCTATCGTAGCACTTGTAAAAGTAGGAGGGCCAGCGAATATGATTGAAAATTTCCCTGGTGGCTTTCTTATTGGTCCGAATATGAATTATCCTTTAATTCTCTTCGGAACCTTTATTTTCTTTCTTCCAAAACAAGTCATTACGGTTATGAATCTACACGATTCCTTTCGTTGGTTGAATGCTAAAGATTCGTTTAACGCACGAAAAGCCGCTTTATTAGCCATGACTTTAATGGGCGTTGGTACCATTATTTGGTTTATTCCACCTTGGGCAGCAGCCAGTATTATGCCGGATGCTGTTGCGGGTTATTCTGAACTTGGTAATAAAGCAGGAGATGCCATTTATCTAGAATTTGCCCGAAATATCATGCCTGTTGGAACCGCTGGTTTGCTCATGGCAGGATTATTTGCCGCAACCATGTCTTCCATGGACTCAGCGCTTAATAAAAATGCAGGTATTTTTGTGAGAAGTATTTACCAACCCTTTCTTGCTAAGCGTAAAAGAGTTAGTAACGACAAGAAATTATTACATATTAGTAGATTGGTGAGCACCATTAGCGGTCTGGGGGTTATTGCTGTAGCTTGGTGGTTCGCCTCACTTAAGGAGCTGAGTTTATTTGAATTGATGATGTCGGTTTCTACCATGGTTCAAGTACCTATGATGATTCCTTTGGTATTCGGAATTTTCATTAAGAAAACACCAAAATGGGCACCTTGGGCAACCATTGTACTCGGGCTTTTCGTGTCTTGGCTAGTGATGAATGTCTTTACAGCTGATGTTGTAGGTTCTTTAT
Organism: Pseudotamlana haliotis; assembly: GCF_008806375.1. Lineage (GTDB taxonomy): Bacteria > Bacteroidota > Bacteroidia > Flavobacteriales > Flavobacteriaceae > Pseudotamlana > Pseudotamlana haliotis. The sequence goes on along the minus strand of NZ_WAAT01000052.1, from coordinate 87,885 downwards.
TCGGCATTGACGCACTCACCAACCGAGAAACCATTGATATGAATATCATCCTTATGGTGGCTTCGCATGTATTTGTTACTGGTGGATTTTTCTGCTTCACGGCTTTATTTTACAGTGAAAAACGCGATACCCATAGTGAAGAAACCAAACGTTTCTTTAAAGATTTTGAAACACCTTTCATCTCAGATGCTCAACAAAGTGATTTTGACCGTCAGCAACGCAATAAACTAGGAGGTATGGTTTTAGTGATGAGTGCAGGTATTCTTCTGATGGCGCTAATTCCAAATCCGCTTTGGGGTCGCCTCATGTTTGTTATTTGCGCCCTTCTTATTTTCAGTATTGGCTATTTATTAAAACGAAGTTCTAAAATTTAGGCTGTTAACTCTGGTATTAAAGCTTCGGTTAACGGCAAATCAGCGTGTATTATAGTAATCTAACTTGAACGGTGTTCGAGACGAATAGCAACTACTGCAACGTAACTACCTATCAGGGTTGAAAACCTTCAATTGCCTCAGAATAACCCCTCGTGCCTGAGCATTTAAGGTTTTAGTATCTTCAATAGTGAGACCTTTTGTTGGAATAAACTTATGGATTTTAACCCGCATACGTCCTGGTCCTCCGCTAAAAAACGTATAAGATAAACGCTTCTTATTATCGCCAAAGGTTAAAGGTACTACAGGAATTTGATGGTTAATGGCCAACCTAAAAGCACCATCTTTAAAGCTATCTAATTCGATATGCTCTTCAGGCACACCGCCTTCAGGAAAAATACAGATACTTAATCCCGCTTGTAGCCGTTTTTGCGCTCTTAAAAATACAGCATGCCTGCTTTTCGCAGAACTTCTATCCACCAAAATACAGGTTCGTTTATAGAAGAACCCGAAAAGTGGAATTTTAGCCAGCTCAGCCTTCCCCACAAAAACAAAAGGACTTTTTACTGAGACCAACATGAGCATGATATCGGCCATAGAGGTGTGGTTGGCTATAAACATATAGCTTTTTCCTTTTTCTGGTTTTTGTTCACGTTTGATATGATACGCGAATCCCATACCTATTAAAATAAATTTTGACCAAATACGTGCTAGCCTAAAAAAGAAAGGATACCAAGACTCCTTTAAAATAGAAATTACTAAAATGGGAAACATCACTAGGATAGGTAAAACCACCAAAATGTAAAAATAGATGCGGTAGAGTGTCCAGAAAATGTATTTCAGAATTTTCATAAGCATCAAAAATACTATTATAATTTGACTATATTTAAGCCTAACCAATTATTAAAAATATAAATTAGGGATTACTGTACGCTCTATTAATTGGTGCAATTGCCGGCTGGTTAGCTGGAAACCTTATGAAAGGTGGTGGTTTTGGACTACTCGTTAACATCATTATTGGTATTATTGGTGGTATTGTTGGAAATTGGCTATTTGGTGCACTGGGTGTATCAATTATGGATGGCTTTATTGGCGATGTTATTACTGGTGCCATTGGTGCCTCGGTGATATTATTTATTGCCAGCTTGTTTAAAAAATAAACCATTTCTATCTTATTTAAAAAAGTGGCAGCTGCCACTTTTTTTATTGGCGAAGTTATCTTTAAATTTGCGCTTTACGAAAAACTATGGCAAGAATACTTACAGGCATTCAAAGTACAGGAATACCACATTTAGGAAACATATTAGGAGCACTAATTCCAGCGATTAAAATGGCTAACGATCCTAAAAATGAATCGTTTTTATTTATAGCAAACCTGCACACCTTAACACAAATTAAAGATGCAGAAACCTTAAGAGCAAATACTTATGCGGTAGCAGCGACTTGGCTTGCTTTCGGACTAGATATTGAAAAAACAGTATTCTACAGACAAAGTGATGTGCCTCAAACCACTGAGCTTTCTTGGTATTTAAGCTGCTTCTTCCCATACCAACGTTTAACCCTAGCACACAGTTTTAAAGATAAAGCAGATCGCTTGGAAGACGTTAACGCCGGACTTTTCACCTACCCCATGCTTATGGCGGCCGATATTTTATTATACGACGCCAATATCATTCCGGTTGGAAAAGACCAGTTACAACATATTGAAATGACGCGTGACGTCGCCTCTCGTTTCCATGCAAAAATGGGTGAGGTTTTTGTGTTGCCGGAAGGGAAAATTCAGGAAAACACCATGCTTATTCCAGGTATTGACGGTGAAAAGATGAGTAAAAGTAGAAATAATACGATCAACATCTTTTTAAACGATAAAAAGCTTCGCAAGCAAATTATGGGGATTCAAACCGATAGCACAGCCCTAGAAGACCCCAAGGATTGGAAAACTTGTAACTGTTTTGCCATTTATAAGCTTTTAGCCGATGACGCTCAAATAGAAACCATGAAAGCCAATTATGAAAATGGCAATTATGGTTACGGACACGCAAAGCAAGCTTTATTCGAATTGATTGTAGAGAAATTTGCAACCGAACGCGAGCGCTTTGCTTATTACATGGATAACCTAGAAGAAATTGACAAAGCTTTAGCTATTGGTGCTGAAAAAGCACAAGCCGTAGCCCATGATGTTTTAGACCGTGTACGCGCTAAAATTGGTTTTTAAACATTCCTGCGAAAGCGGGAATTAAATAAGTTCAAACAACTTGCCCGGTAAAGGCCGCACCACACCTTTTAATTCCATAGACAATAACAAACTGGCGACTTTAAAAATAGGCAACTCACAGTGCAAGGCTATACTATCAAGTTGCTGCTGTTCTAAATCTTTCAAGTAGTTAAAAATGAGTTTTTCGGAAGCGTCTAACTCTACAAAAAGTTGTTTTTGCACGGCGGGTTTACTCACATCTTCCAGTTCCCAATTTAAAATATAGGGCACATCTAGAGGCGTGGTGAGCATATGTGCTTTTTGATGTTTAATTAAATTATTACAGCCAATACTTTGGCTATCGGTTGGTCTTCCAGGAACGGCAAAAACATCTCGGTTATAGGAGTTAGCAATATCAGCCGTCACGAGACTGCCGCCTTTTTCAGCCGATTCGATAACGACCGTCGCAGAACTCAATCCGGCAATTACCCGATTTCGTTTTAAAAAATTATTTCTATCAAAGCTATCGGTACTCCAAAAATCGGATAGAAAGCCCCCATTTTTCTCCATATCAACCATATATTTTTTATGAACCTTAGGGTAAATTTGATTGAGGCCATGTGCTAAACAAGCCACCGTTTGCAAATCGTGCTTCATGGCTGCTTTGTGCGCTGTAATATCAGTACCATAAGCAAAACCAGAAACAATTATGGGATTATAAACCGTGAGTTGTTCAATTAAGTCTTCACAAAAAGCAACCCCGCTGGTTGTAATTTTTCGTGTACCAACAATACTAATAATCGGTTGTTTGCTTAAATCTATATGCCCTGATTGGAATAATAAGATAGGTCCATCAATGCAATGCTTTAATTTTTCAGGATAATTGTCCTCTTCAAAATAACTGACTTTGATGTTGTTTGAGGCTATGAATTTCATTTCATTTTCGGCATCCTTCAAATGATGAGATTTAGACAATTCCTTTAAAACCACTTGCCCAATACCATCTATCTTAAGTAAATTTTGCTTTTTCTCTTTTAAAACCGCTTCGGCAGAACCACAATGCGCGATTAGTTTTTTAGCTGTGATATCGCCAATATTAGGAACATGCTGTAAAGCTAATGCATAAAGCAACTCAATTTCTGTCATTCTATCTCATTGATTTTTAAACTAAAGTAAAATATTTTTCATTCTGTTAATAAAAAGTTAAGCGTAAATTTCATCTAAACTTATAATTTTATAACTTTGAACTTATGCAACTAGAAACATACATAAGCGATTTACTCTATAGATATGAGTGTGTTACCATTCCTGAGTTTGGTGCATTTTTAACACAATCTGTATCGGCAACGATTAATGCTGACACCAATACTTTTCATGCTCCAAAAAAAGTAGTGTCTTTTAATGAGCAAATTCAGCAAAATGATGGTTTGTTAGCCAGTTATATTGCTGATGTTGAGAAAATCCCTTTTGAAGTTGCAAACAAAAAAATAGCAAAACGCGTTAGGCTGATTAAATCTTATTTAACGGAAGGTGAAACCTTAACGTTTAAAAACATTGGTGACATTGTTTTAAACAAAGAAGGTAAGGTTTTATTTGAACCAACCTATCAGTTAAATTACTTAACCGATGCTTTTGGATTAACCCAATTGTCTTCGACCGAAGTTAAGCGTGAAGTTTACAAGCGAGAAGCTGAAAAAATTGAAAAAGTAGTTCCTATTTCAGTAACTCCTGAAAAGCGTGCTTCTAGATCTTACTTAAAATATGCTGCAGTTGCCTTAATTGCCTTAACTTTAGGTGGGTTTGGTGCTTCTGAATTTTATGTAAATCAAGTTGAAACACACAATCAAATTGCACAAGAAGAAGCTGAAAAACAATTGGATACTAAAATTCAGCAAGCTACTTTTAACTTAAATCCACTTCCAGCCGTAAAACTAAACGTGACCAAGCAAACAGGCAATTATCACATTATTGCTGGTGCATTTCGCGTTGAAGAAAACTGCGATAAAATCATTAAAGGCCTTAAGGTTGATGGTTTTAAAGCTAGAAAAATTGGCGTAAACAAGTATGGCTTGCACCAAGTAGTTTATGCAAGTTATGAAGACCGCTTAGAAGCATTACGAGCACTACGCACTATTAAAAGAACGCATAATTCTGATGCCTGGTTGTTAGTGAAGGAATTAGACTAGAACAAATACGCATATAAATACAAGGTTAGTTTCTTTAGAAGCTAACCTTTTTTTATACAAAAAAGTTAAATACATTCAGGTGATAAGAAAACAACAAAATGTCATGCAGAAAACTCATAATGAATAAGTTGATCAAATCGTAACAAACTGAATTTTTTTATTTATTTTTAATTTAGCAGTAAAATATCGTTAATAAAAAAAAAAAAAACCACCACATGAGAAATTACAAAAAACGACTAGAAAAACCACGTAATAAAATTATAAGCGGTTTGATGTATTTATTGCCCTTGTTTGTTCTATTTGTGATTGTCGAAAAATTCTGGTACAAAATTCATCACCTTGGAAAATTTATTGCCCACAATTTACATTTGGATGCCTTCCTTGGTAAATATTCTATCACCATCACAACAGGAGTCCTCATACTCGTCATTTTTTACGTTTTTGGTTTTCTAGCAACCCTACCGCGATTTATGAAGTTTTACAATTGGTTTGAAGGCATGTTGTTAGATGTTATTCCAGGATACAGTAAATATAAAAACGATTTAGAAAATAAAATAAGTCCGAAACCAGACAACCGCATTCCTGTATTAGTTAGCACCGCCATGGGCGACAAACCGGGGCTTCTCATTGAAGAAAAAGAAGAAAACTCGGTGGTATTCTTTCCTAGCACAACCAATGCTTTAGAAGGCGAAGTTTTGGTAGTCCATAACCAAACAATCAAAAAAATTGATTTGGATGCAAAAACCTTTCTACTTATAATGAAAAAACAAGGTAAAGGATTGCCATTGTCTTAGGGGGTATTATTTTATTATTAAGGTTTACAAAATAGTGACAACTATTTACTTAGTTCCTTTTAATAGGAATTATTAAAAAAATTAACATTTTTCTGCTGTTTGTTATCAATTAAGTCTTCATTCCTTATTACAAGTTGGTAAAAAGCCAATACCACAGAAAATGGACTAAATAAAATCGTTTAAACGCTGTACCTTTGCCTTTAAAAGTTAGAAATGAACGCTAAAGCACCTCAAGAATCTAGAACAATAATGACAGACTTGGTTTTACCAAGTGAGACTAATCCTTTAAATAATTTATTTGGGGGTGAATTATTAGCTAGAATGGATCGTGCTGCCGCCATTTCAGCCAGACGCCATAGCCGCCGTATTGTGGTTACGGCTTCGGTAAATCACGTGGCTTTTAATAGCGCGGTTCCTTTAGGCAGTGTCGTGACGGTAGAAGCTAAAGTGTCACGTGCATTTAGAACATCCATGGAAGTCTTTATTGATGTTTGGATTGAAGATCGTGAATCTGGAGCACGTACCAAAGCCAATGAAGCCATCTATACCTTTGTAGCTGTTGATGAAACCGGGCGCCCAGTAGCGGTTCCTGAGGTCCTTCCAGAAACCGACCTAGAAAAAGAACGTTTTGCGGCCGCTTTACGCCGTAAACAATTGAGCTTACTACTTGCGGGAAAAATAAAACCTCAAGATGCTACCGAATTAAAAGCTTTATTTGAATAAAGTTGTTTAATTCTATTTTTGAAATTCAGGAGTCGGGTCGTAACACGATCTATGCTAATAAACCCCTAAAAAGCAGTTTTATTTAAGACCGCAGGCCTAGTATGGCGTCTATTCATAAATTAACACCTCTTCCAACTACTCGCGCCAAGCAAAGGCACTATTATTTTTATATTAAATTTTGTCTTTTTCAAGCCCAATTTCAAATAAAAACAAAGTAAGATACTATATTTTAGTACCTTGTAATAAAAACAATTATCCATTTAAATAAATTTAAACAAAAACCAACCCTTATGAAAAATGTTTTTAAACCGTACTTAATCCCTTGTATTTTACTTTTGGGCTTAAGTTTATTTCAAGGTTGTAATTCAGCTGGCGACTCCAAAGACCCTTCGTCTTCAAAGGCAGAAAGTACAACCGACACCCCTGAATTCAAAGGTAAAATTGCCTTAGATGTTCGAGATTCTGAACCAGATTGGGGACCTTATACCGACAAGAAAGCTCCTGAAGGGGCACCTAATATTTTATTTGTATTATATGACGATACAGGACTAGGAGCATGGTCTCCTTACGGAGGAGCCATTAACATGCCTACCATGGATAGATTGGCCGCTAATGGTTTAACTTATACACAATGGCATACTACAGCATTATGTTCACCAACACGTTCTACGATATTAACAGGTAGAAATCACCATTTAAACGGAATGGCAGCAATTACAGAAACTGCAGACGGGTTTCCTGGCGCTAATGGTAAAGTTCCTGCGAGCTGTGTTCCTTTTGCACAAATACTTCAGGACAACGGTTGGAGTACATTTTGGTTAGGTAAAAACCATAACGTTTCAGAGACTGACATTGCACCAGGTGCTACAAGAGCACATTGGCCTACTCAAAATGGCTGGGATCGTTTTTATGGCTTTTTAGGAGGAGAAACTAACAATTGGTACCCTGATTTAGTAGAAGACAATCACTTTATAGAGGCACCAACTACTCCAGAGGAAGGCTATCACTTATCAAAAGACCTAGCAGATCAAGCCATTACAATGCTACGTAATAAAAATGCTTCAAATCCATCAAAACCTTTTTACCTATGGTTTAACCCTGGTGCTAATCATGCACCCCACCATTCTCCTGCAGAATATACGGCTAAATACAAAGGTAAGTTTGACCAAGGGTATGATGCTTACCGTGAGTGGGTTGTTGAGCGTATGAAATCAAAAGGTATTTTACCTGAAGATACAGATATGGTCGGGTTTAATCCCCTTCCAGAAAATATTGCTAATCCAGCAGATTATGTACGCCCATGGGATCAGTTAAATGACGATCAGAAAAAACTCTTCGCAAGAATGGCAGAAGTATACGCCGGCTTTAGTGAGTACACAGATGCTCAAGTAGGGCGAATTATAGATTATTTGGAGGAAACAGGTCAATTAGAAAACACTATCGTACTATATGCTGCGGATAATGGTGCTTCAGGAGAAGGAAGTCCGGATGGTTCTGTAAATGAAAATAAATTCTTTAACGGTTATCCAGATGAGTTAGAAGAAAACTTAAAATATATGGATGTATTAGGAGGACCAGACACCTATAACCATTATCCAACAGGTTGGGCAGCCGCATTTTCTGCACCGTTTAAAATGTTTAAACGTTATTCTAATTATGCTGGAGGAACAAATGACCCACTAGTTATTTCATGGCCTAAAGGTATAAAAGCTAAAGGTGAGATTAGACACCAATATCATCATTCGGTAGACATTGTACCTACCCTTCTAGAAGCCTGTGGTATAGAAATGCCAAAGGAATATAACGGAGTTAAACAAACACCGCTTTCGGGTAAATCGATGTTATACACATTTGATGCAGAACCAAATGGTAAGACCCAAAAAGACGTACAGTATTATGCTATGTTGGGCACGAGAGGTGTTTGGAAAGACGGTTGGAAAGCTGTAGCCGTACATGCACCTTTAACTGGGAAAGGTAATTTTGATAAAGATGAATGGGAACTGTATCATGTTGATGTTGATAGATCTGAAACTCACAATCTAGCAGCGGAATACCCAGAAAAATTAGAAGCATTAAAAAAGGAATGGTTTAATCAAGCAGAGATTAACAAAGTATTACCTTTAGATGATAGGTCAGCAGCAGAAATTCTAACTATTGAAAGACCTGCTGAAGAAGAACCTAAAGACCGTTATATATACTACCCAGGCACAGCTCCTGTACCTGAAGGTGTTGCTGTAAATATAAGAGGACGTGATTATAAAATTTTAGCTAACGTAGAGCTAGATAAAAAACCTTCTGGTGTAATATTTGCACATGGATCGCGATTTGGAGGACATTCATTGTTTATCAAAAACAATAAATTATATTATACTTATAATTTCTTAGGTATCGAAGAGCAAACTTTTATTTCTAATACCACTTTAAAACCTGGTAAATACACTTTAGGTATGGAGTTTACGCGCGAAAAAGCAGGTGAGCACGGAGAGTCTTTAGGCCAAATGAAACTGTATATTAATGATCAGGTTGTAGCTGAAGGTCCTATGAAAACGCAGCCAGCTAAATTTACCCTTTCAGGTGATGGTTTATGTGTTGGATACGATAGTGGAGATACTGTAAGTAAGCACTATAAATCACCTGGAGAGTTTGAAGGTGGAACTATTGGAGGTGTTGCAGTATCCGTAGAAGGTGAACCATATAGAAACCTTGAGGCTGAAGCCAGGCGTATGTTAATGAGTCATTAATCATTTCGTATAACTATAAAACAAAACAGGTCTAGATTTACTTCTAGGCCTGTTTTTTTATTTGAGATTTTTCTTAAGTATAAATTAATAATACCTAAACGACTAATTATATGTTTAATGTTACAAGTCAAGGATGTGTTTATTTCATAACACATCTCGATTATATCTACCAAACAAAAGGCAAGCTAGATTCGATACTCTATAAACATTTTTAATGAGAAAACACTCAACTTGTAGACCTATACACAGTCAAGTAACCTCCATAAAAACCAGTATATCTACTCTTAAAAAAAATGAAATAAAAAAGAATGTAATATTCTTAAAATTATAAAACTAAGACTGGGTCGGCACTAATTAGAGCTGTGCGATAAAATAAAGGCATTTTAAAGCAGGCCTATTAAATTATGGTATTTCAATAAATAAATTTAATCCAATCTACCAATTTCTTCAATAGATTCGAAGGGGTTCGGCTTGTTTTTCTTCCATTTATTTTCTAGAAATTTATAAAGTAAATAACAGCTTAAAATCCCGAAAGGCAACATTAATATCCCTAAAAGCGTATCATTAACACCTTCAATAGACCCTGGAGAAAAAAGTTCAAACAGAAGCCCTATAATAAAACTAAACAAAACAATGCCACTGTAATAAGAGAGTATTCCTAAAATAGCAAAACCCCACTTACTTTTATTATAAGCCTCAGCCAATTCCTTAAAATACTTCCCGATCCAATACAGTAAAATTAATCCTAACATCTTTTAATTTTTAGTTGACCCAATAACACTAATTACATCTTATAAATCCAACGTGCTGGATTTTCAGTGTCACGCCCTTTAGACAAGATGAAACTTAAAATGGTTTCGCCATTACTTGGGTTGGTAGCCACCTCTCCTATTTCTTGTTTTGTAGTCACTTTATCACCCTTTTTCACATAAACCTTCGATAAATTCTTATAAATGGTTAAATAATTACCATGACGAATCATCACAATAGGATTCACGTGTTTCATTCTTAAAATCTCACTCACCTCACCATCAAAAACGGCACGTGCTTTAGCGCCTTTTGACGTGGCAATACGTACGCCGTTACTTTTAATCGTCAAAGAATTATCAATAGGGTGACGTTGAGTTCCATAACCTAAACGTACTACACCGCGCTCAACTGGCCAAGGTAATTTTCCTCTATTGGCTATAAAGTTAGACGCTAACACCTTTTCTTCCGCCGTTAAGGCAAAAGTTTTAGAACTTGATTTCTTACCAGCCTTGGCATTAGATTTTGCTATGGCTTCTTTAATCAAACGATCAATTTCTTTATCAATTCTATCTGCTTCACGCTGCTTCTGCTTAATTTGTGTAGCATACATTGACAGGTTCTTTCTTATAGACTGCATTAAAACTTCATGATCTCGACGTTCCTTTTCTAAAGATTTTTGAGTGATTCTATTCTCAGCAATAAGCTTCTTTTTATCCTCTTGTTGCTTTAATAATTTCACATTGGTCTCTTGTAACTCTTCTGTTTTAGACTTAATAAGCGCGCCTTGCTTCTTTTGATAGTTAGAATACTGCTCTATATACTGAATACGCTTATAGGCCTGTTTAAAATCTTCTGAAGACAACAAAAACATAATACGACTTTGAGCATTTCTACTTTTATATGATTTCACTATCATAGCCGCGTAAGCTTCCTTCAATTGCTTTAATTCGTCTCTTAATTCTGAAATATGATCTTGATTAGTATTAATCTCACGGGTTAATAAGTTGGCCTGCTGATTAGTAACTTTAATCAAATTAGTAAGCACATTAATCTTATAATTGAAGTCTTCAATTAAGCTAAGCTCTGTTTTTGCTTTTGTTTTATGCTCTTTTTGAAGTTCATTAATTTTCTGAATTTCTCGACGTAATTCTTGGCGACGCGATTCCAGCTGCTTTTGCTTACTACTTTGAGCAAAACCAAGTGTACTGCAAAGCAATACTAGACATAAAAAAAAGGTTTTATATGATGTGGTGCGCTGCATTAAAGTTTTATTTTTTTAAACCCTGAAGGTATTTTAAACGGAAACCTAAAGTCTTCATTCAGCGTCACGTTTCTAAATTCTAAATCTACAATCGTTTCTTCATTAGCTTCAACGGCAATCACTTTAATGCGCTCTGGCAGTCTTTGCGCTTCTACCAGATGGTATGCAGTATAATCGACTTGCAAATGCCTATGTTCTGAAGGTTGAGAAACTTGTTGTGAAGTGACTTTAAAAGTCTTCGGACTCATTAAAAAGAATATTTCAAACAAAGCACGTTGTTCCTTCGGACTTACCACATAAGCACCATCAGCTACAGACGCGTTATAAGTATCACTATTTAAATCAAAAATAGCCTCGCCAAACAATAAATTTTGCACTTTCTGAAAATCAAGTTCAGTACCTAACAAATCGCTCAAATATTCATAATCACCATCAAAATAAGTGTTATCCAATTTGTTATAAAAACTCACCTTTTCAGGTGTGACCATGGCTCGAACTACCGAAAAAGGTGCATTTATCCATAAAACTTCATCTTTTTTCGCTCTAAAAGTAAGCGTGTAGGCTTGTGTTTTTCCGCCTTGAGTAAAACCAATTTTCAGCTTAGATTGCAGGGTTCTAAAATCAGCTTCCTGCGCTTTATTCGCTTTTATCAGCTGCTTAGTAGATAATTTGTAATTCGCCTCACCAGGTTTAATGGTTTTGGACGACTTACAATTAAACAGCAGTAAAAAGACTAAACTTAAACTAAAATAGAGGTGTTTACGCATTAATTTGAGGATTGTATTTGTTTCGCTTTATCACTAAACGTTTTAGCCTTGGCTGTATTGTTAAGTAAAGTATAAGCTTGACTCATTTGAGTATAAAAATCGGCTTCCATTTTAGAGTCTTCAATAATAAAATCTAAGCCCATTTCTAACGATTCTAAAGCCTCCTTAGGTGCTTTCAATTTATTTAAAGACACGCCATTCACTAGATAAAATAGGGGTTGTGATGGGAAATTCTCTAAGGATTGAGCGCTTAGATCTCTGGCTTGCTCATACTGCCCTAAATCAATATACAATAACATCACATTACGCAGCATATTAAAATTATTAGGCTCTAATTGCAAAGCTGTTTCAAAATGAATTAAAGCCTTTTCTTTATCGCCCTTTGTCAAATAATACTGTCCGAGTTCCATCACTGCCTTACTGTTATTAGCATCACTAACCAAAGCAGTAGCCTCCAATAAATCGGCTTCGTACTCTGGGTGTTCTTTAACAAAGGCCATAAAATCAGTTAGGACTTTCATTTTGGCATCGGGCTTAATTTCATTGCTTTTAACCACAATTTTCATAGACTCTACCGCTTTATCGGTTTCATTATCGTCTAAATAAAATTTATACAAAGCCAAATGAACCAATTGTGAATTCGGGTTGATTTTGAGTAACTCCTTAGCAATTTCAAAGGCTTTATCCTTTTCATTGTTTTCGCTGTAGCGGAAAATTAAAGCCAAGTAATTAGATTCCTTTTCAGGGTTATTTTCAACCCGCGCTTCTAAGTTTTCTATTTGATCTTTTTTACGTCCCGTAGCTTCGTAAATTCTATTACGCATAATGTCACGGCTCATCGTAGTACCAAACTCAGCATCCAGTTCGTCTAAAATCTCCAAGGCATCGTCATATTCTTCGGTTCTTGCATATAAGCCAGCCAAATCCTCCTTATAATCCGGGTGGTATTTAACCAGTTGTTTTACCGTTTTAATAGCTTTATTGTGTTCATTATGTGCCGCATAATATCCATATAACTCATCTAAAAACCATTCGTTATCCGGATCTTTATCTACCGCTTTTTTTAAAGCATCTTCAGCCTCCCCAAAATTTTTAAGATGGTTATAGCACTTACCCAATTCAAAATAAAGTACCGGAACCGATTTATCAATATCAATACACTTCAAAAAAGCTTCAGCCGCACGATCGTAATTCTCAATGCCTTTCTGCTTTAAGCCCTCATAAAACAGTTCTTGAAATTCGTCTTCATGATTACCTAAATCGTCGTCAGGCTTTTTATTAAAATCTACCTGCGCATGACTGCTTATCGGAGATAAAATTATTCCGAAAAATAAAAAAAGAATGTAGATTTTTTGTTTCATTTTTTATGCAACACTTCTGTTTTCATATGGGCGTTACCACAAGGGTCGGCATGTTGTTTATCTTGAACGCAGTCGAAAGACTATATCTTTTTGCTTCTAATGGCAAAAAGGATGCCGCTACAATCCCTAACGCAGCAAGATGCTTGATTGAAATGCAATACTTCACAGATGAACACCTTGCATAGGTACTACTAATATTAATGAGATTCCCGCCTTCGCAGGAATGTTATTCTAAAATCGAATAATCCCCAATACTAATGCTCGTAAATTCCCCGTTATACTTCACATAATTTCCAATCATAGCTTGATCTAAATTGGCGTTTTTGATGCTTGAGTTGGTTTGAATCAAACTGTTTTTAATGGTTGAATTTTCAATCACACTATCTTTTCCAATAGAAACAAAAGGTCCCACAGTAGTATTTTTAAGCACGACATTTTCACCAATAAAACAAGGTTCGATAATGTTTGCATTTTCTAATGTCACAGAATCGGCTACGAGTTGTTCTTCACCGTCAGCCTTTAAAAAGCCCAACATACGTTGGTTGGTTTCAATGGTAATCGGTTTGTTTCCGCAGTCCATCCACTCATCAACAGTTCCGGTTTTGAACACCTTGCCTTCAGCCATCATACGCTTAATACCATCATTAATTTGGTACTCGCCACCGTTCATAACGTTTTCATCGAGTATTTCTTGTAATTTACTTTTTAAAACAGCAACATCTTTAAAGTAATAAATACCAATTACAGCTTGATCACTAACAAAACTTTCTGGTTTTTCAACCAGTTCTACAATTTCTTCCTTGGTATTTAATTTTACCACACCATAAGCTTCAGGATTTTCTACTTTTTTAGTCCAAATCACACTATCGGCTTCAGGATCTAAATCAAATTGCGCACGAATCAACGTATCGGCATATGCGATTACTGCTGGTCCAGATAAGGACGGTTTGGCACACATAATGGCATGACCGGTTCCTAATGGTTTATCCTGACGGTAAATAGAAGCTTTAGCGCCTAAACTTTTAGCCAAATCTTCTAAACTCGCTACAACATCATCACCAAACCAAGCAGCATCACCTAAAACAAAAGCAATCTCTTCAATAGGTTCTTTCAATACTTTAGCAATATCTTTTACCAAGCGATGAACAATAGGTTGCCCAGCAACTGGAATTAATGGTTTTGGTACGGTTAAACTGTGCGGGCGTAAACGTGATCCTCGTCCCGCCATTGGTACTATTATTTTCATAAGCCCCTCTTAATCTCCCCAAAGGGAAGAAACTATTATATTATTAAATTTTTTTTTCCTATTTGCGTAACGTACGAGTTCCCCTTCTGGGGGTTAGGGGGCTTATTTCACCCCAGTACTCCCAAAGCCACCTTCGCCTCGATCGGTTTCGGTGAGTTCTTCGACTTCATGCCACTCGGCGCGTTCGTGTTTTGCTATTACTAATTGTGCAATGCGCTCACCATTTTGAATGGTAAAATTTTCTTGCGAAAGATTTACCAAAATCACGCCTATTTCACCTCGGTAATCGGCATCAATGGTTCCAGGTGCATTGAGTACGGTAACACCTTTTTTGGCTGCTAGGCCGCTTCTTGGGCGTACTTGTGCTTCAATACCAACAGGTAACTCGATAAATAATCCTGTTCCTACAACGGTTCGCTCTAAAGGCTTCAACACTCTAGCTTCCGATAAATTTGCTCTTAAATCCACTCCAGCCGATGCCATAGTTTCGTAATTTGGCAAATCGTTCGTAGATTTATTTATGATTTTAATTTGCATGCTTTCTTGTTAATAGTTGCTTTATAAATTTTTGTTCAGAATAAAATACAACACCCAAAAATACGATTAACATAGATACTCCAATAACATAATCACCTCTAAATTCATAAAAAGATAGTAATGAAAGTCCTATGGATGACCCCATATACAGCCCTATTTTCTTTAAGTTATATGGAATGGGATAATATTTTCTACCGAAATAATACGACAAACACATCATGGTGGCATAAGCGGCTAATGTAGCAATAGCCGAGCCCTTATACCCAATAATTGGAATCAACCAAAAGTTTAAAGCTAGGGTTATTAAGGCACCAATAATAGATATGTAGGCTCCAAACTTCGTGCGGTCAGTGATTTTATACCAAACCGATAGATTGTGATAAATTCCTAAGCAGAAATTAGCAATAAGAATAAGTGGTACAATCCACATGGCCTCCCAATAGCCTTGACCTCTCACTATAATCACTTTCAAGGTATCTACAAAAACAATAGCCCCCAATAGAATAATAGACCCACAAATCACAAAAAACTCCAAAATAAGGGCATAATTTTTTTGCGGATTTTTAGCCTTAGCATGACTAAAGAAAAAAGGTTCAATACCTAACCTATATGCCGTTGCAAACAAGGTCATAAACAAGGCTATTTTATAACATGCCGAATACAAACCAATTTGAGTTTTCGCGACATCGGCTGGCAAAAGATGGTTTAATAAAATGCGATCAAAGGTTTCATTAATTGAAAAGGCAACTCCAGCGACCAACACAGGAAAAGCATATTTCATCATGGTTTTCCATAAAGAAGCATCAAACTTATAGCTAATTCTTGCATAAAACGGCAGCATGATTAACAGGGTAATACCACTAGCTATAACGTTAGCAATTAGGATATAGCTAACACCAAAATTAGGAATATAAAGCTTATCAAAAATAACGCCTTTCTCAACTAAATTTTTAAGTGCTAAAAGAAAAAATAAATTTAAACCAATGTTAACTGAGACATTAAAGAATTTTATAATAGCGTACTTCATGGGTTGTTCATTAGCTCGCAACCAAGCGAAGGGCATAATGACCAGTGCATCTAAAAGTAGAATCCAGAAAACAATTTTGATGTATTTCACTTTTATCTCCACAAGTTCAGCAATAAAATCTTTAAAGATGAAGACTATAAGAAAAAAAAAGAACGAAGTCACAATAAGCGAAATAGACACGGTACTGGTCACTTTATTTTTATCATCTTCCTTATTAAAAAACCTAAAAAAGGCCGTTTCCATACCATAAGCGAGAATCACATTAAACAGCACGAAGTAGGAAAAAATCACAGAGACTTCACCATATTCTGCCACCGAGGCAAGCACCCCTTTGGTGGTGTAGAGCGGTACCAATAAAAAGCTTAACATTCGAGGTAAAACCGTGGCTAAGCCGTAAATAAAAGTTTGTTTAAATAAATTTTTTAGTGCGCCCAATGGTCCAATAATTTTACCGCTAAAAGTACGCTTTTCTAATTGTAAACCAAAGAAAGCAACATGGGAATAACCAATTTAATACCTAAGCAAAACAAACAATTATTCTAGCAACATTCATTTCCTTAAGGAAATTTTATTAGCCATATAGGCCTTGTAAAGCAACTATATAATAGTTTAAAACTAATAGAAGAATCGCATAAAAAAAGCCCTCTATAAACATATAGAAGGCTTTTGTATTATTATAAAACTTAGATTTAAATCTAAACTTAGTTATTTAAAGCTTCAGCACCACCAACAATCTCTAAGATTTCGTTAGTAATAGCCGCTTGACGTGCTTTGTTGTATGTTAATTTAAGTTGATCTCTTAATTCTGTAGCATTATCGGTTGCTTTATGCATAGCTGTCATACGTGCACCGTGCTCACTAGCAAACGAATCTCTAATACCACCGTATAATTGCGTTTTTAAAGACTTCGGAATTAATTGCTCGATAATGTCATGTTGTGATGGCTCGAAAATATAGAAAGTATCAGTATCTTCTTCAACTTCAACAGGAACAATAGGTAAAAATTGTTCAGTTGTTACAATTTGAGTTGCAGCATTTTTGAACTTATTATATACGATTTCGATTTTATCAAACTCACCTTCAACAAATTTCTCCATTAAAGATTCTGCAATTACAGCTACGTTTTCAAAAGTTAAGTCGTCATAAAGCTCACTTTCATTGGCTATAACTCTATCGGTTTTTTTGAAAGCATCAAAAGCCTTCTTACCAACAGTTAAATACGATACTTCTTGGTTAGCGTATTTTTGAGATGTTAGTCTGTTAACCTCCTTAATAATATTTGCATTGAAAGCACCCGCCAAACCTCTATTAGACGTTATAGCGACAATAAGTACTTTTTTTAACTCACGTTCTTCAGAATATTTACTTTGAGAAGCGCCTTCTAAAGTCGCACTTAAACCTTGTAAAAGTTCAGTAAGCTTATCTGAATACGGACGCATTCCTGTAATAGCATCTTGGGCTTTCTTTAACTTAGCAGCTGATACCATTTTCATGGCACTGGTAATCTGCATCGTTGAAGATACCGATGATATTCTGTTACGTATTTCTTTTAAATTTGCCATTGGCCCCACCTAACCTCCCCAAAAGGGGAGGGATTTTATTAGTTGTATTTAATAATTTAGATCCTCCATATAACTCCTCCCCTTAGGGGAGGTTGGGAGGGGCTATTTATACTGTGCTGATAAATCTTTTGCTACAGCTGTTAACGTATCTGTAACTTCATCAGTTAATTTTCCAGATTTTAAAGTTGCTAAGATGTCGCTATGCTTAGATCTTAATAACTCTAAATAGTTTCTTTCAAATTCTTTAATTTTTTCAACAGGCACATCTCTTAATAAGTTTTTAGATCCTGCATAGATAATTGCAATTTGATCTTCAACTTTAAATGGATCGTTTTGTGCTTGTTTTAAGATTTCAACGTTACGTTTACCTTTTTCAATTACATTTAAAGTAACCGCATCTAAATCTGAACCAAACTTCGCGAAAGCTTCTAACTCACGGAACTGTGCTTGATCAAGTTTTAAAGTACCCGATACTTTTTTCATGGATTTAATTTGAGCGTTACCACCAACACGAGATACAGAAATACCTACGTTAATTGCTGGACGAACCCCAGAGTTAAATAAATCTCCATCTAAGAAGATCTGACCATCTGTAATCGAAATTACGTTGGTTGGGATATATGCCGAAACGTCTCCCGCTTGTGTTTCAATAATTGGTAAAGCTGTTAATGAACCACCACCTTTAACCAAAGGTTTTAATGAGTCAGGAAGATCATTCATATCTTTAGCAATAGCGTCATTGTTGATCACTTTTGCTGCACGCTCTAATAAACGCGAGTGTAAGTAGAATACATCACCTGGATACGCCTCACGTCCTGGTGGACGACGTAATAATAAAGATACCTCACGGTAGGCAACTGCTTGTTTTGATAAATCATCAAATACAATTAAAGCAGGACGACCAGTATCTCTAAAATACTCACCAATAGCAGCACCAGCAAATGGCGCATATACTTGCATTGGAGCAGGATCTGATGCGTTAGCTGCAACAATAGTCGTATAAGCTAAAGCGCCTTTTTCTTCTAAAGTTTTAGCAATTAAAGCTACTGTTGATGCTTTTTGACCAACGGCAACATATATACAGTATACAGGCTCACCTGCATCGTAAAATTCTTTTTGATTTAAGATAGTATCAATACAAACCGCAGTTTTACCCGTTTGACGGTCACCAATAACCAACTCACGTTGACCACGACCTACAGGAATCATAGCATCAATAGACTTAATACCTGTTTGTAAAGGTTCAGTTACTGGCTCACGGAAAACAACACCAGGCGCTTTACGCTCAAGTGGCATTTCGTAAGTTTCTCCAGCAATAGGGCCTTTACCATCAATTGGTGTTCCTAATGTATCAACAACACGACCAACAATACCTTCACCAACATTAATAGAAGCAATACGGTTAGTACGTTTTACGGTAGAACCTTCTTTTACTCCTACTGAAGCACCTAATAATACAATACCAACGTTATCTTCCTCAAGGTTAAGTACAATACCTTCTAATCCGCCTTCGAATTCTACTAACTCACCGTACTGTGCGTTAGATAATCCGTAAGCACGTACAATACCATCACCTACAGTTAATACAGTTCCTACTTCATCTAATGAAGCGCTTGCCTCAAAACCTGAAAGTTGTTTTTCTAAGATTGCTGATATTTCAGCTGGTTTTACTTCTGCCATCTTTATTTAGTATTAGACTTTAAAATAGCGATGCTTTACACCGTTATCTAAAAACTTTTAATTTAATGTAAATTCTCTTTTTAAATTGTTTAACTGATTTGCTACACTTGCGTTGTATTGCACATCACCTACACGTAAAATGAAACCACCAATAATGCTTTCATCAATAATATTTTCTAGGTCAACATTCTGCCCAGAAAGTTCTACAGCTTTTGCTAAAACTTTTTCTTCTAATGCTGCAGTTAATGGAATAGCCGTAGTTACGGTTGCATGTTTTATACCTTGAGACTCATCATATAACTCAACATACATAGAAGCTACATTTGCAAAAATGTCTATTCTATTATTCTGAATTAATAAATCTACTAAGTTTACAGTAATAGCATTTGAACTACCAAACACTTCTAATAAAACCGATTTTTTTACTGAAGAAGGTACTACAGGACTTAGAAGCATATCGCTTAAGTCTTTACTTTCAGCAACAGTACTAACTACGAGCTTCATATCATTATTTACAACCTCGGCTGCATTTTGATTTAATGCTACATTTAATACTGCTTTCGCATAACGTATTGCTGCTCTTGCTCCTGCCATTGTAAAATTAGTTTAATGATTTTTCAGCTAACATGGTTTCAACCAACTCTAGTTGCTTGTCTTTGCTAGATAATTCTGTACGTACTACTTTTTCTGCGATTTCTAAAGACAAATCAGCCACTTGCTTTTTAAGCTCTACCATAGCAGATTTCTTCTCACTTTCAATAGCTACTTGTGCTTGCTCAATCATTTTGTTGGCTTGAGTTTCAGCTTCATCTTTAGCCTCTTCAATCATTTTAGCTTTGATATCACGTGCATCTTTTAACAAAGTTTCACGCTCCATTCTAGCTTCTTGTAACAACTTTTCGTTATCTGCTTGAAGGTTCTCTAACTCCAATTTAGCATTCTGTGCTGCATCTAAAGCATCTTTAATACCATCTTCTCTAGTTTGTAAGGCCTCTAAAATAGGTTTCCATGCAAATTTTTTCATTAATACAATTAAGATTAATAAAAGAATGGCTTGCATAAAAAACAATCCTGGCGAAAAATCATTTAACAACTGATCCATGTGTAACTATATAAAAAGTTTTACTTCTGTTTTTTGTTTAATTTAAAAACAGCTTCTGTAACCAACCGTTACAGAATGCTGTCTTTGTCTTTGTTTCTTGCAGGAATTATTTACCTAAGATTAATGCACCGAATGCTAAACCTTCTAATAAAGCTCCAATGATGATCATCGCAGTTTGGATTTTTCCAGCTGCTTCAGGTTGACGAGCAATACTTTCCATTGCTTTACCACCAATTTGACCTAAACCGATACCAGCTCCGATTACGATTAATCCTGCTCCAATTAAATTGTACATACTAATTGATTTTTAAAATATTAATTAAACAAATTCTTATTAATGATGGTCATGTTCTTCAACAGCCATACCTATAAATAACGATGATAACATCGTGAAAATAAATGCTTGTAAAAACGCTACTAAAATTTCTATCACCATAATAAATAATGATAATACTAAGGACATTCCTGTTGATACAGCAGGACCGAACGCTTCTTTCATGGTAATCATTAAAGCAATTAATGTCATTACCACAAAGTGACCCGCAGTAATATTAGCAAATAAACGTACTAATAGCGAAAAAGGCTTAATTACTACAAAACCAATCAACTCAATAACAGCTAGAATTGGTCTTAATATGTAAGGTACTCCAGGCATCCATAAAGTGTGACCCCAGAAATCTTTAGTACCGCTAAACAGGTAAATAACCACAGTAAAAATAGCTAAACAGGTTGTTACAGCAATTTGTCCAGTCACGTTAAATCCTAGCGGCGTTAATCCTAGTAAATTTAATATCCAGATAAAGAAAAACACGGTTAATAAAAACGACATGAATTTTTTATACTTTTTCTCTCCAATATTTGGTCTAGCAATTTCATCACGCACATAGATTACTAATGGCTCTAAAACTCTAGAAAACCCAGTTGGGATAGCGCCTTTTTTGTAACCTTTAGCTAAGGCAACAAAACCTAACAGCATTAATATGCCCGTTAACAACATACCGAACACACTTTTAGTAATAGAAAAATCTAAAACTTTATGTGCATTTTCAGCGTGGTGATGGTCGTCAAAAACAACAGCATCAGCTCCTGGTGCTAACTCGTATATTTTACTGTGAATTTTTGTTAATTGTACACCATCTTTATTTACAATAACTTGGCCGTTATCATCGTGGTGAAATTCTGAAGACATGAATGTTTTTAATCCTTCACTAGTCCATACAATAACTGGTAACGGAAAACCAACATGAGTACCCGTTTCATGATTTGTATATAAGTGAAAATCGTGAGAGTCTTTTAAGTGATGAGAGATATATGCTTTAATTTCCTCTGGAGTATCTACCTTATCTCCTCCTCCTTCTTGGTGTTGATCATCAGGCACCCCACTAATTGCAAAGGCCGAAACTGAAGTCATCAAAAACACTAAAATTGCAATAATCTTGGTAGTCTGTTTTACTAGCATCATATTTTTTTATACTAATGAAAAATTACGCTCTCTAAAATTTTGTGCAAATGTACACAATAATTTAAAAAGGCAAACGCTTTTTTTTATTTAGTATTTATACATCTATAAAATTGATGATTTTCAGTCTTTGAGTACTTATTTTTGGTTATTCAATAATTTGGCTATCCCAGCAGCCTCGGCTATTAAAAACAAGAATAAAGGTAGTACTAAAGCAAAGCGTTCAACCTTAGTTAGGGCATCATTTTCAAACACCGATTCTTTAAAAACAAGCACAAAAACCCCTATTTTTAAAAGCATTAATGCCAAGTAAGCATAACCCGCTTGATTGGGCAGTATACTCGCAATACCTTCTATGCATAAATAAACAATAAGTGCTGCCACAGCATGAAAGACATAGACCTGCCACAGCTCGAAAGCCATAGGCTGAGTAACAAAATAACTATGGACCGTAAATGAAATCGCAAAAAGCAGAAGAATGCTTAATGTAAAAACGAGTATTCTTTTAATCATTCTTATCGTTATTGGTGATATTAAGTACTTGTCTTATCACAGAAAACATAGCCAAGAAAACAGCTAGCAAGGTTATAACCTTAAAATATAATTGATCTGTATTTCCGGTTTTAGAATCTATCCAAGTTCCTAGGAGACTACCCAAATAGATGGTAAGCCCCATTTGGAGTGCAATAGATGTAAACCTAACATACTTATTAAGCTGATTTTTCTGATTTCCTTTTTTGTTCTCCATGTTTAGATCCTATACCTGTACCACTCATTGAGCAAGTCACATTAAAAGTTGCACCAGGTTCTACGGCTAATTTCCCAGAAACCACTTCACCTTCAATACGCGCTGAAGCTTTTAAAGTTAAGGTTCCTGACAAGGTCAACTTTCCAGAAAAACTACCTTCAAAATAAGCATCTGTGCCATCTAAAGTTCCGTTTATTAATCCGGACTTACCAACCACTACTTTTCCTGTGGTTTTAATATTACCTTCTATAGTGCCATCTATTCTAAAGTCACCTTCACTGCTTAGGTCTCCAACTATTTTTGTACCCTGTGCTATTAAATTCTGACTTGATCCACTTTCTGCCATGCTTTTTTCTTTTTTATTATCTGAGAACATAATCGGTTATTTTTATTTATTGTAGAGATTCAAATAGGAATCCAAATTTTTATGAACTTGAATGATTTGATAATTCGTAGACGAGGCTACAAAATAAGGGGCTTTTATTTTTTTCTGATCTTTACTCAGTAAGATTTGATTGAATGTTTGAGCTATCTGTTTTGTCTTTATGCCATGCACCACTACCAAGGTCGTATTAGGATCATAAACATCAATTGAAGCACTTAAAACATAATAATGACGTATATTTTTCAACACCTCATCTAGGGTTTTCTTAAACCTTAAGATGGTTTCTTCTTCAGCCTCGTCAAACTGAAAAATCACCTTGTATTGCACTGAAGCTTCTCTGCTAACTTCTACAAAATCTTTATTGGCTAAATTAGGTAATACCTTTGCTACAATGTGTTTGGCCTGTTTACCTTCATCTGTATTTGCATAGGTTACCGCCACACGATTTACCGCTTCTTTGTAAGCCTCAAAACCGTAGAGTCTTCCTGTGGCTGTAGCTTTTAATAATTCAAATTTGGCAGCTATAGCATCACCATCAAATTGGTTGATGTACTCGTCGCATTTTGAAATCACTTCTTCGTACTCCTGATTTTCATGCTTAATATAAAGGGCTTCATATAAGTTTTGCGGACTATTTTCATCTTCTGAAACCAATTCTGGGTTTTCCAAAATGTGCGCATATCGCGAATCTGGATAGTTTGAAACGATTTCTGTTTTAGCAATTTCAGCTTCGTCGTTTTGACCCAATAACTCGTACAACTTGTACAAATTATATTTTGAAGGCAAGATCAAACGTTCTTCGGGATGGCTTTCTAATAAATCCTGAAATTTATCTTTAGACAATTCATACTCCTTAAATTTTTCCTTATAGATCAATCCTAACTGATAATAAGCGTAATTACGCGCTTTTGAAATGCTATCAATTTCTTTTTCATCAGAAGGAATTTGCGAAATATAAAATTCAGGATCATACCGTTGATCATCTGAAGCGACATCTGCAAGAGCTATAGGCTCAATAATAGTTGCGCCACCTGTTGCCCCTCGCGTTGACCATCGCCAATCGTCTTCTAAGGTACGGTCACCCCAAGTTTTAACGAATTCATTTTTACCGTAAGCTACAGTAGTTGGGTTATAGAAATAAAACAGCACCGCTTGACCTGCTCCTCCTACACCAACTTGACCACCTATTTGATTATTAACCGTCACAATTCCTGAATTCCGTGCAGCCGCTTCTTCTTGAGCTCTAGCTTCTTCCTCCTTACGTTTTAATTCGTCTATATATTCCTTAAAGTAAACTGTTCTAGTAGCATCTGGCATATTAACCAAACGGATAATACTATCATCTACCTTAGCAATACCTTCATATAAAATAACATCCTCGAGGTTATCGCGTTTTCTTTTCATCACACGAAAAGGCTTCGAATTTTCGGCCATGTTCGTCATTGTACTATCGTAATACAAACCTGCTTTGGCATACACCGAATTATCGAAATAGATATCACCTAAAATCTCATAATTTCTAGACTTTAAATAGGCATCTCTGGTATTGGTTCTCAAAGATTTATTGTAATAACGTATAGCTAAATCTTCATTCTCGTTTCTTTGGTGATAGAGCCCAATTTGATGGTAAATCTTATCTAAATACGGACGATTTTCTCTGTTTTTCTCAATTTCGGTAAGTAATTCTGTAGTTTCAAGTTTGTTACCATTTTCATGATCAAAATTGTTGATCTTACCTAGTTGAGCCGCAATCAAATAAATTCTAGGAGTTTTACGATTCAGTTCTATCACCTTATCGAATGCAATATTCGCACTATCTCTTTGTCCTAACTGATTATAAAGTTGCCCTTGAATAATATGGTATCGTCCACGCTCATCATGACTTTTTGTAGCCTGTGCTGCAATTCCCAACTGTGTTATTGCAGTATCAATAACTTTTGTGTTGATATAAGCCTGAGCCAAGGTTGAGGTCGCATCAGCTAGATCTTGGTCTTCAAGATTGGCATATTTTAACAACCGCTTTAAATTATGAATAGCCAGTTCGTTATTATCCAAACGCATATTTGTTTTCTCACGCCAAATTTTCGCACGATTAATCTTATCACTTGCTGGATATTTATAAAGAATATAATTGAAAGCTTCCAAAGCAGGAATAAAACGCTGATCAAAATACCGCGCTTTTCCCAGAAGCAGATACGCTTCATCAATTTGCGGATTTTTTTCCTTACTATCGATATGCATGCCGTGCTTTTGAATGGCTTTGGCTGCCTTATCTTCTGCTATATTAAAATTTTCATTTCTGGATTGCCCCGGGAGTAGAATGTCTTCCGAGATTTGCATGCGCTCAACAGGAAGGACTTCCCAATAATTGTCGAAATAAGCATCATTAATGGTTCTTTTACCAGCTTCCAAAGCATTGTAACCGTTAAAAAGCGTATTATATTCGGCTGTAACGGCGTGGTAATTTCTGCTTATAAATCTGTCTTTTTTCCTTGAGCAACTTAAGGCGCATACCGCACAAAGCACACAAGTGACTAAGACTTTAAAATATCTATTCAACGTTGGTTTTTTTAGTCTAAAATAATAACTGTAAAGACACGCTATTATTATATATAGTGGTAAAAATAAGCAACTTTTTGAATTAACCTAAATATTGAACGTACAAATTGGTTGCTTCATGGATACTCTAATTAAACGTTGGCTATCAAAATGAGAACGCGCACTCATAAAACCGCTTACGCGAAATATTTTATAGGTCAAAAACTTTCAACGAGCAATTTTGCCAGTTTAAAACCAGTTAATCCCACAAAAACACCAAAAGCCATCCAATACATCCGATTTTTTTATGATACTCACAAGCTATTGTTTCAATAACTTCCACATTTTCAATAAGTTGAATCTAAATATTGTTTTTTAATGCAAAATTAGCTTCAGATTTTAGAGTAAATGCCTTAGAATCTAACTGAAATTCATGCTCAGCCCCTGTAATTGAAAGTTTTTCTGAAACTTTATGATTATCAACAAAGACGGTTTCAACACCCCATACGGAGTTGTGAAATTCAACTTTATGAGACTCTATGCTAAATTCGCCGTATTTCATTTTACTTATTATCCCTATTAATAAAACTTAACGGATTACCACTGATACCTTTGAGCCAAATTTTGTAAATCGGTCGCCCAGTCTTTTCCTAACTCGACACCTTTTTTAGTAAGCTCCAGTTGCTTTGAAGCGAATTTTTTTCCTATGGGCGAATTGTAGAATCCTAATAACTCTTTTATTTCTTCTTGAGTGAATTCCTCCATGTATAAATCGGCCATATCATCGTACAAATCCACTAAAGACGCTTCGGCTTTTTTAGTATATTTGGCTTTATTTTTCTCTGAAACTACAGCGCCTATTTGCTCAATACCAGCTTCAAAAGCCGAAGAAGCTCCTGTTAGTTTTATAAGTTTAATCGCGTCTTTTTTATAAGCTTCTTTGTTCTGAGCTTGAGTAAAACTCACTACTAATAGCAAACATGTAAATAATAAATTTTTCATTTTTTAAGGGATTTTAATTCATCGTTGATTATAAAAATATTTAAAAATGGTACAAAGGTCGTAAAATTAACTAACTCTCAAACACCTTATTTTTTTCACACCTCTCAAATATACATAATATTCGTACATATAATTTTCTTAAAAACGACACTATTTTTTAAAGGCTTCACTATTTTTGCTAAAAATTAATTCGCATGGCATCATTTCATAAACTTTCAGTAAAGAATATAAATAGAGAAACTTCAAAAGCAATAAGCATCTCTTTTAATGTTCCTGAAAATCTTAAAGACACTTTCGCTTTTCAAGCGGGGCAATACATCACTTTAAAAACCGAGATTGACGGTCATGAGGTGCGTCGTGATTATTCACTTTGCGTTTCTCCAAAAAGCGGCGAATTAAAAGTAGCTATTAAAGAAGTTCAAGATGGCACCTTTTCAGCATACGCGAATACAACCTTAAAAGTTGGTGACACCTTAGAAGTGGCTCCACCAAAAGGGCGTTTTATTTTTGAGCCTAATGATTCTAAAACTAAAAACATTGCGGCTTTTGCTGCCGGAAGTGGAATTACACCAGTTTTAAGTATTATAAAATGTGCTTTAGAAGAAGAAGTAAACAGTAAGATCATTTTAGTTTACGGAAACAAAACCACTGATGACACCATGTTTTTAAACGAACTCTTAGAGCTTCAACATGCCTATAAAGAGCGTTTTACCATTCAGTTTGTTTTCAGTCAGCGTGATGAGGAAGATGCAATTTTCGGGCGTATTGAAAAAAGCACGGTAAATTATGTCATTAAAAACGAACACAAAGATGTGCTTATTGATGCGTATTACTTATGTGGGCCAGAAGCGATGATACACACGGTTAAAGATGTTTTAACTGATCATAACACTGAAGCTTCTCGTATTCACTACGAACTTTTTAAAGCAGCAAAACCTACTGAAGTTGAATCTACTACTGAATCTGTTGAAAAAGGCACGACTAAAATCACCGTTACGGTTGATGATGAAACAACGACCTTCGATATGTCTCAAAAACAAACCATTCTTGAGGCTTCTCTAGATGAAGATTTAGATGCGCCATATTCTTGTCAGGGCGGCATTTGTAGCAGCTGTTTAGCTCGTATTACTGAAGGTGAAGCGAGCATGAGACAAAATAATATTCTAACTGAAAGCGAGGTTGCCGAAGGTTTAATTCTTACTTGCCAAGCGCACCCTACAACGCCTACTATTACGGTTGATTTTGATGATGTGTAAGAAGTTAGAGGAGTTAATAGTAGTAAAGAAGTTAAGTAGTGGTGTTTTTTAATTAAACATAACTTTAAACGGTGTTCGAGCGGAGTCGAGAACATGTCTTCTATGCCTATATCAACTCTTATATGAAGTTAACACAGCATTTATTTTACTAACAATCACTTCGGGAGCAATACTCCCTGCGGCTTTTTCATAGCCTTCTGGATATTTATTACCGTAAACGGAAGTTGGCACTTTAGGAAACTGAGTTCTATCGGCACATAAGGCATAATCCTCAGGCTGATTAAACGGTGCAAAGCCAGCATACGGATGAGTAACCCCCCAAATGCTAATCACAGGCACGCCTAACATAGCGGCTAAATGTGCATTACCAGAATCCATAGAAAGCATGATATCTAAATTGGAGATAATATCTAACTCTTCATCAAAGCTTAGTGCTCCTGCAAGATTTACGGTATTATGAAAAGTCTTTAAGGCCTCACGGTCTTCCTTTCCGCCAAATAAAATGACTTTATAATCGGGAGTTAACTTCTCTACCACCTGTTCCATCAACTCTAAAGGATAGACCTTGCCTTGATGTGCAGCAAAGGGCGCAATACCAATCCACTTTTTAGAATCTCGTCCTACTAGCTCCAGTAACTTTTCATTTAAAACAACACGCTCCGGAAAGATTGGATTTAATAAATCAACAGGAAAACCTAATTTCTCAAATACATCGGCATAGCGTTGATGCGTGGTTTTAATCGGTTCAAATTTTTCTCCCGAAATTAAAGCACGTTTAGCTTTACGACCTTTATCTAAAGCAATAAAGCGTTTAGAATTTAAAAATTGTTTTAAAATTTTACTTCGTAATACCTGATGCAAATCGGCCACCGCATAGAAACCCATTTTGTTAAGGGATTTCGCCAGTTTATAGAGTCCGAGCACACCTTTATGCTCGCCTTTTACTTCAGCAGAAAAAACAGAAACACGAGGAATCCCTCTAAAAAATGCTTTAAAAAAACCACGTGTTAAAACCGTAATTTCAACCTCAGGATACTGCGTAATAACGGCGCGTACCACCGGTACAGACATAGCAACGTCTCCCATTGCTGAGAGACGTATCACTAATATATGCTTTTGTTTTTTCAACATAAATTGTCACATAAGGTCTTTATTACCTCGTCGACATAGGGTGAGATTCCTGCTTTCGAAGGAATTTATTTTTGAGAACGAAGCACTGGATTTAACTCGTCGTCGTTATACATTTTCATTTGTTTGTAAACTTTCATGTACTTATCACCTTTTTCAATATCACTTAAAAGCGTATCAATAGCAGTAGATAAATCTAAACGTTGTTCTAATAAAACGTCTAACTTTTTTTGACAAGCCGCATTGTGTTCCGCGGAAGCGTCATCGCGAGTTGCCTCTTCATTCATATGGTACACTTTTAAGGCAAGAATAGACAGTCTATCAACACCCCAAGCTGGACTTTCAGTATTGATAGTCGCATTATCTTTTACAGAAACATCTTTATATTTTTCTAAAAAATAACTATCAATATATTCAACCATATCGGTTCTATCTTGGTTTGAAGCATCAATTTGACGCTTTAAAGTCAAGGCCGCTACCGGATCAATTTGCGGATCACGAATAATATCTTCATAATGCCACTGTACCGTATCAATCCAACATTTTCTGTATAATAAATGCTCAATTAAGTCACTTTCAGGATAGGCATTTTCAAAAGGTTGATCTACCGTATTTATGATGTGATACTTCTCGATAACTTTTTGAAAAATAGCATTTGCTTTATCTGTAAACATAGTCTCAATTTTTGAAATGCAAAGATACTTATAATTCACTAACTTTACTATTGAATACTTAATTTGAAGCTATGAAAACTCATAATTTATCAAAGGAAAACTCCATATTAAACAGCTTTCTTTCAGAATTAAGAGACGTTAATATTCAAAAGGATGCCATGCGTTTTAGACGAAATATTGAACGTATAGGAGAAATTCTGGCTTATGAAATGAGTAAATCACTTACTTACCAGTCTGAAACCATTCAAACCCCTTTAGGGGAGCACTCCACCAAATTACCAAAAAACGATATCGTACTGTGCTCCATTTTAAGAGCTGGAATTCCTTTACATAACGGTTTACTAAACTATTTTGACCAAGCTGAAAATGCTTTCATTTCAGCTTACAGACAGCATAAAGAAAATCCTGAGAGTTTTGAAATTGTAGTGGAATATTTGGCCTGCCCGAGTTTGGAAAACAAAACCCTTATTTTGGCTGACCCTATGCTAGCCACTGGTCAATCTATGCTGGCTACCTTTGAAGCTTTAAAAGCCTTTGGAACACCCAAGAACATTCATTTAATAAGTGTGATAGGTGCCAAACCTGGGGTGGACTTTCTTAAAAAACACTTTGATAAAAATGTAAACTTATGGATTGGAACTGTTGATGAAAATCTCAATGAAAAAGGGTATATCGTTCCAGGATTGGGTGATGCTGGCGATTTAGCTTTTGGCCAAAAACTCCAGCAATAATGAAATAAACGGCACGAGAATAAGTACTGCTACAAAAATCTCTTTAAACCATTTCTCTTCAATGATTTCAATATAACTCGCTAGAATAATAGCTAAGGGTGTGAAAACAAAAAGAAATTCGCTACCATTTTTTTCAGGGGCGAAGACCACTATTAAAAACCCAATAATTGCAGCAAATACAATGGTTTTAAAAGAGCCACGGAACACCTTTTTCTTCTTTTTAATATTTTTCAGATAGTAAAACGAAGACCATACCCCAAAAGACACTAAAAGGGTAATACCTAATAAATACGTTATGGAGTTATAAGCACTAAAATCATAACTCATTTTGATGCCTTCGAGTTTAAAAATCTCAAAAAAGCTATCATATAAAACAATTGATATTGAAGTGCCAATTAAAAGCACCGTAACAACACCTAAAAAAGGAATCACCCAGTGGCGCAAATTATTATCGGTGTATAAAGCCAGTGATGCGATGATTAGCGCAAAAAACAATATAGACCAAAAATAAAACAAAGCGGCTATGGTAATCCAAATGGCGGCATCAAAAAGTTTCTTTTTAACTTCTTTTTGGGACCTCAAACTTATGATTCGTCGCAAAGCTAGAAGCACAAAAAGATTCGCATAAATTACATCACTATAAACAGTTGCATGCGGTAATAGCAAAAGAAACAAGCTGAAAAGTAAAATTTCAAAACGATTAGTATCGGTTAAACTATTCTTAATCGCAATGAAATTTATGAGTAAAATAGAAGCATAAAGAGCAAGAAGCAAACCGCCCAATTTTACCATATCCATAATCTCTAGACTTTCAAATGGTAAATTTATACGCGGTACAGCAAAAGCTAAGAGCGTAATAAAAAATACAATGATGAAATTTATTGGTCTAGATTTATTAAAAAAGCTTGTTAACATTAACTGTTTTTGTATTTTTGCTTCGTAAATATACTAACTATATAGGGTTTAACACCCAATAAACAAACTCAATATGAAAGATTTCTTCTACGCGATACAAGATTTATTTGTTAACGTTCTTTTAAAACCTTTAGACGCGATTAGGGCTCTAGAGCTTGAAAATTGGTTTTTAGCAAACCTTATGTCTTGGATCTTTATTATCATTGGTATTGTTGCCATGGTTTATTGGATGATCCAATTAAAAGGTTTTAATGATAATAATGAAGAAGACAAAAGCATTTCTTCACATTCTTACTTATAAAAAACATTTAGGTTTCGATTAATTTAAATCGAAACCTATATCTTTACGATAATTCATCTTATCAAAATGTAGTTTTTCTATACTTTGGTAAGATTTTTTTATGGCCTCTTGGTAAGTGTCTCCGTATGAGGTAATCGCCATCACACGACCACCAGAGGTTACTATTTTACCGTCTTTTAAAACAGCACCCGCGTGAAATGCAATAGAATCTTCTATGTTCTCTACCCCAGTAATTTCTTTTCCTTTTTCATAAGCTTCAGGGTAACCACCAGAAACTAACATAATGGTTGTCGCTGCACGCTCGTCGATTTCAATATCAATGGTGTTTAAAGTACCGCTAGCCATAGCTTGTAATACTTCAACCAAATCATTTTTCATTCTTGGAAAAACCACTTCGGTTTCAGGATCACCCATTCGTACGTTATACTCTATAACTTTAGGGTCGTCTCCTACTTTTATTAATCCAATAAATACAAAACCTACATAAGGTAAGTTATCTTTTTTGAAGCCGCTAATGGTTGGTTTCACAATACGCTCTTCAATTTTATTTAAAAAAGCATCGGTTGCAAAAGGTACTGGAGAAACAGCGCCCATACCACCCGTATTTAAACCGGTATCACCTTCACCAATACGCTTATAATCTTTAGCCGTTGGTAAGATTTTATAATTTTCACCATCGGTTAAAACAAAACAACTTAATTCGATACCATCTAAAAACTCTTCGATAACCACTTTAGTACTCGCAGCTCCAAATTTAGCATCGACCAACATGCTTTTTAATTCGGCCTTAGCCTCATCTAAATCATTTAAAATCACTACACCTTTTCCGGCTGCTAAACCATCGGCTTTTAAAACATAAGGCGCTTGTAATGTTTCTAAAAAAGCATATCCTTTCTCTACGGTTTCGGCAGTAAAACTCTCGTAAGCTGCCGTTGGAATGTTATGGCGGTAAAGAAATTCTTTAGCAAACTCTTTACTACCTTCTAACTCTGCAGCTGCCTTTTCCGGCCCAATTACAGAAACGTGCTTAATAGCATCGTCATTCAAGAAAAAATCATGAACCCCTTGTACCAAAGGGTCTTCGGGACCTACCACAACCATATCAATGTTATGCTCTAACACTAATGCCTTGATTGCAGGAAAATCGGTAACCCCAATATTTACGTTTGTTGCTATTGCTGCAGTTCCTGAATTTCCAGGAGCTACAAATAGATTTTCACATTTCGGACTTTGAGCAATTTTCCAAGCGAAAGTATGTTCTCTTCCGCCAGAACCAAGAATTAAGATATTCATTGTATTGATTTTTAGATTCTCAAATGTATGAGAATGGCTTTAATTATATGCTTGCAAAAATAAGGGCTTTTTAGAATTAGCAACGCAAAGCCCTCCCTTTTTTTCTTATTTTTTACTTTAAAAACTTAAAAAATCGGATTTATCTTTAGCTTTGTTTCTTGGCTTTACACCTATGAATTTATTTAAATTTTCTTTACAACTAAACGGCTTCCCTATAAAAAAAGCTTCGAGGACACTTAAAAGTATCCAAAAAGCGATTGCTCTTGATTGTAACACCTATATCGAAACTAAAAAGCAAGATATTGTAAACTATCATTTAAAAAACAATCCGTTTTATAGATCCTTTGTTAATGCGGAAAACTTTACCACTTGGAATGAGCTGCCTGTTATGACCAAATTGGATTTACAAAAACCTTTAAATGATAGACTTTCCAATGGTTTTTCAAGAAAGAATATTTACTTAAACAAAACCTCAGGGTCATCGGGAACACCTTTTCTGTTTGCAAAAGACAAATTTTGTCATGCTTTAATTTGGGCTAATTTTATAGATCGCTATAAATGGTTCGACCTGGATGTACACACATCAAAACAGGCTCGATTTTACGGGATTCCTCTAGATAAAAAGGGATACTATAAAGAACGTATTAAAGACCGCCTTAGCAATCGTTTTCGATTTTCGGTATTTGATCTTAGTGATGAGCAGATGGAAAAAAACATTGCGCTATTCAAGGCTTCATCTTTCGATTATATTAATGGCTATACCAGTGCTATTGTACAGTTCGCTAAGTATCTTCAGAAAAGAAATATCGTCTTAAAAACAGTCTGCCCAACGCTGAAAGCTTGTATTGTGACTTCTGAAATGCTTTTCGACTCAGATAAAAGCCTGCTGGCTACACAATTTAACATTCCGATAATTAATGAATATGGCGCTGCAGAATTAGGGCTTATTGCGTTTCAAAATACGCACGACCAATGGGTGGTTAATAATGAAGATCTATTTGTTGAAATTTTAGACGAGCATAATAACCCCTTACCACATGGCGAGATTGGTCGTATTGTAATTACGTCGCTCTATAACAAAGCACAGCCTTTTATACGCTACGATTTAGGTGACTTGGGTGCCTTATCGGAATCGAGTACTCTAGAAAAACCCATTTTAAAATGCCTTAACGGAAGAACGGGTGACCTGGTAAAACTGCCGAGCGGAAAAACAGCAGCAGGATTAACGTTTTACTATGTAACTAAAACGATTATTGAAGATAAAAGTACCGTTAAAGAGTTTGTAATTGATCAGCTCGAGCTAGATACGTTTAAAATAAGTTATGTGAGTTCTAGCTCGCTTTCAGAAGAAAACATTGAAGCCGTAAAACAAGCGATTACAAAATATTTAGAACCTAACCTTAGGATTATTTTTGAACAACAAGACCAATTAAACCGCTCCAATCGTGGGAAATTAAAGCAATTCACCTCTCACCTTTAGCTTGAATTTGTTTCGATTTTACAAAAAAATGTTCCTTAAAAAACACCCCCATGAGGTAGATGGAAGTCATTTTTGAAAAACCTAATCCCTTATGGTATACCAAATAATTATGCTTAATCAACTCCCATTTATTTGCCGAAATCGAATTTTTACGAACGCGATAGTAAGCTAAAGATTCTGTGATACCTAAAGCTGGCTTACTAGATTTTTTAATAGCCGCTAGCCATAACAACCAATCTTGGCGTTTCCTTAAGTTTGGAGATATTACTTTACCCAAGCGTTTAGCATTATATATACCGGTTAAATTCCCGATATAGTTACTTTTTAAAAGCTTGGTATACGATAATTCCTTTAATGCCTTAGAAAATTTGTTTAAAGCATGACCAGCTTCATCTATATGTTCGTAACTCGAGAAACACACATCGCAATTGTTAGTTTCCATAAACCGAATTTGCACTTCTAGCTTATTCGGTTTCCATAAGTCATCGGCATCTAAAAAAGCAATATAATCGCCAGTTGCAGCATAAATACCTTTATTTCTAGAAACTGCAGCACCAGAGTTAATTTTATTTTTTAAAAGCTTGATATTTGAATATTTGTCTAGGTAAGGCTGAATGATTTTTAGTGTATCGTCTGTAGAGCCATCATCTATTAATAGAAGCTCCCATGGCCTATAACTTTGTTGAATCACGCTGTTAATGGTTTCTAAGATAAACGCTTCTGAATTGTACAAGGGCGTTATAATAGAAACTAGGCTTTTCATAAAGAATAAAAATGATAGTTAATAGGCTTTCTCTTCACCTTTTACAGCGTTTAGAAACGTTTGTATTGAGATTTTAATATCAAGTAAAAGTGACCAGTTTTCGATATAAAAAATATCATACTTCACACGATTAATGATGTCCTTATCGGTTTCAATTTCACCTCTAAAACCACTGGTTTGAGCTAGGCCAGTAATACCTGGTTTTACGAAATGACGTACCATAAATTTATCAATACGCTGGGCATACATATTGGTATGAGATACCATATGCGGCCTAGGGCCAACAACCGACATGTCGCCAAATAACACATTAAAAAACTGAGGTAACTCGTCGATACTTGTTTTTCTAATAAACGCTCCTATTTTAGTAACACGCATGTCGCCTTTAGTAGCCTGATTTAAATGCGCATCTTTACTTGGCCTCATAGACCTAAATTTATAACAATCGAACTCTTGATAGTTAAAACCATTTCTCGATTGCTTAAAAAAGATAGGGCCTTTAGACTCCAATCGAATTAAAATAGCCAGTATAGGCGTTAACCACGATAAAACACCTATGATAATGAAGGCAGAAAACAAGATATCGTATATGCGTTTAATAAACATATTTGCAGGTTCCTGCAAAGGAATATCTCTAATGGATAGAACTGGTATATAATCGTAATATTCGTATTTTAAACGTTTTGAGTATATATCTTTATTATCGGGAATAAATTTGAGTTCACGCAGGTTATTATCGGCAAAATCGATTAAACTATTAATCTGTTTATTTGACAACTCGGCTACAGAAAAGTAAATTTCATCAATATTATGATCTATAATATACTTGTAGCATTTTTCTAATGAAAAATCGATGTCTTGTGTGCTAAACCTGGCTTTAAAATCATAACCATAATCAGACCGCCTTTTGAAAGTGTTTATTAATTGTCTGGTTTTATAGTTATGACCAATAACAATTACATTTCTAACATTACCTCCTAAAACTTCTCTGTATTTTTTTAATAAAAAGGTAACAAACAGCTTAAATAGTGATACGGCTAAAAACACAGCAACCAAATACAACGCTAACTGTAAGCGACTCATATTGGGCTGCTTAAAAAACCCTATATAAGCATAAAGCACTATTGAAAATATAATAATTTGTTTAAAGAGTAAGGGGATGATTTGAATTAACCGGGTATGCCTTTGTATTTCATAAAAATGATTTTTTACCGCGATTATAATCCATAACAAGGAAATATAACCACAGAACATATAAACATTGGTTAAGTTTATATCGAAATAAAATACCGCTATGTTAATAATAACCAAGTCTATAAAACCAAATAGTGGTTTTATGAACCCAGAATATCTCCCTTTTTTATAATCCACCTATTTTTTTATATGACTTTTAAAATTTTTATGCTCACTCTTATGAAGCTCCTCCTGTGATAAACCTTTAAAATATTCAAAGGTTTTTTTCATACCCTCTTCTCGACCTATTTTAGGTTCCCAATCTAACACTTTTTTTGCTAAACTTATATCTGGTTGCCTTTGCATAGGATCATCAACTGGCAAATCTTTATAAATAACCTTTTGGTTGGTTCCTGTAAGTTTAATGATTTCTTCGGCAAACTCACTTATAGTAATTTCATGCGAGTTTCCTATATTAATAGGTTCGGCATAATCGCTTAAAAGCAATCTGTAAATCCCTTCTACCTGATCATCAACATAACAAAACGATCGTGTTTGTGAACCATCTCCAAAAACAGTTAAATCTTCCCCTCGAAGTGCCTGCCCCATAAAAGCCGGTATTACGCGTCCGTCGTTGAGTCGCATTCTAGGACCATAGGTGTTAAATATACGCACAATACGTGTTTCTAACCCGTGAAAACGATGATAAGCCATAGTAATGGACTCTTGAAAACGCTTAGCTTCATCGTACACCCCACGTGGACCAATGGTATTTACATTCCCGTAGTAGGCTTCTTTTTGTGGATGCACTAAAGGATCTCCATAAACCTCAGATGTTGATGCAATCAACATTCTTGCATTTTTTGCCTTTGCTAATCCTAATAAGTTATGGGTCCCCAGAGCACCTACTTTTAAGGTTTGAATAGGGATTTTAAGATAATCAATTGGGCTTGCTGGTGAAGCAAAATGCAAGATATAATCAAGGTTCCCCTTGTATTCTATGTAATTTGTAACATCGTGAGCTATAAACTCAAAATTATCTAAACCAATTAAATGATCGATATTTTTTTTGTCGCCAGTAATAAGATTATCCATTCCAATAACATGGTAACCTTCATTTACAAATCGATCACATAAATGAGACCCTAAGAAACCTGCCGCTCCTGTTATTAAAATTTTTTTCATGTATTTAGATTTAGCTTATCAAAGGTTTTCAAGTTTATTAATAAATTTATCGAGTACCATGTTTTTAGAATACTTTTCAACTACATATTTCTTTGCTCCAACCCCAAGCTCAACACAAAGACTCTTGTCTTCCTTCAAAACTTGAATTTGTTCTATTATCTCATGGATAGAATTACCGCTAAAATAAAAACCTCCCTTTGAATCCTGAAAAACTTTAGCGACTTCACTTTCCATATTACCCGTAACAATAGACGGCTTTTCACTAGCCATCATACCTAATATTTTCGAAGGCATTACCGTATCAATAACATCTGTTTTCTGAAACAAAATATGTAAATCTGCACTTGAAAGCAATTGTGGTAATTCTTCATAGGGCACTAAATTAAAGTGTTTCACAAAATTAAAATCTTTTATGACCTCTAGCAGTTTAGCCTTTTCGGCCCCTTCTCCTACAACAACAACCTCTATATTTTCTAACTTTTCTAAATGACTTAATACTTTAACAAACAAATCCCAATCTTGCTTTGCACCAATATTTCCTGAATATAAAATTTTAAATTTTTCTGACTTCAAATATCTATGCGGCTCTAATTTTTCATAGTTAAAAGCGTCTACATCAATCCAATTAGTGAGGTAATATGTATTAGTGTCTGTTTTCTGTTTCAACTTATTAATCATTCCATAGCTTATGGTTGAAACAACATCAGCTTTATTTAATACAAATTTCTCAATGTTTTGTAAAATCTTAATAACACTTTTTTTGTTCCCGCTTAACAGCCCTGAATCTATCGCAGCATCGAATTCGAAATCTTGAATATGAACTAAGTGTTTACATTTATAACGTTTTTTCAAAAACCAACCCAATAACCCAGATGTAGTAAACGGAATGATAGATATCACTATATCAGGCTTGTCTACTTTAAATAAATTAATAAAATTACCAAATGTAAAACTTGTTAAATGCACTATGCGTTTCGCAAAGGTAGGGTCTTTAGGCACGTATTGTTTACTTCTAAAAACCTTAACACCATTGATGTTTTCGGATACTAAATAATTTTTTGATTTATAATCTTCCCTAATTTCCCATTGCGGATAATATGGAAAACCTGTAATAACGGTGACATCAAACCCTTTTGAAACTAAGTATTCTGCTTTTTGCGTGGTATATAAGCCAATAGCACTATCTTCTGGATAGTAGTTAATACCAATAATTGTAATTTTTTTACTCAATTTCTCGTTTTTTTATAAACTTTACTGGAGAACCAACATAAACAGCATTAGGCTCTAAATCGCTTATAACGGTGCTTCTTGCGCCTACAACCACACCACTACCAATAGACACCCCTGGAGACACAAAAACATCTGTAGCCAACCAACATTGATCCCCTATAATTATTCTTTTTTCTAAAATTGGAAAATCAATCTCTTTATAATTATGGGTACCTGTGCAAATATAACTCCTTTGTGAAACAACGGTATTACTTCCAATAATAATTTCTCCTAAAGAGTAAAGCACAACTTGGTCCCCTATCCAACTGTTATCTCCTATCTTTATTTTCCATGGGTATGTAAACTCTGCAGATGGTCTAATGATAACATTTTTTCCTATTTCAGCCCCAAAAATTCGCAATAAAAAACGTCTCCATGAATATAGAACTTGTGGTGAGGGTTTAAAAAAAACGGCGTAACAAATCCACCAAAGTTGCACCATAATTTTTGATCTACCCCTAAACCCATCTGGGTTTTGATATAGACTTAAATCTTGTATTTTACTCATTTCTCTATAATTTTTACCAAATTAGAGATAAAATTATCTACCCTATAGCTTTGACGAGCCATCGCCACGTTATGCTTCCTAATACTAAGAAAATTATCGGAATTCTGAGAAATCATTCCTACTATTGAGGCTATACTATTTGGATTCTTTTTTTCAACATAAAACCCATTTACGCTATCTTTAAAAATATCTGGAATTCCAGAATGATTCGTTGTTAAAATCAAATTCCCTGTAGCCATTGCTTCTAAAATGGATATTGGTTGCCCTTCCATTTCGTAATAAGTAGGTAACACAAAAACATTTCCCCAAATTAATAACTCTTTTTTTGCTTCACCAGAAACAACCCCACAAAACGTTACATTTTTTAAGGTTTTAAAATACTCATCTATTTTATTTCTATTATTAGCATCAATATGACCGGCTATTTTTGCTTCAAATTTAACACCTTGATCTTCCAAAATTTTAAAGGACTCTAATAAATCTAATATTCCTTTTTCTTCCATCAAGTTACTTAAAAAAATAACTTTTGGATAATTATTATTTTCAGAAGGTAAAACAACTCGTTCTTCAAGAAACAAATAATCTTCTACAAAATTATACAAAACAAAAATCTGATCTTCCCTAATAAAAGGTGACATATTACCGCTTAATGATTCGGACAACACGATCCCTTTAGTTGTTTGACTAAATAATCGTTTAAATATTCTCTTTTTTAATCCTTTTAATAAACGGTATTCTTTACCAACATAGTTGCCATGTATATGCATAATTAACTCTCTTCCAAGAAGCTTACTTATTAATATAAAATTGGCATATTTAAGAATTCCAAAGAAAGTTTGACCAGGGGTTATATAAATAATCTTATTGCTGAAGATCTTATAAGAAAAAACATTTAATTTTAGATAGAAAAACATTTTTCGTAACGAAAACTTCCCAAGACTTTCGTCAAATTTATCAAAAGAAGTATTAATAAAATCTACATCATAACCACTATTTTTATTTAGGTTTTCTACTACTACTTTATTTGCCAATGACACCCCCGTTGTAGGTTCTGGTAATGGACCTATTACTAAAATTTTATTCATCGAACTTTATTTTTAATATATTTTGAAAAGTGAAATAGTTAATTAAAATGGAAAATAAGATAATCCCGTTTTGCCTATCTAAAATATTCTCAGTTAGTAATGCTATGGAATAGAAAATTAAAACGGCTGTAAAAATATAATCGTTCCTATTGATAGAGAACCTAAAAAGCATAAACAAACTAAAACAAAAGATTAACAAACCAATAACACCTGTTGCCAGTATCGTGTTGAGATACTGGTTGTGAGTATTATAATTTTTATTAACCAATAATGCAGATGTTTCTTGGTAACAATCCTGCAAAGCATGTTTAACATCTCCTATACCAAATCCAAAAAAACCAGATTGGGGTATTTGTTTTACTGCGCACTTATATATACCAAACCTAATACTTGTAGAGGATAAGTTTTCGTTTATTGAATTCGTATAAGTTTCTTGATTGAAAATTTCTTTAAATCGTTTTGATTGCGATGAGGATATGAAAAAGAATACAGCCATAAAAATAGCAACAGCAGCTAAATACAACACACGAATTTTTGTGAACCGCAGTGTTTTAAAGGCTAAAAAAATAAAAGATATAATAAGAGCTATTATCACTCCCTTTCTAGATAAGAAAAACAGCGTGCTCAAAACAACTAAATCACCTATTAAAATAAGGGCTTTTATATACTTAGAGCCGCTTTTATATAACCTTATAGAAAAAATTAA
The DNA here is from genome assembly GCF_008806375.1 of Pseudotamlana haliotis. Lineage (GTDB taxonomy): Bacteria > Bacteroidota > Bacteroidia > Flavobacteriales > Flavobacteriaceae > Pseudotamlana > Pseudotamlana haliotis. Next base: position 46,984 of record NZ_WAAT01000052.1, on the reverse strand, counting down.
AGCGATAGCAAGAAATATAGAAATATAGATTGGATGATCATTAAAAACCCATAACCGATGCTCAATATATGACAGGCAAAAACTGTAGCTAACTAAACCGTTAAAATAACCCAATGAGCATATGTAGATATAGATGACAATACTCATTAAAAGAACAGAAAAATAGAATGTTTTAAAAAAAACTTTTTCTATATGTAATAATGTTTTTTTACTTAAAACACCTGACGATAATAAAATGAAGAATATCGGCAATAGCACCAGCGATAATGACGTTTCGAGTCTCTTTAAAGCATATACTTTGTCTTGAGAATAAAAGAATGATATCCCATATAAAATAAAAAGAATACCGTTGAAAAGGTATATGTTAGAAAACACGGTTTCCGCCCTTTTAAAGTAGTAAAAAACACTTATTGCTATCACTACTCCAACTATTACAGGTTTTAGGTTAAAAGGAAATATAGGAAACAACCCTAATAAAATAAAAGCTATACTTATTGGTTGGTTTTTCAACAAAAGCTTAGTTAAATCGATCATTTTTCTATTGGTTTTATGAGGCTATTATAGACTTTATTAGCCACTACTACGAGCACAACAAAAGCAAAAGAATAATACAAATATCTCACAGAAGAACGCATGTTGTATTCAAAACCATATACAATATGTAAAGTGAGTAAGATGACTAATATAAACGGTACCCACTTATTCCCTATATTTAAATAACTCCTCATTAACCTTTCAAAAAAGGAATATATAAGCCCTGTAAAAATAAAGTAGCAGAAAGTAAATAAAAAGCCCATTTTAAACACCCTACCGTGCAATGAAAAGGGGGCATATCTATTAATTCTCATATCACTAGCTATATCGTACCAACCAACCATCGAACCTGGAAGAGGGTTTAAACTTACATAGATAACATGCCAATCGGGTAAAGCATCTTTAAGTGTGCGAATAGTTACAAAAACACCAAAAATAAGCGAATAGTATACATTAAAAAAGGAGTCTCTTTGTCTCTCACTAGTAAAAATACTTTCTATATATGGCAAAATACCATGGGCTTCTTGAGACCTAAAATTCATTAAATACCCAAGAAAAATAAAAGTTAAAAATATATTTATAAAAAAAGTGATTTTATTTTTTAACGTATTACCCTTTGAAATAAAAATTAAAATAAAATAAAGCAACAACGTTAAAATCACTGTTCTTGAGCCCGTACCTATGGACAATAGGAACATAATAAAAAAGTATGTAATACTTAATAACTTATTTTTATCATAAATAATGCCTAATAAAATGACCTGAACCAACGACAGTAATTTTATTAAAACAATTAGTGCCTTCACGTTCTCTTTGGGCAAATATTGATCTCTATAAAACAAGCTAGTTCCATAGGAAACAAAATAAAGAAGGACTATCGTGAAAAATAAACCAGACACAATAGTAACAATATTTTCGGGTAACTTTAAATTAAAAAACAAGGATTCGTTAAAGGGTTTCCTTAAAAGATTTCTTGTGGCCCTTAAAGAAAAATTATGATATAATAGAAATCCAAAAATAAAAGAGTTTAAAGCAATAAGATACCACTCGATGGTGTTAATAAAATCTTCATTGGAAACCTCATCTAACCTAAACATATTGTATTTATCGTCATAATAATAAAAATATAATACTGATATTAAAATTGATATCCCTGAAAATAGAACATAAATATAAACAGGACTTAAAAAATAATATTTTAAGTTTCTAGTCAATAAAAACAATTGAATCAAAACTAAAAAAATTAAAATATATATCATATTAAGTCTTTAAGTGTAAAAAAACTGTTGGCACTATTAGTTATCACTGCTCAGCCTCTTTTAAGGAACACATTTTACCTGTAAACATTTTTTGAGCATAAAAATAGGCAAAACCCGATTTTATCATATAAATGATAACTAAAAACCAAATATAATTATCATAACCATAGTAAGTACAAATTAACATGAGTCCAATCCAAAATAAATAAGATAAAATATTTAAATATGAAAAATCTTTAAATCGGTCGGTAATTAAATAAAATGGATGCACAACTGACTGAAAGGCACCAAAAAGAAATATTAATATAGCATAAGGAATTACAGAAACCATGGTTTCAATCTCGCCACTAAAATCAAAGTTCATAAGCAGTAAGTAGCCCAAATAACTGATTGCCGCTATTAAAACATAAATTAAGAGCGTGTTTCGTTTTATCCTTAATGCCTTAATATTATTTACATTTAAATACTTTTTTATAAGCGGATTATAAACAGAATTTACACCTATACTTATTAATAAAAACACATTACAAATATTCAAAATATAGCCTACTTTTAGCAACTCTTCGTCTGATGCATAAATTTTAGCTACATTCATAAAGCCTAATCCAGAAACCCAACCTAAAACACTAACCAACAATAGATTAATTATTTTCTTAAGCTCCGAAGTGTTTAACAAAGTAAAACTAAACTTAGAAAGGTTTAGTTTTAAAAAGGTAATAATCACTAAAACAATAGTTAAACCAAAGGCTTTACCCACAAAAAAAGAGCTTATTTTATTATCAAAAATTAATACCGATACTAAAATTGATACAAATGAAATTAATAACAAGGCTTGAATTAATAAGGCTGTTTGATGCTTTTCTATTAATTTGTAATAATTTGTGAGATAAACTAAATAAGAATTTATAAGAATGTTTACTACAATACTTAAATAAACTAACAAGTTATTTACTTCAAAGTATTCATAAATAAACTCTCTAAAAACAACAAATAGCAGGAGGTATAATAAAATAACAATAAGCGAATTTGATATGAGTTTATTAGTTATTACCTCGTATTGGGAAATACTTTTTGAATAGATAATATTGGGATTGTTTAATGGTAATAATAAACTTAGTATTTGTTCCAATGACAATAATAAGAGTATAATAACATACTGCTCGGTAAAAGCTCCAACGGCTAGATAAAGTAATAATATATAATTAAAACCTTTAGACGCACCCGAAACAACGATATACTTAATGGAATTTAAAAAAAAACCTATGTTTTTCGCCATGTTATAAACCTTCTAAGACCTGATTTACAATACGATCTCTACAATTTCCATCAAAACTTGTTCCTATTTCTGATACTAAATATTTTTTAATCGCCTCTTCATCAACATTTACATTAAACAGATCTTTAATAAAGTCTTCTTTACTGTAATAGTAATTAACAACATCATGTGGAAAATTTTCTTCAATCCCAACAGAGTCACCCCAACGAGGAGATTTTATACTTTTATTCAACAATAACCCGTATACGATTACTGAAGAAAAATGACTAAATACGAACAAAGAATGATGAACGAAATTTTTAAAGTCTATATCGTTATAATACTTTATTCCCTCTCGGTCTAGAAAAGATTCACAACCACTTAAATCCCTCCGTGGATGAAGTTTAATGACTAATTCTAAATTATGTTTTTTTAAAACGTCATTAACATCTTTTAAAAAATCCAACCAACGGTTATTATCCCAATTTCTTATAGAGGACAACCCGTCGTCAATATATGCGACGTAGTTTGGACTTTTAATTTTAAGTTCGTTTAAACAATATTCTTCTTTGTCAACAATTTTAGTATCATAAAAGAAATCTAATTCTGGGTTTCCAACAACTATAACATTATCTTCTGGAAAACCAAACTCATCGACCATAACACTATAATCTATAGGGTAATAAACCATTGATTTATTAACCTTCAATTCCTCACTATATTTTGGAAAAGCCGTAAATTGAGTATAATTCTGTGCTGCCTTATAAAAAAACTGAAAAAACTTAGGAATGCTTTTCATTTCTATAAAATAGTTATATAACGACAAGAGGTTCTTTCTTTTAATTTTGGAGCTTAGTTTACTTTCTCCAAACTTTTTCATATTATCCTTGAAAACAGCCTGGCCTTCGACAGTTATAAGTTTTCCGTGAGCTAGATAATATAGGTTAATATTTAAGTCTTTACATATTTTTACTATCGCCCTATCTAATATAAATGACAAATTTAAAATCAATATGGCCGACGGCTTTTCTTGCTTAATTATTTTTTTAATCCTATTGGTTTTATAGTATGAAATATCTCTAAGTTTCATGCCTTCACATTCACTTTCAGATTCATACTCCAAATCCATCCATGAAGTTGTATGTACTAGTAGCGTCTCATAACCTCTTTCTTTAAATTTTTGATCTAATCTCAAAAAATTACGATAACCAATATTCCAATTATCTAAGTACAAGATCTTCTTCATATGATTTTAAAAATAAAATTTACTAAAATTTTCAATATAACTTAAGTCATTTTTATTGAGCTCCTGATTATTAAACCCAAAAAAAGAAATCTTATTATGGTTAGCGGCGTCTAGATCGTTAATTGAATCACCAATTAAACAACACTTAGATTTAGAATAGTTGTAAGTTTCAAGTATTCGGCTTACCAAAATATTTTTATGCGTTGGAGATCCATTTATTGTTAAAAAATACTGGGCAACACCTAGCTCTTTACATAAAAACCGCAACTCCTCCTGATCTGACCCCGATACAATATGAAAGTTATACTTATCATAATTACTCTTAATATAATTTACAGTTTCTGTAATTAAATTCTCTTTTTTGATAAGCTCCTTTTTCATAATATCTGAAAAACGAGATGCATAATTCAACACTTCTTCATCTGAAATTTCTGAATTTAAAATTTCATTAAAGAAATAGCGTATTTTAACATATCTCGATAAACCTCCATTTATTCGATGAAAATGCAATAAGGCATCTACTTCTGATTTTTCATAAGCTTTAAAAATCTGCTCAAAACCAAAATCTCTTACCGCCATTGAATCAAGAATCACACCATCAAAATCCCAAAATATAGTTTTCAAAATAATTAAATATTTAATGATTTAATGATTTATAAATAAATTCACCAAGGTTAAAATCTTCAATCCAATCTATATCAAATGATGCGTATCCCTCAGTTTCAAACAAATAAGGATCCTCACCTATTCTATCTTGATATTTTACATAGTTTTCATACGAGTTTATAAAAACGCCACTATTCACTTCATACAACTTAGGAAGTGTTTGGGTTCTTGGCCATTTTTCAATTTTCCTATCATAATTCAAACTACCTTCTTCATTCCATAAAAAAGTTTGAATTTTGTTGACGGTCATTAAACTATCGTTCCCATTATCTAAACCATTTAAGTAGGCTTCTATAATTTCGGTATAAACTTTAGAGTCTAGAAAAGGTGAGGTCACATGTGTCCACATAATATGACCTTCTTTAATAACTTCTGGAACATATTTAATTAGATCATCAGTACTTGTTGAAGATGAGGCTAATGCCTCAGGCCTTTTATCAATTAAAATATTATTGGACTTAAGACTTTCTGCTATATCAATAACTACAGGGTCATTTGTTGATAACACAATTTTACTTACTAGGTTTACTTTTAATAATTCCTTTAGTTTAATAACTAAAAGTCCACCTTCAACTCCTGCAAAGGGTTTTGTGTTTTTTTTAGGAACTCTCTCACTTCCAGCTCTACAAGGTAAAAAAACTGTTATCATTCTATTAGGCTATATATTGATTTGGTAATTATGTTTTTATATTTAGTTGGCGTAATAGAAACCAATTCAACATTATCTACCTCAAGTAGGTCATCAATGATTTGTTGATTTTCTTGAGATAAGGTAAATTGATGCTGATTTAAGGTCGTCTCATAGCCATCAAATCCTGCTAATAAAATGGAAGAAACACCTAAATCTATAGCGGCTTGAACAGCAATACACAATGGTGATTCTGAGGTTAGATTTGTGAATTCTATTTCTTCAACTTCCAAAGAATCATCTTTAATTTCCTCTGGTATTATTGTACCCATTTTTCTTGGATACGGCGGATAAATACACTTATGCTTAATTTTAGAAAAATCACCTATTTGATTGAGTAATTTTTCACTTTCAAAACCAATAAGCGTATAAAATTGTTTGCTTTTACTATCTAAATAACTAGAAACATTTCTAGTTCCTGCATGAATTAAGCAAATATTTTCATCCTTTTCAATTAGAATTTTAATGGCATCTTCATGCTCTTTTGCATAATTACCACCTCCTAAAATTACAGCTTTTTTAAAAGTGCTGGATTTTTCTAAAACAGGAAGCTTGATATTATCACTAACATCGTCCTTTTGATTTTTTAAGGCATTTAAAATACTACTAATCGGGTACCTGTTTAGCCCAACCCATTCCATAACTTGTTTTTGAGGCAATGAATTTGCCCCAGAAAACATATACGGAAGATTTGTACCCCAATTATAATTACTTTTAAGCGCTTCAAATCCTGAAACAACGTTACCTAATTCTGTATAATTAATGTCTATATTTCCCCTACTACTTGAATAGATTAAAAACAATTCTGTACGCAAATTACCGGCTCCTCGCCCCATTCCTGTTATGGTACCATCAATGATACTACAACCTTGCTCTACAGCAGTTAAGGTGTTTATAAGGGCCATTTCTAAATTGTTATGTCCATGAAACCCTAATGGGATATTCGTTTTTGACTTAACAAGGCTAATAATTTCCTGTACTTCACTCGGGTTTACACCACCAAAAGAATCGACCATATAAAAATAATCTACAGTCTCATCTATACCTTCTAACAAGTCTAAAAACGAAGGATCTTCCTTCCATTTCGACATATACATAACATTAAAACCAACTTCAAAACCCATACTTTTCACCGCAACGGCCAAAGCAATTGCTCTTTCAAAGTTTTTAGGGTCAATGGCAATCCTTACTAAAGTAACGTATGGTTTACAAGGAGCTAAAACCTCATCTAAGTGCTCTGGTCGTATATCCTTCTCGTTAAGTATAATGGTGAGTTTTTTGGAAGGCATTAATAACTTTAAACGTTTTAGGAGATATACCGGTAAGTAAAAATACTCTCCTAAATATCCTTTTAACGAAATACTACGATAACCAATTTCGACATAATCAATGGGTAAACTTTCCATCAATTTACAGTAATTTAAGACCAATTTATTATCGAAGTCCCAATTAGTATAATAACCTCCATCTCGAAGTGTGCAATCTAATATTTTTGTGTTATTAATCATTTTTAAAATAATTCAAAATAAGTTCTAAAAAACTCTTTTATTATTAATGTTGTGAAAAGACTTCTTCTATAATTATACTCGATGGCACAATATAAGTTTTTACTAATTTGTTGGTTTTTCCTTCCCACCTAGAAACATCTTTATCCTTGGTAGTAGCACCCATAATTAATTTTATATCACTTGATGGCAGCTGTGCAGTTAAACTACATTTAAACCAATCGTCTTTTAGCTTTTCAATATCTGCTTTTGGGTTTTGAAAATCCTTAGCAACTTTAACTCCTAAAACAGTGCCATTATCTAGATTATAAATAGCATCAACTCTATCGGGATACTTCCCTACAATTCTTAACCCTAAAAATGGGCATTCATCACTTTTTTTAACAACCAAGCTTACCTTGTAGGTTTTTCCTGGCTTCACCTGGACTGAGGTTGTTTCTAAATAAGAAGGTTCTAAGGCTGTTCCTCTAGAAATAGAATAAGCTCTTAAACCTGAATAATAGAATGAACTAGGTTCGATATCTACTCTTACTCTTGACCATGTAACCAAGTCTTCACTATCAAAACTATGGATTACATTTTCATTTTTTACCGTAGATACGCGTGCGGTTTTAATATTAACATCCTCCGTACTACTTGTACTTTGTTTACAAGAAAAAGTGAGCAAAAAGATGAAAAACACTATTAATTTGTACATTGCTATCAAATATTAATTAATATTATTCTTGCCCCTCCTGATACCATTTATAAACTCTTGAAACACCTTCTTGCAACTCAACACCGCGCTTCCATCCTAAATCATTCAATTTAGAAACATCTGTCAACTTACGCATGGTCCCGTCAGGCTTATCGGTATTAAATACCAAATTACCTTTAAAACCAACGGTTTCTTTTATAGTTTCTGCCAATTCCTTTATTGAAACATCTTCACCTGTTCCAATGTTAATATGCGTGTTTCTAACCTCCTTTTCATCAGATTGGTAGGTGTCTGAAAAATCTCTGTTTTCCATAATAAACACACAAGCATCAGCCATATCCTCACTCCATAAAAATTCGCGTTTTGGTTTTCCAGAACCCCAAATTTCAACGCTATTTCCAGAAACTCCAAAACCTTTTAAATAGGCTTCTGCTTCTTCAATAGTATTAACTTTTAAATCTTTAACAACCTCATCATGCTTATTCTCCGACAATAACTTAGCTAAATGAATTTTTCTTATTAAAGCGGGTAAAACATGTGATTTTTCTAAATCGAAATTATCATTAGGCCCATATAGATTTGTAGGCATCACTGAAATAAAATTTGTATTATACTGCAGGTTATAACTCTCACACATTTTTATGCCTGCTATTTTCGCTATAGCATAAGGCTCGTTTGTATATTCTAAGGGCCCCGTTAACAAACAGTCTTCCTTCATGGGTTGAGGTGCGTTTTTAGGATAGATACAAGTGCTTCCTAAGAATAATAATTTTTTAACCTGATGAATATAACTTTGATGAATCACATTATTTTGAATCATCATATTTTCATATATAAAATCGGCTCTATAGGTATTATTTGCCACAATACCACCAACTTTTGCGGCTGCTAAAAACACATAGTCAGGCTTTTGCTCTTGAAAAAAATGAGCAACGGCCTCCTGGTTTGTTAAATCTAATTGGCTATGGGTTCTTATAATAATATTTTGATACCCCTTACTTTCAAGGTTTGCTAAAATGGCACTTCCTACGAGACCTCTGTGACCAGCAACATAAATTTTAGAGTTTTTATTCATAAAAATTTACTCAAAATAATTCATTGTTTTATAACCACCATCTTTTAGGTACTGCTCTTTCTCCATGAGTTTAATATCACTTTGCATCATGTCTTCTACTAAGCCTTTTAAATCATACTTAGGAACCCATCCTAATTTTTCTTTAGCTTTAGTAGCATCACCTATTAACAACTCTACTTCGGTTGGTCTAAAATATTTAGGGTCTACAGAAACCACTTCTTTCCCTATTTCTAACTGATAGTTCGGGTTATTACATTTTTTCACAAAACCTTTTTCCTCTTCATCTTCACCTTTAAATTCCAGTTCAACACCTACATGCGCAAAACACATGCTAACAAAATCACGAACAGTGGTCGTTTTATTTGTGGCAATTACCCAATCTTCAGCTTCATCGGCTTGCAAAATCATCCACATCATACGTACATAATCCTTGGCATGTCCCCAGTCTCGTTGGGCATCTAAATTCCCTAAATAAAATTTATCCTGTAAGCCTAATGCGATTTTAGAAGTTGCTCGAGTAATCTTTCTAGTCACAAAAGTTTCGCCTCGAATAGGCGACTCATGATTAAACAAAATACCATTACAAGCATACATACCGTAGGCTTCTCTGTAGTTAACTGTAATCCAATAGGCGTACATTTTTGCAACAGCGTACGGACTTCTTGGATAGAAAGGTGTCGTTTCTGTTTGAGGTACTTCTTGAACTTTACCGTACAACTCTGATGTAGATGCTTGGTATATTCTAGTTTTCTTTTCAAGACCTAGAAGTCTAATAGCCTCTAAAAGTCTAAGTGTCCCAATACCGTCGGCATTAGCTGTATATTCTGGCATTTCAAAAGATACATGTACGTGACTCATCGCGGCAAGGTTATAAATCTCATCAGGCTGAACCTCTTGTATTAATCGCGTTAGGTTAGTACTATCGGTTAAATCGCCATAATGCAAAAAGAAATTTTGATTTTCAACGTGTGGATCTTGATACAAATGATCTATACGATCTGTATTAAATAAAGACGATCGTCTTTTTACACCATGAACTTCATACCCTTTTTTAAGTAAAAATTCACTTAAATAAGCACCATCTTGTCCTGTAACACCTGTTATTAAAGCAACTTTTTTCTGCATTTATATTTTTTTAAACCTTAAATTTAACATGAATGGCAAAAGTAAGATATTTGTTTTGCTCTTCACGAAGATTCATCCTAAATAATGAAGTGGCAGGTGTTTTTTTTTGCTATAATCTTGTCAAAGCGACCTTGAGACTCATTTCCCATTCTTGAATTTCGCAACTCAAAATTTGTTTTACTTTCGACTTATCTAAAACACTGTATTTTGGACGTCTAGCAGGGGTAGGGTATTCTAATGTAGTGATAGGATTAACAGTTATGTTTGTATTTGAAAGCTTAAATATCTCTTTGGCAAAATCGTACCAACTCGTAATACCTCCATTGCTATAATGATACAAACCATAGTTATTATTATTTGCATCGATAACATCCAATAAGACTTTAGCTAAATCCTTCGCATAAGTTGGGGCACCTATTTGATCACTAACTACACCTAACGTATCGCGGGTTTCGGCCAGACGTAACATGGTTTTCATAAAATTATTCCCATGTTCGGAATACAACCATGACGTCCTAAAAATAAAATACCTTTTTAAAACTTCTTTAATTGCTTCCTCACCTTTAAGCTTAGACGCCCCATAAACACTAATTGGGTTGGGTATATCATGCTCAACATAAGGTTTATCGCTTTCTCCATCGAACACAAAATCGGTTGAAACATGCAATAACGTCGCCTTAAACTCAACACATACTCTTGCTAAATTTCTGGGACCTTCTGCATTAATCTGAAAGGCCTTTTGTTGTTCATTTTCAGCTTTATCCACCGCAGTATATGCAGCACAGTTAATACAATAATCAATTGATTTTTGAGCTTTGAAGAAGGATAAAACTTGATTTACATCACAGATATCCAACATTGAAGCATCGGCATAAATAAAATTTAAATGGCGATATTGCGCCTCTAAATCTCTTATACAACTTGCCAATTGGCCTTTAGCTCCTGTAACTAAAACATCAATCATAAACTTAAGCTTTCAAAACTTGGAAGGATTAAATCTTTTTCTGAAATTATAAATTCATCGGGATTTAATTGCCAATCTATATTTAAGGTACTATCGTTATACATAATCCCTCCTTCTGAAGATTTATTATAAAAATTATCGCATTTATAAGCAAACAAAGCAGTTTCACTTAACACGACAAAACCATGAGCAAATCCACGAGGTACAAATAATTGCTTTTTATTTTCTTCAGACAACTCTACTGAAAAATATTCACCATAAGTAGTTGAGTCTTTTCTCAAATCTAAAGCTACATCTAAAACCTTTCCTTTTATCACACGTACTAACTTCGCTTGAGCAAATTCTCCTTTTTGAAAATGAAGGCCTCGCAATACCCCTCTTGAAGAATACGATTCATTGTCTTGAACAAAATTAACATTAGAGCCAACACCCTCATTAAAAGCTTTTTGATTATAAGACTCTAAAAAATAACCTCTTTTATCTTCAAACACAGTAGGCTCGATAAGAAAGCACCCTTTAAGTTTTGTTTCGGTAAGTTGCATTTATTTATTTTTCAGTAGTGCTAATAGATTCTTCCCATAACCACTCTTAAGCAAGGGTTTAGCCAAGGCTTTAAAAGCAGCTTCATCAATATATCCCATTTCATAAGCGGCAGCTTCAATTGCCCCAATTTTTAAGCCCTGCCTTTCTTCAATCACCTCAACAAACTGTGATGCTTGCATAAGCGATTGAAACGTTCCTGTATCCAACCATGCTGTTCCACGGTCTAAAATACTTACATTTAAATTGCCCTGCTCAAGGTAAACTTTATTAACATCGGTTATTTCTAGTTCTCCTCTAGGGCTTGGCTTAATATTTTTAGCAATTTTTATAACCGTATTATCATAGAAATAAATACCTGGGACTGCATAACTTGATTTTGGGGCTTCCGGTTTTTCTTCGATTGATATGGCCTGTCCAGAATCATTAAATTCTACAACGCCATAGCGTTCAGGATCATGAACCTGGTAGGCATATATAATACCACCGTCAGGATCATTATTTGTTTGAAGTAAATCAGACAACCCTGTACCGTAAAATATATTGTCTCCTAAAATTAACGCCACCTTATCGTTTCCAACAAAATCTTCTCCAATAATGAAAGCCTCTGCTAATCCGTTTGGTTCTTCTTGTACGGCGTAATCAAAAATGCAACCGTATTTTTTACCATCACCTAATAAATCTTTAAATAAGGGTAAATCTTTAGGCGTTGAAATAATTAAAATTTCATTAATCCCGGCATACATTAATGTAGATATCGGGTAGTATATCATAGGCTTGTCGTAAACAGGCATGAGCTGTTTACTCACCGATAAAGTTAGTGGGTGTAATCGTGTTCCTGAACCTCCTGCTAAAACTATTCCTTTCATATAAACAAGATTAACTGTACTGTTTTTTATAGTATGATTGATACACACCACTGGTCACATTTTCTAACCAGTCTTTATTACTCAGATACCAATCGATTGTTTTTTTAAGACCCTGCTCAAAAGTCACTGAAGGCACCCAGCCGAGTTCTTCTTTAATTTTTGAGGCATCAATGGCATATCTTAAATCATGTCCTGGTCTATCTTTCACAAAAGTAAGTAAGGCTTCTGAAGTCCCTGGAGCTCGACCTAACTTATCATCCATTTGAGCGCAAAGTAATTTAACTAAATCAATGTTTTTCCACTCATTAAAACCACCAATATTATAAGTTTCACCATTTTGTCCTTTATGAAAAACCATATCGATAGCAACAGCATGATCTTTAACATACAACCAGTCTCGCGTGTAATTACCATCGCCATAAACCGGTAAAGGTTTGTTGTGGATGATATTATTTATAAACAAAGGAATAAGCTTCTCAGGAAATTGATTTTGCCCATAATTATTAGAACAATTTGAAATAACATAGGGTAAATTATAAGTTTCACCGTAAGCACGAACAAAATGATCAGAGCTAGCTTTTGAAGCTGAATAAGGCGAATTTGGATCGTAGGCAGTCGTTTCAGTAAACAAGCCTGTTTGGCCTAGTGTTCCGTAAACCTCATCAGTACTAACGTGATAAAAACGTTTATTTTCAAAATCACCTTGCCATAAATTTTTAAAGGCATTAAGTAATACCATGGTTCCTATAACATTTGTTTTTACAAATGCCAAAGGATCTGTAATCGAACGATCAACATGAGACTCAGCCGCTAAGTGTATCACCCCATCAAATTGATAATTTTCAAATAGGGTTTCTATAAATATTTCATCAGTAATATCGCCTTTCAGAAAAGTATAATTAGTCTTATTTTCAAGATCTTTTAAGTTCTCTAAATTGCCGGCATAAGTGAGTAAATCCAAATTAAAAATTTGGTATTTCGGATAAGTTTCAACAAACAACCTTACCACATGAGAACCTATAAACCCTGCTCCACCTGTAATTAAAATACGCATACGTCTTCTTAATATTTAGATACTTATTTATACGACACAAATTTACAATACTCTAAACACATGCCTTAAATGGTTAAACCATCTACTTCTTAGTTTCGTTTTCCAAGAATTTACCTAAACCTAAAATCGAAAACATTCCTAAAGTTAACGCAAATAAAACTAAAGGGAATACAAATTTCATTTTGTCGGTCCACTCTCTAATATCATAACCTGTTTCAGGAAAGCCTCCTAATACATTAACTACCCCATATTCCTCAGCTTTTCGAAGATTTACTTCACGTCTCAACTCCTCAAGATTTAAACGTTTTTCAATCACTTTAGATTCATCCATTAATAATCCTTGAGATTCATTATCTCCTGCTAAATATAGGTTTGTTCCAGAGCCAACAACAGGATCTTTACGTGATTCGTTAATTCTAATTTTTAAATATTCATTAGCTAAAGAATCTGTTTTCTGAATTTGACTTTTTAAGGCATTTTCCTCCAATTCTAAATTTCTCTTATTAGTAATTACTAAATTTTCTAAATATGGGTTATCTATTAGTTTATTTGTAAATCTAGATTCAATTAATCGAAAAATGGATTTATTTGTAGATGCCACGCCAATTTGGTGTTCTGGATAATCTGTAGCATGTAAAGAACCTAAATAACGATCAAAAGTCATTGTAGTTCTAGATAAAGAATCTAATTTCATATAAAACTCAGAATACATTTCGGCAACCTGGTTTTCATCTATAGAAGCTTTAATATAGAACCCTTTTAGTTTTGATGCTTGAGAAGGATCGACACCAAGAATCTTTGATAGCCTCATTGAATCTTTATCAATGGCTAATTGATGAAGCTGTTTTACATTTTCATAAACTTGATGTGCCGACTTGAAATTAGTTTCAATAAACATATTTGCGCCATACAATTTATCAGATTTAGAATCTACAACAAAACCAATAACAACTCCAATCACTATTGCCAAACCATACCATAATTTACGTCGGTAAAAATGTGACAGTAAAGCAATTACCAACCTATATAAACCAATAAAAATGCTTGCTATAAACTTAAACAACTTATCAAAACCTCTCCCGATAACCTTAAATAATTGTCCTAAATCTACTTCTTCAGACTGTTGCGATTTCTGCCCTTCGTTACTCATAATAATTTAATTAAGTATTTGTTCTAATATGGTTTTTGTTATTAAATATGTTGGTTTTACTCCCGATGTTCCTAAACCTCCCGACGCCAATGTAGCTCCTGTTTCTAATGGATTATCACTTGCATAGTAAGCATAACGAACTTTTACATTTTCGCTTATACTACCTCTTACCTTTGAAGCCGCTTGAATGGCTTTCTGGTAATGGGCACCCTCCATTTCTAAACCAATAACTTTCCAAGTGGAATTGTAAAAGAATTTTAAAATATCTTTATTCTGTAATGAGGTTCCCAATACCGTAATCATAGAACCTTCATAAACCGAAACGCCTTGACCTTCTAAATCTTCTTTTTTAAGCTCGTTTTGAAACGGGTAATTATCGGCTGTACCTTCAAAAATATGCGCCGAAGGAATCATAATATCACCTTTACCACCTTCTAAAATTCCTGCTTTCCCCATAATAGAAACAGAACCTACATTCATATGTATTTCTTCATCTTCAACTTTATAGGGTTTGAGTAATTCATCTATGGTTTCATAGGCCTGCTCTCCAAAAGCATAATCCATAACCAAAATAACAGGCTTTTCATCATTTATGATAGTTTCAGAAACTTCAATGCCAAGTTTGGAGGCATCAAATTTAGCCGAATCAAATAGTTGAACATCAATATTTGCACCTGAAGTATCTTTAATATAAATCATGCCATTTTGCATGGCTTCTTTAGAGACTTTATGGCGAGACGTTTCATTATCAGACTGACTTAAAGACTCATAAATATCAAAAATATCCTTCTTAGAGTTTTTGACTTTTAAAGCACTCTGCGCAAAAAAGGTATTCATTACGCTGTGCATGTTTGCACTAATAATATGTAATGGACGATTAAGTAATCCTTCTTTAAAAAGCGTTTCCTTTATGGTATCGGCCCATACTTCGCCGTGAATATGATGCCCTATGCGTTCACGTAACACAGGACTAAAGGTAATGGTTCTTTTTTCTTTATTAATGAGTTCTTCTATAGCTAGCTTACCCAACCAATATACAATATGTAAAAAGCGCTCTGGCTGTGAGTTGGTAGCAAACTCATTATAAATTAAATGTATTTCATTAAACGTACGCCCCAATATGTTGGCTGCATGCGTAATAGCGACTTCACGTTCCTCTCTAGTAAACTTCTTTTTAGATAATACTGCTTTTTCAAGCTTCACCCAATCCCTAGTCGTGGCACCATCTTCATCAATTAAGACACGCTGGCCAATTTTATGAGATTCAATAAAAATAAACGTAAGATGGGTTAATATATCATAAATCTCTGATCGCCCTCGTGTAATTTCAATATTCATCTGTTCGTTATCAATACGATAACAGTTACGACGACGTTTTTTCGGGACTATCGATTGAAAATGTGAGTTTGAATAGCCTTCATCACTCGTTAAATTAATAAACGTGCATTCTTCAATGCCTTGAGGCAAACGGTCAATAACATAAAGCAAACCTTGCAATTCAGCTTTTTCTTCACCAACTGAACCATAAATTTCAGGTCTTAAAAGCAAAAGTGCTTCTCTCAAGGTTTCGCCTGAAATCCCCATAGGCTTATAAAACCCACGATTAAACAAGTGACGCATGGTGATATACAGCCGCTCTATCGCGTTCGAACTCTCTTGAGCTCGGGTTCTGGTATGAAGTTTTTTATGCGCCATAAATACTTTTAAATGCTCGCCAAAGATAACATTATTGAGCTAATCTTACTGTGGAATGCCTTCAACAATTTTTCGGTCGTTAGACAATCTCGGAATTTTATTTTGTCCGCCCAACTTCCCTTGCGATTTCATATAAGCCTGAAAACCACCTTTTTTCACTGAATTTATTTTCAAGGGTTGCAAAACCTTCCCAACAATTAAATCGTAATAGTAACTGTTTTGCTTTTGCAGGGAGTTATCTAATTTTTTCGCCAAAGCGGAAAAATCTTGTGGTTCATTTTCAAATTCGATAAACCATTCATGATACGGCAAACCTTCTTCTGGTGTAATTTGCGGTGCGACCGTAAACTCTGAAACACGAATGTCTGTACCTTCAGTAGCTTCTTGCATGGCCTGTTCCACTTCTTTACCTATCACATGTTCGCCAAAGGCTGAAATAAAATGTTTGATACGCCCTGAAACAATCACACGATAAGGTTTTGTAGAAGTAAACTGAATGGTATCTCCTAAGTTATAGCCCCAAAGTCCAGCGTTTGACGAAATAATCATCACATAATTCACACCAACCTCAACGTCCTTTATCGTAAGACGCTTTGGGTTTTCAGTAAAAAATTCATCAGCCTTGATAAACTCATAAAAAATTCCTGAGTTTAACAAAAGCAACATACCTCTCTCGTTCTGCTTGTCTTGGTAAGCAAAAAAGCCTTCACTGGCAGGGTACAATTCAATGCTATCTACTTTTCTACCAATAAGGTTTTCAAATTTTGCACGATAAGGTTCGTAATTTACACCTCCAAAAATGAATAGATTAAAGTTTTTGAAAACATCACCTACAGCCTTTCCTGTTTTCTGCTGAATTTTTTCAAAATACATTTGAACCCAAGACGGAATTCCAGAAATAACCGTCATATTTTCGGGAAGGGTTTCCTCTACTACAGCATCAACCTTAGTTTCCCAATCATCAATACAATTGGTTTCCCATGAAGGCATACGGTTCTTCTGAAGGTACTTAGGCACATAATGAGCTACGATTCCAGACAATCTCCCCAATTGTATACCATTCTGTTCTTTCAACTCCGGGCTGCCTTGTAAAAATATCATTTTGCCATCTACAAACTTGGCATTACCAGTTTCGTTGATGTATAATAAAATAGCATTTCTAGCAGCCTCTACATGATTAGGCATACTCTCCTTAGTTAGCGGAATGTATTTTGCCCCTGAAGTCGTACCAGAAGTTTTTGCAAAATACAAAGGTTTCCCTTTCCAGAGCACATCAGGCTCACCAGCAACCACACGTTCTACATAAGGTTTTAGCGCTTCATAATCGCGCACAGGTACACGTTTCACAAAATCACTGTGATTATTGATACTCACAAAATCATGATCTTGCCCAAAAGCTGTACTTGCGCCTTGTGCTATAAGTTCTTCAAACACCTTTTTTTGAGTGTCCACAGGGTTATTAGCCCATTTTTGAACCTTTTTATATATAATTTTTGCAAATGGTTTTGCTAAAGCAGATTTTATTGATATCATTTAATTAAAATCGATAAAGTTTGTAGGATTAATTGGATAACCGTCGTTCCAAAGTTCAAAATGTAAATGTGGTCCTGTTGATAATTCTCCGGTGTTACCAGCAGTGGCAATCACTTCACCAGATTTTACTAAATCGCCTTGTTCTTTAGTTAGTGAAGAACAGTGTTTATAAATAGATATTAAGCCTTCACTATGTTCAAGAATAATAACATAGCCCGTACTGGCACTCCATTCGGCAAAAATTACTACACCATCGGCAGTCGCCAAAATAGGCGTGTCTTTGGCTACAGTAACATCAACAGCATAATGCTTATTCTTTGGGTTATAGTTTTCACTAATAACCCCACTTACTGGCGGAAATAAAACAAAGTTGGTTGCCGAGGTTGCCGATTCAAATAGATTATATTTATCTTCTTTATCTACTTTTTCACGCAACAAAGAATCTTCTGGACTCGGAGCAAAATCTACCTCGCTAGCTTCAATTTTCACAGCGTTAATTATTGAATCTCTGTTAAAATCTACCGTACTAACGTCACCCGTTAATACTTTTTTAATAGAGCTATAATAACGATTATTCATACTAATCACTTGCTGTAAAGAATCGGTTTTATAACTAAGTTCGGTAGCCTTCTTTTTCAAAGCTGTAGAAGAATAGCCTGGAATATATTCTCTTAAGGGTGTTAAGGCAATAATTAAATAGGTAATTGAAATAAAAAACACAGCCATTAAGGACCCTATAACAAAAACGTTTAATCGGGTTAGCTTAAATGATAGACGCTCCTCAAAAGTATTTTCATTAAGAATGACTAACCGGTACTTATCCAGTAGTTTTCTAATTCTTTTTTTTGGTTTCTTTTCTTGATCTGACATGTGTTGCAAAAATAGAGAGAATTTATGAAATAGTAGAGCTCTTCAAGCAAAGTCTCTTTGAATTCTACTAACTACAAAATGCTAAAGTTATACTTAAAACGGTATTATTAAACTTTAATTATTAACTTTGTTTTTTAAATTTATAACTATGAACTTATATATGTTACCATTAGCCATCGGACCTTGGCAAATTGCCCTAATCGTGGTGGTTGTTTTACTTTTATTTGGAGGTAAAAAAATTCCAGAATTAATGCGCGGTTTAGGTAGTGGCATTAAAGAATTCAAGGATGCTAGTAAAGAAGATGAAGAAACTAGCGTAGATAAAAAAGACTAAATTGTTTTTATACTAATACAAAAAGACCAGCAAACAAAATTTGCTGGTCTTTTTGGTTTTAATCGTTTAAAATTGGAATCTTTAATCGAATTTAACTGATTTGATAATAGACTCTAATTCTAACATATAATTTCTTTTTTCAACAGATGGTGCAAAGGAAAAACCTTCTACAAACACCCAACGGTTATTAGCTTTGTCCTCAATGGCATAATTAATAAAAGGCCCACCCATAAAGGCGTTTTTTACATCCCAAATACCTCTTACCTCAAGCGCGGGTTTACCATCTATTGTGGTTTCTGTAATGAACGGCGCATAAGCATCTTCGGTAACCATATATGAACCTTCTATAGGCCCTTCAATATATGTTTTTCCAATGGAATCTCTAATTTTGATAATCTGATTAACCACACTATCATTACGTTGAATGGCATTTAAAGGCAATTCATAAAGCATTAAATTATTCGTACCAGTAGTGATGTCTTTTCTAAACCAGAAAAAACTATCTGTTTCGGTAGCTTTTCTATAAATGGAAGCAAACTGCATGGTTAAACCCAACTTTTCTTGAATGGTTTTAAAGGTATGCGGCGACTTCATCATTTGACGTTGGCGTTCAGCCAATTCTTCCTGTCTAAAAACATCTATAATTTCAGCTTCGTTTTCTGCAAGTACTGTGATAATGTCTTCTTTAGTTTGACCGGAAACCGTAATGACTTTTTGCGGTTTCGCATAAACATTTGTAGCAATATTAAAACCTTTTGCTTTTTTTGGATTTATGATTAAAACCGTTCTATTTTTAGTGACAAAACCAGAGAAAACAGATGACGGAATTTGACTGATACTAAACATAGGTTCATCCTGGGGCAATCCATAAATAGGTTTGGTTAAAACCGAACGAATGGCATCACCAACACGGCCATCCCAATAATCATTATCGGTCACTACCGAAACATTATTAATAGCCCCTGATGCATCTGGAAGAAAGTCTACTGCGTTAGATTTTTTTTTATTATCTCCACAAGAGATAAAAAGCAATACAATAAAAGCTAAACATATGGTATGTTTCATAATACAAGTCTGATTTTTTACTAATACCAATTATAACCTAAAACGAGCCCTATAATTGGTATAAATTATCCTTTGGAAATTTTTAATTTCATTCCAGGTTTTAATTTAGTACCACTAATACCGTTCCAATCTATAATATTTTGAACAGAAACTCCAGAAAATTTTTGTGAAATACTCCAAAGGGAGTCTCCATTTTTAACGGTATACACCAGTTCACCACCCGAAATTTCCTTGGTACTTACAGTATTTGAACTGGCCGAACTGGCTCCCTGCGGATGTTTCGGATAAATAGTAAGACGCTGTCCAATATCTATGTTATTACTTCGTAAGCTATTCCATCGTTTGATATCGCTAATGCGAACCCCATATTTTCTAGCAATTTTCCCAAGGTAATCACCAGACTTTACACGGTATCTTATTTTATTGCTCGTTTTGGAATACTGCGGTAATGGTTTTTCACGCTTGTTGAATTCTGTTTTAGCGTAGTGATAAATTTCAGCTTCATTATTAACAAACTTGCCAACCACTTCAATTGGCAAACGCAATACATAATCTTCGTCTTTTATATAAGGAATGATATCTAATTTATAAGAAGGGTTTAAAAACTGAAGCTCCTCAATAGGTGTTCCCGTAACTTCTGAAACATGATCTAAAGTAATCATATGTTTTACTTTAACCGTATCGGTTTGGAAATAGGCAATTTCAGGATTTGGTTTTGTAAAACCATGTTCCTCGGCATATTCAAAAATATACATATTGGCTAAAAAAGCTGGTAAATACCCCGCTGTTTCTCTTGGCAAATTATGACGTATATTCCAGTAGTTTTTATACCCTCCAGAGCGTCTAATCGCTTTATTCACGTTTCCTGGTCCTGAGTTATAAGCCGCTAAAGCCAAGTCCCAATCATCAAAAATATCATAAAGTCGTGATAAGTATTTAGCTGCTGCTTCAGTAGACATAATAGGGTCACTACGCTCATCAACATAACTAGTGACATGCAAACCATAACTTTTACCAGTCGTATACATAAACTGCCACAAACCTGTTGCCCCAACTCTAGATTTGGCTCTTGGTTTTAAAGCCGATTCTACAACCGCCAAATATTTAATCTCTAATGGCATGTTATACTTATCAAGTTCAGCTTCAAACATTGGAAAATAGAAAGCACTCATATTAATAAGCCTTTGCAAAGTTTTTGGTCTATTCTTTAAATAGGATTTAATAACACTTTCTAATGCAGGATTGTATTCTACATTAAATGGTGTTCTTGCATTTAATGCTTTCAAACGTGCCTTGAGGGTATCAGTAGGCAAGTCATTATAAATAACCGGTTCGTAATCTAGATCGGCAACACTTTTTGAAATGGTATCATAGAGGTCATGACTGTTATACAGTTCATCACGCCATTTCTTATCAAACTGAGCTGCTAAAGTATTGTCTTTTAAGTTTTTTATTGAAAAGCTATCTATAGCAACAGATTTTACTGAAGCCTGTTTTGCATCTAATAAAGTATCCTTGATTTGAGACTTTCCAATGTATGAGGAATCCTTTTGCGAAGAATTATAAAGTGAAATAGAATCTTGTGTTTGAGAGAATCCCACACTTATGTTAAGCACTAGGAAAAGTATAAAAAAACGAATTGCCATAAAATCTGTATCAATTAATTAACTGAACGATAATTATGGCAAAATTCGTATATTTTACGCGAAACTAAAAACTTAAGCGCTATTATTCTAGAATGGCAGCAATACCAGGTAAGGTTTTACCCTCTAAACTTTCTAGCATAGCACCACCTCCAGTACTTACATAACTCACTTTATTTTCAAATCCAAATTGCTTCACAGCCGCAACAGAATCACCACCACCAACAAGTGAGAAGGCGCCGTTTTTAGTAGCTTCAGCAATAGAGTTTCCTAATTCAATCGTTCCGTTTGCGAAAGATTCCATTTCAAAAACCCCTAATGGACCGTTCCAAAGAATAGTTTTAGATTCTTTAACCACTTTATCAAAAGCAGCAATAGATTTTGGTCCGGCATCAACACCTTCCCAACCATCAGGAATAGCAGTAATATCAACAGTTTGCTTGTTGGCATCATTGCTAAAATCGTCAGCAGCAATGGTATCAACAGGAATATGTACCTGTACATTCTTAGCTTTAGCTTGCTCTAAAATCTCTAAGGCCAATGGCATTTTATCATCCTCACAAATAGAGTTTCCTATTTTTCCGCCTTGAGCTTTTACAAAAGTAAAGGCCATACCACCACCAATTATAAGATGATCTACTTTATCAAGAATATTCTCTATAATTGTAATTTTTGAAGATACTTTTGCACCACCTAAAATAGCTAACACAGGTTTTTCTCCTGTTTCCATCACTTTATTAATGCTTTCAATTTCTTGAGCTAATAAGTTTCCGAAACATTTTTTACCTTCAAAAAACTGAGCTACAATAGTTGTTGAAGCATGTGCTCTATGTGCAGTACCAAAGGCATCGTTTACATAGATATCACCTAGTTTCGATAATTTTTCCGCGAAAGCGACATCACCAGCAGTTTCTTCTGAATAAAAACGTAAATTTTCTAGTAATAACACTTTACCCGGCTCTAAGCTTGCTGCAGCTGCTTCAGCCTTTTCACCAATACAATCGTCTACAAACTCTACTTCTACACCTAAAATTTCTGAAACTTTATCTGCAATATGCTTTAAAGAAAACTCGTCTTGAAATCCTTTTGGACGCCCTAAGTGCGACATTAAAATACAGCTTCCGCCATCTTCTAAAATCTTGATTATTGTTGGTTTTGCAGATACAATTCTAGTAGCATCAGTCACCTCAAACTTGTCGTTTAAAGGCACATTAAAATCTACTCTAATTAAGGCTTTTTTATCTTTGAAATCAAAATCGTTTAACGTTTTCATAGCTCTATTTTTTAACTTTTAAATATTTTACATACAAATGTAACTAAATAAAGAGTGTTAAAAAATCTGTTTTTTCACGAAAACGTTTGAAATTTTAAAGAAATTAACATATTCCATGATAAACGGGAAACTATAAGTTAAAAGCGAAAGATTTACGCCTTTAAATGGTCGTTTTTCAGATGAATTTAAATTCTAAAAAAACTATTCTGTAAACTGATAACCTGCGAATTTTTCTAAAACCTCATCAAAGGCTGCAAAAACATCCTCGGAATGGTCTGAAGTCACCATTTTCATGCGGTATTCTTTAAAATGCGGAATCCCTTTAAAGTAATTGGTATAATGTCTGCGGGTTTCAAAAACGCCAAGAATTTCACCTTTCCAGTCGATAGACATTTGTAAATGACGACGTGCCGCTTCAACACGTTCTTCTAATGAAATAGGTGCCAAGTGCTCACCGGTTTCAAAAAAATGCTTCACTTGCTTGAAAAACCATGGATTTCCTATACTGGCACGACCAATCATACAACCATCTAAACCAAATTCGTCACGCATGAGCATGGCTTTTTCTGGGGTATCTACATCGCCATTACCAAAAACAGGAATGTGCATGCGCGGGTTGTTTTTCACTTCCATTATAGGTTTCCAATCGGCTTCACCTTTGTACATCTGCGCACGTGTACGACCGTGAATAGCAATGGCTTTACAACCTACATCTTGCAAACGTTCAGCCACCTCCACAATACGAATGGAGTCATGGTCCCAACCCAAACGGGTTTTAACAGTAATAGGAATATTGGTGCGTTTTACCATTTCGGCAGTAAGCTGTTCCATCAAACACACGTCTTTTAAAATCCCTGCGCCTGCGCCTTTGCTCACCACTTTTTTTACGGGGCAACCAAAATTAATATCAATGATATCTGGTTTTGACTCTGCTACAATATCAATAGTTTGTAGCATGCTATCCAAATTAGCACCAAAAATTTGAATACCCACTGGGCGTTCTTTTTCGTAAATATCTAATTTCATAACGCTTTTTGCTGCGTTACGAATTAAACCTTCACTCGAAACAAATTCGGTATACACCACATCAGCACCTTGTTCTTTACACAAAGCACGAAATGGCGGGTCGCTAACATCTTCCATTGGCGCTAAAAGCAATGGAAAATCTGGAAGTTCTATGTTGTCTATTTTTACCAAAACATCTATAATTGTGCGCAAAATTACAGTTTTTTAATGAAACATAAAGTTTTTAACCCCACTGAAATAGATTCACAAAGCAGCTGAAAAAACCAAAACTTACTGCTTCATCTAAAAACTTAACTAAATACAGGCTTACTAAGCTGCTAAAAACAATAGATATAAACCGATAAAACGCCTATATTTGCAAATTAAATCTAGGTAATAGATTCCTTTTTATGAAGAACATTAGAAACTTTTGCATTATTGCACATATTGATCACGGTAAAAGTACTTTGGCTGACCGTTTATTAGATCACACAGGCTCTGTGACTGCTAGAGAAAAGCAAGATCAATTGCTAGACAGCATGGATTTAGAGCGTGAACGTGGTATCACCATTAAATCACACGCCATACAAATGGATTATGAATATGAAGGTGAAAAATATATTTTAAACCTGATTGACACCCCTGGTCACGTTGATTTCTCTTATGAAGTTTCTCGTTCTATCGCAGCATGTGAAGGGGCTCTTTTAATTGTAGATGCCGCACAAAGCATACAGGCGCAAACCATTTCTAATTTATATTTAGCTTTAGAAAACGATTTAGAAATTATTCCTGTTTTAAATAAAGTAGATTTACCAAGCGCCAATCCAGAAGAAGTTACCGACGATATTGTAGATTTATTAGGTTGCGACCCAGAAGAAGTGATTCACGCCAGTGGAAAAACGGGTTTTGGTGTTGATAACATTTTAGCTGCCATTATAGAACGTATTCCTGCTCCAAAAGGTGATCCAGAAGCACCTTTACAAGCTTTAATTTTTGACTCGGTTTACAATACTTTTAGAGGTATTGAAACATATTTTAGAGTTTTTAATGGTGAAATTAAAAAAGGACAAAAAATAAAATTCGTTGCGACGGATAAAGAATATTTTGCAGATGAAGTTGGTACGTTGAAATTAACTCAAGTTGCCAAGAAAAGTGTAAAAGCTGGAGACGTAGGTTACCTCATTACTGGAATTAAAACCGCCAAAGAAGTAAAAGTAGGTGATACCATTACCGATTTTGCTAAACCTACAACCAATATTGTTGAAGGTTTCGAAGATGTAAAACCAATGGTTTTTGCTGGAATTTACCCTGTTGACACTGAGGATTATGAAGAGCTTCGTAATTCTATGGAAAAACTACAACTAAATGATGCCTCATTAGTTTTTGCTCCAGAAAGTTCTGCCGCTTTAGGTTTTGGTTTCCGTTGCGGATTCTTAGGCATGCTTCACATGGAAATTATACAAGAGCGTTTAGAACGTGAGTTTGATATGACGGTAATCACAACGGTTCCCAATGTATCTTACCACGCCTTTACAAACAAAAATCCTGATGAAGCGTTTATTGTAAACAACCCATCTGATTTACCAGACCCTTCAACAATTAATCGTGTTGAAGAACCTTATATTAAAGCCACTATAATCACCAAAGCCGATTTTGTAGGTAACGTGATGTCGCTATGTATTGAAAAACGTGGAAACATTATAAATCAAACGTATTTAACACCAGAACGTGTTGAGTTAATTTTTGAAATGCCTTTAGCTGAAATTGTATTCGATTTTTACGATAGGCTTAAAACCGTTTCAAAAGGTTATGCTTCTTTTGATTATTCACCAATAGGCATGAAAACATCAAAATTAGTACGTTTAGATATTTTACTAAATGCACAACCTGTAGATGCACTTTCTGCTTTAATCCATGCTGATAATGCACAAAATATTGGTAAAAAAATGTGTGAGAAATTAAGAGAATTAATTCCGCGTCAGCAATTTGATATACCAATTCAAGCAGCCATTGGTGCTAAAATTGTTTCTCGTGAAACTATTAAAGCGCTGCGTAAAGACGTTACAGCCAAATGTTACGGTGGTGATATTTCGCGTAAACGTAAACTTCTTGAAAAACAAAAGAAAGGTAAAAAACGTATGCGTCAAGTGGGTAATGTAGAAATACCGCAACAAGCATTTATGGCAGTTTTAAAACTGAACGATTAAGTTCCATACGCCTTATAAAATCAAATAAAGACTATTCTAAAAAGGATGGTCTTTTTTGTATAATTCAATTTTTAAAAAAGCCCTAATATGAAATCTATTAAAATCTTAAGCATGCTTCTTTTCGGTCTTGTATTGACCTTATCATCTTGTAAAGAAGAAGCCAAAGCTCCTAAACAAGAAATAGCAAAACCAGTTACAACAACGGCAACAACTACAAAGACAGCAACTACTGAGCCTGCTCAAAACGCAAACGGAACTTGGCATTACACATGCATGAAAGGCTGTCCGGGAGGTTCTGGAACTGCTGGCAACTGTAAAGCTTGTGGCTTGGCTTTAATGCATAATTAAACGTACCATACGAATGCGACTAACATACAATCTTCGTCACCATTTGCAGCAGAACCTAGTCAAAATGCTGCTGGCGTATGGCATTACACCTGTACAAAAGGCTGTATATCACGGATAACACCAAGGTTTACATAAACTTTAGGTGAGGTAAAAAAAGTAAAAACTATCTATCCTTTTAGTATAAATCTAATTTGATAGGTGGTTTTTTTATGCTCAAACCTCATGCATTCCATAAAACCTGATGAAGTAAATATTTAATAGATTTAACCGCACAACAACTAAAATACAACAAAAAGTTTCGGTTTTTTACTACGTATTACTATTGAATACAGCATAAAGTCCTAATAATGTAATTTTTACGACTTAATAATAAATAGGGTGAATAAGTAGATGATAATTTCGTAATTTTATAAGCGAACCTAAGTATCACTGATAATTATTCATATAATGAACATTATTCATATAAGTGCAGAATGTTATCCCATAGCTAAAGTTGGCGGTCTTGCCGATGTTGTTGGAGCCTTACCAAAATACCAAAATAACGAAAATGTAAGGTCGCAGGTTATTGTGCCATTTTATGATAATGCTTTTACAAAAGCAAACTCTTTTGCTACCATACAGCAATCAAGCATTATTTTAGGTGATCAAAGCTACGCGTTTAATATTTTAGTGTTAGATGAGAAACCATTAGAATTTGATGTGTTTTTTATAGACATCCCTGATTTATTATTCAAAAATTATGTGTATTCATCATCAGATACTGAGCGCTTTTTAGCCTTTCAAATTGCTACTCTAGATTGGCTCCTTACTTGGGAAAGCTATCCTGATATTATTCACTGTCACGATCACCATACGGGGCTCATTCCATTCATGCTTCAAGAGAGTTTTAAATATGAGGCCTTTAGAAAAATACCAAATATTTTAACCATACATAATGCCCAGTATCAAGGTTGGTTTTCACATGATAAAGTGGGTTTAATTCCGCCATTTAATTTTGACCATGTGGGCTTATTAGACTGGGGCGGCAATATTAATCCGTTAGCGGCCGCTATTAAATGTGCTTGGCGCATTACCACGGTTTCACCGAGTTATATGGAAGAACTCAAACAAGCCGCCAATGGCTTAGAACCTTTGCTTAGCGCAGAAAGTGACAAGTGCGTAGGTATTTTAAATGGTATCGACACGAATGTATGGAACCCAGAAACCGACCATTATTTAGTTAAAAATTACAAATTAAAAAATGTGAGCGCTGGTGCCACAGCCAATAAAAAACACTTATGTAATGCCTTTAATCTGAATCCAAAAAAACCACTTTTCGCCTTTATTGGACGCTTGGTGTACGAAAAAGGTTCAGATATTTTTCCTGAAGTTTTCAAGCAAACCTTAGAAGAGAATGATATTTCAATACTTTTATTAGGCTCGGGAAACCCAGAGACGGAAGCGCAACTTGAAGCTTTAAAACCACTTTTTACCGGAAGATTTAATGCACACATTGGCTACGACGAGCAACTGTCGCATATCGTTTATGCAGGAGCCGATTTTTTACTCATGCCATCACGTGTTGAACCTTGTGGTTTAAATCAAATGTATGCCTTACGATATGGCACCATCCCGATAGTACGAAGCATTGGCGGTTTAAAAGATACCGTTATAGATATTGAAGAAGAAAATGGCTTTGGTATTTGCCACCAAAACGTAACCGTTACAGAAATTACCGAAGCAATAAACAGAGGTGTTGCACTTTATAAAAGTCAACCCAAATATAAAGCCATTCAAAAACAAATTATGGAAATAGACCATTCGTGGGATGTTTCTGCCCAAGACTATATTAAATTATACCATTCCATTAAAAACTAATTAAAATATGATTAACAACAAGGTTTTATCCATCATTTTAGGAGGAGGACAAGGTTCTAGATTGTACCCATTAACTCACCAAAGATCAAAACCTGCGGTGCCCATAGCAGGAAAATACAGATTGGTTGACATTCCCATTTCAAACTGTATAAATGCAGATATCAAACGTATGTTTGTATTGACCCAGTTTAATTCGGCATCCTTAAACCGTCATATTAAAGACACCTACCATTTTAGTTTTTTTAGTAGCGCCTTTGTTGATGTATTGGCCGCCGAGCAAACCCCCGGACATAAAGGCTGGTTTCAAGGTACAGCTGATGCCGTAAGGCAAAGCATGCACCACTTTTTAAGACATGATTTTGAATATGCGTTAATCCTTTCAGGCGATCAATTATACCAAATGGACTATGTGAAAATGGTTGAAGCCCATGAAGCAAGTGGCGCTGAAATCTCTATCGCAACCATTCCAGTAAATGCTAAAGACGCCCCTAGTTTTGGAATTCTAAAATCTGATGACGACAGCGTCATCACCTCATTTATTGAAAAACCTGATTCGAGCTTATTACCCGATTGGACTTCAGATGTTAGTGAAGAAATGAAATCTCAAGGCAGAAACTATTTGGCTTCTATGGGTATTTATATTTTCAACAGAGATTTGTTGGTGAAACTGATGGCTGACGAAAACACCATAGATTTTGGAAAAGAAATTATTCCGCAGTCTATTGAAAAACACAAAACACTAAGCTTTCAATATGAAGGCTATTGGACCGATATCGGGAACATCGATTCTTTCTTTGAAGCGAATATTGGCTTAACTGATGATATTCCTAAATTTGATTTATACGATAAGTCGAAACGTATTTATACGCACGCCAGAATGCTTCCAACCACTAAAGTTGCTGGTACCACTTTAGATAAAGCTGTTATTGCTGAAGGCTGTATTATTGGCGCTGCAAAAATTGAAAAATCGGTTATTGGAATTCGGTCAAGAATAGGCACAGAAACTACCGTTATCAACACCTATATGATGGGTAGCGACTATTACGAAACCCTGCAAGAAATTGATGAAAAGAAAATTGAAATTTTGATGGGTATTGGCGACCGCTGTTTCATTAAGAACGCCATTATCGATAAAAATTGCCGCATTGGTGATGATGTTAGAATTAATGGTGGACCACATTTAGAGGATGTCGAAACTGATACTTACGTAGTCAAAGAAGGCATTGTAGTAATTAAAAATGGAGCAATCATCCCTCACGGGTTTGTAATATAATATATGGCACAGGTAAAATCTTTTAGTTTATTCACCGAATTTGATATCAACCTTTTTAAAGCTGGAAAGCATTTTAGACTCTATGAGAAATTTGGTTCTCATATCGTCACCGTTGATGGTATCGATGGCGTTTATTTCGCCGTTTGGGCACCTTCAGCAAAACAAGTCTCTGTAATTGGCGACTTTAATTTCTGGACAGAAGGTGAGCACCAACTCAATGTGCGCTGGGATTCGAGTGGTATCTGGGAAGGTTTTATTCCGCTTGTAGGCAAAGGCACCACCTACAAATACAAAATTGAAAACAATAACAACGGCATAAAAACCGAAAAAGCCGATCCTTACGCTAGGCGTTATGAGCATCCGCCAAAAACGGCTTCTATCGTTTGGGATGATAGCTACAAATGGAAAGATAAAAGTTGGCTCAAAAAACGTAAAAAACACAATGCCATTGATGCACCTTATTCGGTTTACGAAGTGCATTTGGGCTCTTGGAAGAAAAATGTAGAAGAAAACCGCTTTCTTTCTTACTACGAGTTGGCAGACGAATTGGTAAACTATGTTAAAGACATGAATTTCACCCATGTCGAGCTGATGCCTATCATGGAGTTTCCTTACGACCCGTCTTGGGGCTATCAAATTACGGGTTATTTTGCACCAACCTCGCGCTTTGGCTATCCTGAAGAATTCAAATACCTTGTTGATAAACTACATCAAAATGATATAGGCATTATTTTAGACTGGGTACCATCACACTTCCCGGAAGACGCTCACGGTTTAGGCTTTTTTGATGGGTCAAATCTTTACGAACATCCAGACCCTAAAAAAGGCTATCACCAAGATTGGAAAAGCCTCATATTTAACTATGAGCGTAATGAAGTCCGCTCCTTTTTAATTAGTAATGCGGTATTTTGGCTAGACCAATACCATGCTGATGGTTTACGTGTTGATGCCGTCGCCTCTATGTTGTTTTTAGATTATTCTAGAGAAGATGGTGAATGGGAGCCTAATATTTACGGTGGAAGAGAAAATTTAGCCGCCATAAGTTTCTTTAAAGAATTAAACGAAGAGGTTTATGCTTCTTTCCCAGATGTACAAACCATTGCTGAAGAATCTACAGCCTTTCCTATGGTCTCTAAACCCACTTTTGTTGGTGGCTTAGGCTTCGGTATGAAATGGATGATGGGCTGGATGCACGATACCTTAGAGTATTTTGCTAAAGATCCTATATATAGAAAATACCATCAAAATGATATCACCTTCAGTTTAGCCTATGCTTTTACTGAAAATTTCATGCTTCCGCTATCACATGATGAAGTGGTTTACGGCAAAAACTCCATTTTAGGACGCTTGCCGGGCGATGAATGGCAACGCTTTGCTAACCTGCGCTTACTATACGGTTATATGTTTACACACCCAGGTACCAAACTTTTATTTATGGGTGGCGAATTAGGTCAATATAACGAATGGAATTTTCAAGAGAGTGTTGAATGGAACTTACTAGATTTTAAACCGCATCAAGACACCCTAAACTATTACAAAGCGCTTAATAAACTGTATAAAACCACACCAGCACTCTACGAACAAGGGTTTAGTCAAGATGGTTTTGAATGGATTAGCTATGGCGACCATGAAAATGCTGTGATTTCCTATATAAGAAAAGGCTATAAAGAAAAAGAAAACGTCGTAGTAGTTTGTAATATGACACCTGCCGTTTTAGAAAACTATAAAATTGGAGTTAAAACAAAAGGAAAACTCGAAGAAATTTTTAATAGTGATGCCGAAACTTTTGGTGGTAGCGGTATAAGCAATAAGAAAGCCATCACCATTAAAAAAGACGCTTGGAATGGTAAACCTTTTTCTGCTGAAATCACGTTAGCGCCTTTGGCTGTAATGGTTTTTAAGTTTAAGTAGAATCCTATTTTGGTTATTTTTATTTTAAAAATCATTGAAAACAATCAAAATGATTAGAAAATATTCCAAAGAGGATAAACAGAAAGTTATAAAATTGTTGAGACAAAATACTCCAAAATATTTTGTCCCTTCAGAGGAAATAGATTTTGAAAATGAAGTAGAAGATTATTTTGTTTATGAACAGCATTCTGAAATTATTGGAGCTGGCGGTATTAATTACTTTCCAAATGATAAAATAGCACGAATTTCTTGGGACATCATTCATCCAAATCACCAAGGAAAAGGCATCGGAAAAGCATTAATGCAATACCGAATGAATCACCTAATAGAAAAGCCAAATATAGAATTCATCGTGGTTCGAACCACGCAGCTAGCCTTTCAATTTTATGAAAAAACAGGATTCAAACTCATTAGAATCGAAAAGGATTTTTGGGCTAAAGACTTTGATCTTTATGAGATGAAAATGCCAAATAAAGCAGATATTTCAGAATAGTTACAAATCGATTTTCTTATTGAATGCAAAACATTATTGAAACAAACAGACTTTGGATTAGAAAAATAACGTCTGAAGATATCTCTTGTTTACTTCAAATTTATAACAATCCACAGAACATGGTTTGTATACCAAATTCAAATTGTAAGTGGACTGAATCAAAACTAAAAGAGAAATACCATAAAATAAATCAAGACTACAGTAATGGCTTTGGTGTTTTCCTTGTCCAGCTTAAAGATAATGACACGGTCATAGGAGAAGCTGGTCTATTCAATTCGTTTCAAAACTTAAAACAATTGGAGTTAGGTTATATTGTTGACCATAAATTCTAGAAAAACGGCTATGGTTCTGAAATTTGTAATGCCTTGATTAATTACGCATTTCAAAAATTAAAATTGGAAAAATTAACTGCTCGAATGTTTAAAAAAAACATTGCTTCGATTAAATTATCTGAACATTGTGGCATGAAGTTAGTAAAAAGTGAACCAAATGAAGATGATGTAGATTTTTATGAATATGAGATTACTAATAAAACAGAATAAAAAACGCTATCATTACTAAAAAAACAAAATTGATCACATGAAAGTAAAATTCATAGCTCTACTAATAAGCACACTTTTTCTTAGTAACAGCACTTATTCCCAAGACTCTAATGAATTTCGAACGTACTTTGGACTCATGAATAGCGAATTTCTAAGCAGTGAGATCTTAGATGGTTCAGGAAACTACGACTTAGAAGACTCCTATGAATTTGGAATACGGTATTTAAGAAAATTAACGCCTAAACTATCACTTGAAACCGGGATAAACTATTTAAGCTCTAAGGTTCAAATAAACTCTAATAGCCTTGGAACGAATAACCAAAGGCATACGTATTTAAAAATGGTGTCAATCCCGATGTATTTTAATTATACGATTGGAAGTTATTTTTTCCTAAATGGCGGTCCGCAATTAGATTTTCAAAATTCAGGAGAATCTTTTGATTCACAATCCGGATTTGGTTTAGGAATCGGCTTTGGTGGAAAATACAATTTTAAGAGGTTTTTAATTTATTTAAATCCGAACTTAAAAATGCATGCTCTCATTCCATTTAAAAAAGAAGACCATCAACAAAGTCTTACCGAGTTTGGTGTACAACTTGGTATAGGTTATCAATTTTAAAAACGATTAGAGTGCCATAGAAACTTTTATTTCAACACACTCAACAGTTGCTCTGGAATTAAATAAGAGGTTAAAAGCTTTACTTCAATTTTAACAAATAATTATAGCAAAATCCTTCCCTTTTTTAAGTTCTTTATTGCGCAAAAAAAAAGACTTATGAAAATTAAAATTTTATCTACATTATTTCTAGGTGCTACTTTGATAGCCTGCGGCGGAAAAAACGACAAAAAGCAAAACGCCGTAACCGAAGTAGAACCTGAAAAAAAAGAAAAAACTATGGAAGAGCCAACGTTGAAGTCGCAATTGGACGAAAAGAAAGCCAATTTTGAGCTTAAAGCCGACGACTATAAAAAGAAAATTTATGCAGAAGGTATTGAATCTGTTGAAAACAGCGGAATCACAAGCAGCGCAAAACAAGTTGGAGACCAAGCGCCTAACTTCACTTTAAAAAATGCACTAGACGAACCTGTTTCATTAAACGACTACCTGAAAGAAGGCAAAGTTGTCTTAACTTGGTATCGCGGTGGGTGGTGCCCATATTGCAACCTTACGCTTCATGAGTTACAAGAAGAACTACCTAACTTTAAAGCCAATGGTGCCACATTACTCGCTTTAACGCCTGAGCTGCCAGACGAATCGATGAGCACCTCAGAGAAAAACGATTTAGAATTTGAAGTTTTAAGTGACCTTGGAAATAAAATCGCTAAAGAATACGGCATTGTTTTTAAACTTACAGATGAAGTAGCTGAAGCATACAACGCAGCTTTTGATATGAACAACCATAACGGAGATACGTCAAACGAATTGCCTTTAGCAGCGACCTACATCATCAATCAAAATGGCGAAATTGAATATGCTTTTTTAGATGCCGATTATCGCAATAGAGCAGAACCTTCAGAATTAACTACGTTTTTAAAAGATAACAAATAATACCATTTTAATTCTGGTAACAAACTCTTGATTTTGGGATGTATTAATCCCGATCAGCCAATCTCACATCTTGAAAAGTCGGTGCGCCCTCGGTGAAGCTTCCAACACCTTTTTTGTTAATTTTGAAAGTCACATCTTTGGTGGTGGTAAATAACAATACCGTTAAAAAAGGCTTTTTAAGATGTGATTTTAAAACTTCGAATGCCTGTTCTAAAGAAAGTTCCTGCTCCTCATCCTCTGTTTCCTTTAAACGGTAACTAAACTTTAGTAACACTTTAAAATCGCCTTCTGAAGCAAGGGGCCTCACAAATATATTTTTCAAATCAGGCTTACCAATGGTTTTTGCCATAGTTAATTTAGCAAAACGTTCTTCTTGAACACTCGCCTTTACCTGTTCCCAAAAATCAACAAATGCTTCTTGATAAGTCATCACTTCAGCTTATAATTATATTGTAAAAACTTCAAAAGTAACACTAATTTCAAGAATAATAAGCCCTTAGGCTGTTCATATTAATAATGATTGTGTTAAGGGTTAACTAATATTGTTCAAAAGAAAATTTTAAAATTATATCTTTGCAGTCTTAAATAAAATAGCAAACAACTGCTTCGTATTCAAAAAAAACTTACTTTTTATTCCTACCATATAAGAAGTGTCTCGCTAAAAAACAGAAATAACTTTTTATGTTTATGAAAATTAAAACAAATTTACAACATGAGTTAATCGTATTGTTTTCACTTATTTTTATGACCGCTTGCAGTGCAAGTGACAACCCTAAAACTCCAGAAGCTGAAAAAGAACCGGAAGAAGAGGTTGAAGAAGAAGTAACACCTCCTGTTGAAGAGGAAGAAGAAATCACGAACATCAATTGGAAAAACTGGTACCTTTCAGTGCCTATTGACCGCGGTAATGGTAGTGCCACTTCTATTGGTTATGAAGATATTGTTAATGACAATTTAACCGAAAACGAATCACAATACTTCTATAGAAATGAAGATGGCAGCTACACCCTTTATACAAAATTTACAGGATTTACAACTTCTGGCCAGGCTGATTTAGGTGGTAAATACTGCCGTACAGAGTTGAGAGAATACTGGCGAGGCAATCAAGATACTAATGACAACTGGTCAATGGCTACCGGAACTCATATTTTAGAATCTACCATGCATGTAGATTTTGTAGAAGGTAACGGTCGTACCATCGTTGCTCAAATTCATGGTAAAGAATCTGCTGGCATTAGCGGAAATCCTGCTACCGTAAAAATTAGATGGAACAGTGGTATGATTCAAATCGATTACTACACCAAACCAGCAGAAGGAGAAGCTTGGACAAGTAGCTATGATAAGAAATTAGATTTCGGACGTGTAGATAATGAAAAATTCACTTTCAAAATTAAAATTGAAAACGGTAAAATGTATTGTGCTTTAGTTTGTGAAGCCAAAGATTTAAACATAGACTATACCGAAATTTACGATTATGTAGGAAATGGTTACGTTCATGAAAACTACTTTAAAACAGGTAATTATTTTGGGTGGCATGATGATTATGAAGCAGCAGCTCAAGTGGTATTGCACGAAGTCGTGACAGAACATACCGATTAAGTCGCATAAAACAACTTGAAAAGAAAACATATGGTCAAGTTAAACTTGATTCAAGTTTTTATCACGAAACAACACAAATCCAACTTAAGGCTTTCTAAAAAAGTTTAAAGTTGGATTTTTTTGTAAATTTATATCATGTCAACCACAACTCTAGAACACGACACACGTGTAGCCAAACTTATTTTTGCTTCTGTTTACCCACATTACATCACAAAAGTTGAGAAAAAAGGGCGGACCAAAGCCGAATTAAATCAAGTTATTGAATGGCTAACGGGTTTTTCTTCAGAAAAAATAGAAAACCTTATTCAAGAGAAAGTCACTTTTAAAACATTCTTCGAGCAAGCGACTTTAAATGAAAATGCCCAGCTCATAAAAGGTGTTATTTGTGGCTATCGTATTGAGGATATTACAACCCCATTAACGCAACAAGTACGCTATTTAGATAAACTGGTTGATGAATTGGCTAAAGGTCGAAAAATGGAGAAAATTTTGAGGGATTCAGCTGCTAAAAAATAAAATAAAACTAAGCTACTAAAATTCATGATTTTACCAACAATACTAACCACCATCTTTATAACACTAGCACTTATTCACTTCAACTGGGTCATTGGAGGCCAATTCGGCTTACATGCCTCATTACCTACCAACGAAAACGGAGAAATCATGTTAAAGCCAAAAAAATACGATAGCGCCATTGTAGGTTTGGGTTTAACAGCCTTTGCGCTTTTTTATAGCCTCAAAGCAGGACTACTTAATTTTACGTTACCGGAATGGGTATTCACTTATGGCGGGTGGATTATTCCAATAATCTTCCTCATTCGAGCCATTGGAGAATTTAAATATGTGGGCTTCTTTAAAAAAGTAAAACAAACCCAATTCGCTAAGGCAGACACCAAACTATTTTCGCCTTTATGCTTGTTTATAGCGGTTTCAGGAGTTATTATTCAGCTCTCGTAATATTACTCCATCCCTTCAGTCAAGTCACTTAAACATTTAAGTAAAAAAACAAAAAACGTCGTGCTGTTGAAATGGTATTTCTACAGATAACTTTTATTTTTGCAAAAAACTGTCTTAAATGAAAAAGTACTTATTCGTAATCACTGTTAGCCTCTTATTTTTAAATCCGAAAACTGGAAATGCACAAATAGATGAAAATAGCCTAGGGGCATGGTATATGTATTTTTTCGACACGACTTTTAAAGACAGCTCCTGGGGTGTACAAGGCGATATACAATATCGTAACTGGAATATGGGTGGCGACCTTGAACAACTCCTTTTAAGAGGCGGTTTAACCTATAAACCAAAACAAGCGGATATAAAATTTACACTAGGTTACGGCCACATTACCACGGGAACCTATGGAGATATTGACGATACCACCCAAGAAAGTCGAATTTATCAAGAAGCTTTATTTCCAGTAAAATTTGGAAAACGATTTTACACCAACCACCGCTTCCGTTTTGAACAACGTTTTGTTGAAAACCAAGATTTTAGAACTCGATACCGTTATAACCTATTTTTAAATATCCCTTTAAATTCAGCTTCCTTAGAGAAAAACACCTTCTATTTGGCATTCTACAACGAACTGTTTATTAATGGGCAAAGAGACATAGGCAACGGCATCGACGTTGAAATTTTCGATAGAAACCGTTTTTATTCCGCTATTGGCTACATGATCAAAGACAACCTTAAAGTGCAATTTGGGGTGATGAACCAAACGACCAACAATTGGAATAAAAACCAGTTACAGCTAAGTCTGCATCATAAGATTTAATAATTAGCAATAAAATTAAACCATTCTAGATTTAGCCTATCTTTGCTCCATTAAATTAAAAGATGGCTTCTACTCTACTTTCATCACCGTTACAAGGTTTTACAGATTTCAGGTTTCGTAATGCTTTCAACCATTATTTTGGTGGTATTGATACGTTTTATGCGCCTTATATTAGGCTAAACGGTAAGCTGAAAATTAAGCAGTCTTATCAAAACGATTTGTTACCTGAAAACAATACCACGCTGGAAGTGATTCCTCAGGTGATTACAAACGACCCTGATGAATTTGTTTATGTTGCCAAATACGTGCAAAGTTTAGGCTATAAAGAACTTAACTGGAATTTAGGCTGCCCCTACCCTATGGTCACCAAATCGGGTATGGGTTCTGGGCTTATTTGTAACCCGAATAGAATAAACGAGGTGCTTGACAAAGCGCACAGTGAAACCGATATTTTGGTATCGATGAAAATGCGTATGGGTTATGAAAACGCTCAAGAAATTCTGAGTGCTTTTCCTGTTTTAGACCAATACCCGCTTAAAAATGTGGCCATTCACGCCAGAATTGGAAAACAGCTTTACAAAGGTGATGTAGATTTAGAATCTTTTGAAAAATGCATCAGTAGCACCAAACACAAATTGTATTATAATGGCGATATCACTAGTGTTTCAGCCTTTAAAGCTATTGAAGAACGTTTTCCGAAGATCGATCACTTTATGATTGGGCGTGGTTTAATTGCCGACCCTTTTCTGCCTAGCATGATAAAAAATAATACCACCGTTTACCCTGAAAACCGTTGGACTATTTTTTCAGAATTTCACGATACCATTTATCAGCAATACGATGCTTACCTCTCTGGCCCCACTCCTATCAAAATGAAAATGCTTGGTTTCTGGGAGTATTTTGCGCAAACAACTTCAAATCCGCAGAAAACCTACAAAGCCATAAAAAAAGCATCAAACCCTGTAAAATACAAACAGGCGGTTAAACAAATTATAAATGCTGAAATGAAATTACAATCTTCATCATAGCTATTAATACTACAATCCATTGGTTTTTTTAGATTTTAGAATAATGTGAGTCGTAAAATTCTTTCATTTTGTCTTCATTTAGGAATTAGTTAATTAAGCACCTCATTATTTGTTCATTACATAACATATACATTGGTTTTTTAATGAAAAGCGATATGAATGCAGCCTTAAATTTACTAAATTGGTCAATGAATTCTAATAACTACCACATATGATTTTAAATACCGAATTAGAATATAAAGGGAACCTGTTTCCTACCAAAATAATTAAATACGAGAAAAATCTTAATGTACTTTCCTTTACTACCGAGAACGGTGTAATTTTAGAAGTTACGGTTAGAAGAGATAGTATTCTCCGTTTCAGATTTACAACTACAGGTATTTTCGACAACGATTTCTCTTATGCCATAACAAAATATGCAAGTAGAGGTTACAACCACCTTGAAGTTACCGAAGACGACGATCATTATACCATAACCACATCAAAACTTATCTGTAACATCTCAAAATTAGACTTACGAACTTCTATATATGATGCTAAAGATAAGTCGTTAATTTGCGAAGATGAACTTGGGTTTCACTGGGAAGAAAGTTACGAGTTTGGTGGCGATGTTGTAAAAATGTCTAAAACCGCACAACCAGGAGAAAGTTATTATGGTTTAGGAGATAAACCTGTAGATAATAACCTCAAAGGAAAACGTTTTGAAAACTGGGTAACCGATTCGTACGCTTACGGTCGTGATACCGATCCTATTTATAAAACCATTCCGTTTTACACGGCGCTACACAATAAAAAATCTTACGGTATATTTTTCGATAATACCTTTAGATCGTACTTCGATTTCTGTCATGAACGTAGAAACATTAGCAGTTTCTGGGCGCATGGTGGCGAAATGAACTACTATTTCATTTACGGACCAGACATGAGTGATGTGGTTATGAATTACACCGATTTAACCGGGAAACCACACGCCATGCCTGCACTTTGGGCGCTAGGGTACCACCAATGTAAATGGAGTTACTACCCAGAATCTAACGTTAAAGAAATTACTGCTAAGTTTAGGGAATTACAAATTCCTTGTGACGCGATTTATTTAGATATCGATTATATGGAAGGCTTTAGGTGTTTTACTTGGAGCAAACAATACTTCCCTGATCCAAAACGCATGGTTAAGGAACTGGCTGACGATGGCTTTAAAACCATTGTCATTATTGATCCTGGTATTAAAATAGACATGGATTATTCGGTGTTTAAGGAAGGGCTTGAAAAAGACTATTTCTGCAAACGTGCCGATGGCCCTTATATGAAAGGTAAAGTTTGGCCTGGAGAGTGTTATTTCCCAGATTTCACTAACCCAGAAGTAAGAGAGTGGTGGGCCGATTTATTTAAAGAACTTGTTGAAGACATAGGTGTTCGAGGGGTATGGAACGATATGAACGAACCTGCTGTAATGGATGTTCCTGGAAAAACATTCCCTAACGATGTGCGTCATGATTACGACGGCAACCAATGTAGCCACAGAAAAGCGCATAACGTTTACGGCATGCAAATGGCTCGTGCAACCTACCAAGGTTTAAAGAAGTTCTCATACCCGAATAGACCTTTTGTAATTACAAGAGCGGCTTATTCTGGAACACAGCGTTACACCTCAAGTTGGACTGGTGATAACGTGGCGACTTGGGATCACCTCAACATAGCTAACCTACAAGCACAACGTATGTGTATGTCTGGATTCTCGTTTATTGGGTCTGATATTGGTGGTTTTGCCGAACAACCTAACGGAGAACTCTATGCGCGTTGGATACAATTGGGTATTTTTCACCCGTTTTGTAGAACGCACTCTTCGGGAGACCACGGTGATCAAGAACCATGGGCTTTTGGAACAACCATTACCGACGTGGTTAGAAAGTTTATCGAATTGCGATACCAGCTTCTACCCTATCTATACACTGCTTTTTGGAAGTATGCCGAAGAAGGTATTCCTATCTTAAAGTCATTAGTACTTTATGATCAATATGATGCCCAAACCCATTACCGAAATGATGAGTTTGTTTTTGGTGAACAAATATTAGCCTGCCCAATTACGGGTCCGAATTTAAAAGGAAGACGCATGTACATCCCTATTGGGAAGTGGTTTAACTTTTGGACCGATGAAGTAGTGAGTGGCGGACAAGAAATTTGGGTGGATGCCGATTTAGACAGTATGCCTATTTTTGTGAAAGAAGGGGCTATTATTCCTAAATACCCAATCCAGCAGTATGTTGGTGAAAAAACGGTTGAAGAATTAACCCTCGATGTTTATTATAAAGAAGGTAATGAAATCTCTGAGGTTTATGAAGATGCTACTGATGGTTATGACTACATCAAAGGCCGTTATAGCTTAAGAAATTTCAAATTTCAAGGAAAGGAAAAGGAAATTATTATTCAGCAACATAAATCTGGAAAATATATTACAACCTATAAAACCTTTAGACTTCATTTCCATGGGTTGCCTTTTAAAATCAAGGAAATAGAAATTGACAATGTGATTATTCCTTTTGAAGAACTTAGATTTAAAGGCGGAACAAGTTTAAAACTGACCAAAGAATTTACAGAACTTCATATTATTGGAGAATAGTACAAACCCTTTATACAGTAAAAGCCTCCATTTAATTTAAAATGAAGGCTTTTTTAATAAAAGACCTCTTTAAGTCGTCTGCACTTTTTCAACATCAAAAGGTTTTCCGATGTAAACCAATTGGTAACCTTTTTCAATGGCTTCAACCTCTAAATTGAAAGAAGATATAATATGAAGTTCGCCTTCAGTATCTTTAATAAATAAAGGAATCATATCCTTGTCTTTATTAGTGACTTCAATCAAATCTTGATAATGTTCTTTATCTTCTAATTCAATTTCATTGATTGACGGATGCTTACGTGCCAAAGCATATAGTGTACTGTAATCGTCTTTATGAGAAAACAGGCCTTCCTTTGGGTTATCGCTGTCATCTAGCATTTCTAAAGGTGTTACGAGTCTGTAAGCTCCATTTTCACCAAAATCCTCACCGTACTTGGTTATAGCATATTTATTAATGTCTGAATTCCCCGTTAACGCCATTAAATACCCCACATCATTCAATTCAATGTTATCCATTAAGGTATCTGAATAGATGTTAGTGGTTAAGGCTTCTAAGCCAAGTTCTTTAGCTTTCTCAATGTTTTTCTCATTACTATCAATAAGCACCACATGCCTGCCGTTTTCATATAAATAATGTCCTAAAAGTCGAGATACTTTTGATGCGCCTACGATTAAAATACCGTCAGATTTCGTAAGGAACACACCAACCAATTTAGCAAACAAACGTGCCGTAGTGGCGTTTAGTAATACGGTACCTAATACAATCATAAATACCAATGGTGTAATGTACTCGGCGCCTTCCACCCCTTCTTTTAGCAATTTACTTCCAAAAAGAGACGCGATACCGGCGGCAACAATACCACGTGGCCCTACCCAACTAATAAAGAGTCTTTCATTAAATTTTAAAGAGGAATTCATGGTGCTTAAAAACACCGCTAATGGTCTAACAACAAAAACTACCGATAAGAATAAGGCTAATGTTTTCCAGTTGTAAAGCAATAAAAGGTCTTCAAAGTCAATATTAGCTGCAAGTAGAATAAAAAGAATAGAAATTAATAATACACTTAAAGACTCTTTAAAATAAAGTAATTCTTTAAGGTTTTTTAATTTTCCGTTTCCTAAAACCATACCCATAACCACCACCGCTAGTAGTCCTGATTCGTGAGCAAAGAGTTCTGATTCTACAAAAACCAATAATACGGTAGATAAAGAAACCACATTTAAAAGATAGTGCGGAATCAACTTTCTGTTAATCATAAATGCCAAAGCATGGGCAAAGGTGAAACCGAAAGTAGTACCAAATAATATAATTTTCCCAAATTCAATTAAGGCCATTTTTGTAAAACCAACATGCCCTTCAACACTAATAAATTCAAAAACCAATACAGCAACTAAGGCACCGATCGGGTCAATTAAAATACCCTCCCATTTTAAAACAGCCGAAACATCTTTTTTAAGCGGAATATTACGCAAAATTGGCGTGATCACGGTTGGTCCAGTTACTATAATAAGACCTGCAAAGAGGAAAGAAATCTCCCAGCTCAAACCAAAAATCTCATGCGCTAACACACCAGACCCTAAAAAGGTAATGGCCGATCCCACAGTAATTAACTTAGTAATCACAGGGCCTACATTTTTTATTTCAGCGCGTTTAAGTGTTAATCCCCCTTCAAAAAGAATGATACTTATGGCTAAAGACACAAAGTAATAGAGTCCGTCACCAGGGAAAAAGCCTTTTTTACCATTCCAAACCGGTTCAATCCATTTAGAGCCATCTTGAGTAATAAACTCTGCTGCAATTGGGCCTACTAAAAGCCCTATTAAAATTAAAGGTAAAATGGCGGGAATCTTAAATTTCCAAGCAACCCATTGTGCCAATATTCCTAAAATAATAATTCCAGCTAGTTCTAACATATAATCAAAATCTGAATGAAGGCACTAATTTAAAGAAAACAGACCACTTAAGGTTTTTAAATAGACGATCTTTCTTATTCAAAAGCAGAAAATCTGTGCTTTATTTGTTAAAACGGTATTTCTAATCAATATTTCATTGAATTTACTTTATTAAGGTCATTTGATAATCAGTTTTTTTAGATAATATTTAACCGCCTAACCAATAGTAGAACTTCATATTATTGAAAACAGCCTTTGTTAATCGTTTTTCTCCCAAATATTCTTAATATATTCTTAACATTTTAGACGTTTGACAATAGATTCGTTAGTTTTGTTTCCCTATGACCTTATTTCCTATAAACGCAGGCAATTTTAAACTTGATGGTGGTGCTATGTTTGGCGTCGTTCCAAAATCTATTTGGCAGCGTACCAATCCTTCTGATGCCAATAATATGATTGATCTAACGGCAAGATGCCTTCTTATTCAAGATGGTGATCGACTGATTTTAATCGATAATGGTATGGGAAACAAACAATCTGATAAATTTTTCAGCTATTATTACCAATGGGGTGATTTCAACCTTGATAGTTCATTAAAAAAGTACGGTTTTCATCGCGATGATATCACCGATGTTTTTTTAACACACTTACATTTTGATCATTGTGGCGGTAGTATTCAGTGGAATAAAGATAAAACGGGTTACGAAACCGCTTTTAAAAATG
The DNA here is from genome assembly GCF_008806375.1 of Pseudotamlana haliotis. Taxonomy (GTDB): domain Bacteria; phylum Bacteroidota; class Bacteroidia; order Flavobacteriales; family Flavobacteriaceae; genus Pseudotamlana; species Pseudotamlana haliotis. The sequence goes on along the minus strand of NZ_WAAT01000052.1, from coordinate 3,125 downwards.
CACATTTTTGGAGCAATGAAGATCACTGGCAATGGGCCACAGCACCTAACCGCCGTGAAAAAGCGTCCTTTTTAAAAGAAAACATCCTGCCTATGGAAGAAAGTGGTCAGCTTAAATTTACAGCCCTTCCAGAAAACGATGTACTTAAAAATTCAGCTTTAGGATTTGATATCTTTTTTGCTAACGGGCATACCGATAAGCAAATGATTCCTATGATAAAATATCAAGATAAAACCATTGCTTTTATGGCCGATTTATTACCAACTGTTGGCCATTTACCGCTTCCATACGTTATGGGATACGATACCAGGCCTTTATTAACCATGGACGAAAAAGAAAAATTTCTAAACATGGCTGCCAACGAAAACCTCTACCTGTTTTTAGAGCACGACGCACACAATGAAATTATTACCGTGCAACATACCGAAAAAGGTGTACGACTAAAAGACACATTTACAACACAAGATATATTCAACTAATAACACATTTATAATAATTAAAAAGTAACTATGAAAACATTTAAAACAATAGCAACTTCAGCTTTTGCAGCTGTTTTACTTTATGGCTGCGGTGGATCAAGTATTGTTTCTACACCAGTTGAAAACATTGATTCTTCACCTTTAAAAGTATCAGAACTTACTGAAGCCGAAGCGCATAATTGGGGGCATTTAGACCTCGTTAAAGATACCATTCCTGGAATGAGTGTTGATCGCGCTTACGCGGAATTAATTAAAAATAAAAAAGGTAAAAAAGTTATTGTTGCCGTTATCGATTCTGGTATTGATATCGACCACGAAGATTTAAATGACGTGCTTTGGACTAACGAAGATGAAATTCCTGGAAACGGCATCGACGATGATAAAAATGGTTACATTGATGACATTCACGGTTGGAACTTCTTAGGTAAAGGTTACGACGAGCAATTAGAATTAGTGAGAATTTTAGTTAATGGAGATAAAGACTCTGAAGATTACGCTAGAGCAGAGGCTGAATACAATTCTGAATATGAAACTTGGGTTGGTAGAAAAACACAATACGACAACATTTACGGGGTAATTAAAGATGCCAACGCAACATTAACCGCTCACTTTGGTAAAGCAGACTACACTAAAGAAGAGGTTAAAGCACTTGAAACAGAAGATGCTGATTTAGCAAAAGCAAAACAAATTGCCATGAGTATGTATGGTAATGGCGTAGATTCTTTAGCTGATGCTGAAAAAGAAATTGCTAACGGGGTTGAAAGTATCAACGACCGTTTAAACTATAATTTAAATAAAGACTTTAACGGACGTGTAAATGGTGATGATCCAAACGATATGTCTACTAAATTCTATGGTGACGGAAACGTAAAACCTGTTAAAAAATCTGAAAGTCACGGTACGCACGTAGCTGGAATTATTGCTGCAGAGCGTAACAACGGATTAGGTGCTAATGGTGTAGCAAATAACGTAGAGATCATGAGTATTAGAGCCGTTCCTAATGGTGATGAATATGATAAAGATGTAGCTTTAGCTATTCGTTATGCCGTTGATAATGGTGCTACAGTAATTAATGGTAGTTTTGGTAAAAGTTACTCACCACACGCTGATTGGGTACATGATGCTATTAAATACGCTGCTAATAACGATGTAGTTTTTGTTCACGCTGCAGGAAATGATAGTAAGGATGTAGATACGGAACCTAACTTCCCAGATGATAATGTAAACGGTATTGAAATTGCAGATAATTATATTAGAGTAGGTGCTTTAGCCCCAACTTATGGTTCTAAAATGGTTGCTGGTTTTTCTAACTACGGAAAGAAAAATGTAGACGTTTTTGCTCCAGGAGCTAGTGTGTATTCTACAACTCCAGAAAACGAATACGGTACTAAAGGTGGTACTTCTATGGCTGCTCCTGCTGTTGCTGGTATTGCTGCTTTAATCCGTTCTTACTATCCAGATTTAACAGCTTCTGAAGTTAAAAACATCATCTTAGATTCTGGTTTAGCGATTAACAGAAAAGTTATTGTTGGAGGAAATACCTCTGATATCCGCCCTTTTGCCGATTTAACAAAATCTGCTAAAATGGTAAACGCTTATAACGCCTTAATTTTAGCGGCACAAGTATCCGCTTCTAAATAATTTTAGAACCGTTCAAAAGCATTTATGCCTGTTTAATAATAATCGCTAACTGCAAATTCCTGTTTAAATTTAAAACAGTACGATTGTTATCAAACAGGCATTTTTACTTATATTATTCCTTATAAATAAATTTATATTATGAAACGTGTCTTAATATCTGTTTTTTGTGTCTCGTTAATCATTTCCTGTAAACCTGCACAAAATACATCTTCTTCAAAAAACACATCAACGTCAAACGAAAGTGCTTCGACTTATTGGCAACAACATGCCGATTATGAAATGGATATCGATATGGATGTTAATACCTATCAATACAAAGGCACACAAAAATTGGTTTATACCAATAATTCTCCTGATGTTTTAAATAAAGTATTTTATCATTTATACTTTAATGCCTTTCAACCAGGCAGTGAAATGGACGTACGTTCACAAAATATACCAGATCCAGACGCTAGGGTAAAAGGCCGCATTGCCAAACTAAAACCCAATGAAATTGGTTATATCAAAGTCAATTCGCTAAAACAAAATGGCGTTACTATTAACCATGAAACCGTGGGTACGGTTTTAGAAGTTGAACTGGCAAAAGCTATTCAACCAGGTGAAAGTGTAACTTTCGATATGGTTTTTGATGCGCAAGTACCTGTTCAAATTCGTCGTTCTGGACGAAATAACAAAGAAGGTGTGGCGCTTTCTATGACACAATGGTACCCTAAATTAGCAGAATACGACTATGAAGGTTGGCATGCCGACCCATATATAGGTCGTGAATTTCACGGTGTTTGGGGAAATTTTGATGTGACACTGCACATAGATAAAAATTATGTAGTAGGAGGAACGGGGTATCTACAAAACCCAAATGAAGTTGGTCATGGCTATGAAACAGGAACTGTAAAAACGCCAAAATCAGAGAAACTTACTTGGCATTTTAAAGCACCAAACGTGCATGATTTTACTTGGGCTGCTGATCCAGAATATAAGCATGATACCATGCAAGTGCCTAACGGA
>NZ_WAAT01000051.1 GCF_008806375.1 Pseudotamlana haliotis | reverse complement strand
ACTACAATTTTTGCATAAACACAACTTTTAGGAATGATCCTGAACTTGTAGTGAAATGTATAGAATAAAAGGCTTCACTTAAGTCCATAAAAAAAGCCTCTACGTTTCTGTAAAGGCTTTCTAATACTAAGCTCCTTCTCTTGGGCTCGAACCAAGGACCCTCTGATTAACAGTCAGATGCTCTAACCAACTGAGCTAAGAAGGAGTGTTGCTGTTTTGCTTAGCGAGTGCAAATATAAAAGCTTTTTTAGTTTCTGCAAACTTTTTTAAAAAAAATTATTGAAAAAGTGCTTTATAGATATCATTACCGTTTGCAAAGAGTACCAATGCGATTAAAAGGAAGAATCCAACCATCTGCGCATACTCCATAAATTTATCACCTGGCTTTCTTCCAGAAATCATTTCGTATAGTAAAAACATCACATGACCACCATCTAAAGCAGGAATTGGTAATAAATTTAAAACCCCTAGCATGATCGATAAAAACGCTGTAATACTCCAAAACACTTCCCAACTCCATGTACTTGGAAAAATATCATAAATCGCTTTAAAACCACCAACACCTTTATAGGCACCTGTACTTGGTGAAAATATAGCCGCTAATTGATCCCAATAAGATACTACCTTATCTTTTGCCTTAGTTAAACCTACCGGAACAGATTCTAAGAATGAATAATCTTTAACCTCAAATTCATAATACCCTAGAGCTTCTAAGGTTTGTGGTGTTGCCGCTCCATAAACAATACCTAATTTACCTTCATCACTAATTGTTAAAGGCACAGTAAGCACGTCTTCCTCACGTTTTATCTTAGCAGTAATATCTTGCCCCTTAAGTTTAGCCAACACTGTGATTACTTGATCAGCATACTTAGTAGAATATTCATTCATTCCTACGATAATATCACCTTTCTTTAGTCCGCTAGCTTTATTTGCAGAAGTATCAGGAACCTGAACTACAACAAAAGGTTGTCTTAAACTAACTAACCCTTTTTCCTTAGCATCCATAAACTGAGATAAGAAGTCTGTAGGCATCTGCACTGTTGAAGCCACACCGTCTCTCTCAATTTCAACTTCATGACCAAACAATACTTTTTCAGGGATATCTGAGAATTTTTCAATGGTATCACCATCAACAGCAATAATTTTATCACCCGTATGTAAACCTGCCTTATTAGCCACAGTACTTTCAACTAAAAGGCCGTCTTTAATATTATCATTAGGTAAAAAAGTATCACCATAGAAGTAACTCATCCCTATATAAATAAGAATCGCCAATAAGAAATTTACTGTAACCCCACCAAGCATGATGATTAAACGCTGCCATGCTGGTTTAGAACGGAACTCCCAAGGTTCAGGATCTTTTGCCATCTGCTCCGTATCCATACTTTCGTCTATCATTCCCGATATTTTTACGTAACCTCCTAAAGGCAACCAACCAATACCGTAAACCGTATCACCTATTTTCTTTTTGAATAAGGAAAATTTGACGTCAAAAAATAAATAAAATTTTTCAACACGGGTTTTGAACAATTTTGCAGGGATAAAGTGCCCTAACTCATGTAAAACAATCAGTAACGAAAGACTCAGAAGAAACTGAGAAATCTTTATAACAAACTCCATAAATTAGCTTAACATTTTTTATAATCGTGCAAAAGTAAGGTTTTAAACCAACTTTGGGAAAACAATTAAACAAAGCCCATGGATTTAACAGTAATTTAAGCTTGAACTTCAATATTATAGGGCATTTCTTTTAGCATTAAATTTTCACACACAATAGATTCATCGTATTTTTGTGCTCATTAATTATTTTAGAATAACCTATGTTATCATTTTTTAAAGATTATAAAATTTTCGCTATAGTATTTGGGGTGATTTCAATCGTTATTGTGGCACTCATTTATAATACGCTCAACGTTTATCAACCCTTACCTGTTTACCAACCTACCATGGTAAGCACCGAATTGGTTGACAGCACCCTTCACTACAAAAAGAAATACCATAAGATTGCCGATTTTAGTTTAACCAATCAAAACGGAAAAACCATCACCCAAAACGATTATAAAGATAAAATCTATGTAGCCGATTTCTTTTTCACGACTTGCCCTACTATTTGTCCGATTATGACCAAAAACATGGCCAGTATTCAAAAGGAAATTTTAAACGACGATGCCGTGATGTTACTCTCACATTCGGTAACCCCAGAAATAGACAGCGTAGCCCAGTTAAAACGTTACGCCATAGAAAAAGGCGTTAACGATAAAAAGTGGAATTTAGTTACAGGCGATAAAAAACAAATTTATGAATTGGCTCGAAAAAGCTATTTAGCGGTTAAAGACCAAGGAGATGGTGGACCCTACGACATGATTCACACAGAAAATTTTATGCTGATTGATAAAAAACGTCAAATTAGAGGCTTTTATGACGGCACCAACCCTGAAGACATTCAAAAACTTCTCAACGACATAGCCACCTTAAAGGAAGAATACTTACAATAGTTTTTCAGAACAATTTTTTTAGCCTATTAATTTATACTATTTTTGCTTCTTTAAAATCAATCTAAATAATCTTGCAAGATACTTTAGCACAACTAGAACGCGGGGAAAGCGCTATCATTACCGATGTTTCCTCCATACATATTCCTCTAAAACTTTTAGAAATGGGATGCCTGCCTGGTAATTCAGTAAAACTGGTTCAGCTCGCCCCTTTTCACGACCCGATGTACCTTAACATCAACGGGTCACATCTTGCCATTAGAAAAGAAACTGCTGCACATATATTAATTGAAAAAGTAACGCATGAGTAAACAAATAAATGTTGCTTTAATTGGTAACCCGAACACGGGAAAAACCTCGGTTTTCAATGCTTTAACAGGATTAAACCAAAAAGTAGGGAACTACCCTGGTATTACGGTTGAAAAAAAAGAAGGAGTTTGCAAATTACCTCGTGGTGTTAAGGCACACATTATTGACCTACCGGGAACCTACAGTTTAAACGCGTCGTCACTTGATGAAAGTGTGGTTATTGAATTGCTTTTAAATCAGAACGACAAAGACTTTCCTGATGTTGCTGTTGTCGTGACTGATGTTGAAAATCTGAAACGAAATTTGTTGATTTTCACTCAAATTAAAGACTTAAACATCCCAACCATTCTTGTCATTAACATGGCCGATAGGATGGCCTACAAAGGGATTTCATTAGATATTGAATATTTAGAAGAACAGCTTCAAACAAAAATTGCCTTAACCAGTACCAGAAAAAAAATTGGTATTGATAAGCTAAAAGAGCTTATTGCGAATTACAAAGAGGTTCCTGCAGCGCCTTGTGTTGATATATCAAAAATAGACGAAAACTATTTTGGCGCCTTAGAAAAAGCCTTTCCAAATCAACTTTTATACAAACTTTGGTTGGTCATCACTCAAGATGTTAACTTCGGAAAAACCGATAGAAAGGATTTTGATGCAGTTGAAGATTTTAAAACTAAAAGTAAAGGTGATTTAAAACGTCTTCAGCAAAAAGAAACTATAAAACGCTATCAGTACATCAACAATGTGCTTAAAAAAGCGCTTACGGTTGATGTGACCCAAGCCAAAGATTTACGTTCTAAATTAGACCGCGTACTCACACACAAAGTTTGGGGTTATGTCATGTTCTTTTTCATATTAATTGCATTATTTCAAGCCATTTATGACTGGGCAACAGTTCCTATGGACATGATAGACAGCGCCTTCGCCTTTTTAAGCGAATGGACCAAAGACAATCTGCCATCCGGAGCCTTTACCAATTTAATTTCAGAAGGTATTATTCCTGGACTTGGTGGTATTGTGATTTTTATTCCACAAATTGCCTTTCTATTTCTGTTCATTGCCATTTTAGAAGAAAGTGGTTATATGAGTCGTGTGGTCTTTTTAATGGACCGTGTGATGCGCCGTTTTGGTTTAAGCGGAAAAAGTGTGGTACCATTAATTTCAGGAACCGCCTGTGCCATTCCTGCAGTCATGGCCACCAGAAATATTGAAAGCTGGAAAGAACGTTTAATCACGATATTAGTCACTCCGTTCACCACCTGTTCGGCAAGATTACCAGTTTACCTCATCATTATTGCTTTGGTTATTCCTGATGGAAGTTTTCTCGGGTTAAGCTACCAGGCTTTAACTTTAATGCTTCTATACCTATTAGGCTTTGGAACGGCCGTAATATCAGCGTATATCCTCCATCGCGTCCTTAAAATAAAGAGTAAATCCTTTTTTGTGGTTGAAATGCCTAATTACAAGTTGCCTTTGTTCAAGAATGTTTTTTATACGGTTATTGAAAAAACAAAAGCCTTTATTTTTGGTGCTGGTAAAATCATTTTAGCGATTTCTATCATCTTGTGGTTTTTGGCATCGTACGGTCCAGGTGAAAACTTTAATAGTGCCGAAGAAATTATCAACGAAGAATATGCTACTCAAGACCTTGCTGAAGACGACTTAGATCATAAAATTGCCCAGTACAAACTGGAGCACTCCTACATTGGAATTGCAGGTCGCGCCATTGAACCTGCCATCAGACCTTTGGGTTACGATTGGAAAATAGGCATTGCTATTTTAAGTTCTTTTGCGGCACGTGAAGTGTTTGTAGGAACTTTAGCAACTATTTATAGCGTAGGAAACGACGATGAAGAAACCATTAAAAACAGAATGGCTGGTGAGGTTAACCCAATTCTTGGCGGCCCGCTTTTTACTTTTGCTTCCGGAATATCGCTCTTACTATTTTACGCCTTTGCCATGCAGTGTATGAGTACTTTGGCTATTGTAAAACGTGAAACAAACAGTTGGAAATGGCCATTATTACAATTGGTTGTCATGTCTGTTTTTGCCTATTTTGTAGCTTTATTGGCTTTTCAATTTTTGAAATAAATCAACAGATTAACTAAAAAAGCATGAATAGCATCATTCAAAATATCCTTGTTTTTGCAGCCGTAGCATTGGCTGTGGCTTTTTTAGTTAGAAAATTCGTTTGGAAGAAAAAGAAATCTAAAAAGTCTTGTAGCGGCGATGATGGTTGTGGCTGTCATTAATTACCATGAAATGTATAACATTTAATTTTCAGATGACTCTGAAACCTTATTCATGGCTATTATTTTTTGGATGTTCAACCTATAGTCTCTAATATTTGAACTTAAGTCCATGAAAAATTCTGCATGACTAGTTTTAAAATTATCATTAAAAAAAGAAGGGTTATTATACCAATTTTCTAACTGAAAATTGTCTTCTTTCAACTTTGAAAAAACATTTCCGCTACACTGGTTAAAGCATGTATTTCTAAGCTGTATTTTAGACAAATATTCATCATTGACTTTAATATTTTCGTCAAGTATAACAGCTTTATTGAACCCTGAAATAACACTACTATCTAGAGTGAAATTTGTATCAGCACCAATAAATACAGCCTCCTTTATTAAACCCGCTCTGACATCATAATCTAGGTCTTGAGAATCAGTTAAAAGTGCCATGTTTTTTGCAACTACTTCTGTTTGTTTATTAGTCACATCAACTTCAGCTTCATTAGCATAAGACAACACGTTCATACATCTAAATTCACTTGATGAGATATAAGGCGAACGAACAGCTAATGCATTGATTATATGACAAACGGCCCCATATCTAATATCATAATCATTCCCTTTAGATTTATTTGAAAACATTTGATTCATATTAACTTCACCACCAACAATTCCAAAAGAATGACCTCCCGAATAGCTAACCATGACATTACTTATTAATGTTTTAGCACCTACCCCAGCTAACAATAACCCATTAGAAACATCAGAGTTATTAGATGATCTTCCGGCATATTCAATTCTTAAATGGGATATAAATCCAGAATGATTTTCTCCTTTTCCGTCGCCAAATTTTGTGTATTCATAGTTTGTTGGTTCAATATCTGTATATAAAGAAGCAACATAACTTTTACCAAATCTATTGGTTTGCACATCGCCAAGTATAATGATTCCTCCCCAATCTCCTGCTTTTTTCCTTTTATTATTTGAAGTAAAAATAATTGGGTCTAATGGTGTTCCTTCGGCTATTATCGCAGCTCCTGGAGTGATGGTTAATGTGGCGTTAGTTTTAGAATCGCCCATTACCACCGTTCCGGGCTCAATACCAAGAATAGCACTATTTGTGACAAAAACGTCTCCTATCAACAAATAAATGTGCTTTTTATACAGTGTAGTATCCTCAGATATAACACCTGACAACACCTGAATATTTTCTCCGTAATTAACGCGACTAGGCGTAAATTCTGTCCAAGAACTTAACCAGTTATCAGGACCTACGATTCCTCTTTCCTGTTGAGCGTTAATACTTCCAGAAACAACTAATAGCAAATACATTATTGAGTTGAAATTTTTCATAATAGAGTGGATTTTAATAAAAACAAACGTTGAGAGATCTATTAGAACTTCTTTTAACTTTTAACTGAAAAATGGTCTAAAAAACTATGATCAACCAAATACAGATCTTGAGTACTTATATTTTGAATTAACATCTTTTCATTATTTGAGCATAGCTTTTTACTTGATATGCCAAAACTATAGACCATTTTTTTCGATACTAATTGATTCTTTTTAAATCCGTTAGTATCCATTTTCAAAACAAAATAACGATTTATTAGCCTAAAGTCGCCTACGATATCTTCAGGTGGCACAATAGTATTCTGCAGAATATAACCCTCTTTTTCTTTGAGCTTATCATCATTTTTTATTCTCGGTGTATTCGATATTTTTATTCTTATATCAGCAGTAGAGGGATATAGTGGTTCTTCAGGAATTACATTTTTTTCATCCAATCTCAATAAAACCGAATTTAAATGGGCCTCCAAAGCATTCGTATTCAACTTTAAAAGTAAAAAACCTGCCTTCATTTCCTTATTGATATTATTATCTGAATAAAAAAGTTCTTTGATGTGATGCTTTGAAGCAAGCACTTGAGCTTCTTTTAAAAACGTTACTTTCCTACCAAAAGGCACTGTTGAACTATTAAATGCCTCAACCTTATGTTCAATCTTGGAGATGTCATTAAATCTAACCAGTGCCTTGTTGTAATCTGTATTTATTGAAATACTATCAGCCTTTAGCTTATCTAATTCACTAACTAACTTGGTATACTCAGGGTTTATTGATTCCTGTGTTTTGGCATAAGAAACGCCATAGATATCTAAAGCAGATTGACCTTTTAACGTTTGTATTCTTGTATTAAGCCTATTGAATTTATAATCTTTTACTTGAGAATATAAATTACAAACCGAGAGAGATACAAGAATCGACAATAAAAATGAAGTCTTCATAATCACTAAATTAAGTTCTATAAAATGAGGGGGTATTCAAATGTAAACACCAAGCTAGTACAACTTCAATAAATTCGTTTAAGTACCTATTTTATTGGTTTTAATAAACATCAACAAAATTTTCATACTTAATACTACATTATGAATAAGAATTGACTTACTACAATTTATTTAAACGCCATTATTATCAAAATCTTAATAATTCATTCAGAACTAAAGCACCTACCTAAAATTTTTAACAGCTATCAAATCGATTGATTCAATTTTGAAACATTATTTTTAGTTTAACTTCAATGTCTTTAAGCACGTAAGATCTTAGTGGTCGTATTTTATATGATGACATGTCCCTTGTCTATGCTAGCGTGTACATAAAAGGAACTTCAAAAAAGCCACAACAACTGATGAAAACGGGAAATACCACCTTAAATAAAACACCCAATATTTTTGAAGCCCTGCATAAGGTGAACGGTGTGCATTAAAATAAATAGTATCCTTTTTGAACTTAAATTCAATAAGGCCTCACCAAACAACATAAAAGTTTACTACAATTCGTATTTTCAGCCCCTTCAGGTTTTAAAAACCTAAAGGGGCTTTAGGTATTTAAGCGCACATAACTAGCCTAACTAAAAAGCAAGACGCCAAACTTGAGCCACTAAAAAGCAAACAATAAACCCTAAAATCACAGGCATGATAGACGCTACAGCCGTCCATTTGGCACTATTAGTTTCTTTGTAGATGGTATAAATAGTGGTACTGCAAGGGTTGTGCAGTAAACTGAACAACATTAAATTAATAGCCGTTAAAAGCGTCCATCCCCCTGCTCTAAGAATATCGCCAGTAGCATTTATAGAATCCAGTTCAAACATCACACCCGCTCCAGCACCGCCACCAATACCAGTCACCATTACGGTTAGCATCAAAATGGTAGGAATCACAATTTCGTTAGCAGGAATAGCCACGATATATGCCAATAGAATCACCCCATTAAGCCCGATTAAGAACCCAAAACCATCCATGCCCTCAATTAACCAAGTGGCAATGGTTTCATCACCAATATGTAAGTTAGAAATGAGCCAAATTACAGCACCTGCAGGGGCAGCAAAAACAATAGCCCGCCATAAAACAATTAAAGTTCTATCAATTAAAGAAGTATAAATCGTTTTCCAAAAACGTGGTGGCCTGTATGGTGGTAATTCTAAATTAAAAGTAGAGACCTCACCTTTAAGTACGGTATTAGACAAAGCCCAAGACACGCCAAACATAAAGGCCATACCTAAAACAGCGATGCCAATTACCGCCAATAAAGAGGCAAAACTCGACATAGATTCAGGAACTACAGCACCAATAAATATGGTCGCAATTAAAATCTGTGTTGGCCAACGCCCGTTACACAAAGAAAAATTATTGGTAATAATGGCAATTAAACGCTCTCTGGGACTATCAATAATACGTGCCGCGACAACACCAGCGGCATTACAACCAAAGCCCATACTCATGGTTAGCGCTTGTTTTCCATGGGCTCCAGATTTATTAAACAGGGCATCTAAATTGAAAGCCACACGCGGTAAATAACCAAAGTCCTCCAACAGGGTAAACATGGGAAAAAATATCGCCATAGGCGGCAACATGACCGCAATCACCCAAGCCACGGCAAGATACACACCATCAATTAAAAACCCCGCGAGCCACCAAGGCATATTAATACTTTCGGCACCAGTTTTTAACATCGGGTGAATGGTATCTAAAAATAGTGTCGCCAGCATGGAAGACGGGTAATTAGCCCCAACAATGGTGAGCCAAAGTACCGTCCCAAGGATTAAAAACATGATTGGGAATCCGAAATACTTACTCGTGACAATTTTATCAATTTTCGCATCTAATCGAAATCGTTTTTCAGAATCATTCGTTTTTACGGTATCTTTAACGATATCGGCTGCATCGGCATAAATACCTTCGGTAAGATTATCGTGAAATTCGTCACCAATTTGCCAACGTAATTCATTTGATAATTCTATAATGTCATCTATATTATTCTCTTTCATCTTATTGAAGCATTAAACAAATTCACCAGATTTTAGCGCATTTATAATTTCTTTATCCCCTTCTAAGAGACGAAAAGCAATCCATCGACTATTTGGAATGTTTGGAAACTCTTTTTCAATTTTTTCCGTTAAAGTTTTAACCGCCTTCTCAATATTTTCGGGTACGTTTTTAATCCGATGTGGTTTACATACTATTTGTCCGCTTGCAATTTCACTAACCGTTTGTATGAGTTCTGGAATACCTTGATTAAATCGGGCACTTGCAGGTACCACAGGGATTCCTAAATCTTTGGAAAGGGTACGCACATCAATTTCAACCTTATTACGCTTGGCTTCGTCCATAAGGTTTAAACATAAAACGGCTTTATCGGTAATTTCTAAAATTTGAAGCACCAGATTTAAATTACGTTCCAATCGGTTAGCATCAACCACAATAATGGTCACATCTGGTTTTCCGAAGAGAATAAAATCACGTGCCGTAGCTTCATCTTCAGAAGTAGAAAGCAAAGAGTAAGTTCCTGGCAAATCCACCAATTTATACTTTTGGGTATTATATTCAAAACCACCTTCAGCGCGCATTACGGTTTTCCCTGGCCAGTTTCCTGTATGTTGCCTTAATCCGGTTAAGGCATTAAAAACCGTACTTTTACCCGTATTCGGGTTGCCTGCTAAAGCCACTACGAAATCAAAATTATCGGTTTCTACACCTAATTTCTTCAGCCCTTCTTTATTAAAATGGGCACAGGTTTCACAAGCTGTATTTACTTTCGTTTCCATGGTTTAATCTTTTTTAATTAAGATTTTTGCCGCTTGGTCGTTCCTTAAGGCAATGGAGGTTCCTTTAATCAAATAAGCATTGGGCTGTCCTAAAGGGTTGACCAAATCGATACTTACAGTAGCGCCTTTTACAAAACCAAGGTCTAATAGTCTTCTACGACTTTCGCCGCGACTTTCTCTTGAAATCCCTATGATAATCGCTGTTTCATGGACTTCTAAACTTGATAAGCGAGCCACATTATCTTCAACCACCACTTCTTTCTCGATCACTGCAACCGTTAAGTTAGCAGCTACAATAGGCGCTAATTTAAATTCCTCCCCTTCAGAGCGGAATACGATACGCGTAGCATTATTTTCAATAACTTTAAGCAACGACCCCATGTGGATATTTTCGGCTAAAATTTGCTTATAAATGATATCTGGTTCATCTTCAATATGGGTGATTCTCCCCACGGCACCAACGGGTAAGCGCGGTAATTCTACGCCGTTAACTTCAGCTATTTTCCCCGTCCTGGTTGGAATTGGGTCACCGTGCGGGTCAAACTTAGGATTTCCTAATTTAGCTGAAAGGGCATCGGCATCGGCATGTGAAAGCTTGTGTTCCATCATTTCAGCTCGGTCATGCCATTCCTTTTTATTGAACCCAGTTTTATCAGCCAAATATCGTTCCCAAAGACGGTGTACACGGACAATACGCAGGGCATAATCACGACCCTTTTCGGTGAGCTTTAAAATATCAGATTCAAAATAAATTAAATCATTGATGGTCATTTTTTTTATGGCCTCAACAATACGTCCGTTATTAAAATCAAGCACCTGAACCAGGGTTTTCATGTCGACCTTATTATCGGAATTCTCAAAATGGTAAAGCTGCTTTAAAATATCTTCAATAATAACTTTTTCGTTGCTTTTAAAATTCTTTGCTAGCAACCAGTACCACCCTTTTACAGGCCTAAGTAACAGGTATAGCAAGCCTACAAAAGCAAAGAAAACGGCTAGCGCCAAAATTGGATTATATTGCTCCATATTATAAACTTATGTATAAATTTTTAGCCACATCATTAGAAATAATCATCTTTTGGGAGCTGGTTTCTATGGTTAACGAATTATCAAAAGGTTCAAAATCTAAAACTTTTATTTTATCGCCAAGGGCTAAATTATTCTTGTCTAAATATCTTAAAAACACATCTGAAGAATCTTTCACCTGAGCCAAAACCCCCTCATTTCCTGGTTCTACTTCTAAAATATTTACACTTTTTATTAGTGTGTAATTCCCTTCTTTATCTGGTATCGGGTCGCCGTGTGGATCGTGTGTTGGAAAGCCTAACAAAGCATCGAGCTCATTAACCAATTTAAGCGATTTGATATGCTCCAACTGTTCGGCTACATCATGCACCTCATCCCAAGTGAAATTTAATTTTTCTACGAGAAAAACTTCCCATAGGCGGTGCTTTCTAACAACTAATGCCGCTGCTAATCGTCCGGATTCGGTTAAGGTCACGCCTTGATATTTGACATAATTAGCCAAATCTTTCTCTGCTAATTTCTTAATCATATCGGTAACCGATGAGGCCTTCGATTCAATCTTTTCGGCAATAGCATTTGTACTTACCGCAACCGAGCCTTGTTTACCCAAATGGTAGATGGCTTTTAAATAATTCTCTTCTGATAGTGTCACCATAACATTAAAAAATACAGGCAAATATACTGAACTTCAATAGGTATTAAAAATATTTTTAGATAAGTCTAAAAATATTCATAGTCATCTTACCACAGCGCCTTTGCAACTTTAAAAAGAAAATATTTTCCTACATTTACATCATGGCAGAACATAACAAACTTGGAGAAAAGGGCGAACAGCTCGCTGTAGATTTTTTATTAAAACATGGTTACCAAATTCTAGAACGCAATTACCGCTTCGGAAAATCGGAAATTGACATCATTGCCAAAATTAAAGATACCCTGGCTGTGGTTGAAGTCAAAACCCGCTCGACTATTGATTTTGGAAATCCGCAGGACTTTGTCAAGCCCAAGCAAATTCAGCGTTTGGTTTACGCAATTAACCATTATGTTCAAAAAAACGGTTTAGATGTTGATGTGCGCTTTGATATTATCGCCATTGTAAAAGCCGGAAAAACCTTTCAAATAGAGCATTTAGAGGATGCTTTTTATCATTTTTGAAAGATTCTACATTTCAGATTTCAAGTTGTCATGCAATAGGCTGTAGGCTGTAGGCTGTAGGCTGTAGGCTGTAGGCTGTAGGTAAAAATAAATATTCAATTTCTAACCACGATTAAGCGTATAAACCATTCAATCCATATCAAAGATAATCCCCTGTGCCAAAGGCAACTCGGCGCTGTAATTAATGGTATTGGTTTGTCGGCGCATATAGATTTTCCACGCATCTGAACCTGATTCGCGACCGCCGCCGGTTTCTTTTTCACCACCAAAAGCCCCGCCTATTTCGGCACCTGAAGTCCCAATATTCACATTAGCGATTCCGCAATCGGAACCTTCAACCGACAGAAAACGTTCGGCTTCACGTAAATTATTAGTCATAATCGCAGAACTTAGTCCTTGTGCTACGCTATTTTGAATTTCTAAAGCATTTTCAACAGCACCAGTATAGGTCATCACATATAATATAGGTGCAAATGTTTCTTGCTGCACCATTTTAAAATGTGGTTCTACAGCAACAATAGCGGGCTTCACGTAACACCCACTTTCAAAACCTTCGCCTGAAATCACACCCCCTTCAACAAGCACACGACCGCCTTCTTCTACGACGTCTTTTAAGGCTTTGGTGTACATTTTTACAGCATCGGCATCTATAATGGGCCCCACATGATTGTTTTCATCTAAAGGATTTCCTATACGCAGTTGCTTGCAAGCCTTAACAACGGCAGCGATGACTTTATCGTAAATGGATTCATGAATGATTAATCGGCGTGTAGAAGTACAACGTTGCCCAGCAGTACCCACCGCACCAAAAATAGCCCCAATAACCGTCATTTTTATATCAGCATCCGGCGTTACAATAATAGCATTATTACCACCAAGTTCTAATAAACTTTTTCCTAATCTTGCCGCTACTTCTTGGGCTACGGTTTTACCCATTTTTGTAGAGCCGGTTGCTGAAATTAACGGGATTCGAGTATCTTTAGTCATTAAAGCGCCCACTTGAGCATCACCATTAATTAAACAAGAAATACCTTCGGGTAGATTGTTTTCGGCAAAAACTTCGGCTGCTATATTCTGACACGCAACACCGCAAAGTGGTGTTTTTTCGGAAGGTTTCCACACGCAAACATCACCACACACCCAAGCCAAAGCGGTATTCCAAGCCCAAACGGCTACTGGAAAATTAAAGGCTGAAATAATACCCACCACGCCAAGCGAATGGTACTGCTCATACATGCGATGTCCCGGACGCTCACTGTGCATGGTGAGGCCGTGCAGCTGACGTGAAAGCCCTACCGCAAAATCGCAGATGTCAATCATTTCCTGAACTTCACCCAAACCTTCTTGGTAACTTTTACCCATTTCAAAAGATACCAATTTACCTAGCGCTTCCTTTTTTTCTCGTAATTTATCGGCAAACTGACGTACGACCTCGCCGCGCTGTGGCGCCGGTACCTTCCGCCAGGTTTTAAAAGCTTCAGTCGCTGTATCCATAACTAGAGCATAATCAGCCTTGGTGGTACTTTTCACCTTCGCGATTAATTTTCCGTTTACGGGAGACCAACTAGAAATCATACTGCCGCTTGAAAACTGTTTTACCCCGGTAGAAGTTCCTGGGTTTTCAGATGAAATCCCTAAAGTTTTAAGGGCTTCATCTATACCAAAATCTAATATATTTTTGCTCATGGTTTACTAAATTAGATGTCTAACACCAATTATAACTACTATTTCTACTAAGGTAAGATTAAAAATAGTAATCAGGTTAATAAGCCATGGTATCTGCTTTAAGCAAAAAAATCTGTTACACCTTAATCAGTGAAACAGATTTTAGAATATTGATAACTACGTACTAAACGTTACTTTCTCAAAAAAATCAAAGAATAAAAATAAATACCAGCGTCACTTTTACTCGTACCAATGCCGATATGAGTAAAATCAGCTTCAATGTTGTTTTTATGCTCTGAGGCATTTAACATGGCTGCTACAGCCTCTTCGGCAGTATTGTATTTCCATGCCGCACTTTCAGACATCTTACTCGGACTTTCTGCTTTAAACATTAACTCGGCACGTTCATAAGAATTATCATAACTCATTTTACCTGCTTCTGCCATGTATTCACTATGCTCCTGCGCTAAAGTACTGGCATAGTCATGTAAAATTAATGCGTCAAGTCCTAAACTCAATCGGTGATCGTTTAAACCATTTAATAATTGTGTGCTTAGCGTTTTTTTCTCGTCTCCTTGGTTACCATTGGAGTCATCACTTGAAGAACAAGCGGTACTAAAAATTAGCATGGTCATGCAAACCAAGGCGAACCAAGGTTTTAAAAAGGTGGTTTTCATATTTTTTAAAGATTTGGGTAAATCAAATATACATTTATTTTTAACCTGAATACTCATAAAACGGGTATTATCACACTCAAATCTAATGGTATTCCAACAAAATTGAACGTATAAACCTACGTTTAAAAAAATTATTTCCTACCTAATTCACATTTTATGCACACATAACACTACTAAAAATGTTAAATTTTAGAAAAAACATTCCATTTATCGAATAAAACCCACAACATTATATGCATTCCATTATAAAACTTTATTTTGCAAATTATTTATTGTTAGCAGTTTAAATAGAAAATAAAAGATTAATAGCGCTCTCTAACACTCTCTCAAAGTATTATGAAAAAATCTTATACGTTTATATTGAAGGCTTTTTTTATGCCTTTATTTTTATTGGTTAATGTTTATTTTGTTTATGGGCAGTGTGTGCCTAGTGATTATAATATAGAGTACGGACTTGGTATAACAAAGTTTAAAATTACTGGAGATAGCCAATCTTCAATAATTAATGAAAGTAATCCTCCTTACAATGACATAAATGAGGGTTATACCAATTACTTTTCAACACAAAGTGTTAATGTAACTTCGGGGTCGGGATACGACTTTATGGTTACCAATCAAAACAATAATAAAAAGGTAAAAATTGTTATTTGGATGACAGATGATAGTTCGGGTAATTTCACACAAGTATACGACTCTGGCGCACCAGCAGTTACTACGAATTTCTCAGGGACCATCACGATCGCTCCCACAACACTATCTTCAGCAACTTTACGTGTTGTAGCTTTTTATTATACCTGTGATCATTGTAATGTAGTTCCATCCCAACCTTGCGATTTTACTAATAATGATATTCACAACCAATCACAGACATCTATATTAGAAATTGAAGATTACACATTAAACTTCGACTTTCCTAATACGCCTGAAGCATTTGATGACGAACTTCTTTTAGAAAAAAACTCAAGTGGTACTAGCAATCAAATTAATGTAGGCGCAAATGACAATATCAGTATTGAGCGAGGAGATGGTGATGATTTTAGTATTGCAACTAACCCTACTTATGGTCAAGTTATTGAATCTACCGCTATTGATGGTGATGGCATCTTTGAATACGTACCAAATACCGACTATGTTGGAAACGATAGTTTTACCTATTCAATTTGTGATAGCCAGGGTAATTGTGATACGGCAACAGTTAATATCGCTGTTAATTTAGGGGCATGTACGCCAGTTTCAAATTCTTATGGCATTGTTTATATAAAGAATGTTTCTTTAACAGGAGAAAACTCAAGTATTAGTAATCCTTCTGGAGACGACGGTGGATATGGCAATTATTTAAACACGCCTTCCGCAGATATGCAAATGGGCAAGACTTATACGATTTACTTAACAACAGAAGGCTCACCCCAATCAGCAGGTATATTTATTGATTATAACCAAGATGGTAAGTTTAATATATCCAATGAACTGACCTATGTTCAAAGCACAAGTAATAGTATTAAGTTTACAGTACCAGATAATGTTTTAGTAGGCACTACAGTTATGAGAGTAGCAATTGAGCAGGACAATTGGTTGCAGCATAATGGATGTGGTGAACTTAAAACTACTCAAGAATTCGAAGACTACTTCGTAAACATTTACGCAAAAAACTCACCAAGCCTAGTAATCACAGGAAATAATAATAGCATTTCCAACGGATCTACAACTACAAGCAGTACGAATAACACCAATTTTGGAAGCACAGATGCCGTTACAGGTAGCCTGCTTAAAACGTTTAGTATTTCAAACACAGGAAATGGGAATATAGAACTTCCTGAAAACCCTATAAGTTTATCTGGAGCAACTAGTGATTTTACAATAACAGCCCAACCAACAAAAAAAACGACACTAGCCGGTAACAAAACTGCAACTTTTGAAATCACCTTCACCCCAACCTCTACTGGACTAAAACAAGCAACGGTTATTGTACAAAACGATGACCCTATAAAAAGCCCCTACACCTTTTTAATTGAAGGACGAGGAATAAGTACAAATCCAGTACCAGTACCAGACCCAACAGTCTATCCAGATACCGATGGTGATGGCATTACCGATAACATCGATATAGATGATGATAATGATGGGATTTTAGATGAAATTGAAAACAGTAACTGTCAATCAAACCCCCATGCATCTCTTGCTAAAACTGTGTTTTTATATGAAACTTTTGGAACTGGAACAGACCGCGTGGAGATAGACGCTAATTTTGCTGACGCGAGTACAACCTATCAATATGCCGCTAGTGGAGACGTTAATGATGGTAGTTATACCGTTTATCAAAACGCACAAGACATAGCACACTGGGCAGATAAATATTGGTATAAGGGTAAGGACCACACGCCGCCTGATGACACCAATGGTAGAATGGCCATTTTCAATGCAGAAGATCAAGCTGGTGGTGTATTTTATGAAAATCAAATCACAGGGGTAACACCAGGTGTTGAGGTGACCTATAGTTTTGCGGCTATTAATTTAGATCGTGTGGATGATCCTTCTAGAAGTAAACCAGAAATTTTAATGGAAATCGTAGACCCTAACGGTTTTACAGTTATTGAATCACACCAAACTGCTCCCATAGTAGCATCCGACATTGAAGGTTGGGTAATTAACAAACTTATCTTTAAACCTACTATCTCTGCTTTTACCGTAAGATTAAGTAATCTTGCGACTGGTGGCTTAGGCAATGATCTTGCCATTGACGATATTAGAGTAGAACAACTTTTTTGCGACTCTGATGGCGATGGCGTGGCTGATGTTTTAGATATTGATGATGATAACGATGGTATACCAACTTTGGTAGAATTAGGACTTTCTGATGATGATAACGACGGTACTCTTTATGGTAATTCAGATTGGGATGATGCTAATAATGATGGTGTACATGATAGTTACCCTACAGGTGCTACATTACTAGATTTTGATGGTGATGGCGTACCCAATTATCTAGATTTAGATTCAGACAACGATGGTGTATTTGATGACTATGAATACGATGGGCTAGGCGAAATAGACGTTACCGGAGACGGTGCTGGAGATGGCCCTGATACAGATGGCGATGGTGCACTTGACACTATCGATAATTTTTATGGTTTTGGACTAAATGGCTATACAGATCCTATAGAAACAACACCAGGAACTCCAGATTATTTAAACGTTAAATCTGATGGCACTAATTTTGATATTCCAGAAATTTATGCCCATCTCGACACTTCTTCTCCCAAAGATGGCACCATAGATGACAATAAAGATACAGACAGCGATGGCCTTTTAGACGTCTTTGACACGGATCATAGCAATTTTGGCTCTCCAAGGAATTTAAACCACAGCTACAGCCTATACTTTGATGGCATAAACGATTATGTAGAAGAATCACCATTTTTAGATAACACAAGAGAAGGTACCATGATGTGCTGGGTGAAAATAGACCCTACTTCAACAACGACAAAGCAATTTATAATGGGCCAACTAAATATTAACTTTTTTTACTCTTCTGGTAGGATCATTTCAGATGTTAATAAAGATAAACTGATTGACATAGAGCCTATGCAGAAGGGGGAATGGACACATTTGGCATGTACTTATAAAACTGCAGATAGTCTAGCTTTCTTTTTAAATGGTGAGTTAAAAAAGAAAATACCAATGACGGACGCCTCAATAGACAATGACGGTATACATTTTGTACTAGGTCATTCACCATCTCATAATTCAACTCATCTACAAGGTGAAATCGATGAAGTACGCGTTTTTAATAGAGCACTTACCGAAACCGAATTAAAGCGTATGGTATATCAAGAGTTAGATGATACCAATAATTTTAATAGTGGTAGAATTATTCCGTTAGATATCGCTTCCGATTTGGGCAGTAGTTTGATTCGTTATTATAAAATGGATACCTATCTTGACGATAAATTAATTGATATCACTAATCCTAGTTCTACTAGAGCAACAATATACAATGCCAAAAACATATACCCTCAAACCGCACCGCTACCATACGAAACAACAAACATTGGCGGCGATTGGAGCGATCCAAACACCTGGCTACACGGCGATGTTTGGGATATTACTACCAAAATGGATAATCCAGATGGTGCATCTATTATTCATGTAAAACAAAACCTAGTTATGGATGGTGGTTACGACACCCAAGGCTCGGTTGGTATTATAGTAGATCGTGATAAAAAATTATCGGTTGAGGGCGATAAAGGCATTTACAACTCGTGGTACTTAAATATTGACGATAATGGAATTATCGATTTACAAGGCGAATCACAACTTATACAAACCGAAGACAGTACACTCGGAGCAGGTACGGGTACTCTAGAACGCGACCAACAAGGTACAGCCAATTTATATACCTATAATTATTGGTCGTCACCAGTTAATACAGGCAGCAAGCAATATACTGTTGGTGGTATATTAAAAGATGGCTCTGATGGAAATTCTGCACCTATAGACATTACTTACGTTGGAGGTTATAATGGAAGTGATGCAGCAGGAGCTATGAAAATTGCTTCGTATTGGTTATACAAATTTGAAAATGCAGCAGTAGACAATTATTATGCTTGGAAACACGTTGGAAACACCGGTAGTTTAAAGGTTGGTCAAGGCTATAGCATGAAGGGGACAAGTGCTAGTAAAGCCGTTACCGATGAAGAAAATTATACTTTTAAAGGGATTCCTAATAATGGGGAGTACACGTTGACTCTAGATTCTGGAAACGAATATTTAGTAGGTAACCCCTACCCATCTGCTTTAGATGCAAACACCTTTTTAACCGATAACCAAAATACTATTGACGGAACCCTATATTTTTGGGATCATCATGGTGGTGGGTCACATTACTTAAAAGAATACGAAGGTGGTTATGGAATGTATAACCTTTCGGGTTCTGTAGGATCTCCTGCAGATATTCTTAATGGTTATACACCTACGACTGACGGGAATGACACAGGAAAGGATTCAACAAAAACACCACAACAATACATACCTGTTGGACAAGGCTTTTTTGTGAAAGCAAAATCTGGACAAACAGAAACAACAATAACGTTTAATAATGGGCAACGTGTTTTTGAAAAAGAAGGAACAAATTCCGTTTTCATGAAAAGTGCTAGTAAAAAAGACGCTGAAGCTGAAGCCAAAACAACAACTGCAGACCTGAGACCAAAAATCAGATTGAATTACAAATCACCTAAAGGCTACTTACGTCAGTTATTAACTACCGTTGATAAAAACGCAACTATAGGAAAAGATTGGGGTTATGATGGGGCCATTGGTGAAGACGGTCTTATTGTTGAAGATATGTATTGGGAGATTGAAAACGAAAAATACGTCATTCAAGGTATTGATACCATCACCAAACAAACCGTTTTACCATTAACGGTAAAAACTAAATCGGGTGGTTTAGTTGAAATAAATATTGCGGCTTTAGAAAACGTGCCAAACGATGTAGAAGTTTACTTAAAAGATTACGATACGTATCATGATTTACGTGCTAGTTCGTTTTTAGTAAATGTTGCTGCTGGTGAAATTCACGATCGTTTTGAAATCGCTTTTTCTAAAGATTCAACCTTAGATATAAACGAAGCCACTCAGCTAAATCTCGAGTTGTACTACAGCAAACAAGATGCTAATCTCATCATTAGCAATCCTAATGCCAAGAACATTGAAAGCCTCAAAGCCGTTAACATGCTCGGGCAAGTGGTCTTTGAAACCCAAGTTCATACTTCCGATAAAATCATTAGAATACCAACACAACTAGCCACTGGCATGTATGTTTTTACAGTGAATACCAATGAGGCCGAAGTTTCTAAGAAAGTGATTGTTTCTGAATAGGTAATACCAATTATAAGAATTAATAAATTTGACAGAAGACGGAAGTCTTTACTAATTCGTTTATACGTTTATTTGTTTAACCGTTAATGGTTCTCGACTCCGCTCGAACACCGCTTACAATCATGTATATTAACGGTCTTCGAGAACAATAGAGAAGGTAGCGAAATAAAAAGTCTTATTACAACATACAAAAATGTAATAATCAACTTTAAAACGGTCTTCGAGCGGAGTCGAGAAGTCTGATTATAATTATAAACGCATACGCTATTTCTTTCAATTGAATATCAATTTTAAACAAACGGAAGTTCTTTTTTTCTGGTGTATTTTGTTCTCGACTCCGCTCGAACACCGGTTCTAGTTATGCATATTAACGGTTTTCGAGAACAGTTGAGAAGGTAGCAGCGCATGAAGTCATTTTGACATACAGGAGGAAAAAAAATGAACCTAAAGGGCTAAAAAAACCAACTAGATACAAGCTAGACAACTATTCAAAAAACATCTCAACATCTTCAATATGCTCAGGTTTCTCAACAATTTTTTTGTTTTTATTAAGTACAAAATATGTTGGTGTACTGATTACGCCGTAGCTATGAGCCACCTTATTTCCCCATCTTCCATTTCCGAAAACGTGAATAAATTCTGGATAATCAGCGATAACTTTTTTCCAGTTGTTTAAATCGGCTTCCTCTTCTAAACCAAAAGCTATTACTTTAACAGTACCTTTTTCTAAGGTATCTACAAAAGTTTTCAACTGTGGGATCTCATCTAAACAATGTGAACAAGTGCTACTCCAAAAAACGATAAGATAATTTTCGGCACCAGTTAAGGCGCTTAATTTGGTGTTTACTTTTTTATCCTTTTCACCTATGGTTATTGCGAAATCGGGCGCTTTTTTTCCGTTGGAAATATTCCTATACAAGGTTAAGGCTTGCACGAGCTCTTCATCTTTCAAGCCTGTAGCAATAGTTATCAAATACTTTTCAGAAATATAATTGGCGACAACTTCTTGTTTTAAATCTACCATTTCCTGCCACAAATCAAATAAAAGCATGCGTTTAATTTCTTGAGATGCATCCTTCATTGCTTTACAAAACACATCGATATTGGCTTTGTAGTTTGCAATGTCATTGAGGCCTGGGGTAGTGATTCCAAATACATAACTCAGCATTTTTTCTTCAAGAAAACTTGAACTTTGAAGTGTTGGATTATTAAAGTCAACGTAGTCAAAATAATGCGCTTTTAATTGCCCAATATACTTTTCTGCTGACAGGGCTTTAGTAGGAATATAGGGGGCATTGGCTTTTATAAATTGATGTGCGAGGGTGTTTTTAGCGGCCTTTTCAAAGTTTAATTGGGTATCCTTTTGGGTTTTAAAAATGGCCTTTAACGCCGTGGTATCTTTGGCTTCACTTTTATAATAATTCGTGATGCTTTGAATCACCATGGCCATGCTGTTGTGATAAGAAGCTAATAATTTATTTTCGTTAGATTTTACAAATTTTACACCAGTTTCTGAATTAAATTTAAGCTCAATATCTTCTTTCTTATTGTAAATGACATCAAAATTAAAATCTTCTTGAGGGATTGCATAAACCAAGCGATACATCCCTTTTGTGGCTGTTGAATCTAACTGAAACCTAAAACTGCCATCTTTTTGAACTTCTTCACTAGTCACATACTCCGAAATGGTTGGTGTAACCTTATACAATAAGACAATATTATAATCTTCTGCGGGAGTAAACACCCCTTTTATGGTATGCTGACCTAAAAGTACTGAGGGAAAAATGAGGGCTAAAAAAAGTAATGATTTCAAAATAATGATCTTAGTTTATTTGATTTGATTTTTCTGGTTTTTGAATATTTATCGGTCTTACAACGTATAACCCTTCACTTTTTGTTTTAAGCTTACTTGAAGGAGAAAAGACCTTTAAAAAACTAACTTCCGATTTTTTTAAATATTGTTTAGGAAGTGAATAGTACGATAAATCGTGATTAACTTTAGAGAAAAGACCTATTCTATTAGACCCCATTTCTTTAAAACGATACCTCTGGTCGCCTATTTTTAAATTAAAATAAGCTGTTCCTTTAAATGAAGTAGGTATACTTGTGTATGCTATTACACCTAATGTTTCTTCTTTTTGATAAAAAGAAATATCTATCTTTTTATTATCAGGATACTCCATGTCCTCCTCCTTAGTCAATCTTAAAACATCAGGATAAGAAGAGAACGTTTCACTACCTGAAGAACGTGATGAATACACATTATTTACGGGATTTTTAAGATAAATTAGTCGTTGAAATTTTTCTGGAAATTTTTGCAATATTTCCCCGTCATGATAAAAATTTACTCCAGAAGACTCTAATTTAGATATATAGATACCCATCCATTCATTTTCTGTTTTTAGATATACCTTATGATTTTTGTCTGCAGAAGTTTCTTCAGCATATATAACCGTATGAGCCTTTTGATAATACTGATTCAATAAATTTAAAAATCCATCTAATTCTAATTGCTCACCAGAAGCATGTATTATATTATTTATCTTAGTTTTTGTTACTGGTGTTTTAGACAAATCATATACCATATTTTTTGTAAAAACAAACCAACCTGAATTAGCATAACTTACATCACCGGTACTAGATATGAAAAACTCCTCAACCCCTTTACTATTTATTTTACGAATGTCATAATCTCCATAAATTATAAAATAATTTTCTTTATCATCATACATAATTGAGTTGTATGGGTATTTAGAAATTTTTACTATTTCTGAATGATCATTTTTTACGCCTTCATGCAAATAAGTATAATTATTATACGCCTTTTTTTTAAATAATGATGATGATGTTATATTTATTACGGTACATTTTTGAAGAAAGACAATAAGAAATATAAAAGCTAAAATCATTTTTTTATTATTTATTATCTTTTTAAATATTTTAATAATGACATTCATATTCGTAAAACACTTGTCTTTAATTTATCCGTTTCAGTCTTTTACTATTTTTTAGCCTGTAATCAACTGATAATTTTGTTTAGCAACGCTGAAACGCGTTCAGGATGACGCGAACCTGTTTGAAATGAAACACTATTTTATTCCACAATAGGTTTTAAGGCTTCTAAGGCTTGTTTTACCGTTTTAATTTTGTCAAACGTAATCATTAGTCGTAAACCGTTTCGGGTTTGTTTTTCTTTCATCTTACAAGCGTTTGGATGTGTTTGCACAAACTGCAACACTTTAGTAAAACTCGGACTTTGATAGAATCGACTTTGTTGATCGTTGATAAAATAACCGATTAGCTTCCCTTGCTTCATAATGATTTTTTCAAAGCCTATTTTAGTCGCCAACCACTTTATTTTTACGCTATTTAATAAATCAACAACCTGCGTTGGTAACTCACCAAATCGATCTATTAAATCCTTCTCAAAGATATGTAATTCATCTTCTGATTTTAAATTATTTAGCTGCGTATATAAATTTAATCTTTCAGCAATATTATTCACATAATCATCTGGAAAAAGCAGAGAGAAATCGGTGTCGATGGTGACATCTTTCACATAGATTTTATCTTCTTCGGGTTCATCATATAAATCCTTAAATTCATTTTCTTTAAGCTCTTCAATGGCTTCGTTTAAAATTTTCTGATAGGTATCAAAACCAATATCATTCATAAAACCACTTTGCTCGCCACCAAGTAAATCTCCAGCACCACGAATTTCAAGGTCTTTCATGGCGATATTAAATCCGCTGCCCAATTCAGTAAACTGCTCTAAAGCCGTAATTCTTTTTCTAGCATCTTCGGTCATTGCTGAATATTCAGGCGTTATGAAATAGCAAAAGGCTTTTTTGTTACTACGCCCCACACGACCACGCATTTGATGCAGATCACTCAAGCCAAAATTATTAGCGTTATTTATAAAAATGGTATTGGCATTAGGCACATCGAGTCCGCTTTCGATAATCGTGGTACTCACGAGCACATCAAAAGCCCCATCCATAAAGGCCAACATAAGTTCTTCAAGTTTTTTACCTTCCATTTGACCATGCCCCACTCCAATTTTAGCATCGGGCACCAGACGCTGAATCATACCCGCCACTTCTTTAATATTTTCAATACGATTATGAATGAAGAATATTTGTCCGCCACGCTCAATTTCATAACTCACGGCGTCTCTAATAGTTTCTTCTTCAAAACGAATCACATGACTTTCAATAGGGTATCGGTTTGGTGGTGGCGTGGTAATCACCGATAAATCTCGAGCCGCCATAAGACTAAACTGAAGCGTTCTAGGAATAGGTGTCGCGGTTAAAGTTAACACATCAACATTATCCTTTAAGGTTTTTAATTTTTCTTTTACGGCAACTCCAAACTTCTGCTCTTCATCAACAATAAGAAGGCCTAAATCTTTAAATTTTACACTTTTATTCACCAATTGATGGGTTCCAATGATGATATCTACTTTCCCCTGTTCTAGGTTTTCAAGGGTTTCACGTTTTTCTTTAGCCGTTCTAAAGCGGTTTACATAATCAACCGTCACTGGAAAATCCCTTAAACGCTGTTTAAAAGTTCGTGCATGTTGGTAGGCCAAAATGGTGGTTGGCACCAAAACGGCCACTTGTTTACCGTTATCTACCGCTTTAAAAGCGGCTCGAATGGCGACTTCGGTTTTACCAAAGCCCACATCACCACAAACCAAACGGTCCATTGGGCGTTCGCTTTCCATATCCAATTTGATATCGGCAGTTGCAGTACTTTGATCGGGTGTATCTTCATAAATGAAAGAAGCTTCTAACTCATGTTGCATTGAACTATCGGGTCTGTATTGATAACCCTTTTCGGTTTTTCGCTTGGCGTAAAGTTTAATCAAGTTAAACGCGACATGTTTAACACGGGCTTTAGTTTTCTGTTTTAAGGTTTTCCAAGCGGTACTTCCTAATTTATAAATCTTAGGCGCTTTGCCATCTTTACCATTAAATTTCGTGATTTTATGTAAGGAGTGAATGCTTAAATACAACACATCACGCTCGCCGTAAACTAATTTAATAGCTTCCTGCTTCTTGCCTTCAACATCTATTTTTTGCAATCCCCCAAAACGCCCAATACCATGATCAATATGAGTGACATAATCGCCAATATCTAAATTTGTTAGCTCTTTTAAAGTGATGGCCTGCTTTTTAGCATAGCCGTTTTTAAGTTGAAATTTATGATAACGTTCAAAAATTTGATGATCGGTATAGCATACCACTTTATTATCATGATCTATAAAACCTTGGTGTAAAGACAATACAATGGTTTGGTAAGCCACTTCTTCTTCGGCATCATCAAAAATATCATGAAAACGCCTAGCCTGTTGCTCGCTAACACAGGCAATATAATTGGTGTAGCCCTTGTTGTGCTTGGTATTTAAGTCTTCAATTAATAAATCAAACTGCTTATTAAAAGATGGTTGTGGCGTGGTTTCAAAATTTATGGTGGTATAAGGCTTGGAATTGGTAGACAGCACAAAAGAATTACCAAATTCAATAATAGAAAAATCTAAAAGCTGACGTTTCAGTAATTTAGAATCACAGAAAAGGGCTTCAGGTTTGGCGTGTTTAATATCTTCAGAAAGGGTTTTGAACGCTTCTTCGGCCTTCCCATAAAAATCATCAATTCTCGAAAACAACAAATCGGCATTTTTGATACCCACAATAGTTTTCTGAGCCATATATTTTAAGAAACTTTGACGACTCTCTTGCATTAATTTATTCGCTACATTGGGAATAATATTAATTTTTTTAATCTGCTCAACAGAAAGCTGAGATTCCACATCAAAAGTTCTGATACTATCTACCTCATCACCAAAAAACTCAATACGATAGGGTTCATCATGCGAAAACGAGAACACATCAACAATACCACCACGCACCGAAAACTCACCAGGTTCGGTAACAAAATCAACACGTTTGAATTTATATTCAAAAAGCACTTCGTTAACAAAATCGATAGATAAATTGTCATATACCCCAACTTTTAAGGTATTGCGTTCCAACTCTTTTCGGGTAACTACCTGCTCAAATAAGGCATCGGGATAAGTAACAATGAGCGCTGGTTTTTTTTGAGAATTTATACGATTTAAAACCTCAGCTCGTAAAAGCACATTGGCATTATCGGTTTCTTCAATATCATAAGGTCTTCGGTAACTCCCTGGGTAAAACAGCACATCTTTTTCGCCGCAAAGCTGTTCTAGGTCGTTTAAATAGTGAGCCGCTTCTTCTTTATCATCAAAAATTAAAAGAAAAGGCTTTTTAGCTTCCTTAAAAACACTTGAAATTACAAAGGAAAATGCAGACCCTACAAGTCCTTTTAGATGTGTTTTACTTTCAGTTTGGGCAATAGCATTTTGCAGATTTTGCGTTTGCAAAGCCTGTAAATACGTTTTAGAGAGGGTAGATTTACTCACTTAAAATATTTTCATTTTTGGAATTACA
The DNA here is from genome assembly GCF_008806375.1 of Pseudotamlana haliotis. Lineage (GTDB taxonomy): Bacteria > Bacteroidota > Bacteroidia > Flavobacteriales > Flavobacteriaceae > Pseudotamlana > Pseudotamlana haliotis. The sequence continues at coordinate 152,364 of NZ_WAAT01000051.1, read as the reverse complement.
AATATAGGTAGCATATTGCGATTCTGAAATTTAGGAAACAAAACTTATTCATTTTTTAACGCGGTACAACATAATAAAATCTTAGGGACAACAACATCTTGTAGCTTTTTTATTATTTTGTCCTCTAAAAATCATAAAAAAGGCTATACTTCACAACAATAAGTTTAAAGTTTAAAAAAAAGGTATTATCCTTGTATAACAATTAATCCCTCTAATGAAATCAATAACATCAACACTACTGATAGACGACGATAAGTTTACAAGTTTTTACAATGAAAAAATTGTAAAAAAACATAATAAGTTTGGCGAAATCATTTCAGTAAACAGCGGTAAAGCGGCCTTAGACTATTTAAATGAAGCATTAGCCGGTGAGGCTTTAAAACCTGATGTTATTTTTCTAGATATTAACATGCCCGCCATGAATGGCTGGGAGTTTATTGAAGCGTATCGCGAATTAGATACGGCATTTACAAACGATATTAAAATTATTATGCTTACTACCTCTTCTAACCCAAGAGACAAACAACGCTCACAAACCTTAAACGAAATAACCAATTATATTAATAAACCCCTTTCCCTCTCTATTTTAGATAACATTATTGAAAACCTAATACCCTGTAAAACCTCATAAAAACCATTCAATACACTACCAAATTACCCCCTTGAAGATTTTTATGTAGTTCTACAGAACTAACTGAACAACCCCATGCCCATAAAAATTTGTCTACACCTACTAACCTTAATAAGTTTACTCTCAGGGCAATTTTTACACGCTCAAAACCGAGCAATTTTATCTGGAACTGTAACAGATGAATTTGGTAAACTTCCTGGCGCCCTAATTTCTATTGAAGGCAGCAATATTCAAACCACCACTAATATTGATGGTAATTATACCTTAAATTTAGAAGAGGGGGACTATGTAGTAACTGCTTCTTTTATCATGTACCAATCTAAAAGTGTTTCTGTAACCATAAATGTAGGTGATGATTTGATTGCAAATTTCATGTTAGAAACGGGATTTTCTGCAGACGAACCTGTGTCATTAGGAACCCGGTCTAGACCACAGTCTGCCTTAGAAACCACAGTACCAATTGAAATCATAACACCCGAAGAAATTAGTGAATCGTCACATTTTGAGCTCACTGAAATATTACATTATTTATCACCTTCCTTTCATTCTACACCGCAAACCATTTCAGATGGAACCGATCATATTGATCCTGCCACCTTACGTGGACTAGGGCCTGATCAGGTTTTGGTTTTAATTAATGGTAAAAGACGCCATACCAGCTCCATGCTAAACATTAACGGCACTATTGGCCGTGGTACTGTGGGCACCGATTTTAACGCTATTCCTGTATCATCAATAGACCGCATAGAAATATTAAGAGATGGCGCTACATCACAGTATGGATCAGATGCCATCGCTGGGGTGATTAATATTGTACTTAAAAATCAAACTGATATCATTAAAATCGATTCTAGGTTAAAAACTAATATTGAAGGCGATGGCGTAACCAGTTATTTTGGTGCAAATTTCGGATTCAAAATTGGAAATACAGGTTTCATCAATATCACGGGTGAATTTAGAGATCGTAAAGCCACCAATAGGGCTGGTAATTACACAGGCAATATTTACAGTACTGATGACGCTATAGACGCACAATTGATAGCCCAAAATGATTTCTTCGGAAAAACAGGTTATAACGACCAGCAGGTGATGGAAATTGGTAGTGCTGCCGTTAGAAACACAGCCGTTTCTGTTAACGGTGAACTTTCGGTATTTAAAAAAGCAAAACTGTATTTTTTTGGCGGACGAAATTCTAGAGAAGGCAATTCGGCAGGATTTTACCGTTTTCCTAATGAACCTGATCGTGTGGTAGAGGCTTTACACCCAAACGGATTCTCACCAAGAATCATCACAAATATTCAAGATAATGCACTGACCATCGGTCTTAGTGGAGAAAAAAATGATTGGAACTTAGATTTTAGCCATTCCATGGGCAATAACACTGTTGATTTCACTGTTAGCAATTCTAACAACGCGTCGTTAGGGGTACGATCACCCAAAACGTTTAAATCTGGCGGATACCTATATTCATTGAACACCACCAATATTGATATTGATAAAGAATTTGATTACCTCGAAGGCTTAAGCGTAGCTTTTGGAGGCGAACTACGTGTAGAAGGTTATGAAATTATTAGCGGAGAAGAAGCTTCCTATATTAATGGTGATGCTACGTACATTGACGAAAATGGCGATGAACACCCACGTCTTATTGGTGCACAGGTTTTTCCTGGTATACAGCCTTCTGATGAATTGGAACGTATTAGATCAAATGCTTCGGTATACCTTGACTTAGAATTAAGACCTTTAGAACCGCTCTTATTTAAAGCGGCTTACCGTTTTGAATCAAACAATGATTTTGGTGAAAATTCAGTTTGGAAACTGTCGGGGCGCTATTTACTCAACAAAAATATCTCTTTCAGGTCTAGTTATTCTACTGGCTTTAGAGCCCCTTCTTTACACCAGGTTTATTTTCAAAAAATAAGCACCCAATACTTTGATGGCGATATTAGTCAAGTGGGAACTTTCAACCACGAAAGCTCCTTAGTTACCGATCTTTTTAAAGTAAATAAATTAACTCCTGAACTTTCAAAACATTTTAGCCTGGGTTGGAGCACCAAATTCAATAATAAATACAGCTTTGCTTTAGATTATTACAACATTAATATCAAAGACCGTATCATCCTATCGGGAGGTTTTGGAAAAGGATACCTTACACAACTCGAACCCTATGGCGTGACTACCGCTCAGTTTTTTGTAAATGCCATTGACTCTAAAACCAATGGTGTAGAAGCCACATTTACCTATCAAGACAAACTAGGCAGTGGCCTATTTAACGGTAGAATCGCTGCTAACTACATGAAAACTAACGTAACAAACGTTAACGAAGACAGTGTAGAGAACGGTGATATTGACGATTTATTCAATCGCGAAGAACGCTCTAGAGTAGAATCGGCCCAACCCAATTTTAAAGTAAATTCATCCCTTCAATATGAAATTGACCATTTTGAGTTTAATTTAGTGGGTACTTATTTTGGAAGTTTAGAGTATCTTCACCCCGATGATGGCGACCCTAATAACTGGCAGCTTAATGAGTACACTGGAAAGGTAGAAACCAGAGACCAAACTTTTAGTCCGAAATTTGTAACCGATTTATTTGTGACCTATCGTGTTACAAACTTTTTAAATGCTACAGTAGGCTGCAACAATATTTTTAACGTGTACCCAGACGAGCACACCCATTCTAGCAATACTATTAACGGCAGTTTCACCTATAGCAGACGTGTGCAACAATTTGGTGTAAATGGCGCTAACGCCTTTATAAAATTACTATTACGTTTATAAGACCATGAGGATTCGTACATTAAAATATGTCTTTATTTTTTTCTTCCTCAGCTGGGCGCATCAAGGATTTTCACAGTCCAATTTAAACCCCCAAATAAAACGCGTAAAACGCGCACTTTTTATTTTTAATGTTGCCGAACAAATTTACTACAACGATACAAATACTAACCCAAATTTCACTATTGGCGTTCTTGGGAAAGACCGGACGCTCATCGATTTAAAGGCACAGGCTCAAAGACGCCAAATAAAAAATAAACCCGTACATGTTTTAAGTTTTAATAGTATTAAAGACATTACCGATGTTGATGTGGTGTATGTGCATCATGATAATAATTTTAATGTTGATTACATCCTAAACAAAATATCAGGCAATAACACCTTGCTCATTACAGAAGACTTTCCGTTCCATTCCTCTATGGTGAATATTGTAAATATTGGTGACGATTTTCAATATGAAATTAATGAAGACCTACTAACAAGTAACAATCTTAGTGCTTCGCTTTCGCTGAAAGAAAACGCCATCTCTTCCATTGAAAAATGGAAACAAATTTTTCAAGACACCGAAGACAAACTAGAAGAAACCCAAGAAGCTCTGGAAATTGCTCAAGATAACATCAAGCACAAAGATGAAGACATTTCCCTTCAGAACGAAACCATCAGTACGATTAGCTCACAAGTAAGAGCTCAAAAAAACAGCTTAAACACCCAGCAGTCTGAAATCAACGCGTTGATTAACCTTTCAGAATTTCAAAAGAAAAAATACTCTGAAAAATTAAAAATTGAAGCCGCTTTAGAAGCCCGTATTTTAAAGCAAATCGATTCTTTAAATGCAAAGAAAGGCCTTATACACGACAATAATAGCAAAATTGCAGACCAAGCAGCAACCTTAAATGCGCAAAAGCAAGAAATTGATACTAAAGAAGAAAAAATAGCCCACATAAACACCAATTTAAGCACTCAAAAAACCGTTAATTACTTACTACTTGCCTTACTTATTTTATTTTTAATTGCCGCCCTACTGCTTTATAGAAACTATAGATTTATTAAATTCTTAAACAACGATTTACAGGAAAAGAACAATGATATTTTTAATAAGTCTCTAGAAATTGCTTCTAAAAACAAAGAGCTGGAAGAGTTTGCATACATAACCAGTCACGATCTTAAAGAGCCCCTTACCACCATTTCGGGATTAATAGATTTACTTCAGGACGATTATAAAGATCAGCTTGATGAAGATGCCATCATAAGTATGAACTTTATTAGCAAGTCCAGTAACCGTATGAGAAACCTCATAGACGCCTTATTAAACTACTCGAGGTTAGGAAAAGCTAAAAACAAATCAGACATCGACTGTAACGCCCTAGTTAGTGATATTCTTAACGATTTAGATCATGCCATTCATCGTAACAAGGCTAAAATTAACTGCAAAGATTTGCCCACGGTAAGAGCAAGTCAAGTAGAGCTCTCGGTACTTTTTCAGAATTTAATCAATAATGCCATAAAATTTAAAAAACCAGAGGTATCTCCGCTAATAAATATTTCTTGCACCACAACGGTTCCTGAGCACCAAACTCAAGTATTTTGGCAGTTTGAAATTAGTGATAACGGTATTGGTATTAAACCTAAACACAAGGATAAAATCTTTGCTATTTTTCAACGTTTACACTCCAGAGAAACCTATGAAGGCACAGGAATTGGTCTTGCCTTTTGTAAAAAAATTATAGAATCCCTAGGCGGTCAAATTTGGTTTGAATCTACCATAAATAAAGGCACGACCTTTTTCTTTACCATTCCTAAATAGCAGCTGTTTACTAGTAATATTTTTGCTTCTTATTAACTAAAAAAGCAGTGAACTTTAGTTATATTTGTTATTAAACTAAACTCAAACAACATGTCAATTTCAAAATTATTTGATAGTGGTTTTAAAGAACGTAATGAAAACCATTTTGCATCTATAGTTCGCGTGGCCATGGACGATGGTATTATCACAGCCGAAGAACAGGCTTTTTTAGACCGGTTAGCCCACAATTTAAACATCCACAAAGAAAAATACATCGCTATTTTAAAAGATTATAAATCGCATCCTATAAACCCGCCAAGCTCTTACGACCGAAGATTAGAGCGTTTATATGATTTGGCCCGCATGGTACATGTTGACCAGATTAAAGGCGACCCGGAACACCACATTTTAAACAAAATTGCTGTTGGCTTGGGCTTTCATGCAGTTAATGTAAAATACATTACAGACAAAGCCTTAACACTCATAGAAAACGGTGTAGATTTAGAAACTTTTGTTGAACAAATCAAGACGATGAATCAATAGGTTATGTTTGAGTTAAGCGGTAAGCTGTAGGCTATAAGCCTTATGCATACAAGAATAGCCTCAATCATAAAGTAAACAAACACGCTCTTAAAAACAGACACAAATTTCACAAATTAGCACGAATCAGGCGTCATGGTCATTCGTATAAATTTGTGAAATTTGTGTCTTTTTCTGTTTATTTGGGTTATTGAAATCTTGTGGTTATAAAAGCACTTTGACAAGCTCATTGTGACATTGCCTTTAAGCAGTTGCCCCAGCATACTTCATATTACACAGAGCATATAGCTCTATACAAAGCCTCAACTTCGCTACACACTTTGAAACGCTATATCTTTGTAACTATACAACTAAAAAAAACTACACCGTCTTTTAATGTAACTTCAACTGAATACGCTTTCGCGGAACATCAACCTCGAGTACTTTTACAATAATTTGTTGATGTAAACTCACGTGTTCATTCACATCTTTCACAAAACTATCCGATAGATTAGAAACGTGTATCAAGCCGCTTTCCTTAATCCCCACATCAACAAAACACCCAAAATTGGTGATGTTGTTTACAATACCCGGAAGCAATTGTCCTTCACGTAAATCGTTGATGGTTTTTATGTTTTGATTGAAGGTAAACACCTTAGCTTGTTCACGAATATCTAAGCCTGGTTTTTCCAGTTCTTTGATGATATCATCTAAAGTGAGCAAACCAACGGTTTCGGTACAATAATTTTTTAAATTGATTTTTTTGAGCAGCTCCGCGTTACCAATTAAATCCTGAACCGATTTGCCTAAATCTTTGGCCATTTGCATCACAATAGGATAACTTTCAGGATGTACCGCCGAATCATCTAAGGGGTTTTTTGCCGTCTTAATTCTTAAAAATGCTGCCCCTTGCTCGAAAGCTTTTCCGCCTAAGCGTGGCACTTTTTTAATGGCATTTCTAGAAGTAAAGGGACCGTTTTCTTGTCGGTAATTAAAAATATTCTCGGCTAATTTATCACCAATACCAGACACGTAGCTCAGTAAAGATTTGCTGGCGGTATTAATATTAACACCCACGGCATTCACACAGTTTTCAACCACCACATCGAGTTGTTTCTGCAATTTTGATTGATCTACATCATGCTGATATTGCCCGACTCCAATAGATTTGGCATCAATTTTAACCAATTCGGCTAAAGGATCTTGCAAACGCCTCCCAATAGACACCGAACCACGTACCGTCACATCATAGTTAGGAAACTCTTCACGGGCTATTTTTGAAGCTGAATAAATACTCGCCCCCGCTTCACTCACCACAAAAACCTGAACTTCATTTTTAAAATGTACTTTCCTAATTAAAGCCTCGGTTTCTCGTGAGGCCGTACCGTTTCCAATGGCAATGGCTTCAATTTTATAAGCATCGGCCAAGGAACTTATCTTTTTCACAGCTCCAACACTATCATTTTTTGGCGGGTGCGGATAAATGGTTTCATTATATTTTAACTGGCCCTGCGCATCTAAACATACCACTTTACAACCAGTTCTGAAGCCCGGATCAATACCCATCACGCGTTTTTCACCTAATGGCGAACCCAACAATAGTTGTTTTAGATTTTTAGCAAACACTGAAATCGCTGATTCATCAGCCTTATCTTTCGCTATTTGAAGGGCTTCATTAACCAACGACGGTAATAATAAACGCTTGTAAGCATCTTTGATTGCCAACGCAATTTGTTCCGCGCAAGCGTTATGAGAACGCATTATACGCTGCTCGATTTTTGCTAAAGCACGATCATCATCAATGCTAACCTTTACACGAATAAAACCTTCCTTTTCAGCTCTTGAAATGGCTAAAAAACGATGCGAAGGCATGCGATTCAGGCTTTCTTCCCAATCGAAATAATCTCTAAATTTTTGAGCATTTTCATCATCGGCTTTGGTTTTTATCACTTTCGTGGAAATCATAGCGAAACGCTCCAATTGATGACGTATGTTATTCCGAACATCAGTACGTTCATTAACCCACTCTGAAATGATATGACGAGCCCCTTCTAAGGCGGCCTCAGTAGAATCAATATCACCTTTAACATACTTGTAGGCGATTGATTCAATATCCTGAGCATTCTGACTCATGATGATTTTAGCCAGTGGTTCTAATCCGTTTTGTCTGGCTTTTTCAGCTTTGGTTTTTCGGCTCTTTTTAAAAGGCAGATATAAATCTTCAAGAGCCGTTAAATCGGTAGTCGATTCAATTTTTTGTTTCAACTCTTGAGTTAAAACCTCTTGTTCATCTAAGGCTTTTAAAATGGCTTTTTTTCGTTTTTCTAAGGCTTCAAATTGCTCTTTAAATTTAACAATATCTCCAATTTGAACCTCATCTAAATTACCTGTAACCTCTTTTCTATAACGCGATATAAACGGGATGGTGCAGTCTTGATTTAACAGGTCTACGGTATTTTTAACCGATTGTTCCTGAAGCTGCGTATGTTGAACTATATATTTTATCATGAACACTAACAAACTAATTGCTGGCTAAACTAAAGAATTTAAATATTAAAACGCAATCAAATCTGCCTTACATGGCATTTTGGAGAGTTCGAAATTTATTTATAAATCAACTAAGGTTCGATGGTTCGAAATGTTAAGTTTATTCGAGGTGTATTCACCTTTTTTGTTGGAGGCAAACGGTGTAACCAATGGGATTGAGTATCACCTTTCATATCTAATAAACTTCCCTTTTCTAAAATTACAGAAACGGTTTGTTTCGTTGTTTTGTGCTTAAAGGAAAACTTGCGTTCTGCTCCAAAACTTAGTGAGGCAATTGAGCCGTGTTTTTTCAAATCTTTTTCGGCATCGCTGTGCCAAGCCATCCCTTCATCACCGTTATGATACAAGTTAAGTAAACAGGAATTATAAGTTTCGCCAGTATTTTGTTCCACCACGTTTTTAAGTTCTAAAAGGAGTTTAGTCCAAGGCAGAGCATGTTTGGTTGTTTTGGAGTAGGTATATTCAAAAGCCTCGTCACCATACCAGGATACTTTTCTTTTGGTAACGATAAGCTTTCCAAAAATAATGGCTTGATCATGTTGCCATGCAATATCTTCTAATAATTGATGGTAATACTGTGCAATATTTTTTTCTGATATGATTTTACCATAATAGTTAACCTCGCCATCGTAAGGTAAAATATTCGATACTAAATCAGTATTAAACAAGTCCATTTATTGAATTTAAAAACAAAAATCTAAGTTGTAAAGGTATTAAGGCTTAAACTAAAACCCCATAAAACACAAAAAACCTGTTAGCTTTTTCAAACTAACAGGTCTTTATAATATTTAAAACGTGTATTTTTTGCTGATACTTAAAATAAGTTCACATACTCAAAAAACGCTACGCCACTTTCTTTATTAAATCAAAACAAGGACATTTTTTACAACGCTTGTTTTCTCCTTTTTTAAATTTTTTACAACAGCTACTTTTTACTTTTTCAGGAAGTTCAATTCCTAATTTACGTAATTTTTTTTCTGCTTTCTTTTGCTTTTTCTTACCCACAATACTGTAACACGGTTCGTTATCGGGGCAAATATATATTATTTTAATTAAATCTAAATAAGACTAAGTGTTAAAATTTAGATTTGATGTCGAGATAAAGCGGTTATGCTTATCGTTAACTTTCATTACCTCTACAAACTTCTTCTTCAATTGTAACTATTAGTTTTTAGATTAAACCTGCTACATTTCATTATAAAAATACGCGTTGTATTATTATTCCTATAACTATTGAAGATATTTTTCAAAAAAACAAACAATTAAAAACTTCTCATTCACAACATGTTACAAACAGCAAAGTAGATGTAATTCCATTGACTATAAACCTTGATAAAATAAAACATCAATCTACGTATTAGTCTTTCAAAATAAATTTTTAGTTTTGCCTAAATATTTAATTAGACCATCATATAATATATATTTAGAATTTATGAAAAAAATATATTACTTTTTATTTTTAACTGGTTTTGTCGTCTCGGCACAACAAACAAATACAAGTATTTCAGGAACGATAACTTCCGATGGTACCCCTGTAGCCTTTGCTAGTGTATATGTAAAAAATGGAACTCAGGGTGTTGACTCCGATAGAAATGGCGACTATGTTTTAACGGTTCCAGACGGAGAAATCACCTTAACCGTTCAGTTTCAAGGGTACCGCACGCAGTATAAAAAAGTGACTGTTACATCTGGAATAAACCAAACCATAGATTTTGATTTAGTAGAAGACGCTATGGGCTTAGATCAAGTTGTGGTAAGTGCCACAAGAAATAGAATTAGCAAGAAAGAAGCTCCCGTTATTGTTAATGTTTTAAGTCCGAAATTATTTAGAGCCACGCAATCCATTTCTTTAGCAGACGGACTAAATTATCAACCAGGAGTTCGTGTAGAAACGAATTGTCAAAATTGTGGGTTTACTCAAGTGCGTCTTAATGGACTTCAAGGACAGTATACTCAAATACTTGTAAACAGCCGTCCTGTTTTTAGTGCGCTAAATGGCGTTTATGGTTTAGAACAAATACCAACAAGTATTATTGACCGTGTGGAAGTTGTTCGTAGTGGAGGTTCTGCCCTTTTTGGGTCGAATGCCATCGCCGGAACAGTAAACGTGATTACAAAAGAACCCGTAAATAATACTTGGGATGTGAGCTCTTACTTAGGGCTTATCGATGGAAAAACAGCAGATCGTAGTGTCAATATGAATGCTTCTATCGTTAATGAAGACTTAAGTAGCGGTATTACAGTTTATGGTATGTATAGAAATAGAGATGCTTACGATGCTAATGACGACGGTTTTAGTGAAATCACAGAATTAACCAATAACTCTTTAGGAGCTAAAGCCTTTGTAAAGCCAAACGATAATAGTAAAATTGGGATAGACTTTACAGCCATTAGAGAATTTCGTCGCGGAGGAGACAAACTAGACCTCGCACCTCAATTTACAGATGTAACTGAAGAACTAGATCATAATACGGTTTTTACAGGACTAGACTATGAATTGTTTAACGATGATCGAACAAATTCCTTTACTGCTTATGTCTCTGGACAGCATACCGATCGTGGTAGCTATTACGGTGGTTTAGGAGGCGGTCGTACCTATGCAGATTCTATTGCGGCTAACAATGCTTTTGGAACCACTAAAGACGTCGCTTTTGTTGCTGGAGCAAAATTTGCGCATCGATTTAAAAATAACGATGTGCTAACCACAGGAATGGAATATCAGTTAAATGACACCGATGATGTTATTGCAGGATACAACCGTTTAGTGGATCAAAAAGTTAATAATTATGGACTTTATGGGCAGTACGAATGGAAACCTTCTTCACGTTTTACAGCCTTAATTGGTGCAAGGCTAGACCATGTAAATGTGGATGGTTACTACACCGTAGAGGATGTTGAAAGTACTTCTGAAGTCAATGAAACCGTTTTAAGTCCGCGTATAACACTTTTATACAACATAAATGATGCGCTTCAATTTAGAGGAGGATATGCAAGAGGGTTTCGTGCACCACAAGCGTTTAACGAAGATCTTCATATCGCATCTGTTGGTGGTGAACCAAGTTTTGTAATTCTTTCTGATGACTTAGAAAGCGAATTTTCTAACGCATATACCGCATCTTTGAATTTCACTAAAGATTATAACAAAACACAAACTAATATACTTGTAGAAGGTTTTTATACCACATTGAAAAATCCTTTTACTATTGTGAGTACAGGAACATCATTACCAAACGGTTCTATTTTAGAAGAAACACGAAATGGAGAAGGTGCCTACGTAGCTGGTACTAATATAGAATTCACCGTTTCTCCAAGCTCTTCATTATTTTTTCAAGCTGGTGTAACCTTTCAGAAATCAATGTACAATGAAGATCAAGTCCTTTTTGAAGCCGATGGAAGTGTACCTGGTGAAGGCGATGTTATCTTAGATGAATTTGCACGATCTCCAAATGTTTATGGCTTTATAAATACAAACTGGGAAATTATTGATGATTTAAGATTAGATGTTACTGGAAGTTACACAGGGTCTATGATTGTACCACATGTGGTGAGCGATTCTGGTTATATGGATCTTGTTGATACCAAAGCCTTTTTTGATATGACCACGAAAATAACCTACCACTTCGACCCTATTGAAGGTTTTCATGTTGAAATTAGCGGAGGTGTGCAAAATATTTTCAACAGCTACCAAGATGATTTTGATTCTGGTGCTGGCCGAGATTCTACTTATATTTACGGTCCGAACCAACCAAGAACATACTTTGTTGGACTAAAATTTGGTGATTTTTAAAAACACAGGTTAATGCTAAAATTTTCACTTTTCATATTCATTTGTTTAGGAAGTTATTCCAATGCAATCTCACAAAAAACCACCGAGATTCATTGGAAGACCTTTCCTGAATTAGAAATTGCCTTAAAGGAAAATCCGAAACCTGTTTTCATCTTTTTTCATGCCGAATGGTGTGCCTATTGTAAAAAAATAGAACGCAAAATATTTACAAAGCCAGAAGTTATTAATATGATTAATTCGGAGTTCTATGCCGTTGAAATGGATGTAGAAACCCAAGATTCTATTGTGTTTGATAATGTGACATTTACAAACAAGCAAGCCCAAACACAACGTAATGGTAAACATGAAATCCCGCTCTTGTTAGCAACTAGAGAGGGATTTCCTTTTACATTACCTGCAACTATTATTTTAAATAAAGACTTTACTATAAATAATAGAGTTTTTGAATATTATACCTCGAATAAATTACTCGAAATTCTAAAGTCCGCTTTATAAATAGAGGAATCTTTTTTCTTTATCTTATTAAACGAGTAAAGCTAAGCAAGTTTATTTCTCAACCTAGATAAGGTTAAAGTTTAGATTTGAGGTCCAGATGAAGCAGCTGTGGTTACCGTTAAGTTTTCAATATCTCTATCGAATAAGTATAAACCACCTTTGTCATCACCAATCATATTAATTTTATCAAGAATGGTACGCGCAACAGCTTCTTCTTCAATTTGTTCAGCTACATACCATTGTAAGAAGTTATGCGACGCATAATCTTTTTCTTGTAAACTAATATGCACTAATTCGTTGATACTTTCAGACACGAATACTTCATGCTCGAATAATTTTTCAAACATCTCTTTAAAAGAAGTAAAGGTCACGTTAGGAGCCTTTAGCTCAGAAATTTTAGCATGACCGCCACGCTCGTTTACAAACTTCACTAACTTTAACATGTGTTCGCGTTCTTCATCAGACTGTGCATACATGAAATTAGCCACACCTTCTAATCCTTTAACCTCAGCCCAACAGGCCATAGCTAAATAAATTTGTGAAGATTCAGCTTCTATTTTAATTTGTGCATTTAATGCACTCTCTATCTTTTTTGATAACATAATGATTCGTTTTAACGTAAAGTTACAGATTTCTTTATGGAATTATAACTCGTAGATTACATAATTAATAAATTATAATAAGTCTTAATTAAAAGAAATCCACTAAAAAATACATTTTAGTGGATTTAATAAAGGCTTTATTTAAAGCTTATTTTCTAGTTTTCTCCGGCCTCTTGTTTAGCGTTGTTAATCATGTCATCATTTGGCACAATAACGATGTTTACACGTCTATTTTCGGCACGACCTTCAGCAGTACTGTTATCTGCAACAGGTTGCTCCTCACCAAACCAGTGTGTTGTTAATCTGCTTGAACTGACTCCGTTTTGCTTTAAAAATCCAGTTACCGCATTGGCTCTATTTTTAGAAAGCGTCATGTTGTAGTTTGCATCGCCTTGACTATCGGTATGCCCAACTACTAATAAGTTGGTATCTGGATGATCTTGAAAGATACCTACTAGTTTATTTAATGTTTCTTGAGACTCCCCGTTGATATTGTACTTATTTGTTGCAAAATACACACCACTACCATCCTCAAAAGTCACTACAATACCTTGATCAACACGCTCTACTTGAGCTCCAGGAACTTCTTGTTCAATTTGTTGCGCTTGCTTGTCCATTTTATTTCCAATAACCACACCGGCACCTCCACCAATGGCAGCTCCAATAGCAGCACCTAATTCACTGTTACCATGTCCTACGTTGTTACCAATAATAGCACCTAATATAGCACCACCAACAGCACCAATTGCAGCACCTTTTTGTTTATTGTTTGCGTTTTCAACAGACTTACAGTTCACAAAAGAAAATAATGTGATAGCTGTTAATAACGCTATAGATGTTTTTTGAATATATTTTTTCATTTTATATTGAATTGAATGATTATTTAAATTATACTACGTTACTTGCCTTTAAGGCTATAATTATCTTGAAAATTGCCAAGTAATCGTTAATGAATCTTCTTCGCCCTCTATAGCAACGGTTTGAGCTATAATTAATGAAGTTTCAGACATAGACACTAAATTAAAATGAAATCCTACATTTGTTAAAGATTTTCCTTTGGCATCAGTTGGTTTTAACAGGAAATTTTGTCCGTCTACCGTGAATATAAAATGGCGCAAACCATTATTACAATCGGCATCTCCTGCTATAGAATAGCTTCCTGTATTATTGTTAGGAATAAAATTCCATCTACTCCCTTCAAAACACGCTTTGGTCGCTTCATTTAAAAGGGTTACATTAAATTCGGCGTCTTCACTGTAAGAAATCGAACTAAGCGTCCAATCGCCCTTAAGTACTTTTTTCTTAGCTGGACTTGGACCAGCAGTTGTTTGCGTTGATTTACAAGCCACAAGCAAGCTTAAAGTCATTAATACTAATACTATTTTTTTCATGGATTGTGATTTTTAAATAAAAAATTTTGAATACTGTATTGTAAAATATTTAATAAAGATACTTAATTTGAGTATTGATTCATATTTTGATTTTAAAAATAAATACTTCTCTTTTAATATTTTCTTATAAACAACTCAATTACAACATATTAAATTATAACACCATTGTTTTTTTTGAAAAAAAACAAGTATCTTTAAAATTCTTTTTATTAACTACAAATTAATTAAATCCATTTTTATGAAAAAACCCTTACTTTTTGTGCTTTTCTGCACCTTTTTAAACATTTACGCCCAGGATAAACCAAATATTTTGGTTATTATGGTTGACGACGTCGCACCAAATGCCCTCAGTGCTTACACGATGGGGATGCAATACCCAACACCAAATATAGACCGTATAGCAAAAGGCGGTGTTTTATTTACCGACCACTACTCGCAACCTAGTTGTACTGCAGGTCGTGCAGCATTTATCACTGGACAAAAACCAGTTAGAACAGGTCTTACAACAGTAGGACAACCAGGAAACCCGCTTGGATTAAAAAAAGAAGATCCTACCATTTCTGAACTTTTAAAACCACTGGGCTACATGACAGCTCAAATAGGGAAAAATCATCTTGGTGATAGAAATGAACATTTACCTACAGTTCATGGGTTTGACGAATTTTACGGAAATTTATATCACCTAAATGTTTCGGAAGAACCTGAACAAGCAGATTATCCTAAATCTGAAGAATTTGCCAATATGTACGGCCCTCGAGGTGTTATAGAATCTTATGCTACAGACAGTTTTGATAATACAGAAGACCCTAGATTTGGTGTTATTGGAAAACAACGTGTTAAAGATACAGGACCTTTAACTACTGAAGACATGAAAACTTTTGACGAGGAACTAGTGAAGCGCTCTAAAGCGTTTATGAAAAAAGCTAAAGATGCAGACAAGCCGTTTTTCATTTGGCATGCCTCTAGTAGAATGCACGTTTATACCCACTTAAAAGAAGAGTCTAAAAATTTAGCAACAAAAATTAGTACGGATGGCGATTTATTTGGTCACGGTTTTATTGAACATGATGGTCATGTTGGACAACTTTTAGATTATTTAGAAGAATTAGGTTTAGATGAAAACACCATAGTAATCTACACCACCGATAATGGACCAGAACAAAGTACATGGCCACATGCGGGAGTTACCATGTTTAGAGGCGAGAAAATGACAACCTATGAAGGCGGTCTTCGTTCTCCATTTTTAGTGCGCTGGCCTAAAGAAATTCCAGCTGGATTAGTAAGAAATGGCATCTCAGCTCACGAAGATGTGTTACCTACTTTAATGGCAGCAGTTGGAAAATCAAACATTAAAGAGGAACTAAAAAGCGGTAAAAAAATAGATGGTATGAACTACAAAGTTTACATTGATGGTTTTAATAATTTAGATTACTGGACTGGAAAATCAGATAAATCGGCTAGAAATTATTTCTTCTATTATTATGAAACCAATATGACCGCTATACGTGTTGGACCATGGAAAATGCATTTTGCTACTAAGGAACGTTATTTTGATGATATGGTTGCCCACACCATGCCACAGTTATTCAATTTAAGAAAAGATCCTTTCGAAAAATACGATGACCTTACTGGTTTCCATCAAATCATGGGAAAATCTTGGGTAATGCAACCAGCCATTGGATTACTGAACAAGCATTTAAGCACCTTTAAGGAATTTCCTCCAAGGCAAGAGTCAGCTTCATTAGATATCAATAAAGCTATTGAATCGATCATGAAAGCAGGCGCTAAAAATTAGTGATTTATCTTAATTGAAAAAGAGATGATCTAACCTATGAAGAACAGGTTTTAGATCATCTCTTTTTTTTTGGTGCAAAACCACAGATTAAGGAAAAACAATACCTGATAGCTTCATAAAAAGGCCATACTAGCTAATTTGTAAACCATTAGCTATGTTCGCTTCATCCGGGTTTACAAACACCAATTTACCTTCGGCGTTTTCAGTCATTAAAATCATGCCTTCGCTCTCTACACCACGTAGTTTTCTTGGCGCTAAATTGACTAAAACAGTAACTTGTTTTCCAACAACTTCTTCGGGTTTAAAGCTTTCGGAAATACCAGAAACGATGGTACGAACATCTAAACCAGTATCCACTTTTAAAACCAATAGTTTTTTGGTTTTTGGCATTTTTTCAGCTTCAATAATCGTCCCAACCCGCAAATCTAATTTTGTAAAATCATCGAAAGTAATCGTATCTTTTTGAGGTTCTACCACTTTATTGGCAGCTTCGTTCGCTTTTTTACTGGCTTCTAATTTATCTAGCTGCTTCTGAATGGTTTCATCTTCAATTTTAGAGAATAACAATTCAGCTTTACCAATTTTATGACTTGCAGGAAGTAAGACGTCTTCAGTAGTGACTTCATTCCATTGTAAAGCTTTTTCCAGATTCAAGATACCTTTTAATTTTTCTGAAGTAAACGGTAAAAACGGCTCACTTAAAGTCGCTAATGCCGAGGCAATTTGAAGCGCCACATACATAATCGTTTTAGTACGTTCTTCATCAACTTTTATCACCTTCCACGGTTCAGCGTCAGCTAAATATTTATTTCCTAAACGGGCTAAGTTCATAAGCTCTTGTCCCGCTTCTCTAAAACGGTAGCGCTCAATAGAACTAGCAATCACGTCTGGATAAGCTTTTACAGCAGCCAAAGTTTCTTCATCTACAGCTTCAAAATTGGCTGGAGTAGGCACTTCACCTTCATAATATTTATTGGTTAAAACCACCACTCTATTAATGAAATTACCAAAAATGGCTACCAATTCGTTGTTGTTTCTCGCTTGAAAATCTTTCCAAGTAAAATCGTTATCCTTAGTTTCAGGGGCATTTGCGGTTAATACATAACGCAACACATCTTGCTGCCCAGGAAACTCTTCTAAATATTCTGGTAACCAAACGGCCCAGTTTTTAGAAGTTGATAATTTATTACCCTCTAAGTTTAAAAACTCGTTTGCCGGAACATTATCTGGCATAATGTAACTGCCTTCTGCTTTTAACATGGCTGGGAAAATAATACAGTGAAATACAATATTATCTTTTCCTATAAAATGTACCAATTTGGTATCTTCATCCTTCCAATAAGGCTCCCAGTCTTTCCCTTCGCGCGCGGCCCACTCTTTGGTTGATGAGATGTACCCGATAGGTGCATCAAACCACACGTAAAGGACTTTGCCTTCACCCCCTTCAACAGGCACAGGAATACCCCAATCTAAATCTCTGGTTACCGCTCTAGGGCGTAAACCGTCATCAATCCATGATTTTACTTGTCCGTAAACATTGGGTTTCCAATCTTTTTTATGGCCTTCTAAAATCCATTCTTTTAAAAAGGCTTCGTGCTTATCTAAAGGTAAAAACCAGTGTTTTGTTTCCTTTAAGGTTGGTACATTTCCTGTTAATGCCGATTTAGGATTAATTAAATCGGTAGCATTTAAGCTGGCACCACATTTTTCACATTGATCGCCATAAGCTTCTTCGTTACCACATTTTGGGCAGGTTCCAACAACAAAACGATCAGCTAAAAACTGATTGGCTTGCTCGTCGTATAACTGCTCGGTAGTTTCTTCAATAAATTCTCCTTTATCGTATAAAGTTTTAAAAAATTCTGATGCTGTTTCATGATGAATAGGCGCCGAAGTACGTGAGTAATTATCATAGGTAATTCCGAAATCTTCAAAAGACTTTTTAATAATCGCATGATATTTATCAACGATATCCTGAGGCGAAACCCCTTCATTTTTTGCTTTAATCGTGATTGGCACACCGTGTTCATCACTTCCACCAATAAAAGCAACATCGTTACCTGTTAAGCGTAAATAACGCACATAAATATCGGCAGGTACGTAAACGCCTGCTAAATGCCCGATATGAATTGGGCCGTTTGTATATGGTAAAGCTGTAGTAACAGTGTATCGTTTTGGTGTATTCATCTAAAGTAAAAATATAGTTTTAGGCCATTAATAATCCAATGACCAAGTCTTAATAAAGCCACAAAAGTAATCATTTAAGCAGCGATTTAGAAAAAAAATGTACTTTTACATTATGGCAAAAAACCTATTAACAATTAGTCTATTTTGCGCTGTTTTTTTCTTCGGAATTCAAAAACCAACGGCTCAAAATACAACTCACGAAACACAGAACAAAAGCTTGATACAACCACCACACTTAAAAGCAGGCGATACGGTTGCTATTGTTGCACCTTCAGGAATTTTAAAAAATCGTGTTGGCGAAGTTAGAAAAGCCCAAGCCCTTTTAGAGAGTTGGGGACTGCATTCGGTAGTTGGAAAATCGGTTTTTAATCAGAACAACCATTTTGCTGGAACCGATGATGAACGTTGCGAAGATTTCCAACAAGCCATAGACAACCCAAACATTAGAGCCATTTGGTGTGCTCGTGGTGGCTATGGCGCCGTGCGTATTTTAGACAAACTGGATTGGACCAAGTTTAAGGAAAGTCCGAAATGGGTTATTGGCTATTCTGATATCACTGCCCTACATAGCGATGTTCATAATTTAGGCTACCAGTCTTTACATGCCATGATGTGTACCAGTTTACAGGATGCACCAGAAACTATTGCAGAAACCATTTCTACCTTTAAAGATGCGCTTTTTGGAAATCCGCTTGCTTACACGCTAAAAGGATCAACCTACAATAAACCAGGAACCGTTTCTGGAGAATTGGCCGGTGGAAATTTAAGTATTTTACAAACTATGCTAGGTTCTAAATCTAGTTTAGACACCAAAGGAAAAATTCTATTTATTGAAGAAATTGGCGAGTACAAATACCATATTGATCGTTTACTACAAAGTTTGAAACGCGCCGGCTATTTTGATGACTGCGCTGGTGTTATTATTGGAGATATGACCAAAATTAAGAAAAACACCACGCCTTGGGGCAGCTCTATTGAACAACTTATAGTTGATGTTCTAGCCGATTATGATTTCCCTGTAGCCTTTAATATGCAAGCGGGACACGCGAAAGACAATCGGGCGTTGATTTTTGGAGACCAAATTACTCTAAAAGTGACCAAAGACGCATCGTCTATTGTATTTGAATAATTCGAAATAAAAGCTATTAAAACCCGCGCTCCTTCTGAATTTGTTCATAGGCCTTTTGCACTTGTCTGAACTTTTCTTCGGCCCCTTTTTGATGTGCTGGCCCTAAGTGAATGACCTTATCGGGATGATATTTTTTGGCCATTTTGCGGTAAGCTTTTTTAATTTCATCTACTGAAGCACTTTTTTCAATTTCTAAAATTTTATACGACGCATCGCTATCACTATAAAACATAGCTTTAATACTTTCATAATCTCGAGCTGAAACACCTAAGTACCCGGCTATTTTATGAATTTGATTCACTTCGCTTTCAGTCACAAACCCGTCGGCTTTAGCAATTCCGAATAAAAAATGTATGAGTTGTAAACGCGAAGCATGCTCCATCATTTGACGAATTTGCAAACACACCGGACGAATAGACACTTGCTGTTTATTGATGTTTTTAAACAACTTAAAAGCATGATTCGCACGGTCTTTCCCGTACATGCCAACAAACTGCTGACGCACAAAATCCAATTCGCGCTGATCTAATTTTCCATCAGCTTTAATAACAGACGAAGCTAGAATAAGTAAACTGACTTCAAAGTCACCAGATTGAGTGCGTTGATGCTGTCTCGGGTCGCTTTGATTATACGTTTCGCGTTCAGCAGAAAACGGACTTCCACCACTTTTAGCCATCGAATCAATTATACTCCCTATGGCTATACCAATAATAGCACCTATAGGACCGCCCAATGACCAACCAATCGCTCCGCCAATCCATTTTGAATAACTCATGTAAGTATTTATTTTGTTAAACGTCAAACTAGATTCAAAACCTCCTGTACAGAAAAAAGGAAGTTTTTATATGGTTTACGCTCAAATTTTATTGAAAAATCAGATAAAAGCGTAAATATAATATTTGTTAGTGGATTGCTTTACGGAATTGTTACACAATTGGTATCTTTGCAGTCTGAAATGTTAATTAATAAAATTTAAAAATATGTATCCAGCAGAATTAGTAAAACCAATGCGCGAAGATTTAACGAAAGTTGGTTTTGAAGAATTACATACTGCCCAAGAAGTTGATGCGGCTTTAGCAAAAGCAGGAACAACTTTAGTTGTTGTAAATTCAGTTTGTGGTTGTGCAGCAGCTAATGCGCGTCCAGGAGCAAGAATGAGTTTAGACAACGCTAAAAAACCTAGCAACATCGTGACTGTTTTTGCAGGTGTTGACAAAGAAGCTGTAGATGCAGCTCGTGGTCATATGGTACCATTCCCACCAAGTTCGCCAAGTATGGCTTTATTTAAAGATGGTGAATTGGTTCACATGTTAGAGCGTCACCACATTGAAGGACGTCCTGCTGAGTTAATAGCAGAGAACTTAAAAGATGCTTATAACGAGCACTGCTAGTAAGTTGTTTTTGTTGAAGTGAGCAACACTTTAAACCCGTCGCTTTTTAACATAAAATAAATAGCAAAATATACGAAACCACGATACTTCAAACGATCGTGGTTTTTTGTTTCTTTCTTATGAATTCAGAACCCTATGGGGTCATAGTAAAGAAAATACATGAAGCTTCATTTAAACAGAACTAAGATTTACTTATTTTTGAGCCATGCGAAAAATTTTATCATATCCGATTAGCGTCATTTATGTGATCGTATTCTTTTTGACTCTATGTGTATTTCACGTATTACAGTGGCTAAGCTTTAATATATTTGGCTACCCTGTACATAAAAAAGTGGTCGATGGTCTTCAAGTATCCTTAATAGGCTGTGCGCGATTATTAGGCACCCGTTTTACCTTTACCAATCCTTATGATATCGATACCAATCAGCCACTAATTATTGTTGCCAATCATCAAAGTTTGCATGACATCTACCCCATTACCTGGTACATGCGTAAACACCACCCTAAATTTATTAGTAAAATTGAGTTAGGACGCGGCATACCAAGCGTTTCATACAATTTGCGTCATGGTGGAGGTGCCTTGATTGACCGTAAAAACCCAAGACAATCCCTCCCTGCCTTAATGAAATTTGGCGAATATATAGAAAACACCAAACGCGCCGCGGTAATTTTTCCGGAAGGGACGCGTAGCAAAAACGGAGAACCAAAACCATTTCAAACTAGAGGCTTAGAGGTGCTATTTAAAAAGATTCCTTCAGCACTAGTGGTTCCCATTACTATAAATAATTCATGGAAAATGTTAAAATATGGCAATTTCCCAATGGGATTAGGTACTCATATTACATTTACCGTGCATAAGCCTTTAAAAGTTAGTACCTTTGCAAATAAACAAGACCTAATACATAGTATTGAAACTACTATTACAAACAGTATTAAACCATAACATCGAACCACATGTCATTGAAAAATAAAAGATTAGAAGTCATGAAGTTTTTGGAAAAAGACGTTGACGCCCTAATGGAAAAATATTTAATCCCTATTGATACCATTTGGCAGCCAACTGATTTTTTACCAAATTCTGAAACGACAGACGAAAAGTTTTTCGAAGAAGTTAAAGAAATACGAGAGCTTGCTAAAGAATTACCTTATGATTTCTGGGTAGTTTTAGTTGGTGATATGATTACCGAAGAAGCCTTACCTACCTACGAATCTTGGTTAATGGATGTTGAAGGTGTAGACCAAATGGACGGCAAAGAAAGTGGTTGGGGTAAATGGGTACGCCAATGGACATCTGAAGAAAACCGCCATGGTGATGTGCTTAACAAATACCTTTACCTTTCTGGAAGGGTAAATATGAAAGAAATTGAAATAACCACACAGCATTTAATTGCCGATGGTTTTGATATCGGGACCGATAGAGACCCTTATAAAAACTTTGTTTACACGAGTTTTCAAGAATTAGCTACTTATATTTCACATAACCGCGTAGCTAAAATCGCTAAAGACATGGGCAACAAGCGCTTGTCTAAAATGTGTAAAATTATCTCAGGTGATGAAATGCGTCACCACCATGCGTATTCAGATTTTGTAGATCGTATTTTTAAAGTAGACCCTAGTCAAATGATGATGGCCTTTCATTATATGATGAAACAAAAAATCACCATGCCTGCACACTTTTTAAGAGAATCTGGTGGTAAAATAAGTTCTGCTTTTGAAGAATTTTCTAACACAGCCCAACGTATTGGTGTATATACAGCCACTGATTATGTTGATATCTTACAAAAATTAATTGACCGTTGGGAAATTGATAAAATCACAGGATTAAACGACGAAGCTGAAAAAGCTAGAGATTATTTAATGAAGCTTCCAGCTAGAATGTACCGTTTATCAGACCGTATGAAAGTGCCTGAAAACTCATTCCAATTTAAATGGGTAGAACCTGCTATTATTAAGTAATAACGCTCATCAACCTAAACTCATGCCGGCCGCAGGCGGGTGATTTAGGTTCTCATAATGAATAATAACAGTTTTGTCATTCCGAGGAATCGAGGAATCTCAACAATTATTAAAAGATTCTTCAGTCGTACCTCCCTCTGAATGACAAAATCAATTTAAAATAACAATCAATTCCTTCCAGTTTGTTCTGAAAGGAATTTTTTATTTCAGCTTATGTACTCTTCCGAAGACATTATTAATAAAACCATCACTTTTGTAAAAGACACTTTAGCTAACGCTGAAGGCGGACACGACTGGTTTCATATAGAGCGTGTTTATAAAAACGCTTTGCTTATTTCAAAAACCGAGCAAGCAGACACTTTCATAATTGCTTTAGGCGCTTTACTTCATGATATTGCCGATAGTAAGTTCTATGATGGTGATGAGACTGTAGGGCCTAAAAAAGCAGCCGCATTTTTAACTGGGCTTCATGTGGACCCTTTAGTTATTGAACATGTGTGTCAAATCATTAAACACATTTCTTTTAAAGGAGGTAACGAAACACAAACTTTTAAATCGCTTGAATTAGATATTGTACAAGATGCCGACAGACTAGATGCTATTGGCGCTATAGGTATTGCTAGGTGCTTTAATTATGGAGGTTTTAAAAACAGAGGGCTTTACGATCCTCAAATTAAACCCAACCTTAATATGACTAAGGAGGAATACAAAAACTCTACCGCACCAACCATCAATCACTTTTACGAGAAGCTCCTTTTATTAAAAGACCGTATGAATACAGAAACGGGCAAAAAAATTGCCCTAGAACGCCACAATTATATGTTGGGCTTTCTAGAGCAGTTTTATAATGAATGGAAAGGAAATAAATAAACGCCTAACCTATAATCTTCTTGATCTCTTTACGGAATTTGGAAGCACTCTTACCGGTAATATCGTTAAAGGTTTTATTAAAGTGTGAGAAGTTATTAAAGCCACACTCAAAACAAACATCGGCGATACTCATTTCTAATTCCTCCGATAATAATTTTGTAGCATGTACCACACGGTATTCATTTACAATTTGAGTAAATGTTTTACCTGTAGCTTTCTTAAAGTATCTACAAAAAGCAGGAACGGTCATGCTTACCTTATCGGCTATTTCATCTAAAGCAATGTGGTGTGTAAAGTTTTTATTCACATATTTAAAGATGATACCAATTTTAGCACTGTCTTGAGCTTCGGCTTCAAAAGCCAAACCGTCGGCGTTTAATAAATTGTAATCATCGGTCTTAGATAAATGGTGTAATATCTCTAAAAACTTAATAACACGCTTTAATCCTTTATAATCATATAATTTTTCAATTTTCGGACCTAACTTTTTCTTCGTTTCAACTTTAAAACGAATACCTTTTTTAGCGCGCTCAAATAAAGCGGCCACATTGGCCATTTCAGGAACACTTAAAAAATCATCTCCTAAAAAATTTGATTTAAATTGAATAGTGGTCTCGGTTCCGTTTGCGGTTAAACGATCGGTAAAGCCATTGTGTGGTAAATTAGACCCTATTAATATCAATTGACTATTGTTAAAATAAGACAGGTGACTACCTATATGTGTCTTTCCTTGTCCTTGATTTATATATATAAGTTCTAATTCTGGATGAAAATGCCAAAAGGCACCGTTCCTATCTACCTGCTCTACATGCTGTTTAACCAAAATAGAGCTACCAAAACTAGGGCTGAGCTTCTTTAACGTGGGTTTCTTAGCAATCATAAATGGAGGGTTTTATTGGCAAAATTAATACTTATTATGCATACATTGTATATTTATTTACCTCAAATATATGTTAAATTAACATCACCTACAGTTAACAAATAGTTAACAGATAAAATAGCATATAAATAAGCCAAAATTGATGTTTTGCACCTTCTATATCTCACATATCTTTGTACCGTTGAACGTTATAAACGACTCATTATGAAAAACGTACTTACACTAACGAAAAAAGGGATCTTGATGGTAGCTATGCTAGAAACGATTTTAGGTTTCGCCAGTTCTGAAGACAAAATGATCGTAAAAAGAGACGCTAAAGAAACAACAATAACATTAGAAGACGTAAAGCAAGGTGACTTAGTTACTATTAAAGATAACCAAGGGATCATCATTTTTAAAGAATCGGTTGAAGCAACTGGTACTTATAAAAAAGGATTTGATTTAACAGGTTTAGCTAATGGAAACTATGTTTTTGAAATTAATAAAGATTTAGAAGTTAACACCATTCCTTTTAAAGTAGGTACTACGGTAATTGAATTTGATGAAGCGGCAGAATCTACATATTTCAAACCTCACACTAAGAAAGAAAATGACTTAGTATATGTAACCAAACTATGTTCTAACAATGAAACTGCTATCATCAACATTTTTGCTGAAGTTGCAGGAGGTGAATACGAAATGATTCACTCAGAATTAATTGAAGATGCATTAGTAATTGAAAAGGTTTACAAATTGAATCAAGGTAATTACAAAATAACAATAAACTCTAATAACAAGGAGTACACGAAATTCATTAATAATTAGTTTAATGTCTTATTTAGTTTAGTTTAGTTTAGTTGGTAAAGTGGGCTGTGGTGGCCCACTTTTTTTTGCTCTATATTTAACCATTAACCAACGCTCTCAAGAAAAATCAATATAGCATATTTTCTCACCATACCACATCCAAAAATTTTAGCAGTTCCACTATAACACTTTCCAAAGGTGCAGAAGAATTCAACATATTTGAGGTAACATCCCTAAGGCCATTTATTTAGGTTTCACAAACAGCATCTAACATTAAATTATTGATGAATTTCAACCTTATCAATATAGCATACAATATCATCAATTGTGTTGTTTTAATAACTCCACAACACAGTTACTTTTATATTGTAAATTACTCATTTTGAAAAACATAACCTCTCTCACACAAACACTGCTTTTCGCGGGCGCCTTACTTTTTAGTATATCGGGCTTTGCTAGAAAAGCTAGCTATTACACATTAAGTAATACGGCTAAAAAAACAGCCATGACCTTAGATCAAATCCCTCTTGGAAGTTTTATTTCCATAGTTGATACTCAAGGCAACATACTCTATCAAAAAACAAATTCATACTCCAAGGGTTTTGATGTATCTTTTTTAGACAACGGTTCATATTATTTTCAAATTCAAAACATGAAAGCCAGTCGTATTCCATTTAGAGTAACTAAGAATTTAATTTTTTTCAATAAAGAAGAAGACAGAAATAAAGCAAAAATTAATGGCAGCATTTACCATTTAAGTCAGCTATATGAAGGCCGGCATAATCGTATTCATTATAAGGAAGTAGCAAAGAAGACAAAACAGCTCTTTAAGTAATTTGAAACATAGTATTTTTAATAGCCAAAAGGCACTCTTATAAAAAAGGGTGCCTTTTTGGTTTTAAAAATCATAAACTCCAATTAGTAAAAAATACAATTAAACAGATTTCAAAGGCTAAAAGTAACTACAATTACCTTACAATTATACTATATTAACTCACAAAGGAATCTGTGTCAAACTGACAGTTAATCTAACATATAAATTCATCAATTCCAATGTTTTGCACATCATATAGGCCACGTATCTTTGTAGTATCAAAACAGAAAATTTATATATTATGAATAACATATTAACAAAAACACGAAAAGGATTCTTAATGGTAACTTTATTTGCTACCCTATTAAGTTTCGCAAACGAGACTTCATTTTACAATGTAAACGTTGAAGCTAACAAAACGACATTAACTTTAAATTACGCAAAAGCAGGAAGTGCTTTATCTATTAAAGATGTAGCTGGTTCAGTGCTTTATTCTGAAACTATTGCCACTACAGGAAGTTACAAAAGAGAGTTTGATTTAACTTTTTTACCAAACGGAAACTACCTATTTGAAGTTGAAAAAGATCTTGAAATTAAAGAAATTCCTTTTACTTTAACTGAAGGTGTTGCTAATTTCAATAAAAACGAAGAAAAATTAGTTTACAAGCCATTCGTAAGAGTTTCTAACGATATCGTTTATATCAGCAAACTTGCTATCGACGGTGAAGATCTAAAAGTTGAAATCTTTTATACAGAGAAAAACCGATCAAATTCAGAGCTTGTAATTTCTGAGCAATTCTCAAATGAGAACAGCATCCAAAAGGCTTATAAATTGGAAGGTCTTAACAACGGAAGTTATGAAATTGTTTTACATTCTGCCAACAGAACGTATATAAAGAATATCTAAATCTTAAATTCAGATTTAGTTA
Source organism: Pseudotamlana haliotis (assembly GCF_008806375.1). Lineage (GTDB taxonomy): Bacteria > Bacteroidota > Bacteroidia > Flavobacteriales > Flavobacteriaceae > Pseudotamlana > Pseudotamlana haliotis. The sequence goes on along the minus strand of NZ_WAAT01000051.1, from coordinate 125,097 downwards.
ACAAAAGGTGATCTCAACGAGGTCACCTTTTTTTTGCTTTATAAACTTTATTAAAAAGTGACCAGTCCAAGAAAAATAGGCAACCAAGAGCATCATCATTTTATTAATTATAGACCAGGTAAGTCATTATATATCGAAATTACCTCATTTATATGCTATATTAACTTAACAATTGTACAACAAAAACATAACAGATAATATAGTACATAAATACGTCAATCTCCATGTTTTCTACAAGCCATAACGCCTGTATCTTTGTAGTATCAAAACAGAAAAATTTTATACTATGAAAAATATAATCACAAACACAAGAAAAGGATTCTTAATGGTAACTTTATTTGCTACCCTATTAAGTTTCGCAAAAGAAGCTACATTCTACACTGTTGATGTTGAGGCTAAGAAAACGACTTTAACATTAGACAATGCTAAAGAAGGAAGTTTATTATCTCTTAAAAACGCTGCTGGTAAGGTAATCTGTTCAGAGACTATTAAAACAACAGGAAAATACACTAGAGAGTTCGATTTATCTTTCTTATCAAACGGAAAATACATGTTTGAATTAGAAAAAGACCTTGAAATTAAAGAAATTCCATTCACAGTACAATCTGGTGTAGCTGCTTTCAATAAATATGAAGAAAAAACAGTTTACAAACCATTTATTAGAGTGGCTGACGATATGCTTTTCATTAGCAAGTTAGCTATTGACGGTGAACCTTTAGATATCGAAATTGTTTACACACCAAGAAACGGTTTTAACTCTCACGTTGTTGTTTCTGAAAAAATCACAGATACTGAAAAAATTGAAAGAGCTTATAAATTAAGCGGTATAAATGAAGGTACCTACAAAGTAGTACTTTATACAGCTCATAGAAAATTTGAAAAAGAAATCTAAGATCTTAGTTTAGTTTAGTTAGAAAAAGGTGTTCCTCTTTATGTGGAACACCTTTTTTTTGTGCTTATCTCAAATGTGATCACAATCTATTAGTAATACTACTCACCATCCAAATAAAACACACAATTACCCTCCTTTTATACTAAATTAACTTAACACTAAAACAACGGTTAAACAACAGGCAAAATAACACACAAAGTAATCAATACCAATGTTTTACACCACATGAAACCACCCTATCTTTGTAGTATCAAAATGATAAAATTTAAGATTATGAAAAACATATTTACACCCTCAAGAAAAGGATTCTTAGTAGTAACTTTATTAGTTACTATGTTAAGTTTCGCCAATGAAAATCCGTTTTACACTGTTGAAATTGCTGCTGCAAAAACAACATTAACTTTAAATAATGTTCAAGAAGGAAGTGCACTATCAATCAAGGATAGCCACGGGGCCGTACTTTACTCTGAAACGATTAAAGTAACTGGAAGATACTCAAGAGCTTTTGACTTATCTTTTTTACCTAACGGAAAATACATGTTTGAAGTTGATAAAGATTTAGTTATTAAGGAGATTCCTTTTTCTATTAACTCTGGAAATGCTTTCATCAACGAGAAAAAAGAAAAGGTTGTATACAAACCATTCATTAGAGTATCTGGTGACTTCCTGTACATTAGCAAATTAGCTGTAGACGGTCAACCTCTTGAAATAAACATTTACTTCACAAATAATGAAAATAAATACAAAGAATTAATTCTTTCTGAAGTTGCAAGCCATGACTCTAAAATTGAAAAAGCATTCAAATTAGATGGTCTTAACTTAGGCAACTATGAAGTTGTACTTCACTCTGCTGGTAGAGTTTACGAAAAAACAATCTAAAACAACAATATTGAACTATTATCTTATTTAGTTTTTACTAAAAAGGTGAACTCCCAAAAGAGTTCACCTTTTTTTTATCCTTTAATCTTATAACCTATTCTTAACAATCTCCCCCATAATTCATTATAAGCTAACACAGTAGATATATAAAAATAACAGATAAAATACCACATAAAACCTTCAATATCAGTGTTTTATGATTTGTAATTAAATCCTAACTTTGAGTAGTTGAACGTTAAAAACCATACATTATGAAAAACGTACTAAAAAACTCAAAAAAAGGATTCTTAATGGTAATCATGATGACTACCTTGTTAAGTTTCGCAAATGAAGTTTCATCTTTCAACATTAAAAATGAAACAACAAGAACTGCTCTCGGTTTAGATTACGTCAAGCCAGGGAATCTATTATCAATTAAAGATAGTAATGGTGTCATTCTACATAAAGAAGTTATACAAGCAACGGGCATTTTTTCGACAGGATTTGATCTTACGATGTTACCTGATGGAACATATAGCTTTGAAGTAGATAAAGGACTTGAAATTAGTATGATCCCGTTTTCAGTAAAATCAGGATTAGTATTATTTGAAAAGGAAAAGGAAGCGATTATTCACAAGCCACATACTCGCGTTGAAGGCAACGTAGTATACGTTAACAAGTTGGCCTTAGAAGAACAAATGCTTAAAATTTACATCTATTCTACAGCCTTTGATGAGGAAACTCTTTTACATTCTGAAACCATTGAAAACACAACAAACATTCAAAAGGTTTACAGATTAAAAGGACTGGAAGATGGCAGTCATAAAATTGTATTCCATACGGATGGACGTGAATATGTTAAACACATTTAAAAGCACATGAGAACCACATTTTATTATTAAAAAGGCTATCGTATCAGATAGCCTTTTTCTTTTTTAATGGTATTGACATTCTTCATCTTTTAGTTTCCTGGAAACTCTGCTTTGCGTTTTTCTAAGAAAGCCGTAGTACCTTCTTTAAAATCGGCAGTACCAAAACTAGCTCCAAAACCATCTATTTCCACTTCAAAACCATTAACGCAAGTTTTATAATTTGCATTTACCGCATTTATAGCCGCAGCAATAGCAACAGATGAGTTCTGAGTTATTTTATTAGCGATACTTTCACAAAAAGGCAGTAATTCACTCTGATCAACTACGTGATTCACTAAACCGTAATTTAAAGCTTTAGCAGCATCAATCATCCCTGCTGTCATAATCATTTCTAAGGCACGTCCCTTACCTACTAATTGTGGTAAACGTTGTGTACCACCATAACCAGGAATAAGCCCTAGAGACACTTCTGGAAGTCCTAATTTAGCATTGCTACTCGCTACTCTAAAATGACAAGCCATAGCGAGCTCTAAACCACCTCCTAAAGCAAATCCGTTTACCGCGGCAATCACTGGTGTCGATAAATTTTCAACAAAATCAAACAACTGCTCCTGACCTTTCGCCGCCAACATTTTACCTTCAGAAGCATTAAAATCTGAAAACTCACTAATATCGGCACCAGCGACAAACGCTTTTTCACCGCTTCCGGTAATAATAATCACTTTAGTGTCTTTGTCTGAGTCAGCTTCTTTAAAGGCGTCATGTAGTTCTTCAATCGTTTCCTTATTTAAAGCATTTAATTTTTTAGGACGATTAATGATAATCGTGCTTATGGCTCCTATTTTATTTAAAATAATGGTATTATAATTCATAATGACAAGAAATTTTAAAGTTAAAGCCCAATTAAGTATCTGTTAACAGCGCTATTTTATATTCTTTTTAATGACTTAAATTTAATGATTTTTAAAATGAAGCACGAACGTGAAAGCAATAAGTATTGAAATAAAGAATAACTTATTGCCTAAACTTCAACTTTAGGAAAAGTAACCGTAAAGGTCGTACCACGCCCTTTTTCGGAAACAAAAGAAATGGTGCCATTGTAAGTTTCAACAATATTTTTAACCATGGCCAGCCCTAAGCCCATACCACTTGTTTTGGTCGTGAATTTTGGTTCGAACACCATTGATTTGCTCGATTCTGAAATCCCAGAACCATTATCAGATACCGAAATAACAACCGCCTCACCAACTTCAGACACCTTTACTAAAATTTCCGGATTATCATTTTCAGCCATAGCTTGAATGGCATTTTTAACCAAATTAGTCACCACACGAATTAACTGCGTACGATCTAATTTTGCTATAACAACATCCTTATCAGATGAAAATCTAATGTAATTTTCATTAAAAATATCTAAGGCAAGTTTTATGATTTCAACAACATTCAAATTTTCATTTTGCTGTGCCGGCATTTTGGCAAAATTTGAAAATGCTGAAGCTATAGAACTCATGGTGTCTATCTGTTGAATTAAGGTTTTACTATATTCTTCAACTTTAGAATAGATGTTGGTATCCTCAGGATTAAACTTCCGCTGAAAATCTTGTACCGTTAATCGCATGGGTGTTAACGGATTTTTAATCTCATGCGCCACTTGCTTGGCCATTTCTCGCCACGCCTGTTCTCGTTCACTTCTCGCTAATTGGATGGCACTTTCTTCAAGCTCGTCAATCATACTGTTATAAGAGTTTACTAAAGTGGTAATCTCTTCACTGGTATCATCGATTTCAATTTTTTCATTAAGTCTTTCTAATCGCGTGGCATTTATTTTATCGCTAATGGTTTTTAAAGACTTGGTGATGAATTTAGACAGTAAAAAAGCCAAACCAATAGCCATTAAAAGCACAAAAGTAAAGGCGTAAGCCATGCGGGTTAGGAAAGCTTCTAGCTCATTAGTTAAAAAATCGTCGTTTTCTAAATAGGGAATATTTAAAATCACTAATTCTCTAGATTTCTGATCGGTAAGATAGGTGTAAGAAGATAAGAAAGTTTCACCATTCTCCATGTGCTTATCAACGTAACGGTGCACGGCTGTGTTGGAAATAGCGTTCAAAACCTCGGTATCTATACATTTATCGGCCACATTATTTCTAAAACCTGCTTTTGAAGAAATTAATAGCGTACCATCTAAATCGTATAAGTTAATTTGAAGCTTATGAATATCGGCGATATTATAAATTTCCTCTTTAAATATGATGGCAATATTTTCGGTTTTCACCTCCCAGGTATTGTTTCTACCGTTAAGCACACGCCTAAGATGTGTGCTTATACTCTGTTCTTTAGCCTGTAAACGATCGTTGTGATAATCTTCACTTTGTTGCTTGTATTGCCTAATAGCAACCACGGTAATCAGCACAGACCCCAGCAATACCAACAGGATCATAGCAAGGAAAATACGGGTACGCAGCGATGGTTTTTTAAATTTTAAAGGCACTTGAGCTTGTATTGAAGGTTAAATATAGCAATAATCAAACCAAGGGCTAATAGATTGGTTTAAAAAGCAATTTCCTTGATTTGAACCTGGTATTTAGGCGTCGGGGTTCTTATCCCTAATACTCTTGTAGACTTTAAAACCAACCATGATCAAAACACCTAAAACTACAATACCGACCACACCCCAAATCCAATGGATAGTATTTTTTAATATGACCAAAAACACCACGGCAAAAAGGATAAAAGTAGCGCCTTCGTTCCAAATACGCATGTAGCTCGACGATTTTTTAACCACATCATTTTGCAACTGTTTGTAATAAACGTGGGTCATATAATGGTAAATAAAAAGCAAGAGCACAAAAAGTAATTTCACATGCATCCAAGGTTGTTCTAGCCAATATGGTTGTAAAATAAGCAACCAAATCGCGAAAACGGTTGCTAAAATAGCTGAAGGCCAAGTGATGATATACCACAAACGCTTAGTCATCAATCTTAACTGTTTCCCTAGAATTTCTTTGTCTGGAGAAGGCTTGTGGAAGGCTTCAATTTGATACACAAATAAACGCGGAATATAAAACAATCCGGCAAACCAAGTAATTACAAAAATGAGGTGAAACGATTTTATATAGTTATAATATTCCATGATTAAAGGATTGAATTGACTTCTGGGGATTTAGAATTTAAAGTTTTTTTAATTTCTCGATTTAAAAAATAAGCGGTAACAATTGTGGCTAGTGTATCGGCAATAGGAAATGAAATCCAAACACCCAATTCGCCATAAAAATTTGGCAAGATAAAAATTAACGGAATAAAGAAAAATCCCTGTCGTGTTAAGGTTAATAATAAAGCTGGTCTAGCCTTTCCAGTGGCCTGAAAATAAGCAGCACCTATAAGCTGAAGCGCAATGATTGGCGTTGCCGCAAACACCCAACGCATAGCACTTGGGGTTTCTTTAATAACGTCAGGATCGGTGGTAAACATTTTAGTGATAAGATCTGGAAAGCTCATCAATATAATAAACACCAATGTGGCCAGAAGCGAGGCGTATTTAATCGAGATATAGATGGTTTTTTTCACACGGTCGTACTGTTTGGCCCCGTAATTAAAGCCTGCGATGGGTAAAAATCCTTGGGTCACCCCTAAAACAGGAAACATGGCAAACATAAGCATACGCCCCACAATCGCATAAGAAGTTACCGCATGCACACCTCCTAAATTGTATAAAATATTGTTCATAAACAAATAGGTCACGCTCACCACAGCTTGTCTGGCTAAGGTCACAAAACCCAAGGCACTAATTTCTTTCACCACGCTAAAATTTAAGACGAGATGAGAGAAATTAATTTTTAATTCAGAATGCTTCGAAAGAAAAAACCAAAGAATAAAAGCAAAACAAAACCCATAAGATAAGGTCGTTGCCCAAGCAGCTCCAGCCATTCCGAAGTCAAAAAGATTTATAAAAAGATAATCGAGCAATAAATTACTAACTGAAGGAATCATCATGGCGTACATTCCAAATTTTGGCTTGCCTTCAGCACGAATTACCGTGTTACCCATCATACTTAAAGCCAAGATAGGCACGCCATAAAGCACAATGCGGTAATAAATTTTAGCGGGTTCAAAAATATCACCTTTACCACCAAATGAATTAATTATAGCATCCTGAAATAATAAACCTACGGTTACAAACGTGGTACACAGTAAGAGGGTTAAAGTGATTTGATTACCAAAAGTTTTTAAGGCTTTTTTATGGTTGGAAGACCCAAGAGCACGAGAAATAATGGAAGACCCCCCAATACCAATAGCCATTCCTAGGGCTGCAATAAAGAAGGACACAGGAAGCACCACATTTATTGCTGCAATAGCATTCACTCCAATCCAATGGCCAACAAAAACGGTATCGATTAAAATATTTAATGACATCACCAAAATTCCTATGGCCGCAGGAACCGCTTGCCTAACTAAAAGCTTCCCGATAGGCTGAGACCCCAAATCTTGAGATGATATTTTTGCCATATTTAACTTATGTAGTTGGCATGAGCCATGTATTAATCCAATTAGACAATAAATCTACAAAAGGTTTGTCATCATTCAAACAAGGCACCGTAGTAAAAGCTTGACCGCCCATTTCATGAAAGATTTCCTGACCCTCCATAGCAATTTCTTCAAGCGTTTCTAAACAATCACTTACAAAAGCTGGGGTTACAATGGCCATATTTTTTATACCGTCTTTACCCAAGCGTTCAATAGTACGATCGGTATAAGGCAGTAACCAAGGATCAAAGCCTAAACGCGACTGAAACGAGGTGGAATAGGTCCCTTCATCAAGATTTAGTTTTTCGGCCACCAAACGGGTCACCTCTAAGCATTGGTGTCTATAACAAAACTCATGTGCCTTACTTGGGGTAGCGCAACAGCTTCCGTCTATTTTGCAATGTGATTTCGTCACATCACTTTTTCTAATATGACGCTCTGGAACCCCGTGATATGAAAATAATAAATGATCAACTTTCTTATCGGCCAAATGATTTTTTATAGAATCAGATAGTACTGCTATATAATCGGGTTTGTTATAAAAAGCGGGTACCGATTCTATTTTTAACTTCGGAAAAAATTCTTGACGCAATGCTTCAGCTAAAACCGTAATGGTTTCGGTTGTGGCCATGGCAAACTGAGGATACAACGGAAACAACAACACTTCCTCTACCCCTTGATCTACCAATTCCTGAAGGCCTTTTTTGATGGTCATACTACCGTAGCGCATAGCTAGAGCTACAGGGGCTTCAACCTGTTGTTGAATACCATGTTGTAACCTTTCAGAAATAACGATTAATGGCGAACCTTCATCCCACCAAATTTTTTTATATGCTGCTGCAGAGGCTTTAGGACGTGTTTTTAATATAATGCCTTTTACCAGAGCTGTTCTAGCCAAAAACGGTATATCAATAACACGCTCATCCATTAAAAACTCACCTAAATATCGCTTTACATCTTTGGGCTCCGGGCTGTCTGGAGAACCTAAATTTACAAGTAGTATGCCTTTTTTCATCAATCTATTAAGTTTAGAACTGGTTTAAACTTTTTGTGTTTAAGCGAAAATTAAACATTTTTTACCATTTGAAAGTTTTTTGAATGCCATAGCTGGGCTACGGAAAGAAAAAAAGTAAAAAATGGGTGAAAAAGAGCCATTTTTTGGCAAATGAAAAAAGGTTAAATCAGTTCATAGCAAAAATACAATACATAATTTTAATACGCCTTAAAAATTAGTTAAGGCTAGCTTTTAAACAAAAGAAGCTTCACTTTTAAAAGTGAAGCTTCTGGTTGGTTAGTTTTGGTTAAAAATTTTTGGTTGGAAATATAAAGTTTTTATACTTGTATTTTAGTAGTCACTAATTTCAGATTTGTTATATACCCATTTTGGCAGTGATGCACTATCAAAGTTAGGCTTCCCTTGTGTATTCACGCTTTCAACACACACTGAATTCACTAAGTTGGTAACATTTAAAACTTCAAATACCTTATCGTGTTGCGCTTTACTAAAGTTTCCTAAGACATAATCAATGTCTATAGATTTGTAAACCCCATCTTCCAATAAATAAGCAAACATGGTATTTACATTAGGCTCATAAAACTCGGTATTCTTATCGTAATCTTCTTCTTTTAAAATGTAATTTTTACCAGCTACCAAAAGGTATTGTTGATCTGATTTTAGGTTTTTAACACTTACCGTTCCTCTAAATAACAAATGGTAATCATCATGATACAAACCTGGCTTTCCTTTTAAACTGTTTTTATTTACTTCATAAAAGTTAGCAAAAGAGGTACGACCTTCTTTATTAATTCTATCGGTGGGGATATATTTTAAATAAGCCTCTTTAGTATCGAAATGAGATGGTAAATTTTCAGCACAATAACCATCGTACCAAACAGGGGTGAAATCTTTGTTCATTAAATTGTGATTGCCTTTTTCAAATATTACCGGGTGTTCATAAACCCTAGGGTTATAAAACTTATAATGGCCTATTTGAAACAAATCACAATCGTTTGCAACTTTAGTTTCAGATCCGTTGGTTTTGCATGAAACAATCACACAAAAAATTAATGCGGTTTTAAGTAATGTTCTCATCATGGTTTTAGGTGTTGACGTAAACTTAAAGACACAAGGGGCGCTTCCAAGTTTACATGGTTAGTATATAATTTAGTTGATAAATACTTTTTTATACCTAGCGATGAGGGAGTGAATGTCATTTATTTGAGTCGATCCTAAAAAACCGATGGTTGATTCTTAAAAGACATTCATTGCTAAGACTTTAACAATTTGTAATACACCAATATATATAAAATCTTAATGAAGTGTAGATTAAACTCTCAAAAAATCGATGAAGAGTCAATTTTGTGAAGTATTTTCCTATAAAATAATGAAAACAAATAGTTTAAGCCTGATTTTAGAACCTAACAGTAGACGAATTAACCTTTGCGGTGTTTTTGATTTAAGAAATTATGATAGTCCTCTTGTTTCGATGTATCAAAATCACATTCTTGAAATATCCCACAAGAAGTGTTTGATCGCACTAAAGACTTTTGATTTTGATTTGCATAGAAGGCTGCAATTTCAGGACTTAGATATTTCATAATTAAAAGGTTTAAATTTAACTTAGAGACATGATATATTTTTTTGGCGTCGTGCCGTATTTCTTTTTAAAAGCCGAAATAAAATGACTGGATGCACTGTACCCAACTTTTAATCCTACTTCATTGACATTGTTTTCACCCGATTCTAACAATTTTCTGGCAACTTCCATTTTATAATCAAATAAGAAACTAAATACAGAATCGCCATAAATTTGCTTAAACCCTTCTTTTAACTTTTTTAAACTCAAGCCTATTTCATCGGCAAGTTCTTGTAAACTTGGTGGCTCAGCCATACGTGATACGATGATATCTTTGGCTTTTCGTATTTTAATCACATTGGTTTCATCAACTAAAAACGGACATTGTTCAATGTCTGCATCTTCACTCCTATTAAAATACAAGCTCAATAATTCATAGGCCTTACCTTTAAAATAAAGTTCTTTTATAGTAGTGTTCAAATTATAATTAATCAATTGATTCAATACTATAGCCATAGAAGGCGTAATCACCCCATCTTTATAATATTTTTTATCCTTATTGTCTTCACTTAAAAAGGTGATATAATCGGCTTCATGGGAGAAAAATCCGTGAAACTTCTTAATAGAAATTAAAATAGAAACCATCCAAGAATGCGGATTAATCTCCAAGTGTATTGGTAAATCCCGTTGCGGATTATATAGCAACAATGAATTCTCTTCAAGGATATTTAATTTATAACGGCCTTCATTAAACAGAAACTGACTCGAGCCTTTAACACAAAAATGGAATTGAATATAATCACTATCTATATCTTTCACAGCCGATTGCGCTTCAGCACCATCGTTTCTAAAAGTCAACACCATAACCCCATCCTCAACCGTGGTTTCATTAAAAGTACTTTTAGCGATACTTTTTTGGGCTTTTAATTCATCTTTCATTGTTAATCTATTTAGACTGATTCTAAACTAATAAGGCTCAACCGCCCTGTTTTCTTACGAAAATAACATATTTACGGCATATTCGCGAAAAACATCGCTAAAAAACCACAAACGACACTAATAGTTCTTTTAGCGTTGTTTTTTCTGATTGCAGCTATATATTTTTGTGGCATATTTCGAGCTACCAGCATGCATAACCAAATAAATTCACGAAGTTCCTACTTTTACGCCATTGGCTTAAGCTACAAAAAAGCCGATGCCGAGATAAGAGGTCACTTTAGCTTAGACGAAGATGCCAAGCGCGCATTACTCACTCAAGCTAAAGAAAATGGCATAGAAAGTCTTGTAGTGACTTCAACCTGTAATAGAACCGAAATTTACGGTTTTGCAGAACACCCTTTTAAACTCATTCAACTGCTTTGCGATAATACCAGAGGAACACTTGAAGAATTCCAAAACGTGGCCTACGTCTATAAAAACAACGAAGCCATTGCACACATGTTTCGTGTGGGTTCTGGTTTAGACAGTCAGATTCTTGGTGATTTTGAAATCATTAGTCAGTTGAAAACGAGTACCAAGCTCTCTAGAAAACACGGTTTATTAAACAATTATATTGAACGTTTAGTGAATGCCGTTATTCAAGCGAGTAAACGTATTAAAACGGAAACCGATATTTCTTCTGGAGCAACATCGGTATCTTTTGCTTCGGTGCAATTCATTTTAAATACGATTGAAAACGTTTCTGATAAGAATATTTTACTCTTCGGAACCGGAAAAATTGGTAGAAATACTTGTGAAAATTTGGTAAAACATACCAAAAACGAGCATATCACCCTAATTAACCGTACCAAAACCCGTGCTGAGCAAATTGCTGGTAAATTTAATTTGGTGGTTAAAGATTATGCGAACTTACAGGAGGAAATTAACCAAACCGATATCCTAATCGTGGCCACAGGCGCCCAACGCCCAACCATCGACAAACATATTATTCAGTCTAAAAAACCACTTTTAATTTTAGATTTATCTATTCCTAAAAACGTCAATTCTAATGTTGAAGAATTGGACCATGTGTCTTTGGTACATTTAGACCATTTATCTCAAATTACAGACCAAACTTTAGAGGCTAGAAAGACGCATATTCCTTCCGCGGAAGCGATTATAGAAGAAATTCAAGCCGAATTCAACGGTTGGTTAGAAACACGAAAGTTTGCCCCTACTATTAAGGCCTTAAAACATAAATTAAACGATTTCGCTGCTGCGGAATTGGACACACAACGCAAGAAGAACGCTGATTTCAATGAAGCACAAGCCGAATTAATTAGCAACAACATCATACAAAAAATAACGAATCACTTTGCACATCACCTTAAAGATGATAATATCTCTACTAACGATAGTTTAGAGCTTATTAAAAAAGTGTTTCAGTTAGAACCCACTCCAAAAAATGTCTAAAATCATAAGAATTGGTACGCGTGATAGTGAATTAGCACTTTATCAAGCCAACATTGTTAAAACACAACTTGAGGCTTTAGGGCACCAAACCACACTTGTTCCTTTAAAATCTACTGGCGATATCGTTTTAGATAAACCCCTTTACGAATTAGGAATTACCGGTGTTTTTACACGAACACTCGATATTGCTATGCTCAATGAGGATATTGATATTGCCGTGCATTCCCTAAAAGACGTGCCTACCCTTTTACCTAAAGGCATTGTACAAGCAGCCGTTTTAAAACGTGGTAATGTTAACGACACCCTCGTTTTTAAAAACAATGAAGAATTTTTAGGTTCTAAAAACGCCATCATTGCAACCGGAAGTTTAAGACGCCGAGCCCAGTGGTTAAACCGTTTCCCTACACACACCATTGTTGATATTCGTGGTAATGTAAATTCACGTCTTCAAAAATTAGAAGACCACGAAGATTGGAACGGTGCTATTTTTGCCGCTGCAGGTATTGGAAGAATTGGCCTCAGACCAGAAGAATCTTTTAATTTAGATTGGATGATTCCTGCGCCTGCACAAGGGGCTATCATGATTACAGCTTTAGAAAATGATGAGTTTTCTAGAACTGCTTGCGCGGAATTAAACCACGAAGAAACCGAAATTTGCACCACAATTGAACGTGATTTTCTTAACAAATTAGAAGGTGGTTGTACTGCTCCTATTGGTGCTTTAGCTTATATCAAAGACGAAGACATCCACTTTAAAGGCGTGCTTCTAAGTGAAGATGGCAGCAAACGTATTGATGTGACCCGCGTTAAAAAACTAGGTAAACATAATGATATGGCGCAATATTGTGCCGATTTCGTTATTGAACGTGGTGGAAAACGCCTGATGGACAACATCAAGTCTAGCAAACCAATTAACGTATTTTCAACCAAGCAATTTACAGAGGACCAACGTTTACTTTTTCATGAAAAAGCACTTGCTGAAAGTTCCGATTTTATAAAAATAAGCCTGAATCGTATTCACCCGCGTTTCTTAAAAAACGAAATTGAAAACGTTATTATTACCAGTAAAAATGCTGTAGAATCATTAACAACGAACTATTCGGCAGTCGAATTACAATTCAAAAACATTTACTGTGTTGGTCGTCGTACAAAACGCTTAGTAGAAAGAAAAATAGGCCCTGTAGCACACACCGAAAAAAATGCTAAGAAACTCGCCGAGTACCTAGTGGAATATATGGACGGCACTGAAGTGACCTATTTCTGTAGCGATTTAAGATTAGACGATTTACCAAATATTCTAGAAGAAAATAACATTAAGGTAACTGAAGTTGAAGCTTATCAAACTAAATTTGACGGTTTCAAAGTAGCCGATACTATTGAAAGCGCTATGTTTTATAGTCCTTCTACAGTAGAAAGTTTTGTACAAAAAAACAAGACTGAGGTTATCGCCTTTTGTATTGGAGAAACTACAGCTAAGGAAGCGAAAAAACATTTTAAAGATGTTCGCATTGCTAAAGTTCCAACTGTAGAGAGTGTTATTGAATTGGTAAATGCCCACTACGCGCAATAACTTTGAAAAAATTATAAACTAACGAAACTAAAAAGTTTAGAACCACGTTTTGACGTTAATTTTAAAAGCTCAATGAAAAAACTATGATAAATATCATTTTGGCACCATGATTTATCCATTAGTTTTACATGCTTTTTAGTTTTAGATAAAAAGATTACCGCTTTCGCGGAAAAAAATATGAGTATTAAAAACGATTTATTTTTAAGAGCATTAAAAGGAGAAACTGTTGAACGTCCACCAGTATGGATGATGCGTCAAGCTGGACGTTATTTACCAGAATTCATGGCCATTCGTGAGAAATATGACTTTTTTACACGTTGCCAGACTCCAGAATTAGCTAGTGAAATTACCGTACAACCTATTAGACGTTACGGGATGGATGCTGCTATTTTATTTAGTGACATTTTGGTTATTCCTCAAGCGATGAATATTGAGGTACAGATGAAACCTAATTTTGGCCCTTATTTACCAAATCCTGTTCGTACTCAAAAAGATGTAGATAATGTTATTGTTCCAGATGTTAAGGACGCACTAAACTATGTTTATGAAGGTATCAAAGCGACAAAGGAATTATTGAATGATGATATTCCGCTTATTGGTTTTGCAGGCTCACCATGGACCATCTTATGCTATTGCGTACAAGGTCAAGGCAGCAAGAATTTTGATAAAGCCAAAGAATTTTGCTTTACAAACCCGATAGCGGCACATCAATTATTACAAAAAATAACAGACACCACCATTGCTTACTTGAGAGAGAAAGTAAAAGCTGGTGTTAACGCCGTTCAAGTGTTCGATTCTTGGGGAGGTATGTTATCGCCAACCGATTATCAAGAATTTTCATGGCAATACATCAATCAAATTATTGAAGCTTTAAAAGATGAGGCTCCAGTCATTGCCTTCGGAAAAGGCTGTTGGTTTGCCCTTGGTGAAATGGCTAAAAGTAATGCTTCAGCTTTAGGAGTAGACTGGACCTGTTCACCTAAAAATGCACGCTACCTCACAGGAGGAAACATCACGCTTCAAGGTAATTTTGACCCGGTACGTTTATTATCACCACCGGCAGAAATAAAGAAAATGGTACACCAAATGATTAATGAATTTGGTAAAGATAAATATATTGTTAATCTAGGTCATGGTATTCTACCGCACATACCTTTAGACCACGCAAAAGCGTTTATAGACGCCGTAAAAGAGTATAACGCTTAAGTTTAAGAAAGCTAAAATTCTGTTCATTTCAGAAGTAAAAAATATAAGCTTTCTTAACTTTAGTTTTTTAAAAGAACTATGTTAAAAAGCATCACATCAGGAATTCAAGCATATCTAGGCGCTTTTGGTTTAATATCCAAACTAAAGCTCTGGAAATACTTTATTATCCCGATGTTGATTAGTGTGCTTACAGCCACAGTAATCTCTCTAATAGCTTACAGCCTATCGGACAACTTAGGGGCATATATTTCAGAAATCTGGATTTGGGACTGGGGTAAAAATGCCTTTACAGCCTTAGGTACTATTTTAAGTTTACTTATTATCATATCCATTGGCTTGATCTTGTTTAAGCACATCATCATGGCGATTTCGGCACCTTTTATGAGTCCGGTTTCAGAGAAAATTGAAGCACACCTAACAGGAAACCTCAACACTACACAACTTAACAGCACTTTTGCTCAACAATTGTGGCGAGGTATACGTATTAACATTCGCAATTTATTTAGAGAATTATTATTTACAATTCCTATCTTAGTACTCAAATTTATACCGATTGTAAATATATTTTCTACGGTAGCCTTATTTTTTCTACAATCGTATTATGCAGGGTTTGGAAATATGGACTATACATTAGAACGTCACTACAATTATAAGAACAGTATTAATTTTGTACGTCAAAATCGCGGAATAGCCATTGGCAATGGCATTATATTTATGCTCTGCCTTTTTATTCCAGTTATTGGCGTGCTTTTGGTTTTACCACTTTCGGTAACAGCTGCAACAACACAAACCGTAAAGGTTTTAAATAAGAAATTTTAAAAGTCAATTAAATAATATGGAACCAAAAAGTAATATTTTATCACCAATACAAAAATTCATCAAGATTGAGAGTTTTAGTGGTATACTGCTGCTTTTCGCAGCAATTTTAGCCTTAGCTTGGGCTAATTCACCGTATTCAGCCAGCTATACGGCACTTTGGGAATATCACCTGGGGTATAAATCAGAAACTTTCGAATTATACAAACCCTTGATTCTTTGGATTAACGATGGCTTCATGGCGGTTTTCTTTTTCCTTATTGGTTTAGAAATTAAGCGTGAGTTTTTAATCGGAGAACTAAATACAGCTAAAAAATTAGCTTTCCCACTTGTTGGTGCTGTTGGCGGAATGCTTATCCCAGTACTATTTTTCGTGCTTATTAACAACACTTTAAGTACGCATCCTGGTGACACGCTACACGGTTGGGGTATTCCTATGGCTACCGATATTGCTTTCTCATTAGCCATATTAAAAGTACTAGGAAACAAAGTTCCTATTAGCTTAAAAATATTTTTAACAGCCTTTGCTATTGTTGATGATTTAGGTGCTGTTATTGTGATTGCTCTTTTCTATAGTGGAACCATTAAAATGGCCCTTTTAGGTGCTGCCCTGGTGTTATTAGCTATCCTATACTTCTTATCACATAAAGGCTATTACTCTAAGTTCTTAATGATTATTTTCGGTATTGCGATTTGGATTCTATTCCTTAAATCAGGAATTCACCCAACTTTAGCAGGTATCTTATTAGCCTTTTCTGTGCCAATTAGACAAAAAGCAGATACCTCTGTTTTCTTAACACGATTGGAAGAAATCACCAATAAAATTAAAAGCTCTTCAGAATTAAAGGAGCCTATACTTTCTGCCGAACAAATTCATGAAATTGATGAGTTACAGCACTGGACCAACGAGTATCAATCACCCTTACAGCATTTAGAGCATCACTTACATGACTGGGTAGCTTACTTTATTATTCCTATTTTCGCCTTGGCAAATTCAGGAGTTGTTTTAAGCAGTAGTGAAGGTTTAGACTTAGTACTTGTGGCTAACATTGCCGTATGTTTATTATTAGGGAAAAGTATTGGGGTTTCCATATTTGTATTACTTGCCGATAAACTTAAAATCATAAAAATACCATCTGATATTACAACAGCACACATCATTGGGGTGTCGTTCTTAGCAGGTATTGGTTTTACTATGGCTATTTTCATTGCTAGTTTAGCCTTTACAGAGCACCACATTTATGTAGATTCTGCTAAAATTGGTATTTTAATAGGCTCGTCCATATCAGGTATCATCGGTTATATGTTACTGAATCGTCAGGGCAATAAAATGGCGAAACTGGATGAACCAAAACCGGTTTCTAACTAGAAACCATTTCTATAAATATTAAGTAGAATCATTTATAAATGAAGGATAAGTTTTATCAATACATTCAAAATTTACAAGATCAAATCACTTCTAAATTAGAATCTATTGATGGTCAAGCCACATTTCAAGAAGACCTTTGGACACGACCTGAAGGCGGCGGCGGAAGAACCCGTGTTATTGAAAACGGCAACGTTTTTGAAAAAGGCGGGGTAAACATCTCTGGGGTTCATGGTAAATTACCAAAATCAATGCAAGCCTATTTTAAAGTTGGTGATGTTGATTTTTTTGCCTGCGGATTGAGCCTCGTACTGCATCCTAAAAACCCAATGGTGCCTACAGTACACGCCAATTGGCGCTATTTTGAAATGTATGACAAAACTGGTGATATTATTGACAGCTGGTTTGGTGGCGGTCAAGATTTAACGCCTTATTACCTGTTTGATGAAGATGCTGTGCATTTTCATCAAACTTGTAAAACGGCTTGTGACAATCATAACCCAGAGTTCTATCCCAACTATAAAAAACGTTGCGACGAATACTTTTACAATGCACACCGCAATGAAGGCCGTGGTATTGGCGGTTTGTTTTTTGATTATTGTAAAGCAACCGATGACATGACCATGGAAAACTGGTACGATTTTGTAACCGAAGTCAGTGATAGTTTTTTAGAAGCCTACGCACCTCTTGTAGAACGCAGAAAAGATCTTCCATACAACACAGCACAACGCGATTGGCAGGAAATTCGCCGTGGGCGTTATGTGGAGTTTAATTTAGTGCACGATAAAGGCACTCTTTTCGGATTAAAAACCAATGGACGTATTGAAAGTATCTTGATGAGTTTACCTCCTCATGTACAATGGGTTTATGACCATCACCCCGAGCCTGGTAGCGAAGAAGAAAAACTGATTAAAATATTACAGCAACCAAAAAAATGGATTTAAAACCAAAGCTACTTTGCTTTTTACTCAACCTATTGTGTTTATCACTTTTAGCTCAAAACACCAAGCCTAACGAAACAAAACAAGATACTATTAATGGGATTATTTATGGAGAACAGCCTAACGCCCATATCTATATTTATAAGAATAGAATTACTACCAGAGCTTTTTTTGTTAAAACCTCTAATTCGATAAATATTAGAAATCGTGGCAACCCTAATGAAGAGTTTGTACTTTCCCCTAACAACCAAGATAAAATAGGGGTTTCGGTAGCTTTTAGATCCATTTCAGCCTCCTATTCATTTTCACCTAATTCTCTAGCTGAAAACCCAAAAGACAAGAACTCTAATCTCTTTAATTTAAACTTAAGAAATTATTTTGGTAGACACTTTATGCAAACCTTAGATATTTATAGTCAAAAAGGGGTAATATTAGAGATAGGTAATGATCCACAGGCATACTTGCCAGATACAAAAACCTTTAAAATAGGAGGATCGACGTCCTATATTTTTAATGAAAATTTCTCATATCGTGCTCTAGCCACTCAAGACGAAAAGCAACTAAAAAGTGCCGGGACCCTTATACCTCGTTTGGTGTATTATTTTACAAAACATGATTTAAACGCATATAGCAACGACCCCAATACCCAATCTGTAAGCACAGATTATAATTCTTTTGATATTGCCTTTGCACCGTCTTATGTATACAATTTTGTACCAACAAAGAATCTATTTATCTCAGCAGGAGCTTCTGCAGGAATTGGTTTAAATTACAGTAATAATCCTGCTGGTGAGGACGACACGACCTCTTTACTTACAGAACTTGATTTTAGAGGCACCATAACCTACGATATCAATTTCTTATATCTAGGAGCCCACTACAACTATTTGATATTAAATCACAATAGTGATCGCTCATCATACATTAAAGATGATATCCCTTATTTGCAAGTTTTTATAGGGTACCGCTTTAATGCACCAAAGAAACTAGTTGATAAAGCAGACAGAATCAACGGTAAGATTAACGAAAAAATAGGGATTTAAAAATATGTCTTGTTACTGCGGTCACATAACCCCTTATGAAACCTGCTGTGAACCCATTCACAAAAACATGGCAAAGGCTAAAACTGCCGAACAGCTCATGCGTTCCAGATACAGCGCTTTTGTTTTAGCAAATGGCGATTATTTAATAGAAAGTCAGCACAGTAAAACACGACAACCCAAGGAGAAAAAAGCCATTATTAATTGGGCCAAATCGGTGCAATGGATAAAATTAGAAGTCTTAGAAACCACGAAAGGCCAAATAGAAGATACCGAAGGTACCGTCACATTTAACGCCTATTTCTATGAAAACGGCAAGGTTGATGTGATTCATGAAAAATCGGCTTTTGTAAAAGAAAATAACCTTTGGACATATTTAGGTCTCAGTAAATAAAAAAATTAAATTATGTACCCTTTAAGAAGAAATAGAAGATTAAGAACTAACGGAGCTATTCGTTCACTAGTTCGTGAAACCATATTGACACCAAATGATTTTTTAGTGCCACTTTTTGTGGTAGAAGGCCAAGGCGTTAAGGATGAAATTCCATCGATGCCTAATTACTTTCGTTATAGTTTAGATTTGCTTGAAAAAGAAGTTAAAGAACTTTGGAAACTGGGTTTAAAATCTGTTTTACTCTTTGTAAAAGTACCAGACCACCTTAAAGATAATAAGGGTACGGAAGCATTAAACCCCAATGGACTCATGCAGCGCGCCATAAAAACTGTAAAAAATGCCTGTCCAGATATGCTAGTTATGACCGATGTGGCTCTGGATCCGTACTCTGTTTACGGCCATGATGGTATTGTAGAAAACGGACAAATTATTAATGATGATACCGCCGAATTTTTAGCTGAAATGAGCTTATCACACGCCAAAGCAGGAGCAAATTTTGTAGCCCCTAGTGATATGATGGATGGCCGCATTTTAACAATTCGTGAGGCTTTAGAGGATGAGGGTTTCACAGATACAGGTATTATGAGCTATTCTGCAAAGTATGCTTCGGCGTTTTACGGGCCTTTTCGTGATGCCCTAGATTCTGCTCCAGTGGACGTAGTAGATATTCCTAAGGATAAAAAAACCTACCAAATGGATTATGGCAACCGATTTGAGGCCCTTCGTGAAACCGAAATGGATATCGATGAAGGTGCCGATATTGTTATGGTTAAACCCGGACTGTCTTACCTAGATATTTTAAGAGATATAAAGAATGAAGTTGATCTGCCTGTAGCGGTATATCAAGTTTCTGGTGAATATGCCATGATTAAAGCTGCTGCCGAAAAAGGTTGGTTAGACCATGATCAAATCATAATGGAAACTACAACGGCATTCAAACGTGCTGGCGCTGATATGATTGCGAGTTATTTTGCTAAAGATGTGGTGAAACTTTTAAATGATTAAAAAGAATTTAATCCAAACGTTAATTGTTATCCTGAGCGTCGTCTAAGGGTAGAATCAAGAGTTAGCTCGTAGTAATTTTCGATTTCTTATAGACCTAAATCGCAGATACAAAAGACCATATCCAACTAATAACAAAAGGAGAAGATGCACCAATTCACTTGTGATATCTGATAAATTTGCACCCTCTACTGCTAAAGCATTAAATACTTTGAAATAAGGAGTAGATGGCAATACATTTGCAAATAATTGCAGCAGTCTTGGCATAGATTCAATAGGCCAAGAATAACCAGAGACTAAAAACAAAGGATAGGTTGAAAACGCCAAAACCTCTGTCCAACCAATAGTAGTTTTAAAGAAACTTGCAAAAATCACTGTATAAATTAATACCGTTGTAATAAACAATATCCCTAAAAATAAATGAAAACCAATAGAACCATTAAACGTTAAATAAAAATGAGGAAAAATAAGCTTAAAAAACACAAAAAGATAGGCCAGGTAAAGCCCTAAATAATAAATACTCTTAGCCGATAAAATCTTTATAAAATCAAAAAAAGTAGAGTTACTCAAAGGCTTAAGCATACTATGATTAAATTCATGCACTATACTTTGCCCAAAACCAATAATTAGGGTTTGTTGCAAAATCAAAATCAATAAAACAGGTAATAAATAATCCCCATAATTATTAGTGGCATTATAAATAGACTTAATCACTGGCAGTACAGGCTGGGCTTTCTGTTTTGCTTGCTCGATAGGTATTTTGTTGCTAACCAGATATTGCATTCTTACACCACCAGAAACCGTTAAAATAACATGCTGAACAGCTTTATTTATTTCATTTGAGGTTAAAAATTTAGTATTGTTAAGTATCAATTCTACGTGAGCACCTTCTAAATTCATGGTTTTTCCTTGAAATCCTTTTGGAAACATTACAATACCCTGTACTTCTAAATTATTAAAATAAAATAGTGCTTCTTCAATACTAGAAAAATGACCATTTACATTTACTCTTTCAGAAGCATTTAGGAGCCAAGAAACCTTTGCGGATAGGTTTGAACGGTCATAATCTACAATAGCAACAGGAATTTCTTTAACTTCTTTTTCAGCATAAATAGAGCCCACAAAAAAAGCGTAAAGTAGTGGTGCTACTAAACATGTAAGAAGAATACTTTTGTCTTCAAAAATAAGTGACAATTCACTTTTGAATATAGAGAACCAACTTTTCATGCTAAAACTTTTGTATTACGACGCAACAAAATGATACAAGCAACAATATAACCTACTAAAAAAAAGATTATTAAATCTAAAATATGATCTAGCAAAAAAGTAAAGGGTGTTTCCATTTCTATACCCTTTACGTAAGCGTGTAAAAAATGCGTATAAGGTATAAGCTGGGCATACCAAGCATTAAAAGCAGGCATAGCCATTATAGGAAATGTAAAGCCACTAAAAACAAATGCTGGCGAATTATAAACAAACGACACGTCCATGGCAATCGCTTCATTTTTAAATATGACAGACACCATGATACCAAGCATAGCGTTAACCAAAACAAATAAAAACACTACTGCCAAAAATGGGAGTGTTCCGCTACTTGCAGGAATACCCAATAAGGGGTGAACAGCCGAAAAAATAAAGACACCAACCATAACTCCAATTAATGTGTAAGTGAGTAATTTTCCAATTATAAGTTTAAAAATACTCCCATCCGCGATTTTTAAAAGTGCTTCATAAGTTTGGTTAGAGTATTCTGAATTTATAGCCCGTGCTGCCAAAAAAAATACCAGCATTTGAAGCAATACGGTGGTTAAGCCCGGGACCAGATAATATAAGTAATTGTAATACGAATTAAAAAGCGGTCTTGATCTCACTTTTACTGGCATAATCATTTTTAAAGCCTTTTCACTTGGAACACCTTGGGCCTTTAACATGTTATAATTAATTCCGGCAGACATGGTATTAATAAAACTGGCTGCCTCTTTATAAATTAAATTACCAAAAACAATATTTGATGCATTTACATAAACTAAAAGCTTTGCTTGTTCTCCACGGTAAATTTTTTTTTCAAAACCCTTAGGAATGAGATAAAAGCCTTTAATTTCAGGATGTTTCGTAAAAATACTATCTATATGATCATGAGAATTCAAGAATTTTATAATATTCAACTTTGGAGCTGCTTCCACATTTTGGATCACCTTTCTGCTTAAATCTGAATGATCTAAATCTAAAACCGCAATATTTACATGTTCAATACTGCCCTCTTTATAAATATATCCTAAATAGAAAAATATAGCTGTGGGTATTAAAAGTATTAACACCCAAGCTGCAGGTCTTTTTTTTAAAATAAAAAGCTCTCTAATTATTATGTTTATAACAGCTTTCAAAGTTTAATATTAACACTCATTCCTGGACGCAGGTTATCAATCTTACTAACAGGTTTTAGGTGTATTTCAAAGGTTTTCATATCTAATCTTCCTTTATCTGCCGTAGGAATCCAATCGGCGAAATCTGCCATAGGTGCAATGTAGGTGACTTTAAATTGAAACGATTCATTATTAAATGCGGGTAGCTTCCCTGTTATTTCGGACCCCATAATAAAATCATTCAAAAAATCTTCACGAACGTGTAACACCGCATAAATATCCTCTAGTTTCTGAACCGTAAAAATAGGATAACCAGCAGGCATGACTTCACTTTCTTCAGCCAATTTATTTGATATCTCGCCAGAAACCGGGGCATATATCTCTAGCTGTTTATAATAGGCCTTAGCTTCATTAACCATACCACCAGCAGCATCCATTTGGCCTATTGCTGCTCTTTTATCTTCG
Source organism: Pseudotamlana haliotis (assembly GCF_008806375.1). GTDB lineage: Bacteria > Bacteroidota > Bacteroidia > Flavobacteriales > Flavobacteriaceae > Pseudotamlana > Pseudotamlana haliotis. The sequence continues at coordinate 101,821 of NZ_WAAT01000051.1, read as the reverse complement.
ACTCTAGCACCTTCTTTAGCCATTTCAAAAATAGATTTAGCGGCATTCATCTGATCAAAAGCAGCATCACGTTTAAAAACAATTTCATCCATTTGTTGCTGGGACACTAAACTATCTGCAACTAAAGCCTTTAACCTATTATATGATTTCTCAGCAAAACTATACTGACTTAATGCCATCTTAAAGCTGTTTTCTGCCGCTTCAACCTCTTGATTTCTAGTTCCTGTATTTGCTTTTTCACTAACAGACTTCGCAGCTTTAAAAAGCCCTTCTGCCTGTTGGACTTTAGCCTCCAAAATATCACTTTCAATAGTTGCCAACAATTGCCCTTTTTTAACTTGATCGCCACGATTCACATATATAGATTCTATTCTCCCCGGAATTTCAGAAGCTACTTTAATTTCAACAGTTTCAAAAAGCGCTACAAACACACGACCTGAATCTTTATTGGGACTCGACATAACCAATATAAATATTCCAATAGCAATAATTAAAACAGGGACTGTTAACATGAAAATTTGCTTATCATTTTTCATAATTTTATTTTTTCATTGGTTCAAATTCTGTACTTGTAAACTTCCTGTAGAAATCAATAATTCTAAAGCAGCCATACGTTGCTGGGTAATAAGTTCATAATAATTAAAAGTAACATCCTGATAATCAGTTTCTGCTTCTAAACGTTCAGTAATAGAAATTAATCCCGCTTTATATTGCTTGACGGCAGAATTTAATGTGTTCAAGGCAACTTGTTTTTCTTGCTCCTTATATAATAGTTGCTCATTTTTTACTTCAAAATCAACTTGCGTCTTTTTAGCAAACAACTTCAACTTTTCTAAAACATCTGCCTTTTTATCTTCAGCCATACTTTTCTCGATAGAAGTTTTACCAATTTCTGTTGTATGTTTTAGACCACTAAAAATTTCCCATTTCATACCCACCCCTAAAAAATATGTTGGAAAAAATTGAAACTTATTTAACTCTAAGTTAATAGGTTCATTTCCTATTAAGCTGTTGTAAGGAGTATTTAGTTCTGCATTAAACAAATTGGCATAAGATAAATTTGCAAATGCCTGAATTTTAGGCAAAAATAAATGTTTGTTCATTTTAAGCTTATAGTCATATCCCTTAATAGAAGCATTAAGCGCCTTAACTTCAGGACGATCAATAAAAGATTCTCGGCTAATTTCTACCAACCATGGTTTCAGCTCAAACATATATGCTTTAAGACTAAACACGTCAACACCAGTAAGCATTGATAATTTTAGATATAATAAGCCTAAATTTCCGTTAATTTCCGTTTTCTTAGCGGCTATATTAAGTTCTGCGGCCCTGATTTTATCTCTTTCATAAGGTGTTGCTAAACCATTGGAAATAGCCTTTAAAACTCGCTCTTTTTCTTTAGTAATTCGCCTTAATCCAGACTCCAAAACATGTTTCGATTGTTTAAGGAGTTCAATCTTATCAAAAGTACTTATCACGTCTTTGATAATCTCTGCTCGTTCTTTAAACAATAAATAATGCATTGCTCTTATCTTTTGATTACTAGCCTTAGCTCCATAATTGACTTGCAACCCAGAAAACAACAGAGCCTTTGCTGTAAGGTTTGCATTTAAAACATTTCCATTGGTATTAAATTTTTTATCTCCTTCAAACAAATTTATACCTGTGATAGGCAATTGCACGGTTGGAATATTAGTTATGATTTGAGTAGAACCATAACCATAAAGTGCATCAAACTCAAGAGTTGGTATAAAATTTTGACGTATGCTCTTATATTCTAAACTATCAAGAGACAATTCATAATTTGCAGCTTTTAACTCATAACTCTTATCTAAACTCAATTCAATAAGTTCTAACTGTGCATCTGTTAGGTTTTGTTGAGCTTGGACTGTGATGGTAAAACCACAAAATAAAAAGAAAAGAAAAAAAGCCTTTTTCATAATAAAAGATTAGTCAGAAAACGCCAACAAGTTAAGTATTCTTTGAACAAAAATGTAAAATTTACGTCCTATTTTTGTTAAAAACAAAAAGCACATCGATCATAGAAATTTAGACACGCCGAGTAAAATGGTTTTTGTAAATTAGTACTTTACTAAAACCATTTTATGAGTGTACTGATTTTTTGGGCAACCATTTCTATATTTTTCTCCTTTCTATGTTCCATCCTAGAAGCTGTTTTATTAAGTATTACACCTACCTTTATAAACCTTAAAAAGCGAGAAAAAAAAGACTACGCTTTAACACTAGAAGCGCTAAAAAAAGATGTAGATAAACCACTCATTGCGATTTTAACGCTTAACACCATAGCCCATACTTTAGGCGCTATGATGGTAGGTATCGAAGCCGAAAAACTACCTTTTAAAATCGAATTATTTGGCATCAACACCGTTGGTGTGGTATCAGCCATTATGACTTTTTTAATTCTGGTGGCTTCAGAAATTATTCCAAAAACCATTGGTGCTACCTATTGGAAACAATTGGCTAATTTTACTTCAAAAGCATTAACCATTTTAATTTTCCCATTGAAATGGACCGGTATTTTATGGTTATTACAACTCACCACAAAACTTATTGGCGGTAAAGGTCACGGCAGTGTTTTAACACGAGAAAGCTTTCTGGACATGACCGATTTGGCTCATGAAGAAGGTGTTTTTCAAGAAAACGAAAGTAAGGTCATTAAAAACTTATTAACCTTTAAACAGGTGTTTGCCAAAGATATCATGACCCCTAGAACCGTGATGAAAACTGTAGACGAACACACCACGGTAGAAGATTTCTTCAATAAAAACCTCAACCTGCGTTTTTCAAGGGTCCCTGTTTTTGTTGATGAACCTGATAATATTAAAGGTTTGGTTCTTAAAGATGAAATTTTTAAAGAAATGGCCCTAGGTAATGGCTCCCAACAACTATCTGAACTTAAACGTAATATCATCATCATTAATAGAAATTTACCCATTCCAGATTTATTTGAAAAACTTATAGATAGCCGTAACCATATGGCTTTAGTTGTTGATGAATATGGCACCGCCAGCGGTATTGTCACGATGGAAGATGTTATTGAAACCCTGCTAGGTCTAGAGATTATGGATGAAAGTGATAGCGTTTCAGATTTACAGCTATTAGCACGTAAAAGCTGGGAAATCCGTGCTAAAAAATTAGGCATTTTTGAGGAAGATAAAAAAGAAAATCAAGAAGACACAAACGCCTCAGAATAAATGGAAACCTGTATCATTGCTTCCCCGATAGGTTTCACTAAAATTTGTGGTGATACACAGGGGATATCCAGTGTAACGGTGCTCAATTCCGAAGAAAAAATCACAGATGTTATTCCTGAAGCCTTACTGGAAGGCGTAACGCAACTCCAGGATTACTTTAAAGGTGAACGCCAACAATTTGACCTCACACTAAACCCTCAAGGCAGTGACTTTCAGAAAAGAGTATGGAAACAACTTCAGCAAATTCCCTACGGCAAAACCTTATCGTATCTCGAATTATCAAAACAAGTGGGTGATGCCAAAGCCATTCGAGCTGTGGCCAATGCCAATGCTAAAAATCCGCTATGGATTATCACACCCTGCCACCGCGTTATTGGAAGCGATGGTAGTTTAACAGGCTACGCCGGTGGTTTACACCGCAAACAATGGTTGTTAAATCATGAAAACCCGAATAAGCAGCAAACGCTGTTTTCATAGTAAGCTTCAAGTATTCCAAAACCCGTAAAACATAAAATTATTTCCTATATTTAGTCGACTAATTATATCCACATGAAATTTATAAAAATCTTCCTTAAAGGAATTATTCTCATTCTTATTGCTGCAGTTGCCCTTTTATATATTTTCGATTACGATTATATTCTAAGAGGTGCCAAAATTGTATATTTTACAGGGCATAAAACTGCTTTTATAGATGATTACACCTATTTTGACAACGATACTATAAAAAAAGGCAATACCACAAGCCCTTGGCCAACACATCAAAACTACAACACCGTAGAACCAACAAAAAAACTAGAAAAAGTTAACGAATCTTGGGGTACTGTTGCGTTCTTAATTATAAAAAATGATAGTATTTGGTATGAAAACTATCATGAAGATTATACTAAAGACTCTAAAACAAACTCCTTTTCTATGGCCAAAAGTATTACCACGGCACTATTAGGAAAAGCCATTATGGATGGTGATATTAAAAACCTAGACCAGCCTGTTAGCGATTTCTATCCTGAATATGAGGGTAGTAAAATAACCGTTGGCGATTTGGCCTCTATGGCCTCTGGATTAGACTGGGTGGAGTCTTATACGAGTCCGTTTTCAGTAACCGCAAGGGCGAATTATGATGATGATTTAGCCGAAACCATTCTCAATCAAAAAGTTGTAGAAGAACCAGGAAAGGCCTTTAAATATTTAAGCGGAAACACCGAGTTACTAGGTATGGTTATAGAAAAAGCTACGGGTAAAAGCCTTTCAAACTACCTTTCAGAATCTTTTTGGAAACCTATGGGTGCAGCCAACGATGCTTTATGGCAAGTTGACGATAGTGAACACCGTTTAGCCAAAGCTTTTTGTTGTATTTCAAGTAACGCTCGTGATTTTGCACGTTTTGGTAAACTGTATAAAAACTTTGGAAAATGGGAAGGCCAACAACTTTTAGACTCTGCTTATGTGGCTAAATCTGTTAAACCCCGCTTTAAGGATGGCCCAGAATACGGTTATGGCTGGTGGTTAAAAGAACAAAATGGAAAAGATTTTTTCATGATGCGTGGCCATCTTGGGCAATATGTTATCGTACAGCCCGAAGACGATGTGATTATCGTGCGTTTAGGCCATAGAAAATCTCGTGATTATGGCCATACCGATGCTGTTTTCACTAATGATATTGTTACCTATATTGATGAAGCTTATAAAATGCTAAGCCATGATTAAAAAGCACAATCTTGAAAATATTTTATTTCTTGACATTGAAACCGTTCCAGAAGTTCAGCATTTTTCAGATTTAGACGAAACGAAACAAGCCCTTTGGGAAGGTAAATCAAAATACCAAAGAAAAGAAGATTTCACTGCTGAAGAATTTTACGACCGTGCCGGAATATGGGCGGAATTTGGTAAAATTGTTTGTATATCAGTAGGGTATTTTAATATCCACAACGATTTAAGATCCTTTAGAACCACTTCTTTTTTTGGTGACGAAATAAAAATCCTGAAGGACTTTAAAAACTTACTGAACACCCATTTTAACCAGCCTCAACATTTACTTTGCGGACATAACGGTAAAGAATTTGACTTTCCTTATATTGCCCGACGCATGATTATTCATAATATTGAATTGCCTCAAAAACTCAACTTATTTGGGAAAAAACCATGGGAAATTCCACACCTAGATACCTTAGAACTTTGGAAATTTGGTGATTTTAAAAGCTTTACCTCTTTAAAACTTCTTACTAATGTTTTAGGCATACCGTCTCCAAAAGATGATATTGATGGTAGTGAAGTGTATCGTGTGTATTACGAAGACAATGAAATAGATCGCATTGTAACTTATTGCGAAAAAGACACCATTGCGGTAGCGCAAATATTCCTGCGCTTGAGAGGAGATGATATTTTAACCGATGATGAAATTATTCACATATAATGAAAGATAACCAGATTTTAGAAGTTAAGGAATTAAGTGTATCATTTGGTGACAATGAAGTGGTACACAACATTAGCTACCAACTTCATACCAATGAAGTTTTAGGCATTGTTGGTGAATCTGGCTCGGGTAAGTCAGTTTCCTCTTTGGCTGTATTAGGCTTACTGCCGAAGAAAATTTCAAGCATCAATTCGGGGTCTATTCTGTTTGAAGATGTTGATCTGGTAGAACTATCTTCAAAATCATTTCAAACCATTCGCGGAAATAAGATTGCTATGATTTTCCAAGAACCTATGAGTTCTTTAAACCCATCTATGACCTGCGGTAAACAACTTTTAGAAATCTTACTACAACATACTCACGTTTCTAAAAAAACGGCAAAACAGGAAACCATAGAGCTTTTTGAAAAGGTGAAGTTGCCAAACCCAGAACGTGTGTTCAAGGCTTATCCTCATGAAATTTCTGGAGGCCAAAAACAACGGGTTATGATTGCCATGGCTATTGCTTGTAAGCCTGATATTTTAATAGCCGACGAACCTACAACAGCCTTAGATGTTACCGTACAAAAAGACATCATCAGTTTATTAAAAGAACTGCAGGCACAAACAAAAATGAGCATCATTTTCATCACGCATGATTTGGCGTTGATTTCAGAAATTGCCGATCGTGTATTAGTCATGTACAAAGGTCAAATTGTTGAACAGGGTCTTGTGGCTAGTATATTTAAAAATCCACAACACAACTACACCAAAGCCTTAATCAATTCAAGACCTTCATTAGATTCACGATTAAAAGTATTACCTACTATTGGTGATTTTTTAAACGAAACCATTTCTAATGAAGTGGTTTCAAAAGAAGAACGCCAAAAAAATCACGAAACGATTTACAGCAAGCCCCCTTTATTAGAAGTGATTGATGTTGAAAAAGAATACATGTCAAAAACCAATATATTTTCTAAACCTGAAGGCTTCAAAGCTGTTAATGGTGTCAGTTTTAAACTCTACGAAGGCGAAACTTTAGGCTTGGTAGGCGAATCTGGCTGCGGAAAATCAACCTTAGGAAACGCTATTCTACAATTAGATAAGGCCACAGCAGGACAAATTATTTATAAAGGTGTTGATATTACTAAACTATCAAAAGCCGACACTAGAAAGCTTAGAAAAGACATTCAGATTATATTTCAAGATCCTTATTCTTCTCTAAATCCAAGGATCCCTGTTGGTGAAGCCATTTTGGAACCTATGAAAGTACATCAACTTTACGAAACTGATGAAGCACGTAAAGAAAAGGTCATTGATATTTTAAATAAGGTGGGGTTGTCTGAGGATCATTATAACCGATATCCTCATGAGTTTTCGGGCGGTCAAAGACAACGTATTGGTATCGCTAGAACGATTGCCCTTCAACCGAAACTGATTGTCTGTGACGAATCAGTTTCAGCTTTGGACATTTCTGTTCAAGCGCAAGTATTAAACTTGCTTAATGCACTTAAAAAGGACTTCGATTTCACTTATATTTTCATCTCACATGACTTAGCAGTTGTGAAATACATGTCAGATCAATTATTGGTTATGAACCAAGGTGAAATTGAAGAGTTAGACGATGCAGATATCATCTATAAAAATCCTAAAAAGGAATACACAAAAAAATTAATTCATGCTATTCCTAAAGGTTTATAGCATGAATATCTTTTTAGTCAAATAACATAAGCTTTTTACAAATTCAAAAGTATCTCTTACAGATGTTTTAAACTTGCTTTGGTTAGTAGGTAGTTCATGTAGATTTGCGTCCATATACGTAGGCTTTTTAAATTACTTTAGATTTTGGGACAAAAAGTTAAATCTAAAATTAATATTTCTTTTTTGGCTGCAACTAATATCGATAATAGATTCTATTTATCCGACAAAAAACATATAAATTCGATGAAACGCAACAATTTTTAACAATCAGCCTTTAAAGAAGCAAAATAGTCTTACAAGACTCACAACTTAAAACTCCATTTCAGGGACTTTTCCTTCAACAATTAAATACCCCTCAGTAGCAGACTTTATAGTTTCGACAGAAACTCCTGGGGCACGTTCTAATAACTTAAAACCTTTTGGAATAATTTCAATAACCGCAAGATTGGTTACAATTTTTTTAACACAGCCTACACCTGTTAGTGGTAAACTACATTTTTTTAGCAGTTTAGACGCGCCAGACTTATTTGTATGCATCATAGCCACAATAATATTTTCAGCACTAGAAACTAGATCCATCGCGCCTCCCATACCTTTTACCATGCGTCCTGGAATTTTCCAATTGGCAATATCGCCATTTTCGGCAACCTCCATAGCTCCTAAAATGGTCAAATCAACATGCTGACCACGAATCATAGAAAAACTTAAAGCCGAATCAAAAAAGCTCGCGCCAGGAAGCGCAGTAATCGTTTGCTTACCGGCATTAATAAGATCGGCATCAACCTCATCTTCCAACGGAAAGGGTCCCATACCTAAAATACCATTTTCACTTTGAAATTCAACCTCGATATCATCGCGAACATAATTGGCCACTAAGGTTGGAATACCAATACCTAAGTTTACATAATACCCGTCTTTAACTTCTTTAGCGATACGCTTTGCAATACCTATTTTATCTAACATTTTATTTTAGTTATGAGTTAAAAGTGCCCAAAGTATTTAAAGTTAAGCACCATATTAATATTTAAATCAAACCAGTTACATTACAAATCCATGAACCTAAGTTAATTTCTAGAACTATCCAAAGCCAACTTTAAGTACTTCTAACGCTAACTGTGCGTTGCTCAATACGCTTCTCATAAGCTTCCCCTTGAAAAATGCGTTGCACAAATATCCCTGGAATATGAATTTGATTGGGATCTAAAGCACCAAGCGGTACCAGTTCTTCAACCTCAGCGACAGTTATTTTAGCGGCACCACACATGACGGGGTTGAAATTTCGTGCGGTTCCTTTAAAAATTAAATTCCCTGCAGCATCGCCTTTCCAGGCTTTTACAAAAGCAAAATCAGCTTTAAAGGCGTGTTCTAAAACATACATTTTACCATCAAACTCTCGGGTTTCTTTGCCTTCGGCAACTTCGGTACCATAACCCGCTGGGGTAAAAAAAGCAGGAATACCTGCTTGTGCTGCACGACAGCGCTCGGCAAGAGTGCCTTGCGGTACTAATTCAACATCTAACTCACCAGACAACATCTGACGTTCAAATTCATCATTCTCACCTACATAAGAAGAAATCATTTTTTTTATTTGCTTATTCTGAAGCAGTAAGCCCAGACCAAAATCGTCTACACCAGCATTATTAGAGATACAAGTCAGTCCGGAAACACCACGTTTAACCAGTTCGGCAATCGCATTTTCTGGAATACCACAAAGTCCGAAACCCCCAAGCATCAAGGTCATGTTGTCATCGATACCGGCTAACGCTTCCTGAACATTGTCCACTTTTTTATTAATCATCTTATTCTCGTTTAGTCTATCTAAATTTACGAATAATTAATGATGTTGTGGAACTCTTTATTTGTTTGAACGTGTAATTGCCCAATTGTATTAATGAAAAAAGTTAACTCTGAACATCACGAGCGACACTACCATAGTGTTTTGTCATGCAGAAGGGAGGTACGACTGAAACATCTTAACCTCATTGTAGAGCGTGTATCTGTTTAATCACTCAACCGAAAACTAGGACTGCGACTGGTATTCCAATAAAGAGATTCCTCGATTCCTCGTAATGACATATTATACCAATTATAACCTAACTCCTAGGCTTACTCAGGTTCCTATCATACATGATGATACTTCCTGCAACTGAAACGTTAAGGCTTAACTCTGATTTAAATTTCACTAAGAAATGTGATTTTTCTATGGCTTCTTTACTTAAGCCATGGTCTTCGGCACCTAAAAGATATACGCAGCGCCTTGGGTGATGAAAAGTTTCTAAATCTTGTGCGATTTCATCCAATTCTACCCCGACAATACGTGCACCTTTAGGTAGGTTATTACAGAATTCGTCGAAGTTTTCGTAATGAAAATAAGGCATCGATTTCACAGCGTTATGCGTATCACAAGCTTGTTTCGCATAGCGATTGCCAATAGTAAAAATAAAACTAGCACCTAAATTTTGTGCTGTACGCCACAAAACACCTAAGTTTTCGGGTGTTTTACCGTTTTGAATACCTATGCCAAAAAATTCATTTACAAAATTATCGTTCATTCAAAAAAGCTTTTAAAATAATTCAAAAGTTTTTTAAAACTCCAATTCATCCAAAGTATCTTCCTCAGGCGAATTACTATTGGTATGGTCATCAGGAACTTTACTACAATCTACTATAATAGAAAGCTCCACAGGTGGTGTGAAGTCAGCTTTAGAAACACCTAGGGTCTCATCAGCATAGCAGCTTTTCATATAAAGTCCCCAAATAGGTAAAGCCATTGCAGCCCCTTGACCATAGGTAATGGTTTTAAAGTGAGCCGCACGATCTTCAGCACCTACCCAAACACCAGTCACTAAATTAGGCACCATACCCATAAACCAACCATCACTTTGGTTTTGTGTAGTTCCTGTTTTTCCAGCAATAGGATTGGTAAACTCATAAGGATAACCTGTAATGATTTCTCTAAAGTCAGCACGGTAAGAATCACGTCCTTTTCCACGTAAACGGGCACCAGAACCAGATTGCGTTACCCCTTCCATAAGCTTAACCGTCACATAAGCGGTTTCAGCATTTAAAACATCGCGGGTTTCTGGTTTGAACTGGTATAATACCGTACCATTTTTATCTTCAATATTTAAAACCATAACGGGTTTGGTATACACCCCTTGATTGGCAAATGTTGAATAAGCGCCTACCATATCATAAACACTAATATCTGTAGTCCCTAAAGCAATAGAAGGCACGGCAGGAATATCAGATTCTACACCTAATTTTTCAACCAAATCAACCACAGTTTGTGGTCCCACCTTATCTATTAATTGAGCGGTAATCGTATTTACAGAATTTGCTAGGGCATCTTTTAAGGTTCTTTTTCCACCATAGTCATCCCCTGAATTTCTAGGGCACCAAGCTTCTGGATTACCAAATTTACCAGCTTCAATACAAAATGGTGTATCTGGCAATTCATCACAAGGTGAAAAATGTAACTGATCTATAGCCGTGGCATATACAAAAGGTTTAAAAGTAGACCCCACTTGACGCCTTCCTTGCTTCACCATATCATATTGAAAATGTCTGTAGTTCATTCCACCAACCCAAGCTTTTACATGACCTGTTTGCGGATCCATAGACATCATACCTGTTCTTAAAAAGGATTTATAGTAACGCATAGAGTCCATAGGCTTCATGATGGTATCAACCTCTGAAGGTTTACCATCTTCCCACTTAAAAACTGTCATTTTAATTGGTTTTTGGAATGACGCCTCAATTTCCTTATTCGATTTCTTCAAATCGTACTTCATGTGTCTCCAACGTTCTGATTGACGCATACCGCGACGCATCAAAGCTTTTTCTTCTTCAGGTTCTAGATCTAAAAAAGGAGCCGTTGGGTTACGATCTGGCGTATTTTGATGAAAAAATTCAGCTTGTAACCTAGGCATGTGCTGCTGTACTGCATCTTCAGCATAGGTTTGCATACGAGAATCTATAGTGGTGTAAATCTTTAAACCATCATTATAAAGATTCCACTTGGTACCATCTGGTTTCGGATTATTTTTAATCCACTGCTTCATAAAACCATCTAAATACCCTCTAAAATAGGTAGCAATACCTTCACGATGTGATTCAGGAGAATAGTTTAAGTCTAATTCGGTTTTTTGAAGCGAATCTTTTACTTTCTCAGTAATGTAATCGTACTTATACATTTGAGCTAAAACCACATTTCGGCGGTTTTTCACCCCTACTGGGTTTCGGCTTGGCCTTGGGTTATATAAAGAGGAATTTTTAAACATCCCTACCAGCATGGCTGATTCTTTAAGGTCTAATTCCTTAGGTTCTTTGTTGAAATAAATTCGCGAGGCACTACGAATACCATCGGCATTATTTCCGAAGTCATAAATATTAAAATACTGGGCAATTATTTCTTCTTTGGTATATTGGCGCTCTAAACGGATAGCGATAATCCATTCTTTAATTTTTTGAAGCACCCTTTCAATGATATTTTTAGAACCTTCGCCGTGAAATAATTGTTTTGCTAACTGTTGAGAAACCGTACTAGCACCACCGCTTCCTGGCTTTATAATCGCTCTAATAGTACCCCTTGCATCAATTCCAGAATGCTCATGAAAACGCGCATCTTCGGTAGCAATTAAAGCATCAACTAGTTGCTGTGGTAACTCATCATAACTCACAGGCGTTCGGTTGTCGTTAAAATAGAATTTCCCTAGTGTTTTCCCATCTGATGAAATAATTTCAGTAGCTAAATTGGTTTTAGGATTTTCTAAAACGGTGTGATCGGGCATTTCACCAAAAGCACCCCAAGACGCCAATAAAAAAAGGGATACTACAGAAAGTATACCTCCCAAAAATAAAATCCACATCCAACGGATGTATTTTGAATAATTTTGAACCTTAGTCGTTTCTTTTTTTGCCTTTGCCATGTACTAATTGTTAATACATCTTGATACCACTTCGCTTTTGCAAAACAGGAGATGTTATCTATTTTTTTACTTGCTTTTTTTCAATACTGAATCCAACATCTGTAATCCCTTCCAATGCTTCAACTCCATTAACCATACCGTTTTCACGCATGGCTTGTTGTATTTTTACTTCATACTCACCAGATTCACTAAAAATGACCTGCTCTTTATACCACAACTTATTTTCTTTAATATCTGAATAGCCCGCACCAAGAAGTTTACCGCTAGGGTCAGCCATTCTATATTCTAGAGTATCTTTTACGCGCTTACCATGTGGGAATTGCATTTCTACAATTAAAAACAAGTTGTTATACTTGTAGGCATTGGTGTTTCTAAGATTTATAAACAAGTCGTAAGGGCTTATAGAATCAGGTGTGTTTATCTTAAAACTGACAATAGAATCTTTATGCCATTTTTTGGGTACGGCTTTGTATTCGTCAAAATAATATTGTGAGTCGCAAGACACCAAAGTAAAAAAAACGCATAGGCCAAGTAATAAAACTCTATTTTTCAGCATTTTTATTGTTTTGTGATTTATTCTGATTATTGTTGTTATTAGGTTTTCTTCGCTTATTTCGACTCCTATTTTGATTCGGCTTTTGGTTTTGATTTGGATTAGTTTTATTAGCCTCTCCACCTTCAACTTTTGGCTTATTGGATCGATTTGGACGTGGTTTTGGCTTTGGTTTGTTAGAATCGGCATTTCTATTATTCTGGGATTTCTTTTGACCTCCTGAATTTCTAGGTTTTCCGCCATGAGCTTGATCCGCATTATTTTTTGCAGGAGCACCGCCTTTCTTACGTCTGTTATTTCTACGTTTTTTTGTTGGTTTCGGACTATCAAAACGTGTTAAACTATCTTGCCCTACAACGTTCTCAAACTCTGTTTTAGTATCTTCAATAAGATCTAAAGCATATTCTTCAAGACTCGTGATTTTTTCTCGTTTCTTATTAATTTCAATAATTTCATTGGCATGCTCGGTAGTAATCTTATGCCAATTCATCCATTCCCCTTCATAGGCATACCACAGGTGTCCTTTGAAAATATCTGTTTTTTGACATACTGCTACACCTTTTTCGGTGTATAACTTCACGTCAGATTTTGGAAAGTTTTTTAAAGCATCTAAATAGGTGTCCAACTCATAGTTTAAACAGCATTTCAACTTACCACATTGTCCTGCAAGTTTTTGCGGATTTAATGAGAGTTGTTGGTAACGTGCCGCAGAAGTGCTCACCGAACGAAAATCGGTTAACCAAGTCGAACAACATAATTCACGTCCACAAGAACCAATACCTCCAAGTCTTGCGGCTTCTTGACGGAAGCCTACTTGTTTCATCTCAATACGCGTTCTAAACTCGCGTGCAAAAACCTTAATCAATTCACGGAAGTCAACACGCTCTTCGGCGGTATAATAGAAAGTCGCTTTACTAGCATCACCTTGAAATTCGATATCTGAAATTTTCATTTGAAGTTTCAAATCGATAGCAAATTGGCGGGCTTTCACCTTCATAGCTTCCTCACGCTCACGTGCGGTTTGCCAAATATCAATATCTTTCTGACTGGCTTTTCGGTAAATTTTAAGGGTATCTTCAGGTTTGGTTGAAATATTTTTACGCTTCATTTGAACACGCACCAATTCCCCCGTAAGGGTAACCATACCAATATCATGACCGGCTTTTGCCTGAGTCGCCACAATATCACCTATACTTAAAGTTAAATTTTCAGTATTCTTGTAATATTCTTTTCTACCGTTTTTATAACGTACCTCAATCCAGTTAAATGGGGCTTCGCCGCTAGGAAGCGACATGTTAGATAGCCAATCGAATACCGTTAGTTTGTTACAACTATCTGTACCACAAGTACCATTATTTTTGCAGCCTTTAGGTGAGCCGTCTTTTGTTGAGCAACTTGCGCAAGCCATATATTATATATTGAATTCGCTAATAATAAACTTATTACGAATGAAGATTTATAAATAATTATTTTTCACATTGCAGTGAAAAACACATTTTTGTTAGGATTTTGAAACTAATTTTCAAAAAACATTTTGCGATGTAAAGATATGATTATTCTAAAGACTTAAAAAGAAAGATATTTTAATTAAACTCGACCTCATAATTTAGGCGATTAGAGCGGGATTTTAATTGCTTTTTAGATCTAAAGGCATTTCCGAGCAACAACTTTTCCCAGCCTATTTTACGAGAATAATCGTTGAAACTTTCTTCACGCCAATTGAAACCTTCTTTCCAAAATGCTTTAGGTGAAATATAACAAAAGGTATATTCGAAAATAAAACTGGCCGCATTATCTGTACCGTGCTTAGGAATACTATTTGGGGCTAATAATAAAATATTATGTGATATACAGGCTTCCTTGATAATCGAAATCACCTCTGGATAATCACCTCGAATAGCATCTAAATCAAAATCATTATACTCAGTATTTCCAATTTTTTGAATGGGACGTATTTGAAGCACATCAAAACTGTCGCCATTAAAGTGGTTGAAAAATTCTTTCAACTCATAGAAATTATCTTTGTTAAAGGTATAATTGATTCTCACCTTAAAATCGTAGGTTCTTTTCAGTTTTGCAAAGACATTGAAAACACCATGAAATTTTTCATAGCTCGCCTTTTGCATAAAACTTTCATACGATTCTTTATTAACGCCGTGCAACGAAATGGTAAATTCGTTCAAGCCAGCCTCTAATAGCTCAATAATCTTTTCTTCTGTTAACAAATTGGCATTGGTGGTAATAGAAATATAAGGTACTTGATGCTTTTTACCCAAAACCACAAGCTTTACTAAATCTTTATAAAGTGTGGGTTCGGTACCACAACCAATTTGCAGTTTTAAGGCGCGGTTAAAGATCGCATCGGCCACCTGCTCCAATTCTTCCTCTTTAAATTGACCTTTTAAGGTTTTTACATAGTCTTTATCTGTAAAATAACACATTTTACAACGCAGATTACAGGCCAAAACCGGATCTAAATTCACTGCCAAATAGCGTTTATTCAACTTATGCAACATATAGAGTCCTAGAAATTTAATTCTATGATTTTTAATTTTTCTATTAAGTTGTAAAAGTTTATAAATATTCATTTAAGGCTATGACTAGTTTTTAACTGTTATTATTTTTACCGGACAGGCTTTTGCTGCGTTTTCACAAGCTTCCAAGATAGAAAAATCATTGCTTTTCAGCGTAAAAAAACCTTTTTTTTCTTGACTTTGCAGTAAAACAGACTTCCCGTCTTTTTTAGACATTTGAAACTGGCTTGGTGCCAACTCCACACAGTAATTACAGCCAATACATTTTTTTCGTTGTAAGGTAATGACAACCATTAGGCTTCTACTTTA
Source organism: Pseudotamlana haliotis (assembly GCF_008806375.1). Taxonomy (GTDB): domain Bacteria; phylum Bacteroidota; class Bacteroidia; order Flavobacteriales; family Flavobacteriaceae; genus Pseudotamlana; species Pseudotamlana haliotis. Next base: position 86,190 of record NZ_WAAT01000051.1, on the reverse strand, counting down.
TTTTCAACAATCTTATAAAGTTTATCAGATTGGCGGATTCTAAACGGCAATTTAATCGTCACCATATCGCCTTTTTTCCCTTCGCTTACTTTTTGATCGTTCACGAAAAACGCTTCAACAACAAATTCTTGAGCCCCAGTTGATGGTCCTGTGACTAAAATGGTATCACCTACATTTATGTTATAGGCTTCAATTTTAAACTCACCGACTTCAGCTTTTGGGAAATAATGTGTGCCTTTACCAATATACACTTTCTTTTGTGTGGCATGAGAACCAGAGCCTTTACTCCACTCGCCCAATTTCTGACCTAAGTAATAGCCACTCCAGAACCCACGGTTATAAACGGTTTCTAAAGTTTTCATCCATTCAATAACTTCCTCTTTGCTATAAGTACCGTTTTCAATACTATCAATAGCTTCACGGTAACAACGAATCACTTTAGCTACATATTCTGGTGCTCGACCACGGCCTTCAATTTTTAAAACTTTGATACCAGCATCGGCCACTTCATTTAAAAAATCGATGGTACACAAATCTTTAGGCGACATGATGTATTCGTTATCTAGCTCCATTTCAAAACCAGTTTCCTGATCAACAACCGTATATTTTTTTCTACAATTTTGCTTACAAGCCCCACGATTAGCTGAAGAATTATCAGAATGCAAACTCAAATAACACTTCCCTGAAACCGCCATACACAAGGCACCATGACCAAAAATCTCTATTTCTACAAGTCTTCCTGAAGGGCCTTTGATTTGTTCTTTTTCAATTTGCTCGGTAATCATCGTAACCTGGCGTAAGCTTAACTCACGGCTCAGCACCATGGTATCGGCAAACATAGCGTAAAACTTAACCGTTTCAATATTCGTGATGTTGATTTGAGTAGAAATATGCACTTCCATCCCCACTTCTCGCGCCATAGAAATCACGGCTTGATCCATAGCAATGACTGCAGTAATATTGGCTTCTTTGGCTTTTTTAACCAAGGTTTTTACAATCGATAAATCATGATCGTAAATGATGGTGTTTAAGGTTAAATAACTTCTAACGTTTTTAGCTTCACAGCGTTTTACAATCTCATCTAAATCATCAAGGGTAAAATTTACCGTTGCACGCGCACGCATATTTAACTGTTCAACGCCAAAATAAACAGAATCTGCACCATTATCTAGGGCTGCCTGTAAGGATTCAAAATTCCCTGCTGGCGCCATTAATTCAATTTTTTGCATGACCTTAGTCTTTAAGTTTATCTACTTTCAGTGTTTCGAAAATATTACGTAAATCCTTTTTGTAAGGTAAGTGGTCGGCACGTCCTTTCTTGAAAATGTCGTTGCTATTGGCTTGGCCTTTACGAAGGGCTTTTTGCTCTTCAAAAGGGAGCGCATGTATTTCTTTGCAGTTCTCAGAACAGCAATAATTCATGTCTTCTTTACAGCTATCACACTGGATAAAAAGTAAGTGACAAGCATCATTGGCACAGTTGGTATGAATATCTGCTGGGCTACCACATTGGTGGCAGCGCGCAATCACATCGTCGCTAATTTTTTCAGCACGACGTTCATCAAAAACAAAATTCTTGCCTATGAATTTATTTTCTAGGCCTTCTTCGTTAATCTGTCTGGTGTATTCAATAATACCGCCTTCAAGCTGAAAAACGTTTTTAAAACCTTTATGTTTATAATATGCACTAGCTTTTTCACAACGTATACCGCCGGTGCAATACATCAATAAATTTTTTTCTTCTTTATGCTCTTTTAAATCAGCTTCAATAATATCTAACGATTCTCTAAACGTATCAACATCTGGTGTTACTGCCCCATCAAAATGACCAATTTCACTTTCGTAATGGTTACGCATATCTACACAAACCGTATTTGGATTCGCTAACATATCGTTAAACTCTTTTGCTGAAAGGTGCACACCTTTGTTCGTCACATCAAACGTATCATCATTTAACCCATCGGCCACAATTTTGTTACGCACCTTTACTTTCAGCTTTAAAAAAGACATGTTGTCTTGCTCAACGGCAATATTCAAACGGATATCTTTTAAAAAATCGATGGTATCGAGATGTGCTTTAAAATCATTAAAACGATCGGCTGGTAAAGACAATTGGGCATTTATACCTTCGGTAGCCACATAAATACGTCCTAAAACGTCTAGTTTCTCCCAAACTATAAATAACTGATCACGAAATTCTTGAGGGCAGTCAATTTTGGCATATTGATAAAAAGAAAGTGTTAATCGATCCTTTCCGGCTTTTTCGATTAATTCTGCTCTTTCTTTGGCACTTAATTTATTGTACAGTTGCATGCTATACTAATTTTATAAGGTTAAAGACTATTTTTTGAAGCTGCAAAGGTACGATTTTCTAGGAGATTAAGTCTTTTTAGCATAAAAAAAGCACTTAAACCAAAGTTTAAGTGCTTAGTATTGAGTTAGTCACACAATTTTAAATATAAAACATCAAGCGTTCTAGCTTCATATCTTTTTCTATGATGCAAATCCATTAAAAAGGTTGCGTAATTTACAGTAGAATTTTTTCTGTTATTCATGATAGTATTCTGCCTACCAATAATTTTATGTTGAAAACTATTATTGTGTTATGATAAAACTTATAGTATTTTAGCCCTCCAATTTTCAGTAAACAAACAGAGCCATGAGCAGCGAAAAAGAAGCGAAATTAAAAGCACTAAAACTTACATTAGACAAACTAGATAAAGCCTACGGAAAAGGAACCGTAATGAAAATGAGCGATTCTGCCATTGTAGACGTAGAAGCTATTCCTTCGGGGTCTTTAGGTCTAGATATCGCTTTAGGCGTTGGCGGTTATCCGCGCGGAAGAGTTATTGAAATTTACGGTCCAGAATCATCGGGTAAAACTACTTTAACTTTACACGCTATTGCGGAAGCTCAAAAGGCTGGAGGTATTGCAGCATTTATTGATGCCGAGCATGCCTTTGATCGTTTTTATGCTGAAAAATTAGGCGTTGATATTGACAATTTAATTATTTCGCAACCAGATAATGGTGAGCAAGCTTTAGAAATTGCCGATAACTTAATTCGTTCTGGTGCTATTGATATTGTAGTAGTCGATTCTGTAGCGGCCTTAACACCAAAAAGTGAGATTGAAGGTGAAATGGGCGACTCTAAAATGGGACTTCATGCCCGTTTAATGTCTCAAGCCTTAAGAAAACTAACAGGTTCTATTAGCAAAACCAAGTGTACAGTTATCTTCATTAACCAATTGCGTGAAAAAATTGGTGTGATGTTTGGAAACCCAGAAACTACAACTGGTGGTAATGCATTAAAATTTTACGCGTCGGTTCGATTAGATATTAGAAGATCTACGCAAATTAAGGAAACCAATGGTGATGTAGCAGGTAATAAAACCAGAGTAAAAGTGGTGAAAAACAAGGTAGCACCACCTTTTAAAATGGCAGAATTTGACATTATGTACGGTGAAGGGGTCTCTAAAGTAGGAGAAATCCTAGATTTAGCTGTAGAACACGAAATCGTTAAAAAGAGTGGTTCTTGGTTTAGCTACGAAGAAACAAAACTCGGTCAAGGTCGAGATGCTGTAAAAACACTCATAAAAGATAATCCGGAACTTATGGAAGAACTTGAAACCAAGGTTCGAAAAATAGTTTCAGAAATGTAACACCAATTAAATTGGTATAAAACTTTAAAATCCCGTTAATTCGGGATTTTTTTTGCTGGCTACGCAACCTTTTCAATTTATAGGCATCTACATAGAAATATGTAAAACCCCTAAAACTATAAAGTCATGAAAAGATTAATAGCCTTATTTGTAACTCTAACCTTTTTTGTATCATGTAGTACTGACGATGAAGGTGTCGCCTTTGGGTCGGCCATTTTACCTGTTGATAGTGTAGATATACCTGTAGAATTTGAACGTGGTGAAACCTATCAAATTGAAGTCTTCTATTACCAACCAACAACATGTTATGAATACTATAACTTCTACTACAGAAAAGAAGATAACGTACGCACCGTAGCCCCAAACAACTTGGTATTTGATTACAATAATTGCGAACCTACAGATGATATTCTTGTCAGCAATATTTTGAACTTCACTCCAACTACTCGTGATTCATATATTTTCAAATTTTGGCAAGGTGAAGATGAGGACGGAGAAAATGTTTATCTTGAAATTGAAGTACCAGTTGTAGATACCCCATAACAAATGAGTAACTTTAAGTATTCATTTTAAACCCTGTTCAATTGAGTCTAGAATTGCTCATAAAAAATTGTAAAGCTAATAATACTAAAGCCCAAGGCGAATTATACAAGTTGTTTTCCAGCAAGTTGTTCGCGGTAAGCTTGAAGTATTCACGCAATCGCGCTGAAGCGGAAGACAACCTGCAGGATGCCTTTCTAACAATTTTCAAAAAAATTGGACAATATAAAAACCAAGGCTCTTTTGAAGGGTGGCTCAAACGTATTACGGTTAATACCGCCTTACAACGATACCGAACAGAGAAGGTATTTGACTTGGTTAATGAAAACGCCATTGAAGACGTAGAAATTGAAATTGATGAGGACCAAGTGTCCATCGATTATCTATTAAAAATCATACAAGAATTGCCAGACCGCTACCGCTTGGTTTTTAATCTTTACGTTCTCGATGGCTATTCTCATAAAGAAATAGCAGAACTATTAGATATTAGCGTGGGCACCTCAAAGTCAAATTTGGCACGAGCGCGAATGATTTTAAAAACAACTATTGAAGATTACCAAAACACAGAACACTTACAATCCTTATAATGGCTGAAAAGAAACACATAGACCGGTTATTCCAGGAAAGCTTTAAAGACTTTGAAGCAACCCCAAGCGATGCCGTGTGGAACAATATAGAAGCTAAACTTCACTCAAAAGAAGACAAGCGCCGTGTGATCCCTATTTGGTGGCGCTATGCTGGTGTGGCAGCCCTTCTTTTACTCTTTATTACTATTGGAATGCCATTTTTCAATGAAAAAGAAGGCGAACATCAAGTAGTAGATACTAATGATATCCTGATTGAAAATGCTTCCGAAGTCATTAAAACAACAATTAATAGGACTTCAGAAGACCATTCAGCCATAACAGATTCTAAAACCAATACAGAAGGCCATACAAACGCAATAAACACACCATCAGAAGAATCGGACAACCCACAAACAGCATCCTCTAAAAATTCATCTGTAGCTAAAAATTCAGAAGAAAAAACTGGAAACAACAGCCATCATAGTAACACAATGACTACGATAGCGACAAGCTCTGAAAAACAGCATACTTCTGAAGACATTGCTTTAGAAAATATAAATTCGAATACTGCATTAGTGTCATCTACTCAAGAAAACACGACTCAAAACAAGGACCCTTTTTTAATTGATGAAGAAGCCGCTAAATCACATATCGCTCAGGTCTCAAAAAACAATAACGCTATTGCAGAAAGCAACAACGACTCCAATAAAAACACACAAACAATTGAAGAAGCCATAGCAGCAAACAACAGACCTGTTAAAACTAAACAAAACCAAAACAGATGGCGTGTCTCTACTCATGTGGCACCGGTGTATTTTAATAGTTTAGGTGAGGGTTCATCCATTGACCAACAATTTTCTAACAACGAAAAAACGGGCGATGTGAATATGAGTTATGGTATTTCTACCAGCTATGCCGTAAATAACCGTGTAAAAATACGTTCGGGAATTAACAAAGTAAACTTAGGCTACAACACAAACAATGTTATTGTCTATGAATCACGAGGAGCAGGTGTTAGCGCCTTACAGAACGTGTCAAGTACAACGTCTAATATTTCGGTGACCTCTACCGCTGCAGATAGCAATGCAGCACAACCTTTAACAGCGACTAATGTATCTATTCATCAAACATTTGACTACATTGAAGTGCCTTTAGAAATTCAATACGCACTTTCTCAAAAACGATTGGGCGTTAATATTATTGGCGGATTTAGCTCGTTCTTTTTAAGTGATAACGAAATTATTTCTAATGCTGAAGATGGTACAAGCACGTATATTGGTGAAGCTAATAACATTAACGACACCAGTTACAGTGCCAACCTCGGACTCGGTTTAAACTATAAATTCACAAAAAAAATAGACCTGAATTTAGAGCCTATGTTTAAATATCAATTCAACACTTTTGATAATACCTCTGGGAATTTCAACCCTTATTTCATTGGGGTTTACACAGGGTTTTCTATTAAGTTTTAGGTCACTTATTTTATCCATAATAACACTTCTGGTCTGCAGTGGAGTCGCAAAGGCGTAGTAAAGTGTAATCTGTGAAAACCAGTGTAATCGGTATCTAAAATATAGCTTCGAGCAACTCTGTGTAACCTCTGCGCTTCTCTGTATAATTCTAACTTACAACAACACGCGCTAAATTGAGCGCTATCTCAGGCTCATAAAAAAAGCCTCCAATCGCTTGGAAGCCCTATTAACACTTGTGGAGAATACCGGAGTCGAACCGGTGACCTTTTGACTGCCAGTCAAACGCTCTAGCCAGCTGAGCTAATCCCCCATTGATTTCTTATCGTAAAATCTACTTGGTAAATGTATAAATTAATTATGTAAAATTTATAACTATTTTTTCTTTTTATACTTGCGTCCGTACCAAATAAAAAAGCCCGTAATCGGTAAACTGGCTATTAATAAACTCGCTAAAAAGGCCAGTATTTTGGTTGGTAAGCCACCAATAGCCCCAACATGTAAATCGTAATTTAGGGCTTGTATTTTTTCACCGTTATTCTTATCAGAGAATGTAAAAGTATTTAGTAGCTCGGCCGTGGTTCTATCAAAATAGAGCTCGGTACGTTTATAGTTTTGTTCGTCTTTTTTGTAAACACGTACAATATAGGGAATATTAGGTTTAGGGTGTTTACGTATTAACAGAAACTCATATTCTGGGTAATCAGTGATTACTGTATTTAAAATCACATCAAACGGTTGTTCTGGATTTGTGTTTTGCACGGGTTTAGAAAGTGCCGCGTAAGGGATTGTTTTTCCGCCGTTTGCTACCCATTTCACCGAGGCATTAAAGCTTTTTGAAGCCCACATCAAGCCTGTCAAAGCTAAAATTAAGGCTATTGCAAGCATATAGAAACCAAAAATGCGGTGCAAATCATAGTTTTTACGTCGCCATTTCGAACTTTTCTTCCATTTAAAGCTAAAGCTTTGTTTGCGCTGTGATTTTTTAGGCCACCATAATATTAAGCCAGAAATAAGCATAAAAACAAAAGTCCATGTGGCACCAGCAACAATATAATGACTTACGTCATTGTAACCCATAAATAGATTCATATGAATGGCTAGAACGACATTAAAAAACTCCCATTTGGTGTTTTCTATAAAAATTATTTTTCCGTTGTAGGGGTTTAAGGAAACAGTTTTATAGAACTTCATGAAATTATGATATCCAAAAACAGTACCATCAACATCGGTAAAGCTAATACTTACCGCATGACCGGGGTCATTTGGGATAATTACATTTTGAAAGCTATAAGTGTTATTAAAAGCGCCTTCAGCGATTTCTATAAGCTGCGATATAGGTACTCTAGTAGGGTTTTCTGGTATGGAAACATGATGTCTATCTTTATAGATAACATCTTTTATTTCATATGAAAACACATAAACACAACCTGTAATAGCTACAATAAAGACCACCAAACCTGAGGCCATGCCTAGCCAGAGGTGTATTTTGTGGAGTGTATTTTTAAATCGTGTTTTCATAGAAAAAAACAAACCCCAACCCAAATAACATCGTTGGGTTGGGGCTCGCAAATATTGAAAATTAAACTGGAATATATAGCTATATAAAAGTTAAAAATCTTTATAATTAGTTGACTTTTTGTAGCACGTCTACATACACATTGCTACCATCTAACTTCGCTCCTTTTGTAAAGCCATTAGCACCGCCATCAATATTAATTTCATAGATATTAGCCTCACCTCCAGCGATACTTACAGGGATATAGAAGTTACCATTTTCAACACAGTCTAAGGTGAAAATATTCACGAAAGGCGCTTTTGGTAAATTCAATTCAGTTATGGTTTCGTTATATAAGTCAATTTCAACTAAAGTCCCAGTATTTTGTGATAAATCACCCCACTCAGGAACATCAACAGCACGTACTACGTTCGCGTAAGCGATACCGTTTTCAGCGTACCAAGCATTCCAAATAGTAACAGGCTCTCCAAAATGTGCAGACACATCTAATATGTAAGAATCGTCATAATCACCATTCGCTATTTTAACAAAAACAGAAGGCTTATCAGCAACTTCTTCATTCCCGTACCATAATGAACTTGTAATGTTGTATTGGTATAAATCACCAGTTTCAGTAGCAAAAGTACCGTTAGTTCTATATCCAGCAGTCATACCAGCAGAAGCAGGAGACTCTAAAACTTTAGGGCTTGTAATAGAAGGGTAATCAAAAGCTACCGTAATTAAATTCTCTTCTAAATTTGCCCAACTAGGCTCACCGTATAAAGAACCAAAGTAGATTTTTCCATTACTCACCAAACCATTAGCCCATAAATTCACTTTGCCGTTTACTTCAGGAAAATCGATATACCCATGACCTGTAGCTTCAAAAGTATCTAAATCAATAATCCCGTAAGGCATTTGACCACTTTCTTTTTCTGGACTACTCGATAGGAATAAATCACCACTATCTGTAGCTTGAATATAACGGAAGAAAGCTCCAGGAGCTAATACAGCATTTGAAATAGCATCTACTTTTACAGGTCCATTTTCGGTTAATTCAAACTTTTCAGTTAATCCTTCTGTATTGTTAACGATATATAGATAACCATCTACAGTTACTGATATGGTCGCCCAACCTTCAGCGCCATTTCCTTGAATAGATAATGAACCAGATGTGATGTTATCGGTTGTAAAATAATAACCCTCATCATCTACGGCTGCACCTACTAAATACGACACATCTTGATTTGAGTCTCCATCATCAGTGCTATCATCGTCATTACTACACCCAACAAACGTAAGGTTTAAGGCTATAAATAAACAAGCTGTTACAGCTTTCCATGTTTTATTAGTTTTCATAAGATTTAAATTCATGTTTACAATATTTATTAATTTCTAATTTATTCTGATTTATATTTCTCTATAGGAATTGGTAGTTTACTTTTAAGAAAATAGCCCTACCAGGTTTTTGAAGCAAAAAGTTATCATATACTTGTTCATTTAAAAAGTTTGAAAAATCTACTGATACATTCAATTTTTCATTTGGAAACGTATAGCCCAATCCTGCATCAAACACCAATTGAGTTGGGATTTTATTTTTGATATCTTCACTTCCTAGGCTAGACCAATTCAGAAAAAACTCGTGAACATAACTAGACTGTAAGTACATAAATAACTTAGATTTTTTTTGAATAAAATCATCTAAGGTATAATCAACACCAGCATTTGCCATGAAGTAAGGCTCATTTTTAAGTCGGTCGCCATAAATAATGTTGTCATTGCCATTCTCATCAACCTTAAGTGTATTTCTGAAATCTAAATAAGTACCATTGATATTGAATTTAAATTTCTGATTCCAATCATAAACAAAATCCAATTCAACTCCTGTTCCTGAAACGGCTTTTATATTTTCAAATATGCCTGTTGCTTGTCCGCCTTGAACATTCATCTGAATTTTATCCGTTGTATTACTGTAGAAAGCATTCATTTCTAATTTTACACCCTGGTTTCCTGCTAACGGAAGTCTGCCTAAAATAAAGCCTATATTAGCGTTAAAACTTTGTTCTGGTTTGATATCCGGGTTATTTGTAATCGTAACGCCGTTACCTAAAGCTTCAGTAGCATTTGGTAATCGCGTGGCTTGTTCTAGCGAAGATTTAAGTAAAAATTGGTGAAAAAGTTTATAAGACATCGCGAAACCACCTCCCCAATTAGAAATGTTACTAGTTATGGGTCTAACCTCATATTCAGTGGTGTAAACCAGTTCGTTAATAGAAGAATTAAAACCATACCATTTTACAAAGGCATTAGCCCGAAGCCTGTTGTTGAATTTAATCGTTTCTAAAGATAGTCCTGCAAATTGCGAAGCTATGTTTTGAGGATCGAAATAAGCCAATCTATGTGGTGGTGAAAAAGGATCTTCTCCGGTACGACTGGTATGCGTATATAAATAATTGAATCCTAATTTGAAATCTTTAGGCAACTGGTAGGTGCCGTTAAATCTAGCAATAACCGAGTTATCTGTTTGCGTATATAAAGAACGCCCATTACGACTGGTTTCTCCTCCAGAAGGATTGGTACCGATTACCTCTCCTCTCCAATCATATCGTGCTGTGGTGGTATCAATCACCTCAGCTTTGGTATGCGAGTAAGCCGCAAAAGTACTCACATCGAGGCCTTTTGTAAAAATATCCTTTTTCTTGTATGTCAAAATAGGCATGAGCACCTGTTCATTATTACGCATTTCACCGTACACATGCCCCATGGTTTGTCCAGTTTGCACGCCTTTTTTAAGATCGGAACCCAAAATACTTAAGAAGAGTTGATCGGCCCATGATTTATTAGTAAATCCTACGTCTAATTTTGTACTGAAGGTTTGAAAATCATCATTAAAACGTTCGGCGGGATTGTCTTTAGTAAACTCTATAGCCTTTCCTGTCCCTTCCTCTCCATAATATACACCTCTTCCCCAAACGTTATAATTATTATCAGAATAGGTGTAAAAACTAGAAAGGCGTGTTGTAAATCCAGAATCGAATTTCCATTGTCCATTAAAGGCCACTTTATGCGTATTAAAAGAACCAAAGGAATAAGAAACTTCGGCAAAATTTTCAATCTGTTCTTTGGTCACCAAGTTTATAGCGCCCCCTAAAGCATCGGAACCTAACTCTACAGGAACCACTCCTTTATAGATATCAATGCGATCGATAAGGGCGATTGGCAAGTTATTTACAGAATAGGAAGAACCAAAATAATCCATAGGAATGCCATCAATAAAAAAACGAATCGCATTTCCAGACATACCATTTAAAGAATACTCAAAATCTGAGCCTACTCCTCCGGTAGTTCTTACACGCACTCCAACAGAATTATCTAAAACGGTATTTAACGCTAGACTTTGGGTTTTTATCTTTTGAGTTTCAATAGCATTAACACTAAACCCAGCTTCTTTAATTTTTTCAGCTTTAGTTTTACCTACCACAAAGACTTGATCCAGCTCAGAAGTATCTTCTTTTAAAACAAAATTCTTTATGATACTTTCTTCCAAATTTACCGATACATCAATTTCCTGAGTTTGGTATCCAATGGCAGAAACTTTTAGAGTGTAATTTCCGTAGCGTACTCTATTTAAAACATAGTTTCCATCTAAACCTGTTGCTGCGCCTTGTCTCGTATTTTTAAGTTGAACCGTTACACCTAAAAGCGATTCGCCAGATTCATCAGTAATCTGCCCTTGAATTTGCCCCAAATTAGATTGGGCTCCTCCAAACGCACTAAGCATGACAAAAAACAATACGACGAAATGATTCATTTATTTAGACTTATTACAAATAACCGCAAAAATAGATATAGCAGTTCACTTCTGCAAGTTATTTATATCAATTATTGATAAGGTAAAATGAGCTCGAATCACACAGAATAAACACCTTTTAATCAATGGTATACTATCAAGAAAACAAAATAATTAAAACAAATTGTCAATTATATAATTGAGACAAAACCATTACCCTAAAGTTTTCCTACAAATCGAAATTCTAAACTAAATAAAATGAAGTATCCATGATAAATCATAAAGCGTAGTACTATATTTACGTTTTTATAATTTTATACGCCCCCTAAGTCTATGAAACAAAAAACCACTTTCGCCTATACCTTATTTCTATTACTCCTAGCCTTTCAAACAACCGCACAAAATCCCTTTGGCATTAATTTGGCTGGGGCAGATTTTGGTTCCAACATGCCCGGAACTTTTGGTGTTGACTACACCTACCCTACGGCAAGCGAATTAGATTATTACAAAAGCAAAGGGCTTACTTTAATTCGATTACCATTTAAATGGGAACGTATTCAGCCTACCTTAAACGGTAGTTTAAATTTAAATGAATTACAACGTATTAAAACCGTTTTAAACTCTGCAGAAAATCGCGATATGAAAGTCATTTTAGATTTACATAACTACTGCCGATATAAATTAAACGGACAAGAAATGATTATTGGTTCGAGCCAATTGAACATAACACATATCAAAGATCTCTGGACAAAATTAGCCATTGAATTTAAAGATTATTCAAACATTTGGGGCTACGGCATTATGAATGAACCGCACGACTTACTCCCTAATGCCTCTTGGTTTGATACCGCACAAGACATTATTAACGGTATAAGAACTCAGGATGCCCAAACAAGTATTATAGTTGCTGGCGATAGCTGGAGCTCTGCAGAACGTTGGTTGCAGTACAGTGATAATTTAAAAAACCTTAATGATACTTCAAACAAACTCATTTTTGAAGCGCATGTCTATTTTGACAATGACGCTTCGGGAAAATACGATGCAAATTACGATGCCGAAGGTGCCTATCCTAATATAGGAATAGACCGTGTGGCACCTTTTGTAAATTGGTTACAAGCTAATAACCTCAACGGTTTTGTTGGTGAATACGGGGTGCCTGCCGATGATAATCGCTGGCTAACTGCTCTTGATAATTTTTTAGATTACCTCTCTCAAAACTGCATTAATGGCACGTATTGGGCAGGTGGCCCATGGTGGGGAAATTATATTCTTTCTGTAGAACCTGATGGCTCAACAGATAAACCACAAATGGCTATTTTAGAAAAACATTTGAGTACGACATCAACTTGCAAAACATTAAGTTCAAATAACATAGAAAGTGATATCAAGTTTCAACTGTTTCCCAACCCGTTTAACGACCATATCGTTATCAAAGGAATAGAATCTGGTGCTATAATTAATATCTCGGATTTGCAAGGACGATTGGTTGCTACGCAAGTAGTAGAAAATTCTACAATCATGAATTTAGATGGTCTTCATTCAGGGGTTTATATACTGAAATATGAAAATAAGTTTATTGGGCGGGTAGTTAAATAGTATTATTTTTCCAACTAAAAGATGATGACATTTATAGTCAATACCAATTCAAAACATTGTAATATTTAAATCATAGACTTATATTCACAAACTAAATCGCTTTATGTTATTTAGAAAACCAATCAAACCATTCAAAAATGACCATGAAACACCTTTTCTGTATAGTATTTCTATGCCTAACAAACCTCATCACCTCACAAGAAGACTATAAAATAGAGATTAACGGAGAAACCTTTGAAATCGCATTAGATAAAGGCTATGAATTCAATGTGAAAAACAAGCGTTATACCGTAAAAGTGAGCCAAAAAGACACCCTTTTATATAACGATGATGCTTTCAGCTTTAAATTTCATAAAGATCATAAAGTCGCTAAAACTGAGATAGAACAAGGCATCGAACAACTAATGATGATGACTGCAGAAGGTTCTGGATTTATTATTCAAAAATATTCTACCATTAACCCAACCATGCTTAATGAATTGATGATTAATGAGGTTACAAAAGAAAGTATTAACTATGGTTATACTTTAAAAAGACAGGATTACGAAAGAACCTTAGCCTCAGGAAAAAAGATAAATGTGAATAAAGCTGTTCTCACATATAACGACGAAATCAATATTTATGAAATAGCCACGTCAGGAGAAAAGGATCAAGGCGTATTGATTATGACAATGAAAATGGATGATTCTAACAGTTCTTCAGGAGCGAAACTCATTGATTTAACTTGGGACACCTTAGAAATTAAATAACCCTCACTACCCACAAAACCAAACAAATCGTTAAACATTTTTTTATTTCTAAACGATTGTTTAGTTTTGTATTGTATTTAAAGGTCATGGCAAGAAAGAAAGCATATATAGAAGAAGAAGTCATAGAAAAAGCCATGCATTTGTTCTGGAAAAATGGTTATGAAACCACCTCTATGCAGATGCTTGAAAAAGAAATGGGCATTAATAAATTCTCTATCTATTCTAGCTTCGGAAATAAAAACGGTGTATTTCTTGAAAGTTTAAAGTGCTATAAAAAGAAATTGAACGCTTTAATTAACGACCTAAAATCGAAGTCTAATGGCGCATTAGGCATCAAAGAATATTTCTATAATTTCATTGATTTCACTAAAGAAACCGAATTTGGTAAAGGCTGCTTGGTAACAAATACCGCTAACGAATTAGGTGCTCATACAGAAGATCGCATAAAAAATGTACTTTCAGCATTTACAAATGATGTAAGACAAGTATTCACTGAAAGCCTCAAACAAGACACCACGAAAGACGAAGCCACAATTGAACAGCAAGCCGATTTTTTAATTATTGCCATGTTCGGATTAGCATCTGCAACAAAAGTTTTTAGTAAACCTCAGCTTGATAACTATATTGAAAACACCTTTAAAAGGTTATAAATATTTTTTATCCAATATCTAAACGAACGTTTAGATATAATAATTATAAACATATAAAAACAAAGATTATGAGCACAAAAGAAAACAGTACCACATTAACCAATCACAATATTGAAACCGCACCTGAAGATAGTAAAGGGCTTCTTCAAAAATCATTAGATGCCTACGGGTTTATTCCTAATTTACATGGCGTTCTAGCTGGAGCTCCAGGTTTATTAGAGGGTTATCAAATACTACATGAATTATTTTCAAAATCGTCATTCAATAAGGATGAACTTACCGTAGTATGGCAAACCATTAATGTAGAACACGGTTGCCATTATTGCGTACCAGCACACACTGGTATTGCCAAGCAAATGAAAGTCGATGATGCCATTACCGAAGCTTTAAGAAACGAAACCGCTTTACCTTCAGAAAAATTGCAAGCTTTACACGAAATGACACTATTGGTGACACGTAACCGTGGAAAAGTTTCAAAAGAGGCTATAACAACATTTTATGAAGCCGGATATAACGAAAGACACCTTCTAGAAATTATACTAGGATTATCACAAAAAGTGATTAGCAACTACACCAACAGCATTGCTGAAACCCCAGTAGATGATGCTTTCAAACCATTTGCTTGGAAGAAATAAGAATACCTAAGAAAAGAGGGGTGTAGGAAATCTTCGTCAACCTGACCTCGATTCAGGTTTCTATCCTACTGAGTTTTCTATATTATAAGATTCTAAAATTGAGGACTAACGAAGTAATACGAATCCACAAAAAAGTGCCAGCTACAAAACTGGTACTTTTTTTTGCGACAAACCATAACAACAAAAACACCCATATACTGCTAATTTTAAAGCCTCCTCTAGTTTCAAACCGTAATTTTATCAATACTTTTGCTTTATATTTAAAAAACATAAAAAGTGAAAAAATTATTAATTGTTGCCACCGTTCTTACGGTATCGTTTGTAAATGGACAAGCTTTTTCAGGAAAAGGTGATCAAAAATTTCAAGTTGGTGTCAATCTTCAATCAGAAGCTACAGGTATAAATCTAAGTTATGATTATGGTCTGGGTGAAAACATTTCTATTGGTTTAAGTTCTAGCTATGCCTTAGGTATTTCCGATGAATTAGACCGTATTGACGAACCAGATTTTGGAGATCGTTTTGATGTGAAAGCACGTTTCAATGCCAATATTGGTAATGTGATCAATATTGATGACAACTTTGATTTATATCCTGGTTTAAGTTTAAGTCTTAAAAATTTAGGAGGGCACATTGGCGCTCGTTATTTCTTCACATCTGGTTTTGGAATATTTACAGAAGCACAATTTCCTATTGCTAAATATGACAACAACTTAAGTCCTGCTGAAGAAATTCACAATCAGTTTACTATGAATATTGGAGCAACCTTCAACCTTCAGTAAACAAATACAATACTCAAGCCTGTCTAAAACTTAAAGCATTCGCCAGCCTGAGCTTGATTGAGCTTGACGCGTTTTTCTATTTTTCAGACAGGCTTTTTTATGGCCAGTAATCAACATTTTGAACGGATAAAGTTCTTATAAACCTATCTCCCAACTTTAAAATTAAAATTTACGCTTCGTCTTAAAACCATTATTCCATCATAGAATAGTAGTTTTGCAAACCAATTAATGCCTAGGTTTTTTAATAATGCAGAGTACGATTAACTTAAAACAGATTAACAAACTAGCAATTCCCGCCTTAATTGCAGGAGTTTCAGAACCTATTTTATCACTCACAGATGCTGCCATTGTTGGAAACATTCAGCAAAACCCTACTGAATCACTTGCAGCTGTTGGTATTGTAACCACTTTTATCTCCATGCTTATTTGGGTTTTAGGGCAAACACGCAGTGCCATATCATCAATCGTATCACAATACGTTGGGGCTAATAAAGTGGAGCAAATAAAAAACCTACCAGCTCAGGCTATTTTTATAATTACATCGCTAAGTTTACTCATCATTTTATGCACCTACCCCTTTGCAGAATCTATATTCAAACTTTATAACGCAAGCAACCTTATTTTAGATTACACCGTGATTTATTATAAAATACGTGTATTAGGGTTTCCTTTTACGCTTTTTACTTTCGCTATTTTTGGGGTGTTTCGCGGTTTACAAAACACCTACTACCCCATGATTATTGCCATTATAGGTGCTACGACCAACATTATTTTAGATGTAATTTTTGTTTACGGTATACCAGGTTACGTCCTGGCCATGCATATTGAAGGGGCTGCCTATGCCAGTGTGATTGCCCAAATGCTAATGGCGATTTTGGCTGCATATTTTTTACTGAAGAAAACCAATATCCCGCTCACACCTAGATTTCCTTTTAATCAGGAAATTCAACGCTTTGTGCTCATGATTCTAAACCTCTTTATTAGAACATTAGCCCTTAATGTAACCCTATACTTTGCCAGTGCCAAAGCCACTAGCTACGGGGCGGAATATATTGCAGCCTACACCATTGCCATAAATTTATGGTTTCTAGGCGCTTTTATTGTTGATGGTTATGCCAGCGCAGGAAATATTCTCTCAGGAAAACTCTTTGGCGCAAAAGCTTATGATACGCTCATGCTTTTAAGCAATAAACTTATAAAGTACGGACTATTAGTTGGCCTAGCACTTGCTGCCGTAGGTGCTTTATTTTACTACCCTATCGGAAGTATATTTACAAAAGAACCTGAGGTTTTAGAGGCTTTTTATAGCGTATTTTGGATTGTCCTAGCCATGCAACCACTCTGTACCTTGGCCTTTATTTTTGATGGTATTTTTAAAGGACTTGGTAAAATGAAATACCTGAGAAACGTATTACTATTTGCAACCTTGGTGGTTTTTATTCCTATTATATTTTGGTTGGATGCCTTAGATTACAAGCTCCACGGTATTTTTATCGCTATTGCCTTTTGGATTATTGCCAGAGGCGTTCCGCTTATCGTAAAATTTAGAAAAACCTTTATTCCTCTAGCACAAAACACCTAACTTTGTCATGCAGTAAAGACCATCCCAATGAATGTAAGCATCAACCTACTTCAACAAATAAATATTGAAGATAAAATAAAAAACGCTCCAGATAGTTCTTATGAGATAGGTGTGTTTATTGGTGCCATGCTCCCTTTTGTGATACTGGTCACCATTGCATACATCATATATTATTTTAACAAAAAAAAGAATCAATAGAACGTTATGGATATCATGTCATTTTTAAGCGGAAACGGTTTGTTTCTCATCTTAGCCTTAGTATTAATTATCGTTTACATCGTAAACCGTAAGCGCCGCCCATAAGAACTGTTACCTAAAGGAGATAACAGAGGGGTTTTTTCGCAATATTCAAGGGTCCGCATATCAGCGCGTCTTCAACCACCCCGTAATACTCAAGCGTTCCGTTTTTACGGGACGCACTTCGTGCTCGATTATTTGACTTTCAAAAATGACAAGACGCCCAGGGAATGGGTATATAACCTTTTCTACTTCCTCGCCATTTTCATTTAAATATAACACCAATTCACCACCATTTTCTGGTAGCCAACCTTCTTCATTTAGGTAACACACGAACGATAACTTTCGGCGGTCGTCATTCTGAAAAGTGTCTAAATGCCTTTTATAAAAGGTGTTTGTGGGGTAAATGGCATAATGAAATTCCTTGTGTAAAATTCCTAAGAAACAAGTGCGATTCAGATAACTTACCAAATCATTAATCTGGTCAAAAAAGAACCTTTCTTTGGGGGTAGCTTTAGTTTCATCCATCCATAAAATCAAATCACCACGAACAGCCGTTTCAATGGTTTCATTAATACGGTTACCAATGGCTGCCTTTTTAAATCGGTCTTCCTCATACCTTGTACTCACGGCTTCCCTCAGAGTTTCAACGGCTTCTAAAGAAAAGAAGTTTTCAATAATGCTAAATTGTTGTTTCCCGATATCGGAAATAATCTGCTCATAAAGCGGGTTTTCAACAAAATCAATAGACTCAAAAAGATGACTCATAAATTTCAAAATAAAAGCCTATCCATTTGAAGAACTGATTTAAACTTTTTCCATTTGCTAAAAAATTGCTGTTTTTCACCCATTTTTCATCTTTTTTTCCTTCCGTAACCCAGCTATGAAACTCTAAAAAACTTTCAAATGGTCAAAAAATGTCTAATTTTCACTTAAACGCAAAAAGTTTAAATCAGTTCCTAGATAAAAGCGGGCAAATGTAAACTAAAAATCGTTTGGTAAAACAAAATGAATATCTTTGTAAAACCAACACAAAAAAACAATGGCAAACAACATTCGTATCACCAAACAATTTTCATTTGAAACCGGTCACGCCCTTTATGGATACGACGGAAAATGTAAAAACGTACACGGTCACAGCTACAAACTTTCAGTTACCGTAATTGGGAAACCCATTGCCGATAAAGCGAATGTAAAATACGGTATGGTTATCGATTTTGGCGACCTTAAAAAGATTGTAAAAGAAGAAATTGTTGATGTTTTCGATCACGCTACGGTGTTCAACAAAAACACTCCGCATGTCGAGTTGGCCAAAGAACTACAGCAACGTGACCATAATGTGTTGTTAGTAGACTACCAACCTACTAGTGAAATGATGGTTTTAGACTTTGCTAGTAAAATTAAAAAACGTTTACCAAATCACATTAAATTACACTCGCTAAGACTTCAGGAAACCGATAGCTCTTTTGCTGAATGGTTTGCTTACGATAATATTTAAGAGTGTTGGTTTTTGGTTATCAGTTAATGGTTTTTAAAGGCTTACTCTAAATTCTCAAACACAGATTACAAGGAGATTCGTAGAGTTTCCATAGAAAGCCACCAAGCATTTTTGACCATGCTTTACAGTCAAAATAAAACTTTAATAAGTCCTAGATATTCTCTAAGTTAGAGCTTCCAAACTATAAGCGACATATGAACCTATTTTTTCTAATTTTCTCAGTAGTACTTATTATGCTAAGTCTGCTGCCTTTTAGTAAAAATCAGCATTGGTTTTTTCGTGTGCCCGAATTTGTTAAAATTCAACTGCTATTTTTTCAAATTATAGCACTTATTGGGTTATTTGCTTTCAGTACTAAAAACACTTGGTTATGGGTGGTAGCAGCTGCACAAACCATTTTAATCGTTTATCACATTTATATTCTTGCACGCTTTACCAAATTCTATAAAAAACAAGATTACGGCCCTAAAAACGCTAAGACTCTTAAAGTCATTTCAACTAACATCTACCAGTACAACACCGATTTTGAGCGTTTTAAAAGCTTCATCAAAAAAGAAAACCCCGATATTTTTATCACCATAGAAAGTAATGCCGACTGGGAAAAGGCCATGCGGGATTTAAAACAAGACTATCCGCACAGCCAAAAAATCACTTTAGAAAACACCTACGGCATGCACCTATATTCTAAACTGCCATTTGATAAAGTAAACACACACTATTTTGTAGCCGATGATATTCCTAGCATAGAGGCCCATTTAAAAACCCCTGATGGTGAAGATTTTGTATTGTTTTCGGTGCATCCACCACCACCAAGTCCTACCGAAGAAGACAACTCTAAAGAACGTGATGGCGATTTGCTATGCATTGCCAAACGTGTTAAGACCATTAACAAACCCACCTTAGTGATTGGCGATTTCAATACTGTGGCTTGGTCTAAAATAGCAGAGTTATTTCGCAAAAATAGCGGACTTATAGACGGGCGTACCGGTCGTGGTGTACTAGCGACCTACCATGCCAAATATTGGTTTTTTCGGGCGCCTTTAGATTTGGTTTTTCATAGTACCACTGTTTTCCTAAAAGAACTCACATTACTTGAACATATAGGCTCCGACCATTTTCCGATAGGCTGCATTTTCTGTGTAAAACCTGAAGCCCATTCACCTATTCAAAAAAAAGAAGTTGAACACATATCTTCTGAAGAAAAAGAAGAAACCCAAACGCTTATTCAAGACGGAAAAGACGAAATAAGCACCAATAGAACGGCTTCGTAAAAAGCATTAAAACACCCTATGTTTTATACACCTTAAATAATGGATAAGCCGAACTAACATACTCTATTTACTGTATCTAAAAACCATCCGAATATATCAACACATGAAATTATTTAAATCCCTATTCATTTTAACTTTAATCTTTAATTTATACAGCTGTGAAGTTGTTCAAGAAGTAAACTTTAACACCGACCAAAGTGGCCAATACAGTTTGGGTTTTGACCTCTCTGAAATGATGAGTATGGGTCTTGATAGTGAAAGTGATTCAATGGAACAAATAGATTCACTAATTGTATTTTCAGATATTTTAGAATCAAAAAAAGACAGTATCGCTAAATTAAGTCTAGAAGAACAGAACAAACTCAAGGAACTGGAAGCCTACAGTTTTTACATAAAATCAGATACCACGTCAGGACAATTTAAAATGAAAATTAATTATGATTTTAAAGATCTTGAAGATTTAGCCTTGTTTGGAGAAAAACTTAAAGACCAAGACATCAAGGAGCTGAATGACCTTAATCAAAAGTTACAAGCCACCGATAAGAGTAAGCCTAATATGATGCTCAACATAAGCGACTCCTTTGATACCACTTTCAATAAAGATAAATTTACTCTTAGTATTAGTCAAGAAGCGCTAGAAAAAGCAGAGAAAGAAAAAGACACCACCATGACTGCCGATAACCCTATGGCTAATCTCATGCGATTCAAATTACGATACAACTTCCCGTACCGCATTAAAAATGTGAGTAACGAACATGCCAAAATCTTATCTAATTTTAAAGGTATAGAAATCACGGCTAACCTATACCAAATGGTTAGCGACCCGAAATTTTTCGATACTGAAGTTGAGTTTGAATAATAACAGAGCAGTTAAATAGCTTCACTAAACCCTTTTTACCTTTCTAAATTGTGATATCCTTTTTATATCTTTAAGAAGAAAAAGTCATTGATATCAAATGAGAGTTTTCTAATTAAAACACCATAAAACAGCATCTAATGACGGATTCAAAATCTCCATTACCAACTAGTCGAAATTCAGACCACTTTAAAGATTTAAACCTTTCAATCTTCTCAAAGCATTTAAAGTTTTTAGACTATAACAGTATGAGTGAAGCTGTTGCTGAAATGGGATTCAACGGCATTGATTTAACCCTAAGACCTGGCGGACATGTTTTACCTGAACGCGTACAAGACGACCTGCCTAAGGTGACCGAAGCTATGAAGTCTTTCAATCTTGAACCCAATATGATTGTTTCTAATGTTAAAGATGCTAATAACCCCGATCATTTAAAAGTTCTAGAAGTCGCTAGTAATTTAGGTTACAAGTTTTATAGACCCGATTTACTCACTTACACCGATGATGAAGCAGTTTTACAGGTGGTTGAAAAAGCCAAAACATACTTGAGTTCCTTAGAAAAACTAAATGAAAAATTCGGAATCACTGCGAGTTACATCAATCTCCCGGGGCAATTTTACGGTTCCTCGATTTGGGATTTGCATCAAGGCTTAGAAGGTTTGTCACCAAAATTCATAGGAAGCCAATATGATATTACACACGCCAGTATTGAAGGTGGTACCAATTGGGAAATTGGCCTTAAATTGATCAAGCCTCACATCAATACATTGGTGATTAAAGACTATATCTGGACTAAGAAAAATGGGCAATGGCAATTTGAATACACCCCTTTAGGTGAAGGTATGATAGATTTCAAAAAATACTTCAGCTTACTGAAAGCATATAATATTAACATGCCTATTTCCATTCATACCGAATACGATTTAGGCGGTGCAGAAAGTGGCGGAAACCCAACTATTGCACATAAAGACGTGTTTAAAAGAATAAAAAAGGATGTCACTTTTTTAAGACAACTTTGGAAGGAAGTGAATCAATAGTAGGAGATCCCTTAAAACAGATACTTGTTATTATACTGAAAAACAGGTAACACTTTAAATTAAAGCAAATCAATTGATTAACTTTGCCGCTTAGAAAACTACAGGCATTACTAGTATTTATAAGCCAACACCTTAACGATAACGTATGAATATAACCACCGAAAACATTTTACTTATTGGTTCTATCCTGCTTTTGCTAAGCATTATTTTTGCAAAAAGAGCCTTTAAATTTGGGGTGCCAACCCTATTGTTGTTTTTGGTTGTAGGCATGCTTGCAGGTTCTGAAGGTATTGGCGGTATTCATTTTGACGACCCAAAACTAGCGCAGTTTATAGGTCTAGTCTCCTTCAACTTTATTATGTTTTCCGGCGGTCTAGACACCAATTGGAACAGCGTAAAACCTATTCTTAAAGAAGGGCTAGCTCTTTCTACCATTGGCGTATTATTAACGGCTCTTTCACTAGGTGGCTTTGTTTGGTTAGTCACAGATTTTACCATTTACGAAAGTATGTTGCTAGGGTCAATCGTTTCCTCTACCGATGCGGCAGCCGTTTTTTCTATTTTAAGATCGAAAAACCTAGCTTTAAAAACCAATTTACGTCCTACCCTCGAGTTTGAAAGCGGAAGTAATGACCCCATGGCTTACGTGCTTACCATTTCATTCTTAACCTTAGTCATCAACCAAGACCAAAGTGTCGCCTCAATTATCCCTATATTTTTTCAGCAAATGATTCTTGGTGGGATATTAGGTATTGCTTTTGGAAAGTTTAGCAAACTCTGTATTAACAAGCTTAACCTCGATTTTGAAGGACTCTACCCGATTTTGGTCATCGCCCTCATGTTTGCAACATTTTCAGCTACTGATGCTGTAGGTGGCAATGGTTTTCTGGCAATTTACATCTGTGCTGTTTATTTAGGGAATCAGGATTTAATACATAAATCGACTATTTTAAAAATGTTTGATGGCCTCGCTTGGCTCATGCAAATTGTACTATTCCTAACCTTAGGGTTATTAGTATTCCCAAGTCAGATTATAGAAGTAGCAGGAATCGGACTCCTAATAGCGGTTGCTCTTATTTTCCTGGCACGCCCAATAGGAGTGTTTTTAAGTTTATCGCCATTTAAAATGAAAATGCGCAGGCGTGTTTATATATCGTGGGTCGGGCTTCGTGGCGCCGTGCCTATTGTATTTGCCACCTATCCTTTATTAGCAGGAATTGACAAAGCCAATATGATATTTAACATTGTATTTTTTATTTCTGTAACCTCGGTTATACTGCAAGGGACTACTCTTTCGGTGGTTGCCGATTGGCTTAATGTAGGTTTACCTGAAAAACCTGTAGCGGCCAATGACCGATATATTCTTGATTTACCCAAATCGGCCATGAAAGAAGTCCTTGTAAAACCCAATAGTTTTGCAGTAAATCAACGTATTGTTGATATTCACTTTCCGCAAACCGCTTTCATTACCATGATAAAACGCGATGGTAATTTTGTGCGTGCCGGAGGTTCTACAATTATTGAGGCCAATGATATATTAGTCGTTTTGTTAGATAATGAAGATAGCTTAAAGCAGGTTAATGAGGTACTCGCAGGAAATGCATAAACCATAAAATTTCAACTCTTGTAAAAAATAGTGCCGTTTTATTTCCTTATTTTTAAGTACTAAACCAATCATAACTCATCACATGCTAGACTTTTCAATCAATCATATAGCCCTTTCCGTTAAGGATGTTAACGCAGCTGTTGATTTTTATCAAAAGGTTTTGGGACTTAAAGAAATTAAGAATACAGCTTCCAACTCGAAAACAAGATGGCTTATTCTTGGTGAAGGCAAACAACTGCATTTAATTCCGCGACCAGAGGCTGAAATTAAAACCAATAAAGCTGTTCATTTCGCTCTAGCGACTTCACAACTTGATACAGTCATAAAGCATTTAGAAACTTTAAAAATTGAATATTCCGATTGGCTAGATACGCCAAACAAAGATTACATCAGGCAAGATAAGATCAGACAAATCTACTTTCAAGACCCAAACGGCTATTGGGTTGAAATCAACGATGATGTTTGAGACAACACACTCAATCTTTCTCTTTAGGCTTATACATCACAATCACCTGAATAACAATGGCCAAGAAAACCAATATAAAAATCTCAATTTGGGTAAACAATTCAACCGCATTTAGTGCACGCCTGCTTATAGACACTTGCCTGCTGCCTTCGCTAAGTTGAATTTCAGATAAATCATCAAGGTTTGTTTTTAAAGCTTCAATATGCTTTATAAGGGCTGTTTTATTTTGCTGATTTGACTTCAAAAACTGATTTTCAGCAGTTACCAATAATTGTACATTTTCCTTTAAATTTTGAAAAACCTCAGCTTCATCTCGTGTTAATTTTGTTTCTTCAAAACGGGAAACTAGCGTGTGCAAATGATCGTTCACATTGGCATTTTCTGCACTAAAAAAAGTAGAATCTGATACAGCGACCGCCAATTCCTTTTCTTGAACTGATTTGAGCATTTCAAAAATTAAATCGCTTGCAATAACACGGTCTTCATAGATGGTAACCACTGAATCTCGCACGCGTTCAAAATTATTCTTATCAATTAAATTCGTGGCCATAATGAGCACAAAAACCATCAGTATGCCCAATGTCCATTTTACCTTGTCATAAAATGTCATATATGTAAAGTTTCTTTTAAAAAAATTAATAACCTGATTTGCAAATGTAGAAAAAAGTATGGATTTGGTTTTTTAAGGACTGTTGTTGTATTGTTGAAGACTTAGAATAATACATATAATCTTCTCCACAAGAATGCAACAATCATATGAATTAGTATATTTACGGCATGCAAATTCCCAAAGGAAAAAAAATATATTTCGCCTCCGACAACCATTTAGGCGCCCCAACGGCTGAAGCTTCACGACCTCGTGAAAAGAAATTCGTAGCTTGGTTAGACGAGGTTAAACACGATGCCGCTGCTATTTTTTTGCTTGGCGATATGTTTGATTTCTGGATAGAATTTAAAACCGTGGTGCCTAAAGGCTTTACTAGAACGCTTGGCAAACTCGCCGAAATAAGTGATTCTGGAATTCCTATTTACTATTTTGTGGGCAATCACGACCTTTGGATGAATGGCTATTTTGAAGAAGAACTAAACATCCCGGTTTACCACGAACCCAAAGAATTTACTTTTAACGATAAAACTTTTTTTATTGGACACGGCGACGGTTTAGGCCCGGGTGACAAAGGGTATAAACGCATGAAAAAGGTGTTTACTAACCCCTTTTGCCAATGGTTATTTCGCTGGCTACACCCCGATTTAGGTGTACGTATGGCGCAATACCTTTCGGTGAAAAATAAATTGATTTCAGGGGATGATGATGCCAAATTTCTAGGCGAAGAAAACGAATGGCTCGTACAGTATTGTAAACGTAAATTAGAAGAAAAACATCGCGATTATTTTGTGTTTGGGCACCGCCACTTGCCTTTAGATATTGATCTTAAAATCAACTCTAAATACATCAATTTGGGCGACTGGATTAATTACTATACTTACGGCGTTTTTGATGGAGAAACCATGGCATTGAAAACATATCAATAAAGAGGCTTTTTCCTGAAATCTGGTACTACCTAATTGCACCCTTAAACAAATAAACAATAAAAAGCCAGCATTACTCTGCATTCTCATGAGCTTCCAAATCTTTAGTCAAGTCAAGCTTTCTAAAGGTTGGCGAAATAACGCCTGTAGTAATTACGGTAAACAAGGTCATAGCGCCACCAAAGACAACCGCTGTTGAAGCTCCCATCAGTTTTGCTGTTAAACCACTTTCAAAAGCTCCTAATTCGTTAGAAGACCCCACAAACATCGAATTTACCGACGACACGCGACCACGCATATGATCAGGTGTTTTTATCTGTAAAATAGTTTGACGAATCACCATAGAAACCCCATCGGTGATTCCGCTGAAAAACAAGGCCAATAATGAAATCCAAAATACTGAGGAAAGCCCGAACGTGATGATACTTAATCCGAAACCGAAGATAGCCACAAGCAACTTCATTCCAGCATTTCTACTTATTGGGATATACGCCGTAACCAACATGGTCATAAAAGCACCCACAGCAGGCGCAGCTCTTAACACACCAAAACCTTCGCTGCCTACTTTCAGGATATCTTGGGCAAAAACAGGTAACAATGCAATAGCGCCACCAAATAGAACTGCGACCATATCTAGGGTCATGGCTCCTAAAATAGCTTTAGTTTTAAACACAAACAACACCCCTTCTTTTAAACTCTGAACCACGGGCTCCCCTATTTTCGGATTTAAAACGGGTTTGCGTTCTATTTGAAGTAAAATAAGTAGAGATAGCATCACCAAGCCAAAAACAATACACAAGGCCCAATGTACACCCATCCAACCAATAGCAAAACCACCAAATGCAGGACCTAAAACTCCGGCCATTTGCCAAGTCGAACTGTTCCAAGTCGCTGCATTAGGATATACTTTTTTAGGCACAATAAGCGCCACTAAAGAAAAAATGGTTGGCCCAAAAAAGGAACGTAAAAAGCCGCCAAAAAATACCAAAGCATAGATACACACCAGAATGGTTTTTTGACTCCAATCGGCTACCACCACATCCCAGGTTAGCAAAAACAAGCCAAGACTAATCAATGAAAACGCCCCAATACAAAGGGCTAAAAGGTTTCTTTTTTCCTTTTGGTCAACAATATGTCCGGCAAACAGGGCCATTGTAAAAGCTGGGATAATTTCCATTAACCCAATAACACCAAGTGATAACGGATCTTTAGTTAAACTATATACCTCCCACTCAATAACAATAAACTGCATGGTCCAACCAAAAACTAGAGCAAAACGGACCATTAAGAAAATGTTGAATTCTTTAATGCGAAGTGCTGCGTAGGGGTCTTTTTTTGCCATGAATTTTTAGTTATTTATCGTTCTGCTGAATTTGTTCTAGCAACTCATCACTTGATGTCCTTCAAGCGTAGCTGCAACGATACACTACCCTGCCATTCATTTTCATCAACAGAATAAATAGCAGAAAAATGCTTTTCGTTTGTAGTCAGTTCTAACTTATCACCTAAACCAAAACCAATACATACAAGTTGGGACTGCGATTGTGATTGTTTTACGGTTAACCTTAAATGGGTTTGATCAGCACCAACACATTTTCCGTATCCGGTATCGCTTAAGTTTTCAGTCATAAAAACAGGCGACATATTGCTCGGCCCATAAGGTGCAAACTGTTTTAAAATACGATAAAACTTAGGGGTGATTTGATGCAAATCCAGCTGTGCATCAATTTGAACTTCAGGTGTTAATAAATTAGGATCTATGGTTTCAGAAACTACCTTTTCAAAGGCCGCTTTAAAAGCGTGATAATTCTTTTCTTCAAGTGTCAATCCTGCAGCATATTTATGACCACCAAACTGTTCGATGTGTTCCTGGCACGCTTCCAAGGCATTGTAAACATCAAAACCTTTTACCGAACGGGCCGAAGCAGCTAATTTATCACCACTCTTAGTAAAAACTAAAGTAGGCCTGTAATAGGTTTCTGTTAATCGAGAAGCCACAATACCAATAACGCCTTTATGCCAAGTTTCGTCGTAAACAACAGTAGTAAAGCGGTCTTGTTCTTCATGAGCTTCGATTTGTTGAAGGGCTTCTTCAGTAATTCTTTTATCAGTTTCACGGCGATCTAAATTATAGTTATTAATGGCTTCAGCATAGTTTTTAGCCAGTTCAGGATCTTGTTCAGATAGTAAAGTCACTGCATAATTACCGTGTTTCATACGTCCGGCTGCGTTGATTCGTGGTGCTACAATAAACACCACATCGGTAATAGTGAACTCGGTTTTATTCACCTGTTCTAAAATGGCTTGGATACCTGGTCTAGAATGACTATTTATCACCTGCAAACCAAAATAAGCAAGGGCTCGGTTTTCCCCGTTAATCGGGACAATATCGGCACCAATTGCCGTGGCTACAAGGTCCAAATATTCGGTTAAATCTTCAGCTGTTTTTCCTTCCTTTGAAGCTAAAGCTTGAATCAATTTAAAACCCACACCGCAACCACATAACTCTTTAAAAGGGTAATTGCAATCTTCACGTTTAGGATCTAAAACTGCCACCGCATCTGGAATGGTGTCTCCAGGTCTGTGGTGGTCGCAAATGATAAAATCAACACCCAATTTTTTGGCATATTCTACCTTTTCAATGGCTTTGACACCACAATCGAGTGCTATAATAAGGCTAAAATCATTTTCGGAAGCAAAATCTATCCCTTTATACGACACGCCATAACCTTCGTCGTAGCGATCGGGAATGTAGGTATAAACCAACTCATGTTTGGTTTTTAGATAGGTAGACATCAAGGCCACCGAAGTCGTGCCATCAACATCATAATCGCCATATACCAAGATATTTTCCTTGTTTGCAATAGCCTTTTCAATACGCGCCACAGCTTTATCCATATCTTGCATTAAGAATGGATCGTGTAAATCATCAAAACTGGGTCTGAAGAACTGCTTAGCTTGCTCGTAAGTTTCGATGCCTCTTTGCACCAATAAACTGGCTAAAACAGGCTCGATTTTAAGGGTATTTGCTAAGGATTTTACCTTATCGGAAGGTGGAATGGGTTTTAAAGTCCAACGCATTCAATAAATTCTGAAAAGTTAATTTTTATGAAAATGTGTTTGTACGTCTAATTCTGAAAATTGACGAAACATTTCCATCACCCCACAATATTTTTCAACCGATAAATCAACAGCTCTTTGAAGCTTCTTTTCATTTAATTCGTTGCCATAAAAGTGAAAACTCATGGTTACTTTATCATAAATTTTAGGATCTACATCGGTAAGGTTGGCGTCGATATCCACTTTAAAATCATCAACCTGAAGCTTCATCTTTTTTATTAGTGAAGCCACATCTAAACCTGAGCACCCAGCCAAACCTGAAAGCATTAGGGCTTTTGGTCTGTAACCTTCGCCTTTTCCGCCGTTTTCTTCACCAGCATCTATAAATAAATTATGCCCAGAAGGATTTGTACTTTCAAACCTCATCTCACCCAACCATTTTGTGGAAACCTGTACTGCCATTTTTTCTATTTTTATTGTTGAAGAATCAAAAATACGACTTATAACCAAAAGGAAGTCATTCCCTACAGCATAATTCCGTCGAAAAAATTACAGAAATTTTATTCTAAAATCAGTTTTACTCGGCGCTTTAACTCGGGTAAAACCTCAACATCAAACCAAGGATTTTTAGTTAACCAAAACCGATTTCGTGGTGATGGATGTGGTAAAGGCAGGTATTTTGGTAAATAATCAATATAATTTTTAACGGTTTCCGTTAAGGTCTTCTTAGCGACCTGTCCCAAATAATATTTTTGAGCATACATGCCTATTAAAAGCACGAGTTCTACTTGATTAAACTCATCAAAAAGGGCTTCGTGCCATTGCGGAGCACATTCCTTTCTAGGTGGTAAATCGCCTGTCTTCCCTTTTCCGGGATAACAAAAACCCATGGGGATAATGGCGAATTTGGTAGTGTCATAAAACTCTTCTATTGAAACACCCAACCATTTTCGCAGTTGTTTGCCGCTAGGATCATCCCACGGTATTCCTGAAGCGTGGACTTTGGTACCCGGAGCTTGCCCTATAATTACAATTTTAGCATCGGGGTGCGCGCAGACCACAGGGCGTGGCCC
This sequence comes from Pseudotamlana haliotis, assembly GCF_008806375.1. Taxonomy (GTDB): domain Bacteria; phylum Bacteroidota; class Bacteroidia; order Flavobacteriales; family Flavobacteriaceae; genus Pseudotamlana; species Pseudotamlana haliotis. Next base: position 56,040 of record NZ_WAAT01000051.1, on the reverse strand, counting down.
TAAAGGCAAGTGCGCTTCACAAATACGACATTGTTTTATGTTGTCTAGTAAGTGTTTCACTTATGAGAATTTATACGTTTTAAAACAATCAACAAACAGATCATTTTTAACTAATTATAAAATTAAAAAATATCCCGATAATTTTTTTTAAAAAATTTCCTACTATTATTATTGTCATAATGTAAAGTATTATATACATTTGTATAACAATAATAGAATTATGAATAGAATAATAGAACTCCGTTTGCGAAAAAACATAAAGACTATAGTCTATATCGTTTTAGCTGCTTCATTAGGAGTAATCACTAAACTAAAATTCTATTTCATGTATTTAATACTTAGTCATACTATTTTTAATTTTTAAATAAATCATCAAAATATGAACATTCAAATACTCCCAAACTGGTGTAAAAAGTTAGGATTAGTGGTTTTCTTTCTAGGCACTATTATTAGCATAGTAATTGGCTTACAACACGGACTCTTACAAGGTGCATATCAAGAAGGACTTCATGCTACAAAGAACCACCATAACTGCAACGTACCTTGTGAGTCGCTTTCTAAATTAGAAAAAAAACAGTGCACCATAAAAGGATCTGAAAACCTTGATACAGCATCACTTCATCTCGCTGAAATACTATCTATTATAGGTATGATTGTTTATATCATATCTAAAGAAAAAATTGAAGATGATTATATTAATAAATTACGCTTAGACGCTTATGTATTGACGGTTCTTATCCTTTTATGCGTATCTCTATTAATTTATATCATTTCAGGGAATATAGATGTAAAACTTGAGGCTGTATTAAATATATTTTTAATACTCTACTTATTCATATTTTTCTTCAAAAAACGCATTTATTAATGAAAAACCTTATCAAAGTAGAACGAGCAAGACATAATTTAACACAGGCAGATTTAGCCGAAAAACTAAGCGTTTCAAGGCAAACTATATATGCTATTGAAAACAACAAATTCAACCCTTCGGTAACATTAGCCATTAAAATGGCGCGTTATTTTAATGTTACCGTAGAGTATTTATTTGATATTGAAGAATGATTCTTAAAACTTCTTGTTTAAACCAGAAGCCATAGAAAAAAAGAACTGGTATAAACCCTATTTTTCAACTATGGCTTCACCTGCAAAGGATAAACCTTCAAAGCCCGTTTTTATAAAGTTTCTAATATTTTGATGGCCGGTACCTTCCGGATCTTGTAACACATCTTCAAAGTAAAATTTGCCAAAACAAGCTAGCGTTTCTTCTTTAGTAAACCCTTGCTTTTTTGCAAAAGCAAATAGCTTGCAAGATCCTGAGTTTTCACCTTCTGTATTTTTTAAGGCGCCATTTATAAAAGCTGTTGGTGTAAAAGTATAGTTAGCCTCTATAGTACTCATGGTATCAGCAAAAGCAATGGTTTTTGGATTCGCTTGTAATTTGTTTTTAAAAGTTTCAATGTTCATTTTTATTTTTTTATTACTTATGTCATCCTAATAAAACGAGGAATCTCTAATCTTTCCAAAGATTCTTCACTTCATTCTGAATGACAAAAATGATTCAGATGTTTATAATTTTTTAAACGCCCTACAGCACTTATTCTGACTAATTCATCATAAAATTTAAAGAAAAACAAGTTTGAAGTGACGTATGTTTTATGACTGTCATGTCTATGAATAGTTGCCTGGTTTAGCACTTAATTTTACAAGTACATACCAACCTGAAAACCCTAGAGGAATTTCAAAAGTAGGTAAGAAAGAGCAATTACTTATAGCATTTTTAAGGAACGAGTTTTATAGTTTTTTCTTATTCGGGTTCTTTTTGTTTGAAAACAAAGAAACAATCTCTACGGAATTTTCATTAATTCTGTAATAAATATTATTGTGATTTTCGACTACAGCTTTTCGTATATTTTTTTTCTCAAATGATACTGGAAAAATTTCTGGGGATTTTGAAATCAGTTCTATTGTATGGTCTAATTTTGACGAGAATATTCTTAATTCTCTTTCAGTCCATTTGTTCTCAATATATTCAATAGTTTCTTTTAGCTCAGATATTGCGTGATCAGTCCAAAGAATTTTATAGCCACTTTTCATAAATTCCTTTCACGTTTGAGTGAGAAGTCAATTTTCGGTTATCAGCATCTTGGATTCCTTTCTCAATAGACTCTTTTTCCCTTGCGGAAATTTCATTCCACCAATCATTTTTCTCCTTTTCTCTCAATCTCATTAGCTTATCAATCAGAGAAGTATCATCCAAAGTTGATAACCATTGAATTAATTCTAATTTTTTATTTTCTAAGCTTAAATCCATATTATCAAATTTACAAATTTAATCTAAACATTCAATTTTTGAACATGATTTTAACGGTTGCCTAAGGGCTTGACTATTAGCCTTACTTCTTCCCTTCTACCACAATAACGATCTCACCTTTTGGTGGTTTATTGGTATAATGTTCCAAAACGGCTTTAGCTGTACCTCTCACGGTTTCTTCAAACAGTTTTGTGAGCTCTCTAGATACTGAAACCGTACGTTCTTCACCAAAATATTCACAAAAATGCCCTAAAGTTTTCACTAGTTTATGCGGACTCTCATAAAATATGATGGTTCTTGTTTCTTCAGCTAAAAGTAATAAGCGTGTTTGACGCCCTTTTTTAACCGGTAAAAAGCCCTCGAATACAAACTTGTCATTTGGAAGTCCTGAGTTTACCAAAGCAGGCACAAAGGCTGTGGCTCCAGGTAAGCATTCAATAGGAATATCATTTTCAATGCAAGCCCGTGATAGTAAAAATCCAGGGTCTGAAATGGCTGGAGTTCCTGCGTCGCTAATTAATGCCACTGTAGTCCCGCTTTTTAATTTCTGAATGATAGCATCAACCGTTTTATGCTCGTTATGCATGTGGTGCGACTGCATATGAGTACTAATCTCAAAATGTTTAAGGAGCTTTCCAGAAGTACGCGTGTCTTCGGCTAAGATCAAATCAACATCTTTTAACACCTCAAGGGCTCTAAACGTGATGTCTTTTAAATTCCCAATTGGGGTGGGTACAATATAAAGTTTGCTCATGGGCGCCTATAAAATTGGCAATACATTAATTAAATTTAGCTTCAATTATTTCTATAAAGCGTTCTTCAAACTCTTCTTTTCCAGCCCAGTTGTTATAATCTGGTTTGACCATATTCTGAATAAAATTATGTGCATCATCCCAAGAATTTATGGTATTTAATTGCGAAATCACACGATCGTAATCTTCATTTTTGCCTTCAAAGAGGTGCTTAATAAAAGCAATTTTATCGTTAAGACCAATATTAAAGCCACCAAATTTCAATTTATCATTTAGTGATTTCTTTTGGTTTGAAATACCGTTCTGATTTTTTGGTACGGGATCAAAAACGGGCATTTCCGTATAGGCTTCAGAGAAATCTTCTAGAACATCTTTTTTAACCGGTTCTTCTTTAGGCACAACTTCATTTGGAACTACTTCATCTGCAATCTTTTCTTCTATCACTTTATCTTCTGGAGCAGTTTCTTTAGGAATGAATTCTTGAGGATCGCGTATATCGTCTTCAGGAGTTTTCGGCATAAATTCAAGCATATCTTTAATTTTAGACATGGCTGGCTCGGTAATCACCTCACGATTGGCATCATCAAAATTCACATAAATCTTATCTTCTACCTCAATATTATCACTCACTTTATTATTAAAAGCACTGTCTAACATCCCGAAAAAGGAAGAATCATTGCCTATTTTAGGTAGTTCACCATCAAAATTTTCTTCTGCAAATTTTAAAACCGTAAGAGCTTCATAGAGCGCTCCGGCTTCCGCTTGCAACTTGACCACATCCTCTTTCCCCTTAAGTTTAAGAACTCTATGAGCAATACTAACAAGGTCCGATTCTAACTTCTTCTTCATTGTTTATAAAATTTTAATTATTGCAGCAAGGGCTTTTGATTTTTAATAAATTTGCGCCACCTTTATGCAAACGAATATTTCCTTTGTTTAATGAACTCATTTGCTACTTTTTTATTGGCATAATTTGAGGCTTGTGGTAACTAAGTTGTCTTTTTAAAATTGCCGTAGCTTTGCTATACCAATCTTAAACATGCTAACTCGCTACAAAACAACGCCTTTTCAACACCACTAAAAAGTTAAAATGAGTTCCTTGTTAAAATTACAAAATGTTTCTTGAAAATACAGTAAATCATAAAGAACAATTTGGCTGGATTGAAGTCATCTGTGGCTCCATGTTTTCTGGAAAAACAGAAGAATTGATACGCCGATTAAAGCGTGCACAGATTGCCAGACAGAAAGTTGAAATCTTTAAGCCAGCGCTCGATGTTCGTTATGATGAAGAGATGGTCGTCTCTCACGACGATAATGAAATTCGTTCTACCCCTGTTCCGGCAGCAGCAAATATTCCTATTCTTGCCGACGACTGTGATGTGGTTGGTATTGATGAAGCCCAGTTTTTTGATGATGAAATTGTGCGTGTTTGCAACGATTTAGCCAATAAAGGCGTACGTGTGATTGTGGCTGGTTTAGACATGGATTTTAAAGGCAATCCTTTTGGCCCTATGCCAAATTTAATGGCTACCGCCGAATACGTCACCAAAGTACACGCCGTTTGCACAAGAACCGGAAACTTAGCACAATACAGCTACCGAAAAAATAAAAACGATAACTTGGTTTTACTTGGTGAAGTTAATGAATACGAACCTCTAAGCCGAGCAGCATACTACAAAGCCATGCAACGTGATAAAGTGAGAAATATGAAGGTGAATGATGCCGAAGAACTAAATCATAAAAAAGACCAAGATGCCTAAAGCACAAGAAACCGTGCTTGAAATCAACTTAAAAGCACTTGAGCACAATTTTGATTATTTAAAATCTAAATTAAAACCCGAAACCAAATTTATCGCCGTTGTTAAAGCCTATGCCTACGGAAGTGATTCCTGCGAGATTGCCCTGTATTTAGAAAAATTGGGGGTTGATTATTTTGCAGTGGCTTATATTGAGGAAGGTGTTGCCCTAAGACAAGGTGGGGTAACAACGCCTATTTTGGTGCTGCATCCGCAAATTGTAAACTTTGATATTTTAGTTGAAAACCGACTCGAACCGAGTTTGTACAACGAAAAAATATTAAAAGAATTTATAGAAGCACTTTCTAAAGAACATATTACCAATTACCCCGTTCACATCAAGTTTAATACGGGTTTAAACCGATTAGGATTTTGGCACACCGATGTTAAAATGATAGATAATTTGCTTGCCGAAACCAAAACGATAAAAGTAAAATCGATACTTTCTCATTTGGCAGCCAGTGAAGATTTAAATGAAAAAATATTCACCCTAAACCAGATTGAAGATTTTAAAAACATTGCTGAAAATTTTACAAAACAAGTAGGCTATAAACCACTGCATCATATTTGTAATACTTCTGGAATTTTAAATTATCCCGAAGCACATTTCGATATGGTAAGATCGGGTATCGGACTCTATGGTTTTGGGAATTCCGAAAAGGAAAATCAGTTTTTTAAACCCATTGGTACGTTAAAAACAGTAATTTCTCAAATTCATACGATTATTGAAGGTGAATCTATAGGTTACAATCGCGGTTATATAGCCACAGAAAACTTACGCTCGGCCACCCTGCCCATTGGTCACGCAGATGGTATTGGTAGACAATACGGTCATGGCAAAGGCTTCGTAACCATAAACGGAAAAAGAGCTCCCATCATGGGCAATGTTTGCATGGACATGATTATGGTAAATGTTACCGATATTGATTGCGATGAAGGCGATGAAGTGATTGTTTTTGGTGAACATCCAAATGCTGAAACTCTCGCTGAAACAGCAAACACAATTTCTTATGAACTGATTACCCACATTTCCCAACGTGTGATGCGCGTGATTATAAAGTAAAATACAGCTCATCAAAGCTAGAAAAACTCCAAAACGAACCTAGATTAAACGATGAAAAACACCAGATTGTTAAAATATTAAATAACTGTTAAATATATAACAACCTGTTATTTCTTGTTAAAAAGCCTTTGTTTTCTGAAAATGAGGGCTTTTTTTAGATTCAGAAATAGAATTAATACTTAGTTTTGCCTTTCAGAAATTTATTATAATTAGAAAACATATTCATTATGAAAGTTGCAGTTGTTGGAGCCACAGGTATGGTTGGCGAAGTGATGTTAAAAGTTCTTGCAGAACGTAATTTCCCAGTAACAGAATTAATTCCTGTTGCATCAGAACGCTCTGTTGGAAAAACACTAACCTATAAAGGAACCGATTATAAAGTAGTTGGATTAGAAACAGCTGTTTCAATGCGTCCAGATATCGCTTTATTTTCAGCGGGAGGTGATACTTCTTTAGAATGGGCTCCTAAATTTGCTGAAGCTGGAACTACTGTAGTTGATAACTCTTCGGCATGGCGTATGGATCCTACTAAAAAATTAGTAGTTCCAGAAATCAACGCAAACGAATTAACAAAAGACGATAAAATTATTGCTAACCCTAACTGCTCAACCATTCAATTGGTAATGGCATTGGCACCGTTACACAAAGCATTCACTATGAAACGTGTAGTGGTTTCAACCTATCAATCGGTTTCTGGAACTGGTGTAAAAGCAGTAAAGCAATTAGAAAATGAAATTGCTGGTGTTGATGGTGAAATGGCCTACCCTTACCCTATCGGAAGAAATGCATTACCACACTGTGATGTGTTCTTAGAAAACGGATACACTAAAGAGGAAATGAAATTAGCCAAGGAGCCTCAAAAAATATTAAGTGATAGCACGTTTTCTGTTTGCGCTACAGCGGTAAGAATCCCTACTGCTGGTGGGCATTCTGAATCTGTAAACGTACAATTTGAAAACGATTTTGATTTAGCTGAAGTTCGTAAAATATTAAGCGAAACTCCTGGTGTTGTAGTTCAGGATAATACAGCAACAAACACTTACCCAATGCCAATTTATGCGCATGATAAAGATGATGTTTTTGTAGGTCGTATTAGACGTGATGAAACACAACCAAATACATTAAACATGTGGATTGTTGCCGATAACCTTAGAAAAGGTGCTGCAACCAATACCATTCAAATTGCTGAGTACTTAATTAAGAATCAGCTCGTTTAACTTATCGGTTATTCCATACAGTTCAACCCCTTCTTTCGATAGAAGGGGTTTTTTTATATAATTTAGCTAGCCAAACTAATTAAATAATTAAACAACATCTTATATGATTCCTAAAATCATACACTTCTGTTGGCTTAGTGGGGATCCTTACCCCAAGCTTATTGACCAATGCATACAATCTTGGAAAAAGAAATTACCAGATTATGAATTTATGTTATGGGACACCAAACGATTTGATATCAATTCTACACTTTGGACCAAACAAGCTTTTGAAGCTAAAAAATATGCTTTTGCTTCAGATTATATTAGACTTTATGCTGTTTATAATTATGGCGGAATTTACCTGGATACCGATGTTGAAGTTTTAAAAAGTTTTAATAATCTTTTACACCTCCCCTACTTTGCGGGCACACAATACGATCACGCCATAGAAGCTGCAATTTTTGGAGCCGAAAAAAACACCGACTGGCTTTTAGAACCTCTAAAACATTTTGAAAATCGCGCATTCATTCAAGAAGATGGTTCTTTTGATACCAATACCTTACCCGGTACTATGGAAATGCTTATTAAAAAGAAAAAGGACATTGTCATTTTAAATAAAACGGAAATCAAAAACCTTCCGGAAATTATAACCAACAAAAATCAACTATACCTCTTTCCTTCTGAATATTTTAGTCCAAAACATTTTCACACCAAAGAAATAGCCAAAACAAAAAAAACTTATTCTATTCATCATTACAATGCGGGCTGGCTCACTTTTATGAATAAAAAACGCCTACAACTTGTTGGATTAATGGGAGAAGAAACTGCCGAAAAAATACTGAGTTTCTTTGCTGTTCGTAAGATAATTAAGCGTTTAAGTTCACTCAACGCCGGAATTATATTTATGGAAACCTATGACCTACCTGTTCTTTTTCTTTATTTTTGAAATAAATAATCTTCAATTATGAATAAAACCCTATGCTCAGTATTAGTCCTAACAATTTTTATGGCCTGCAAACAAAACGACAGTAAAAAACAAAACATCATTGCCTCTTATCCAGAAACCAAAACAGTAGACACTGTTGATACCTATTTTGGTGTTCAAGTAAAAGATCCTTACCGTTGGTTGGAAGATGACAGAAGCCCAGAAACGGAAGCTTGGGTTGTGGCAGAAAACAAGGCCACTAACACGTATTTAAAACAAATTCCATATAGAAACGACCTAAAACAACGCCTTTCAGAACTCTGGAACTACGAAAAAGTTGGAACTCCGTTTATTGAAGGTGACTACACCTATTTCTACAAGAATGATGGCTTACAAAACCAAAATGTTATCTATAGAAAAAAAGGAGATAGTGATACTGAAGTCTTCTTAGATCCAAATACCTTTTCAGAAGATGGTACCGTTTCTTTAGGCGGATTAAGTTTTTCTAAAAATGGTAAAATTTTGGCTTATTCCGTTTCAGAAGGTGGAAGCGATTGGCGAAAAGTAATCATCATGGATACCGAAACAAAAGAAATTACAGAAGACACGCTTGTCGATATTAAATTCTCTGGACTTTCTTGGTATAAAAATGAAGGCTTCTATTACTCAAGTTACGACAAACCAAAGGGTAGCGAACTTTCGGCAAAAACAGATCAGCACAAAGTTTATTATCATAAATTAGGTACGCCACAGAGTGAAGACGAATTAATTTATGGTGGTACGCCTGAAGAAAAACACCGATACACCGGTGCAGAGGTTACCGAAGATGACAACTATTTACTTTTATCACTTAGTACTTCTACTTCTGGAAACAAACTTTTAATAAAAAACTTAAGCGAACCTAACAGCTCGTTTATTAGCATTTTAGATCACGATAATAGCGATACAAATGTTTTAACCAACAAGGACAGCAAACTTATTTTGGTTACCAACTTAAATGCGCCCAATAAAAAAATTGTAACCGTAGATGCGTCAAACCCAACACCAGAAAATTGGGTAGATTTAATACCAGAAACAGATCAGGTTTTATCACCTTCAACAAGTGGTAATTACATCTTAGCCCATTATATGGTTGATGCCATTTCTAAGGTAAAGCAATATAATTTGGACGGAACTTTGGTTAGAGAAATTAAGCTGCCAGGACTAGGAACAGCCAGTAGTTTTGGTAGTAAAAAGGATGAAAAAATAGAATATTTTCAATTCACTAATTATTATACCCCAGGAAGCAATTATAGTTTAAACATTGAAACTGGCGAAGTAAAATCATATTGGAAACCATCAATAGATTTTAACAGTGATGCTTATGAAAGTCATCAAGTCTTTTACACCTCAAAAGATGGTACCAAAGTACCAATGATGATTACCCATAAAAAAGGTTTAGAATTAAACGGAAAAAACCCAACAATTCTTTACGCTTATGGTGGTTTCAACATCAGTTTAACTCCTTCATTTAGCATCCCCAATGCTATTTGGATGGAACAAGGTGGTATTTACGCCGTTCCAAATTTACGTGGTGGTGGTGAATATGGTAAAGCCTGGCACGATGCTGGAACTAAATTGCAAAAGCAAAATGTATTTGACGATTTCATAGCTGCTGGTGAATATTTAATTAAAAACAACTATACAGCTTCTGAATATTTAGCCATTCGTGGTGGATCTAATGGTGGTTTGTTAGTTGGTGCCACCATGACGCAACGCCCTGATTTAATGCAGGTAGCTTTACCAGCCGTTGGTGTTTTAGATATGTTACGCTACCACACGTTCACATCTGGAGCAGGTTGGGCCTATGATTTTGGTACTTCTGAAGACAACAAAGAAATGTTCGAATACCTTAAGGGCTATTCACCAGTGCATAATGTAAAGCCAGATATACAATACCCTGCGACTTTAGTCACTACTGGCGATCATGACGACCGTGTGGTTCCTGCGCATAGTTTTAAATTTGCAGCTGAATTACAAGACAAACAAACTGGAAACAACCCGGTTTTAATTCGAATTGAAACCGATGCGGGTCACGGCGCTGGAACTCCTGTGAGTAAAATTATTGATCAATATGCCGATATTTTTGGTTTTACCCTTTATAACATGGGGTTTGAAAACCTATCAAATATGGTAAAAACCGAAGCACCAAAATAACTTATGTACTTAGATCAACTAAAGAACAGCCTTAAAAAGCAAAACATTAAAGTTCTTTTTACTGATTATTATGATACCATAGTTCACCGAACTGTGCATCCTAATTACACCTTAAAACTATGGGCCAAATTCATGATTATTGAATTTGGCCTTAATATTTCTATAGACGAACTGTATTTTATAAGACAAGAAAGTGTAAAACAACTTTGTGAAACCCTAGATAAAAATAACGTCGAAATTCCGTATCAGGTTTTAGTGGAAGCTATTTATACACGTTTAGTAAATAGTCAATTACTAAATCCCGAGTTGAAATCGCAGTTTTTCAAAGTTTCTGAAAGCGCCGAATTCAAAGCAGAAGCTAGCGTACAATACCTCAACCAAGACGTTATACAAGTGCTTAAAGATTTTAAAGCCCAAGGCGGAAGAGTGTATTTGGTTTCAGATTTTTACGGTACCGAAAATTTATTTCAGGACCTGTTAAAACATCATGGCGTTTTTGACATTTTTGATGGGGTTTTCAGCTCAGCTGAATTACAAGCTAGTAAACACCGTGGTAACATTTATAAAAAAGTCCTTGATGCTTTAGCAATTCGAGCAAACGAGGTCATGATGATTGGCGATAATAAACGTAGTGATTATGACAATGCCATTAAAAACAAACTTCAAGCTTACCAATTACCACACAGCCATTACATCAAAAAAAACAAACGAAACGGCCTTGGTAACGATTATAAAAAAGTAAAACATGAGGTCAACAGCATCTTTAAAAACTGTAAAAAGAAAGATGTTTTACCCTTTACACAATACATCATTTACTACCATTTTCTTACGGAAAGACTTTTCCAAACCTGTAAAAAGGAAGGCTTAAAAAACCTGTTTTTCTTATCTCGAGAAGGGCAGTATTTAAAAAAATTATTTGATTCTTATCAAGAGTTTCATAGCCTTGAAGATACCGAAACCATTAAAACCCATTATTTAAAGATTTCGAGGCAAGCGTCTATGCAAATTAATTTGAAATCGATAGATGAAGAAGGCTTTAAATATCTTCGGAAGGAATATCCACAGCTATCCATTAATGATTTCTTAACCTTTTTTGATTGTCCGGAAACCGAAATCGCTGCCATATCGGAAGCATTACATACCGATAAAAACCATATTATTGAAGACTTTTTTAACTCGGAAACTTTTGAAGCCTTAAAACAAAACCATAGTTTCATTTCGTACTATGAAAATCATAGAAAAGCCAATGTTTCAAACTTCAACAACTACATTAAAGCCTTTGATGCTGATATAGAAAATGAAGGCATACACCTTGTTGATATTGGCTGGGGTGGCACCATGCAAGAATCTATTTATGGCTTCTTTGAAGAAAAAATTAAAGTTACCGGACATTATTTGGGGCTGCGCTACATTTACAATATTCAGGAGAAAACACCGCGTAACGGACTCATATTCTCTGTTTTACCTTATACAAACTACAACGATTATCTGCTCATGGCTAACAACCAATATTATGAGCAATTTTCAGCAGCCAACCACGGATCTGCTGTAGGTTATACTAATGCTGAAAATAATTTCGTCATTGTAAAACACAATGCCGAAGAAAAATGGTTATACGATAATTATATCGAAAAGCACCAAGCCCAAATGTTTGGCTTCCACCAAGAACTACTTAAAAGACTTGAAGCTATTTGCTACGATCAAGAGATGATTCAGCACATCATTTCAAAAATTGCCTTAAAAACTGGCCTATTTTATAACAGTAGAACTTTAAAATTTATTGAAACTTTAAACTCAGGGTTTTATCAAAATATAGGCACGAATAAAGTAGGAATTACTTATGAAAAAAAAGAAGACGATAGCGCTGTAACACTTTTAAAAACCTTCATTTTAACGCCAGAGGTTGTATTTAGGTATGTTACCAAATTCAAACCTTTGCTTTATCAAAAAAATAAAATAGCAGCATTTTTATTTCCAAGTTATCTGATCTACTTTTATTATTTATTGAATAAATTTGCGCGATTTAAAGTTTTAAAACCATTCTTTTTACTTAAATCCACTTATTTTAAAAACGCCTAAAATCTTAACCTATTTTTTTATAGGATCACTTTTATATGCTCAGCGTAGAACAACTTACTTTTTCATACCATAAAAAACCTGTTTTAAATGATATTTCATTTAAAGTACAAGCAGGGGAAAACCTGGCTATCATTGGAGAAAGCGGCTGCGGAAAAAGTACACTTTTAAAACTTTTATACGGTGAATATGATTTAAATTCAGGCCATATATTTTGGAAAAAACAAGAAATTCTTGGTCCGAAATTTAATTTAGTTGTGGGCTATGATTTCATGAAATATGTGGCTCAAGAGTTTGATTTAATGCCTTTTATTTCGGTTGAAGAAAACATTGGTAAGTTTCTATCTAACTTTTATCCAGAAGAAAAAAAAGAGCGCACGGCAGAATTACTAGAAGTGGTAGAACTCACTGACTTTGCTAAAACGAAAGTTAAAATTTTAAGTGGCGGACAAAAACAGCGGGTAGCCTTAGCCCGCGCTTTGGCCAATCAGCCAGAAATCATGTTGTTAGACGAGCCTTTTAGCCACATTGACAACTTCAAAAAACAAAGCCTGCGCCGCAATGTTTTTAAATATCTCAAGAAAAAAAATATAAGCTGTGTGGTCGCTACGCACGACAAAGAAGATGTTCTTGGTTTTGCCGACCATATGATCGTTTTAAACGACCATAAAATTATAGAGAGCAATTCCCCTGAAAACTTATTTAAAAGCCCTAAAACGCCCTTAATAGCCTCTTTTTTTGGAGAGTTTAATAGTATTGATGGTGAAATTATCTATGCTCACCAACTGCAAGTGGTAAAACATTCCAAACTACAAGTTCAAGTTAAAAGATCTTACTACAAAGGTCATTTCTTTTTAGTTGAAGCCATACTTGATGGCCAGACCATTTTTTTTGAACACAACAAAGCTTTAAACCCAAATGAAGAGGTTCACATTACTGTGATTAAATAAGCGTGTGAGTTGATGGTTTAAGGCTTGATTTATAGTAATGCCCCACAAGCTATTCGAGTACCAGCATCACCAGTTGGTTGTGTTTTAAAATCATCCTGACCTTGGTGAATTATGATACCACGTCCATTAATGGTTCTCGTAGTATCTTGACAAGATATACACCACTCGTCTGTTTCAAAAGTAACGGTAGCTTTTCCGTTTTCATCAGCGGTGAAGTTACCAATATCACCACGATGGTACCCTTGATCGTCTCCCCATTTTCCGTGTTTATTACTAGTCGGGTTCCAATGCCCCCCGGACGACTTAGCATCATGAGACGAACAATCGGCCGTATCATGCAAATGAATGGCGTGTACAGTATTTGGTTTTAAATTTTCAAATTCTGCCATCATTTTAACCACATTATTAATCTCTGTAAATACTACAGTACCGGAAACTTGGCTCCCACTTTTAGATGCTACTTCTACTTTTATTTGAGGTACTTCAACCTCTTTTTCTATTTCACTATTTTCAATATCATCAGTTTCTAACGAATAGGTATCATCTGGTGCCGTATGACCGTTTTTCTTTTTGTCTTTACAAGACACGAAACTTATCACCAACACAGCAATAAATAATATATTTCTAATCTTCATGGTATTCTTTTATTAAAGTTAATATCTAGTTCGTAAACCCATAAAGGACCTACAAATTTGAAATTACAAAATCAATAGCCTGATGATTAATCGAAAAACATGAAAAATTAACTCTAAAAAACAAAGGCGCTTTTATGCATGGGCCTTTTGAAATAAAAAGAGAAGATGGGTGCCTACTAAAAGACATCAATAATAGTAAACACCTGGTCTCTAAAAGTAATCTGACCGTCAATGGTTTTACCCATTAACAGTTTCCCGATAGGTGTATCAGGAGAAATTGTGTAGAAGCTTTCGTTATGTAATGCCATAACCCCAGCACTTATGCCAATAAAATAATTCGCTTGAGTCGTGTAAACTAAACTCCCTAAGCCAATGTGTTTAGAAGTTTTTGTGACATTAACCTTCGCTAAAATTGCTTTTGTTTTCTGAATTTCGGCCAATTGGTTACCGGCCTTTTCGCGTTCCAACTGAAGCATCGCACGACCTGTTTCATGCTTATCGCCAGCACTACTTTTAGTTTCTGAAGTTAAAGACTCCTGAATTTCAGCAATAGTATTCTGAATCGTTTGAAACCTATTTTCAATAAAAGCTTGACATAAGTCGTATAATGCTTCTTTAGTGTTTTCCTTTTCCATCTTTATCATCAACAAACTTTAAGGGTCCAAAATAACGCATTTGCCTAACAATCCACGTTTTTCTCGATTGTATATATGCCGTAACTGGTGCAGCTTTGTATGTTCTTGGGTTTGGTAAAATAGCAGCAATGGCCGCCGCCTCGTATTGAGATAAGTTTTTGGCTGGTTTTTTAAACCAATATTGCGAAGCGGCTTCAGCGCCATAAATGCCTTCGCCCATTTCAATACTGTTTAAATAGACTTCTAAAATGCGTTCTTTAGGCCAACAAAGTTCAATAGCAAAAGTAAAATAAGCTTCAAAACCTTTTCTAAGCCAACTCCGTTCTGGCCATAAAAAAACGTTTTTTGCGGTTTGCTGACTTATGGTACTACCGCCACGAAGGCGTTTTCCGTTTTGACTTTCGGTAATCACCTTTTCAATGGCTTTTAAGTCGAATCCGTTGTGTTTTAAAAACAACTGGTCTTCACTACAAATCACTGCCAATTGCAAATTTTTTGAAATATCGTCTAAAGGCACCCAATCGTGTTTTAAAATTTTCGAGCTATCAGTTTCAAAATATCGAATTAACATTAAGGGCGTAACAGGTACAGGAAGCCATTTAAAAGCCAACACAAGCAGAAAAGACAGGCTTACAAACCAAACTACTATTTTCAATAAAAGCTGAAACAATCCCTTCATGAAGCTTGTGAAATTTTCAGCAATAATACTAAAATTAGAGCATAAAAAAACTCCGAAATTGCTTCCGGAGTTTTAATCATTTATAATATTGTTATTTTTCCATAACAAAATCTTCCATGAATTTCGTGGTATAATTACCAGCGATATAATCTGGATGATCCATTAATTGTCTGTGGAAAGGTATAGTAGTCTTAATACCTTCAATGACAAACTCATCTAAAGCACGTTTCATTTTATTGATGGCTTCTTCTCTAGTTTGCGCCGTTGTTATCAACTTCGCAATCATAGAATCGTAGTTTGGCGGAATGGCATACCCTGCATAAACATGAGTATCTAAACGTACCCCATGACCTCCCGGTGCATGTAATGTAGTAATCATTCCTGGTGATGGTCTAAAACCATTATAAGGATCTTCAGCATTAATTCTACATTCTATAGAGTGTAATTTTGGCAAGTAGTTTTTACCAGAAATTGGCACACCAGCAGCCACTAAAATCTGCTCACGAATTAAATCGAAATCAATCACTTGTTCAGTAATTGGGTGCTCTACTTGAATACGCGTATTCATTTCCATGAAGTAGAAGTTTCTGTGCTTATCGACTAAAAATTCGATAGTTCCAGCACCTTCGTACTTAATATATTCTGCGGCTTTCACTGCAGCTTCACCCATTTTTTTACGCAATGCAGCAGTCATAAATGGTGAAGGTACTTCTTCAGTTAATTTTTGATGACGACGTTGTACTGAACAGTCTCTTTCAGATAGGTGACAAGCTTTACCTGTAGAATCACCAACAATTTGAATTTCAATATGTCTTGGTTCTTCAATAAGCTTCTCCATGTACATATCGTCATTTCCAAAGGCCGCTTTAGATTCCTGTCTAGCAGAATCCCAAGCATCTTTAAGATCTTCTTTCTTAAAAACACCACGCATTCCTTTCCCACCACCACCGGCAGAAGCTTTAAGCATTACTGGGTAACCGGTTTCTTCGGCTATTTTCTCACATTCTTCAAAAGACTCGATAACGCCTTCACTTCCTGGTACACAAGGTACACCAGCAGCTTTCATAGTAGCCTTAGCATTAGCCTTATCACCCATTCTATCAATCATTTCTGGAGAAGCTCCGATAAACTTGATACCGTGTTCTTCACAAATTTTTGAGAATTTAGCGTTTTCAGATAAAAATCCGTAGCCTGGATGAATAGCATCTGCATTGGTAATTTCGGCTGCAGAGATAATATTAGACATTTTTAAATAGGACTCGCTACTCGCTGCTGGACCAATACAAACCGCTTCATCAGCAAATTTTACGTGTAGACTTTCTTCGTCAACTGTAGAATAAACAGCAACGGTTTTAATGCCCATTTCCTTACAGGTTCTAATAACACGTAGTGCAATTTCCCCTCTATTGGCAATTAATATTTTTTTAAACATCTTGTTTGGATTAGATTAAATAGAAAATAGGATTATTTAATGATTAGCAATTTTATTGCCTCATCAAAGCTCCTAATCATCTAAAAATTTAAGATGGATCTACTAAAAATAATGGTTGATCAAATTCAACTGGAGAAGAATCATCAACTAAAATTTTAACAATCTTTCCTGAAACTTCTGATTCAATTTCATTGAAAAGCTTCATGGCTTCAATAATACAAAGTACATCACCTTCAGCAATCGTCTGACCTACCTCAACAAATAATGGTTTATCTGGAGATGGTTTTCTATAGAAAGTTCCAATAATTGGAGATTTGATTGTGATATATTTTGAATCTTCCGCAGCTGGTGCAGCAGGAGCGGCTGGTGTAGCAGCTGGTGCTGGTGTTTCAGCAACAGGTGCTGCAGCTGGAATAGCTTGTGGTATTTGCGCTGGAACTTGGTGCACGATTGTGGTATCTGATTCAGATCCCGTTTTAATCGTGATTTTGATATCGTCCATTTCTAATTTAACCTCACTTGCACCTGACTTGGCAACAAATTTAATTAAGTTCTGAATTTCTTTTACATCCATAATATTGCTAATTAATAAGTGGTTAGTTTTTGGAATCGTAAGCCCATTTTAAGTAAATAGACCCCCAATTAAATCCGCCTCCAAAAGCGGCAAATATAACATTATCTCCCTTTTTTAATTGTGATTCGTAATCATTTATTAACAAAGGTAAGGTCGCTGAGGTTGTATTCCCATATTTGTGAATATTTACCATCACCTTTTCATCCTCTAATTCAATACGTTGTGCCGTAGCATCAATAATACGCTTATTAGCCTGATGAGCTGCTAACCAATCAACGTTTTCTTTAGTTAAATTATTTCGTTCTAAGATTTTTTCGGCTGCATCAGCCATATTAAATACGGCGTTCTTAAATACGGTACGTCCTTCTTGAAATGCATAGTGCCCGCCTTGATCTAAAATTTCGTGAGTTAAAGCATGCGATGATCCACCGTAAGTTGCTTGTAAAAACTCTCGTCCAGTTCCATCACTTCTCAAGTACTCGTCTTGAAGCCCTAAACCTTCTTCATTAGCTTCAAACAATACCGCTCCGGCACCATCACCAAAGATGATACAAGTAGCGCGATCTTTATAATTAATAATTGAAGACATTTTATCAGCTCCAATAAGTAAGACATTTTTATACCTTCCAGACTCAATGTAGCTGGCGGCAACAGACATACCAAACAAGAAGCTTGAACACGCTGCGTCCATCTCAAAAGAAAAAGCATTGGTTGCTCCAATTTCTGAAGCCGTAAAAGAAGCCGTTGATGCTGCTTTCATATCTGGCGTAGCAGTGGCTACAATAACCAATTCAATATCTTTAGGATCTAAATTGTTCTTATCAATTAAGTTTTGCGCTGCTTTTATAGCAAGGTAAGATGTACCCTTTCCGTCGTCTTTTAAAATACGGCGTTCTTTGATACCTGTTCTGGAAGTAATCCATTCATCATTTGTATCAACCATCGTCTCAAGGATTTGATTGGTTAACACGTATTCTGGTACATATGCACCTACAGCTGTAATTGCCGCTGAGATTTTACTCATAACTTTATAGTTAATTTGACCAAAAATTTATTAAAAATGGACAAAAACGTTCAAAATTTAGGGAAAACTACTAAATCTTGAAGTAATATTCTGCAAATTACGCGTTTTTGTTAATCATAAAAATTAATTCATAAAAAAAACGCTCATAAATGAGCGTTTTTTAATATGCGTGCATAACTAATTATGCAACATTTTCTATTTCTGCAGAATTATCAATCAATACTTGACCTCTGTAGTATAATTTTCCTTCATGCCAGTGTGCTCTATGGTATAAGTGAGCCTCACCTGTTGTTGGGCAAGTCGCAATCTGTGGCGCAGTTGCTTTGTAATGTGTTCTTCTTTTATCTCTTCTTGTTTTCGAGATTTTTCTCTTAGGATGTGCCATTTTATGTTTTTATTTATCCGTTAATAATTTCTTTAATGTATTCCAACGAGGATCGATGTCCTCTGACTTGTCTTCTTCTTTATTTTCCTTAAGCTTCGGGCTTAGTTCTTCTAATCTTTTAAGTATTTCTGAATCTAGCGTACCATCTTCAACACCAGGATGCACACGTTTAATTGGAACAGCAAGTATAATTAACTCATAAATATATTGCTGAATATTAATTTCATAGGTTCCATGAGGAACAATTAATAAGTCAATATTTTCATCGTTATACTCATCACCAAACTTCACTACCAAATCAAATTCATTTTCTATGTCTTGATTATAAGGTTCGTTTGTTAAATCGCAATTCACGTTTACCCATCCAGAAATTTTAAAATGTAATTCCAGTAAAGTTGATTTTTTCTCTAATACTAAATCAACATGAACCTTTACATCGTTAAAATCTTCATACTCAAAATGTTCAAAGAACGACTGCTCAACGTCATACTCAAAATGATGCTTGCCTATTTTTAACCCTACAAATGGAATTGTAAACTCTTTTAACGACTTCATAATCACATCTATTTTGAGCCCGCAAATATATAAATTTTTATTTACGCAGCATTACTTATTAACATTTTTTTGTTTATATCTCAAATAACTCGCCTTCTTCCCGAAAAAACTAGGGATCAGAGGCTTAACGACGCTCATTTCGTGAGGCTTTTTTTAAGGGATTTGCAGTGAGTTCTTCATACTCCGAACGATTTTTAAAGATTTTCATGGCACTATAAACCGCTTCTTTAAATGAATTTTCGTCTGCAGTACCCTTCCCTGCAATTTCATAGGCCGTTCCATGATCTGGTGAGGTACGTACTTTGCTTAAGCCTGCTGTAAAATTAACGCCTTGCCCAAAAGATAAGGTTTTAAACGGAATCAAGCCTTGATCGTGATACGAGGCAATAATCGCGTCAAAATTCTTATAGTTGTTTGAACCGAAAAAACTATCGGCAGCATACGGCCCGTAAACCAATTTACCACCTTCTTTAATTTTTTGTAGCGTTGGTCTTAACACGGCATCGTCTTCATTGCCAATAACACCATTATCACCAGTATGCGGATTAATACCTAAAACTGCAATTTTGGGTTTCTGTATTTTAAAATCTTTTACAAGCGATTCGTAAACCGTTGCAATTTTCTTTTCAATTAACTGCGGCGTAATATGCGTTGCAATATCTTTAACTGGAACATGATCGGTTAGTAAGCCCACTCTAAGTCCGTCATTAATCATAAACATCAGGCTATCACCTTCTAACTCTTGAGCCAAGTAATCAGTATGACCTGGGAATTTAAAGGCTTCCGATTGGATATTCGATTTATTTATAGGTGCGGTCACCAAAACATCAATAGCTTCTTCCTTTAGGGCTTTCGTAGCAGCTTCTAAAGATTTTATAGCAAATGCTCCTATTTTGGTGTCTTCTTTTCCAAACTCTATTTTAACAGGTTCTTGCCAACAGTTTAATACATTTACTTTTCCTTGAACCAGTTGACTCAGCTCTTTGATGCTGTGAAAATTGATTTCAGATTTAAAATGTGTCTTAAAAAAAGACATCACTTTAATGGAAGCAAAAATGACAGGCGTACAAAAATCTAATATCCTTGGGTCTTCAAATGTTTTTAAAACAATTTCACCACCAATCCCGTTTAAATCACCTATTGAGATTCCTACTACTATATTTTCTGTCTGCTTCATTAAAAAATGCTAACTATTGTTCGTAATTTTGATTCTGCAAATTTAACTAAATAAACGCATAATATTATGTTTACGGGAATTATTGAAACGATTGGTACGGTATCTCATTTAAAAAATGAATTAGACAATCTTCATATCACGATAAAAAGCCCTTTGGCTTCAGAATTAAAAATAGACCAAAGTGTAGCGCACAATGGTGTTTGCCTAACTGTAGTACATATTGATAAAGACGAATATACCGTAACCGCCATTAAAGAAACCCTTGAAAAAACAAATTTAAGCACATTAACTGTTGATGCTCCGGTGAACTTAGAACGTGCCATGAAACTGGGTGATCGCTTAGATGGTCATATTGTTCAAGGTCATGTAGATCAAACTGCTATTTGCACCGAAGTTAAAGAAGAAAACGGCAGCTGGGTATTTACTTTTGAATACGACGCTGCTTTAAATAACATCACTATTGAAAAAGGCTCAATCACTGTAAACGGTACGAGTTTAACTGTTGTCAACTCAAAAAGAAACGCTTTTAGTGTGGCCATTATACCGTACACTTACGAGCATACCAACTTTAAAACCTTTAAAAAAGGGACTCAGGTAAACTTAGAATTTGATGTTTTAGGAAAATATGTAGCGCGATTAACCGCTTTAAATCAGTAAATCTACTAGTTTTTTTTATGAGACAAGACTTTCTTAGTGCCGAAAGCTAGAGCCACAACAACACCTGCTAATATTCCGCCATCAATAGGAAGTCCTGGTGGTATTGTTGGTCCTGGTGGTTCTGGTAAGGTATCTGCAGCATCTACGCCTGCTACGGTAGCAGCTACATCTTCTGAACCATCATTAGCCATAGCCACATGTCCTATCAAGATAAATAAACTAAAAAAAACAATTTTTTTCATTTGGGTTGTCATACAAGGGCAAATATAGAAAAAAAGTGATTAATCAATTGTGAAGCTTATATTATTTTTTAAAAACATTAAACGACTCGCTTTCAATAGGTGTCATTATAACATTTGATAAAAAACTTATTAGGAACAAAAAAAGCCTCACATTTCTGCAAGGCTTTACAATTTCTACCAGTGGTCCCACATGGGCTCGAACCATGGACTTTCTGATTATGAGTCAGATACTCTAACCAACTGAGTTATAGGACCGAAATTGGAGTGCAATATTACTACTTATTTTGCTACCTACCAAGAAAAATTATTCCTTTATCTCTTGGCAGAGTTCAATTAAAACACCGTTAGAACTTTTAGGATGCAAAAAGGCCACCAGTTTATTATCGGCGCCCTTTTTAGGCAGGTCGTGAAGCACTGTGAAGCCCTCTTTTTTAAGACGCTCAATTTCAGAGAGAATGTCATCTACCGCGAAGGCAATATGATGCACACCCTCTCCTTTTTTGGCAAGAAATTTAGCAATTGGGCTAGCTTCAGAAGTTGCTTCTAGCAATTCAATTTTATTTTCACCCACCTTAAAAAAAGAGGTATTAACCCCTTCACTAACCACAGCTTCCGTTTTATAATGTGGTTTTCCAAGAAGTTTGGCAAACAAATCATTGGACTCTTCAAGGTTTTTAACGGCAATACCAATATGTTCAATATGCTTCATAAGTGTTCGTTTTTCATTTCCGCGAAAGCGAAAACCTCATGTTTCATGCATTAAAGTACGAAAATAGCGTTCTAAAGGGCACATAATCTCTAATTATCCGTATTTTTGCATTCTAAACCGCTAAAAGGTTTTAATTTTTATACTGTGGAAGAAGAAAGTCAAAGACAAAAAAAGATAGGAACCGTTTTACAAAACGATTTAGTAGATGTATTACAACGCGCGGCTACAGAAGGTGGTATGCGTGGTGTATTAATATCGGTTTCAAAAGTAAAGGTTACGGTAGATTTATCGGTGGCTAAAGTGTATTTAAGCATTTTCCCTAACGATAAGGCCAAAGAACTTCTTGAAGGTATAAAATCAAACACCCCATTAATACGTCATGAATTGGCACAACGTACTAGAAATCAACTAAGACGTATGCCACATTTAGAATTTTTTATTGACGATTCGCTTGAGTACATCGATAAAATTGAAAAATCTTTAAAAGGTGACGAAAACCCTATTAAAGACCCTAGCATGTTAGACGATAGAAAAAAATCATAATTATTTTAGCTGCATTTCAACATTCATTTAGTCATTATTTTTTCATAATATTAACCTCATGAATGTTTCTTTATACATCGCCAAACGTTATTTACGCTCAAAAAGCAGCAATAACGCCATAAATTTCATCACCTACATTGCCATTGCGGGTGTAATTCTTGGTGCTGGGTCCCTGTTTATTGTACTTTCTGGATTTTCGGGCTTAAAAGATTTCACTTTAGAGTTTACCAGTGTGGTTGACCCCGATTTAAAAGCCCAACCAGCCGAGGGGAAATCCTTTATGCTCTACCCTTTTGATGTTGAAAAATTAGACAATATTGAAGGTATTGCTTCCTATTCTAAAATCATAGAAGAACGTATTATTATTGAGTCACAAGATAAAAATGCTCTAGCGGTGATAAAAGGCGTTGATGAGAATTTTCAAAAGGTGGTTAGTATTGACTCCGTCATTGACCATGGCGATTGGTTAGACCAAAAAAGCAATCAAATTGTTGTAGGTTGGGGCATTTCAAACGACCTCTCGCTTGGCGTATTAAACTTCACAAAAAACATTAATGTATACGTTCCTAAGCCTGGTACCGGACAAATAACCTCTTCAAAAAATGCCTTTAGCACGGTAAAAGTGATTAATGTAGGTGTCTTTTTTATAAACGAAAGCTTAAACGAAACCTATGTTTTTTCCTCTATAGATTTAGCAAAAAAACTCTTAAACTATGAGCGTAACCAAATTTCAAACATTGAATTTAAGTTAAAAGATGGTGTCGATATAAAAGAGGTGCGCGCTCAAATTCAAACCGCTCTAGGCGATAAAGTGATTTTAAAGGACCGCACCCAATTAAACGATGCGCTTTATAAAATGCTAAACACCGAAAATTTAGTGGTTTACCTCATTTTTACCCTAGTACTCATCATTGCGTTTTTTAACGTGATAGGCTCTCTAATCATGATGATGTTAGACAAAAAACAAAGCCTATCAACCCTATATAATATTGGTGCTACGCTTAAAGATATTCGAAAAACATTCTTTCTTCAAGGCAGCTTAATGAGTATTGTTGGTGGTATAATAGGTATAATTATCGCCTTTATTGTGACCCTCTTGCAACAGCATTTTAGTTTGCTTATGATTACCCCAACCCTGGCTTACCCTATTGCCATTGAGATTGAAAACTTTTTTATTGTGTTTTTCACCATTTCTATTCTCGGTATTGTTGCTTCAAAAATTGCTTCGGTACGCATCACCGAATCTTTGATTAATAACATCTAGCATTTGGGCAAGTTGCCAAGAAAAATGGCAACCAGGCTTTCACAACTCGCTCTCTGCGAGGAGCTCAAACAAATTGCTCAATCCTTCTTGCAGGGTCTTCGTTTTTATAAGTATAGACTTCGAAACAAGACAAATAACCTAACATCAAAATGCATTGTTTTCAACAAACAAAAGTTATAAAAACACGCCTTTAATATTTCAATAAATGCCTGCTTATGGTGTTCGAGCGAGGTCTAGAACAGGAAACTTCTTTTACAACCATATTCTCGACTCCGCTCGAACACCTTTAGTATAGTCACTTAAATTAATATTTCCTATTATTTAATAAGCATCCCTTTCAAATCCCGCATCAAAACTAATTTTTTATGTAAGTTTGCTTCATGTTATTCTCCAATATTTTAGGCCAAGAACACATTAAAAAACACCTTACCCAAAGTGTTGATAACGGGCGCATACCTCATGCGCAATTGTTTGTTGGTAATGAGGGTTCTGGAACCTTACCTATGGCTTTGGCCTATGCCCAATATATTTTATGTTCAAATTCTGGTGGAGAAAACAACAGCGGAAACGAAAGCTGTAACCTAAAATTTAAAAACTTTTCACACCCCGATTTACACTTTGCTTTTCCGGTAACCACCAGTGATAAAGTAAAAAGTAAACCGGTTTCTAGTTTTTACCTTGAAGAATGGCGCCAATTGCTTAACGAGCAGCCTTACGGTAATCTTTTTGATTGGTACAAACTCCTTGGGGTTGACAACAAACAAGGACAAATTGGTGTTGATGAAGCTGTTGAAATTGTAAAAGCACTCACCCTAAAATCTTACGAGGGCGGTCACAAAGTCATGCTCATTTGGATGGCTGAAAAAATGAATTCTGCCTGTGCCAATAAGCTTTTAAAACTCATTGAAGAGCCACCAAAAGATACGGTTTTTATTCTCATTGCTGAAGATGAAGAGCAAATTATAAACACCATTCGTTCGCGCTGCCAGATATTACATTTCCCGCCACTTGCCGAAAACGTCATAAAAGACGCCTTAATTACCAAGTATCAAGTGGAACCGGCTAAAGCGACTAAAATTGCACATCAAGCCAACGGAAACTACAACAAAGCCTGTGATTTGGCTTTTAAAGATTCTGAAGACATTCAGTTTGAAACCTGGTTTATATTTTGGATAAGAAGTGCCTTTAAAGCCAAAGGCAATAAAGCAGCCATTCACGATTTAATATCTTGGAGTGAAGATATTGCAAAAACCGGACGTGAAACCCAAAAGCAGTTTTTAAACTTCTGTTTAGATTTTTTCCGTCAGGCGCTACTTTTAAATTACAACGCTACAGATTTGGTTTTTTTCGAACCAAAAACCGATAAATTTAAACTTGAAAACTTTGCCCCTTTTGTTCATGGCAACAATATTATGGACATTAGCAACGAACTTCAAGATGCCATTTACCATATTGAACGCAACGGAAATTCTAAAATTATTCTAACCGATTTATCAATCAAACTCACCCGGTTACTACATGCTAAAAAGGCCTAATACTTTACTATGAAAACCATTTTAAGTTACAGTGCTGAGTTATTGGTTTTAAGCTTTTTAAGCATCACTTTTCTTATGAGTTTTTACGATAAAGTAAGTGATTGGAAAGGACAAGTTTTCTTTTTAGAAGATTACTTTTCCAAAACTTTTGTACCGCCTTTTATACCTGGTATTTTGGTTTTCATTATCATCTTAGAAGCCTTGGCAACCGCGTTTTGCAGCTTTGGCATCTATCAAATCATAGCTTATCAAGAAACGCTTTACGCCTTGTTGGGCTGCATTGTTTCTTGTGTTATTCTTTTAATATTCTTATTTGGCCAACGTATCGCCAAAAATTTTGACGGTGCTAGAAATATTACCATTTACTTTATTCTAGCCGTTTTTGGGGTGTATTTACTTCAGTAAAGCACTAAAAAACACGAAACTCACGTAAAACAAGCCCTGTTAAGCCACTTTAGTCCATTTCAATGAGTGTGACACTGCGTTTATCGGTTTGCGTCACTCTAAAGTAACCATAAGCATAATTATCAGCATTGGTGGTGTTCACACAATTACCACGTAATTCTACAGGCGTAGGTGCAAACGGGTTTCCAGAACCCAACTGACTGTTGAGTAATTGAATGAATTTATAATAACGCTCTGAAACATTAAACAAATTAATATCTACAACATCTCCTGGTTGTAATTCATCCGCCTCATCATCGCCACGTTTCTCATAAAAAATACTTATTTCGTTGCCGTTTAAAAACTCATCAGACACATCTCTTAATTCAGGATAAGGGTCTCCTTCGGTTTTAAATCTTAGCACATAAAAATTCATTTCATCACCTGGGTCATCAAAAAACACATTGACTTCTATGGCATCAGGAAGAATACCACCTTCTTCAGATTGGGTGACTTCTTTAATCGGAGTAGTCGCCAATAGAGTTTCTGTAGCGGTATAAACTTCATTTTCATATAAAACCTCCAGTTGATAAGTTTCATTTAAATCGGCTTCAAAATTTGCTGTGGTATACGTGCCATCATTGTTATTGGTGAAACTAAAAACCATGTTATCACTTAATCGCATCACCGAAACTACAGCGTTTGTCACGGCATCGTTACTATTATTATCAAAATACGCTGAAGTCGTACTCAGTTTTATGGATTGATTATTTCCTAAAGTACCCATCTCCCAATCTAGAGAAGCCTCAATCACCAAACGCGGATCAGCTGTAGGCACATCAACATCAATAACATCAGTACAAGACACCAAAAACTGTGTGACTAAAACTAAGCTGAAGTATATATATTTTTTCATAGCCTGTTAAAATTTAAAATTATAAGTTACCGAAGGTACGATACCAAAAATAGCGGTTCGCGTCGCTTCATTAACGCCTGTTTCAAGGTTTTGACCAAACGAAATAGAAGCCGCATTTTTACGGTTATAAGCATTGTAAATACTAAAAACCCACTCCCCTTTCCAACGGGCATCTGGTTTACGGTTTGGTTTAAAGGTCGCCGCCAAATCTAAACGGTTATAGGAAGGTAATCTGTTGGCATTTCTTTGGTCATAAACCGCAATAGAAAGGCCTTCATACTCATACTGCCCTACTGGATATGTTACGGGGCGCCCAGTTTGAAAGATGAAATTCCCACTAAAACTCCATTTATCGGTCAGTTTATAGCTTCCGGTTAATGAAATATCATGTGTTCTATCAAAGGGCGTGTTATACCAATCGCCTTTATTAATTCCTGGTCCACCGGCGTTGCCGCCAGGTGTTTTTTGTTCAGATTTAGAAAGCGTATAAGCCAACCAACCTGTAAACTTTCCTTTATTTTTTCGGAATAAAAACTCTAAACCATAAGCTCGAGATTCACCTTGTAAAATTTGGGTTTCAATATTGTTATTAGCAATTAAATTTGACCCGTCTATGTAATCAATACGGTTATCAACGGTTTTATAATACACCTCGGTTTCAATAGAAAATTTGCCATCTACTAATTCTTTAAAATACCCCGCCGAATACTGGTTTGCCATTTGCGGGTCTATAAACGAACCACTAGGCGTCCACACATCAAGCGGCGTGGCATTGGCCGTATTTGATAACAAATGCAAATATTGAGCTACCCTCGAATACCCCAGTTTTACAGAAGAGTTTTCAGAAAGCTGATACGCCAAACCTAATCGCGGTTCAAAATTGGAAAAATTGGCAATACTTTCACTTTTATCATAATCGACATCTCCTGTTTTGGTGCCTTCCTCATAAATTCCTAAATCGGCATTATAAACTACAGGCTGGTCGTTGGTGTAAGTGGCTATAGGCTGTCCGCCCAAACGGTTAAACATACTAAAACGTAAACCTGCCTGCACGTTTAGTTTATCACTTAATTTATGTTCCACGTTGGCATAGAGCCCTGCTTCAAGTGCTCGTTTTTTATCTAAAATAAACTCATTGATTGAAGAATCTTCATCAATAGGTTTTACATCACCAGGATTAAAGTTGTAATGAATGGCGCTAGCACCAAAATCGATGGTCGTTTTATTGCTTAAATAATACTTGAAATCATATTTAGCATTCATATTTTTAATGCTAGAGGTCCAATCTAACCCTATAAAACCAATTTCAATTTGGTAATTATAATCGCCATAAATGAAGGACAAATTAGAGAATAATTTATCGTTAAAAACATGATTCCAACGTAAGTTAAAGGTCGTATTCCCATAAGAATTTGCAAAGGCATCATCAAAATTCAACACATCTCTTCCAAAATATCCCGACAAATAGAGTCGGTTATTTTGATTAATCTCATAGCTCCCTTTCGCATTAAAATCGTAAAAGTAAGCCGTGTTATCCTGATCGGCCAATTTTAAAAATAGATGGGCATAAGAAGAACGTCCTGCTAAAATAAAGGATCCTTTACTTTTAAACAGCGGACCTTCAGCAGATAGCCGACTTGATATTAAACCAATACCACCATTCAATTCAAAATCTTTACTATTACCGTCTTTTTGCCTGATATCTAATACCGAAGACACGCGCCCTCCGTAATTCGCCGGAATATTTCCTTTATAAAGCTTTACATCTTTAATCACATCAGCATTAAAAACAGAAAAGAAGCCAAATAAATGAGATTCATTAAAGATAATCGCTTCGTCTAAAAGCACGAGGTTTTGGTCAACAGCACCACCACGGACATTAAATCCGTTAGACCCTTCACCGTTATTGGTTACCCCTGGCAGCATTTGAATGGATTTAACCACATCAACTTCACCTAAGACGGCTGGAATTTGCTTTATGGTCGCACTTTTGATTAAAGAAACCCCCATTTGTGGGTCTCTAATATTGGCCTTTTCACTTTCTTCAGCAGTAATGACCACTTCATCAAGAGACGTGGTATCTTCCTTTAATTCAAAAACCAAACTCTGATTCGCATCTAACACCACCTCTTGTTTAATCGTAGTATATCCAAGATAGGAAACCATAATATTATAGGTTCCCTTGGGGGCTGTTAAGGAATAGAACCCATAAGCATTGGTGATACCACCAACAGACGTGTTCTCTAAAAATACAGAAGCGCCAAACACCAATTCACCATTGGCATCATCCTTTACTGTACCACTAATAGTATAATTTTCTTGTGAAAAAACCAGCAGGCTGAACAACATCAAGCAGGCACTGAGTTTAAGTTTCATAAAATGGTTCGATTAAAATGGGTTACAAAAATGACACTATTTTTTAAAAAACAAATAGCGAGGCTGTCGAAAAAGTAAGTTTTCCGTCAACCTGAACTTGATTCAGGTTCTCATAATGATTGATTTTACATATGATGAGATTCTGAATCAAGTTCAGAATGACGAATTTTAACACTTTTTAGACAACCTCTATTACTTTTGTGGAGTGAAAATATAAAACCTTACGGAGCATACCGTTGAATTGATGTTAAATATGCGTTTTGATTACAAAAATACAAGCAAAGTCAACATCATATTAAAACAAAAAAAGCCAAATGATATTCACTTGGCTTTAAAATTTATATTACAACTGAATAATTTATTCATTAGTATAATTGGCGTTTAAAGCCTCTAAAACCGTTTGGGTCAAATCTTGCTTTTCATCACCATAAAGTACTGAAGCTGCAGCATCACTGGTTCCTAAAATAAAAGTATAACCATTGTCCTTACCATAATCATGAGCGAAAGCTTTCACTTTTACAATAACAGAATCAATTTGATTTTGAAAATCTTTTGTTATAGCCTGCTGTTCAATTTGCATTTGCTGTTGCAGCATTTGCTGTTTCTGCTGTAAACCACCCATAATTTCTTGCGCTTTTTGAGGTGATGTTCTAGCTAAGTCTTGGGCCTTCTTTTGAGATTCCATAGCTTCAGTTTGGAAAGCTTGACCAATACTATCAGCTCGTTTTTTAAAAGCGTCGTCTTTTAATTGAAAAGCTGCTTCAATATCAATTTTTTCTTGGTAACCGTTTATTACAGTTCCATTATCAATAAATCCAATTTTTTGTTGCTGACAAGAAGTTAATACAACTGCTAGTAAAACGAGGTAAAATATGTTTTTCATGATTTAATAATTGTTTGGTTTAAGTTTCGAACAAATGTAGGGAAGTAAAGCAAATTGAAATCTAGATTTGAAATTAGTTTAACATATAAGATAATTTTATATATAATAAATTACAAATAAATAAAATCTATTAAAAACAAGCTCAAATAAAGCGATTTAAGCGGTTTTATAAAAACTGACTAGTATTTGGATAACTAACCACCAAAAAACAGCAAAAAACCTGTTCAATTTAATTTTTACTGATTTTTTACAACAAAAATTAACGAAGATGCCTCTTTTGAAGCCTTTGCCTTGCGATTAGACTTCCATCCCGTTAAAAATCCTTTAATAATTTTCATACGACCATGTTTATATTTTTCAGAAAGTAAACTGACATAATAGGCATCAAACTTCATTGGTTTAACTTCAGTAATTTTTAGCTGATGTTTTGAAAGTAATTTACCCATAGATACTTTATCAAAATGCCATAAGTGTCTAGGCACATCGTAACCTGCCCAAAATTCCTGATAATATTCAGCATCAAAACTTTTATGGTTAGGCACGGCTATAATGAGTGTACCATTTTCTTTTAGAAGTTTTTTATAAGCTTCAATCTGCTCCTCCAGATCTGGTAAATGCTCCAAAACATGCCACAGCGTAATCACATCAAAACGGTGCGGTTTAAATTTAAAAAGCTCTTCGGTATCAAAAACACCTTGATTTGTTTTCTTATTAGCGATTTCTCTAGCTTGTTCGTTTGGTTCTATACCATATCCATACCACCCATTATCCTTAGCGGCTTTTAAAAAATCACCAGTACCACAACCAACATCTAACAGAATTTTACCGTCTTCGGCGTAATTGTCTATCAATTCTAATTTCTTTTTAATCGAAATACGACGCACTAAATGATATACAATTTCAAACAAATTACGATTAGAATCGGTATGAGAAATATAATCTTTACTCTCATAATACTGAGGTAATTTATCAGCTTCAGGTCTAGGTGTGGTCTCTAAAAACCCAAATTCAGGGTTTTGTACTAATGTAAATTCTTCCTCAGAAACGGAATGATCTATAACAGTTAAGTGGGTTGGTTCAGTCACGATATAAAAAATTTGGCTTTTAAATATTGAATTTTAACTCAGATATGAGACTCTAAAAGTAATACTATAAAATGAACAGATGAAAATAAAAGTAGAAAAGTGCATGGAATTCCCTTAAAATAGAATTTAAGCACAACCTTTTCAAACTGCATTTTAAGACCAAAACTACTAGGCTACGCTCGAAGACCATCACAAAAAATCTTATAAACGGTGTTCGAGCGGAGCCGATAACCGTACTAATTAGCTAAAAAAAGTTTAATAACGAGGGTACTCAGAAGCTAAAAATCTCTAAATAAAATATATATAAGGCTTCAAAAAACACAAAAAATCATTCAAAAAACACCCAACAACAGCCCAAGTAGGTCTGTATTTAAATATAATTTCTATTAGAATTTAAGATAAAAGGAAGTCAAAAACCGGTTATTTATATGAAGAAAACTTCTCGACTCCGCTCGAAGACCAATAAGAAACATCCCTTAAAATGGTGTTCGAGCGGAGTCGAGAAACGTACTAATTAACAAAAAAAGCAGCCTCAGAAGGGTACACAGAAGCTAAAAATCTCTAAATAATATATATATAAGGCTTCAAAAAACACAAAAAATCATTCAAAAAACACTCAACAACAGCCCAAGTAGGCCTGTATTTAAATAGAGTTTTTAGTAGAATTTAAACTTAAGTGATGTCCGAAAATCAGTTTTTATATCAAGAAAACTTCTCGACTCCGCTCGAAGACCGTCAAGAAATCGCCCCCAAAACGGTGTTCGAACGGAGTCGAGAACCTTGCAGATTCGCAAAAAAAGTTGTCTCACGAGGGTGAAGCGAAGTAAAAAACTTCTAAATAAAGAACCCTTTAAAGCTTCAAAAAACACAAAAAATCATTCAAAAAATACCCAACAACAACAACCCAAGTAGGTCTGTATTTAAATATAATTTCTATTAGATTTTAAACTTAAGTGATGTCAAAAAATCAGTTTTTATATCAAGAAAATTTCTCGACTCCGCTCGAAGACCGTCAAGAAATCTCCCCCAAAACGGTGTTCGAGCGGAGTCGAGAACCTTGCAGATTCGCAAAAAAGTCTAATTAAAATACTTGAAAAAACTATAAAAAAAGCCCCTAAAAAATAATAGAAGAAGTCAAATTGGAATGAATTTAGACTCGGTTTTTAAGTTTTAAGACCACAAAAAAGAACCAAATTCAGATGCTTTTTAAATCCCTTTCACCTCCTATTGAAATCTATTTTACTATAAAATCAGAGCAAAAAAACATTAAAACAAAACACATGTTCCACGTGGAACGCTCAAAAAAAACATTCCAAAACCAACATTATCTACCCATATAAACAAGCAAAACGGAAATATCATTTGGTGATACCCCACTAATTCTTGATGCTTGAGACACGGTAGCAGGTTGTATTTTTTTAAGCTTTTCACGAGCTTCAAAACTCATTGATTTGATTTGAGAGTAGTCGAAATTAGATGGTATTTTAACGTATTCTAAACGACTTAATTTATCAGCATTATTCTTTTCTTTGGCAATATAACCCGCGTATTTCACTTGAATTTCTGCCTGCTCTATAATTTCACGATCAAGGTTATTAGCCTGAATATAGCTTTCTACACTTTCTACTTGACGAATATCTTCCATCTCAATATTAGGTCGCGCAAACACCTTAAACAACTTCCCAGATTGCTTTACAGGAGATGATTTTTTACTTTCTAAAACAGGATTAATCTCATCAGGTTTTACAGAAGTATTCTCGAAAAATGAAACGAATTTTTCAGCCGCTTCATGCTTTTCTTCCATACGTTTTAAACGTTTTTCTGAAGCTAAACCTAATTCAAAACCTTTGGGTGTTAAACGAGCATCGGCATTATCCTGACGTAGCAGAGTTCTATATTCCGCCCTCGAAGTAAACATACGATAAGGCTCTTCCGTACCCTTCGTAATCAAATCATCAATTAAAACGCCTATATAAGCTTCGTCACGTTTGAGCATAAACGGATCCTTTTCTTGAACCTGTAAGCTCGCATTTATACCAGCCATTAATCCTTGAGAAGCGGCTTCTTCGTAACCCGTAGTACCGTTAATTTGACCAGCAAAATACAATCCAGAAACCAACTTCGTTTCTAGAGTATGTTTCAATTGTGTAGGTGGGAAATAATCGTATTCAATCGCGTAACCTGGCCTGAAAAATTTCACATTTTCAAAACCTACGACAGAACGTAAAGCTTTAAATTGAACATCCTCCGGAAGTGATGTAGAAAACCCATTCACATAAACTTCACAGGTATGCCAACCTTCTGGTTCAATAAATAATTGGTGACGATCCTTATCAGCGAAACGGTTAATTTTATCTTCAATAGACGGACAATAACGCGGTCCTAAACTTTTAATACGTCCGTTAAACATTGGCGAACGATCAAAACCTTCACGAAGTAAATCATGAACTTCAAGGCTCGTATAAGTCATATGACAAGAACGCTGTTTTTCTAAAGACTTGGTCACATCTAAATAAGAAAACTTTTCAGGATTCGCATCACCAGGTTGTTCCGTCATTTTAGAAAAATCTAAACTACGACCATCAACACGTGGTGGTGTTCCTGTTTTCATTCTTCCAGATTCAAAACCTAAACGCACCAACTGTTCGGTGATTCCAGTAGCGGCACTTTCCCCTGCTCTACCTCCACCAAAATTTTTATCTCCAATATGGATCAAGCCATTTAAAAAAGTACCATTTGTAAGCACAACAGATTTCGCTTTTATAGAAATACCTAATCCGGTTTTAACACCAACGACGCGATCATTTTCTACTAGCAAACCAGAAACCATATCTTGATAAAAATCTAAGTTCGGTGTGCCTTCTAATAACATGCGCCAATCTTCAGCAAAACGCATACGGTCACTTTGGACTCTTGGACTCCACATAGCAGGTCCTTTCGATTTGTTTAACATCTTGAACTGAATGGCAGAGGTATCAGAAACAATGCCGCTATACCCACCTAAGGCATCAATTTCCCGAACAATTTGTCCTTTAGCAATACCGCCCATGGCCGGATTACACGACATTTGAGCGATGTTCTGCAGATTCATGGTAACCAATAAGGTTTTACTACCCATATTCGCTGCAGCGGCCGCAGCTTCGCTTCCAGCGTGCCCAGCACCAACTACTATAACATCATAAACTTCGTTAAACATAATCTTTGATTTCAATAACATGTTCCACGTGGAACATCAATAGTTTTCAGTTTGCAAATATACAATCAATTATACACTTCTATTTTAGTTGACCCAAGTAGAAGTTTTCCTTATCACGCATTAATTTGGCTTCGTCATCTGATTTATCTTTGTAACCACAATAATGTAAAATACCATGAATGATTACCCGATTAACCTCTTCGTCAAAAGCCACGTTAAATTCCTTAGCATTATCAATAACACGTTCTACGGAAATAAAAATATCACCTTGAATAATCTTCCCAACAGAGTAGTCGAAACTAATGATATCAGTTAACGTATCATGATTTAAAAATTCAACATTTAATTTATGAAGATATTCGTCATCACAGAACACATAATTAATTTCTTCCAGTTTATGGTCTTCCGAAGAAATGGTCTCTGTTATCCATTTTGAAATTTGAGTTTCAGAATCTAATTTGAAATCGGTTTCGTAATTAAAGTTAATCATGGCTTTCCTTAAAATATGACTTAACGCGTTCTTTGTAAATTTGCTGCAAAGGTAAAGCTTGTCTGTTTAATATTTCTGTAGTTCTAAAATATTGTTTCGCCTCAGGAATTTGATTATTAGAATTGGAATCAAACTCGCGTTGGTTGGTTTTAGATTCACGCTTCTCTTCCTCCCCTTGTTCTAAAGTAGCGTTTTCCATTTTCAACAGTTGGTGCTTCAAATTCATCATTTTTTGTAGCGTCTGTTGAGTAAAACCTTTGTTTAACAAATCCATTTCAATTTGCTCCATTTGGCGTGTTAAAGCATTACCATTTCCAAGCATACCTTCTTTAGCTAATTTTTCTTCTAAAGCCTGACGTAATTGTTGCTGTTGTTTATAGATTTCAAACAAAAGCGCTTCTTGACCTTCAGAACCACCTTCACCTTCGCTACCAGTTTGCTTACCACCTACTCCGGATTTAGATGGCTCGCCCTCTTTACCGGATTCACCTTCCTTTCCATTTTTTTGCCTTGCTTACCGTCTTTGCCTTCGCCTTCTTTCTCACCCTCCCCCTCTTTAGGATGCTTTCCATCACCAGGTTTCATACCTTCCTTCATCATCTCGTTCAACTCTTCCTGCCCCATAATTATATCTGGCAATTGCATTTCACCTTGCCCGCCTTTACCAGCAGACATGCTTAAACTTTCTTCCATGTTACCTAAGACATCACTTAACATATCAGATAAATTATTGGTCGCCGTAATGGTGAATTGCTGATTAGAAATGCCTTGAAAAACATGATTGTCTGCAAACAATTCTAAGGCCTTATCAATATTATAATATACCTCCGAAATTTCCTTATTTACCTGTTCGGATAATTTAGGCTGACGTAAAGACAAAGCAAACAAACTATCATCAACATGTTCAAAATAAATTCTTAGATTATTTTGCTTTTTAAGATTGGATGCAAACTTATTGCCATCACCCTGCATGGATTTAAAATCTTT
This sequence comes from Pseudotamlana haliotis, assembly GCF_008806375.1. Classification (GTDB taxonomy): domain Bacteria; phylum Bacteroidota; class Bacteroidia; order Flavobacteriales; family Flavobacteriaceae; genus Pseudotamlana; species Pseudotamlana haliotis. The sequence continues at coordinate 20,412 of NZ_WAAT01000051.1, read as the reverse complement.
CATCAAGGCTTCTTCTTCAAAAGAAAACAAAACGAGATTATCAAGAATCTGACGAAGCGTTTCCATGTCTTCTTTCATTTGATCTTGTCCGCCAGCTTGAAGTGCATTTTGCATTTGAGCACTCATTTGCTTCATCTTCTCGGCAGCCTTCTTCTGATTTTGTTGTGCTTTTTTTAAACTATTCTGCTTTTCTTTAGAATCATTTTTATCATCAGATTCCTCAGAATTATTCTCTTCTAATTTTTCAAGATTTTCAGAAGCTTCTTGCTGTTCTTTTTGAACATCATTTTCATCAAGCTTATCACGAGGAATATCAATAGGTTTTTTAAGGTCTTTAGATTCTTTTTCTAAATCTTCAATTTCCTTTTTATAGTTCTCGAACTTTTTATTCAGCGTATCTTGTTTTTCTTTGGTGTTTTCCTCCTTAGATTTTTCAGATAAAGCCTCCTGCTCTTGGGCTAATTTCTGTAAATCATCTTGAAGCTTTTCCAATTTCTTTTCAACATAAAAACGTTTAGTCAATTCAAGCATTTGCTCCAAACTACGTTTTTTGTTTTTATTTTGTTTAGACAGTTCTTCAAGTTTATTAATAAGCTGTTCCTTATTAATTTTCTCTTGAAGTCTCTCTAATTCTCTAAGTAGTTTTTCATCCTTTTTAAGCTGCTCTTCATTCTCTTTTAAACGTTCTTTTAAATCTTCCTTGAAAGGATCGGCTTCATTATTTTCCTTCTGAAATTCCTCTAAATTATCATTAAGCTTTTTATTGAAATTTTTCATCATTTCATCCTGCTGCTTTTGATGTTTTAGAAAACGTTGCAACTGTTTTTTATCATTGAAGTTCAACTGATTTTTTTCTCGTTGGGTTTTGGTAAGCTTCTCCAGTTGCTTTTCCTGAACATCAAAATTTTCTAAGGATTTATTTAAATCTTGAATCGATTCTTTTTGTTCCTGTAAACTTTTGTGTTCTTCCTCGGCGTTTGTGCGTTTTCTATAGCTAACTAACTGACTTTTAACAAATTTAACACCGTTAACACGGTCATTATCAGCTACTTGAAAGAATAATTCATAAAGAATTCCAGATTCGATTTGCAAGTTATTCGGAAAAGCAGAAATGAATTCACCAATATTAGTTTTTGAAACTAGCATAGAAACCACCTGTTTCTCTGATGGTTTTTCCGAAGGATAATACACCATTTCTAGCTTTGAAAATCCGTAATCGTCACTCACTTGTCCGTAAAAATACAAGCTTTGTAAGTCCACAGTATCTTGCTCCACCTTCAAACGGATTTCTGGGTACTCATCTTTAACCACCCCGATATTAAACCCTAAATTTTCATAATTCTGAAGGCTTTTGTTACTCGTGCTTAGCGTATATTGAAAATCATTAAACAATTGTTTAGACGTTTCAAATACGTTCTTCTTATTAACTCTGAAGACAACAGTATCTTCAGAAAACAACTGCACGGCTTCAGTAGATTTCGTATTCAATTCCCAAGTAACTTTTGTACCTTCAGGAACCAATGCATTACCCGTGCTTTGTAAAACTTCATCTTTCTTTTGTGTGTAAGACGGATAATCTAATTTCATTTTGAAACTTACTAAACTTGGTGTTTCAATAAGATTAATATCATAGTATTTAGACCGTACATTATTAGACAATAAACGAAATGTAATAGCTTCCTTAGGTTGTGAAAACACATATTCAAAATCCCCTACGCCTTTTTGTTCGAGAAAATAAATTTCGTCATTATACTCAATTTGAACATTTTCTGGAACCACATCACCTGCGGTTTTAACTTTCAGCACGAAATCTTTATTTTCAATAGCACTTAAATGATCATTCAAAACAAAAAACTGAAAAGGTGCTGGTGGCTCATAAGCCGTTTTATAATCAACCACACGTTTATAGCTGTCACTAAACCAGGTGATATTTCCTGAAATATATACCAGTAAAACTATAGCCAAAGGAATGGCAGCATATTTTAAATACTTAAGGTTTTCATTAAAATTTACGGCTAACTTAAAAGGTACCGGTTGTAATTCTAAGGACTTTTGTTCAATACTAGCCAGTAGTAATTCTGATTTCGTTTTGTCACGCTGAAGCTGAAGTACATTTAGAAGTTTATCATTCACTTCAGGAAAGTGTGTTCCTATAATTTTTGATGCTTCTTCATAATCTATACCCTTCTGAAGTTTAAATAATTTTGCCAAAGGCAGAAAAATGAATTTTACCAACAAGCCACATTCCACTAAAATAAAGAGCCAAAATAAGATGCTTCTAAACTGTGGTTGTAACCATAAAACCGTTTCAACAAACAAAGTAAAAAGCAAATAAAGCAGTCCGATAGCGAAAAATAATATCGCCCCTTTGAGCAGTTCATTAGTATAAAATCTTCTAATAAACACTTCTAATTTTTGCTGTATAGTATTGAAATGATTCATGCCTTGAAAGAAACGCCTTCGCCTATAAACTTTTAACTTACTAAACTACAATTTATTTTTTTACAAGGTTCAAAATTAGCTGTTAATTGTATCTTTGCAGCGATTCTCAAACCGATGCTTGAGATTGCATTTTCAACAGAAATAAAAAATATCATGACCAAAAAAGTTCGCGTGCGTTTTGCACCTAGCCCAACAGGACCCTTACATATTGGTGGCGTAAGAACCGCATTATTCAATTATTTATTTGCCAAAAAACACGATGGCGATTTTATCTTACGTATTGAAGATACCGACCAAAACCGTTATGTTGAAGGTGCAGAACAATATATTATCGATGCTCTAAATTGGTGTGGTATGCCTTTTGACGAAGGCGTTGGAAAAGGTGGTGATTTCGGACCATACCGTCAAAGTGAACGTAAAGAGTTATACAAGCAATATGCCGATGATTTAATCGCTTCGGGAAATGCATATTATGCTTTTGATACCGCTGAAAACTTAGACTTTCACCGAAAAGACCATGAAGCAAAAGGAAAAACCTTTATTTATAACTGGCACAACCGCTTAAAATTAAGCAACTCTTTAGCGCTTAGCGCAGAAGAAACTCAAGCAAAATTAGATGCTGGTGAAGATTATGTGATTCGTTTTAAATCTCCACAAGACGAAACCTTACATCTTAAAGATATTATTCGTGGTGATATTAAAATTGACACCAATATTTTAGATGATAAAGTTTTATACAAAAGTGATGGAATGCCAACCTACCACTTGGCCAATATTGTTGATGACCATTTAATGCAAATCACACATGTGATTCGTGGTGAAGAGTGGTTACCGTCATTAGCCCTACACTACCAATTATATCAAGCTTTAGGATGGGATGCTCCAGAATTTGCACATTTACCGCTAATTTTAAAACCTACAGGAAAAGGTAAATTAAGTAAGCGTGATGGCGATAAATTAGGCTTTCCTGTATTTCCTTTAGAATGGACAGACCCAAAAACCAACGACGTTTCAAGAGGTTATAAAGAAGATGGTTATTTCCCAGAAGCTATGGTTAATTTCTTAGCCTTTTTAGGTTGGAATCCAGGTACCGAACAAGAATTATTTAGTCTAGATGAACTCATCAAGGACTTTGATTTAACCCGTGTTCATAAAGCAGGTGCACGATTTGATCCAGATAAAACAAAATGGTTTAACCACCATTACATGCAAGAACAGCACAACGATATTTTAGCTGAAGCCTTCAAACCTACGGTTGATGAAAAAACTGGAGCTGATATCGATTTACAATACATCAGTATGGCAGTTGGTTTAATTAAAGAACGTGCCACTTTTGTATCTGATTTTTGGGATTTAACACATTATTTCTTCACAGCTCCAACGTCTTATGACGAAAAAGCATCAAAAAAGGCGTTTAAAGAAGAAACCAAAGCCATTTTATCTGAAGTAAACACCCTAGTTAACGGTATTGAAGATTTCACTGTTGAAAACCTTCAAACGGAAATCAAAGGTTGGATTACAAGTAACGACATAGGCTTTGGAAAAGTCATGATGCCGCTACGTTTAGCTTTAGTAGGTGCCTTACAAGGACCAGATGTTTTTGATATTATGTACATGATTGGCAAAAACGAAAGCATTAAACGTATTGAAAACGTCATGGCTACGCTATAATTTAGATATAATTTTATACATATCCCTGAAGTTTTTTTCTTCTGAAGTTTATCAGAATTAAAAAACTTCGGGGATTTTTGTTTCATAGGAGTTAACTCCTCATATATTTGAGAATATAAAAAGTTAAATATTAGAAGTTAGAAGTAAGCTCCCCTATATAAAGGAAATCTTCCTTTTTTTGTAGTAAACACCTCAATTACACGATTAAACAAATAAACGAATAAACAATAATACATTTTAAAAAGTAACAATAGCCGATAAGGTCAGCATTTGTTGATGCCCTTCAAACTTTGATTTCCCACCTGAATTATCAACTTTTTCTTTATTTAATTTATTCAAAATATTAGTAAAACCGTAAATATACTGACCTTTCAACATAAAATTACGAACGCCTACTGAAGCACCTACAACGCCATTCATATGGAATTTGGATAACTTGGTGATGTCCTTAGCCGTTAAATGATCATAGTTGTTAATAAAATAACCTTCCTGATCTTCATCTTTAAATTCTAACGGCCCATTGAATTGCAACATAGGCCCGATATCAATCATGAGATAGTTTTTTATAAGTTTTACGTGTAAGCTCAAATCTAAACTAACAGCCAAAAGTTTATATTTTATATAGTCTTCCTCTAGACTGAACTGATCTGGTCTCCCTGAAATTTCAATTTGATTTTCAGAGAACTGCATGCCATAACTCAAGTTATACCATTTATGTGGTAAATCAACCGATGCCCGTAATCCACCTAAAAAACCCGTAGCTGCTTTGGTTTTAAAATTATCGGTATTGATATCATATTGACTCATACCACCAGAAATTCCGAAACCATTTCTAATTTGATATTGGCCCTTTTGAGAGAAACTTTTTGTAACAAAACACAATATTGTGACTACTAATAATAAAAATGACTTATATTTCATACAGCTAAATTAAACGCTCAAATATAGTCTATTTCATAAATTTGAATAATTTATCACTTTTAAACTCATAATCATGAATTTTATTACAATTGCATTTTTAGTTCTTGTCGCCTTTATAATTATATCAGGGCTCTTCATTGTAAAACAACAAACCGCAGCGATTATAGAACGCTTCGGGAAATTTCAAAGTATTCGTCATTCAGGACTTCAATTAAAAATTCCTTTAGTTGATCGTGTTGCCGGACGCTTGAGTTTAAAAATTCAGCAATTAGACGTTATTATTGAAACCAAAACCTTGGATGATGTATTTGTTCGTCTAAAAGTTTCAGTACAATACCGCGTAATTAGTCAGAAAGTTTATGACGCCTTTTACAAATTAGATTATCCGCATGAACAAATCACTTCTTATGTTTTTGATGTGGTTCGTGCCGAAGTGCCTAAAATGAAATTGGACGATGTTTTCGTTAAAAAAGATGATATCGCATTGGCTGTAAAAGCTGAATTAAACGATGCCATGTTAGATTACGGATTTGATATCATTAAAACTTTAGTAACTGACATTGATCCAGATGCTCAAGTAAAAGCGGCCATGAACCGTATTAATGCTTCCGATAGAGAAAAAACAGCAGCCCAATACGAAGGTGATGCCCAACGTATTTTAATTGTTGAAAAAGCAAAAGCTGAAGCCGAAAGCAAACGTTTACAAGGACAAGGTATTGCAGATCAGCGTCGCGAAATTGCAAGAGGATTAGAAGAATCGGTTGAAGTTTTAAACCGTGTGGGTATTAACAGTCAAGAGGCTTCTGCACTAATCGTTGTTACCCAACATTATGACACCTTACAATCTTTAGGTGAAGAAACCAACAGTAATTTAATTTTATTACCTAACGCACCACAAGCTGGAAGCAACATGTTAAACGATATGGTAGCCAGTTTTACAGCCAGTAACCAAATTGGTGAAGCTATGAAGGCGCAGAAGAAGAAACAGGATGAAAATGGTGATGAATAAATTGTTTAACTGTTTTTTGTTGAATCGTTTTATGCGTTGAACCGTCGCGCTAGCGAAAGACGTTGACGTTTTATATTCATTTGAGAAAATGTTAAATCGTTGATTTGTTTATGAATTGAACCGCGTTGCTTACGAAACGGCATGCTTAACTGATTTCAGCTTCTATGGAACTTATTTATATGATATTATATGACCCTGAAATCGAAGATTCAACAAAGTTAAAACGAGTTCAGAGTGACCTACGTTTAAAAATTTATAAGACTAAAATTATTGATATCCGGTTAAACGAATAAACATTTGGATAAACGATTAAACGTATAAACAGTTAAACAACCTTAAACGGGTGCCTTTCCTCCCACTCTTGCTTGGGGTTCATTAATTTAAAAACAGGTTTTAGCAGTGCATTTAAAGACGGATTAGTGTGCTTCATATACATTTGCATAGGAAGGGCTTTTGCGCCTACAGAACTTTTAATTTCCATAGCGGTTCGGGCATAAATGATTTGTGAAAACTGGTTTTCAATACCAAATTCTAACATATCATAAAGCATATTTAGATACAGTTGATTATGGTATTGATGTTCAGAATCATAACCTAAGAAATAAGTTTCTAGCTTTTTTCCGTTTAAAATCAAGGTATAAAAACCAACCAATTCATCATCTAAAAAATATCCAAAAACCTTAAAATGGCCTTGTAAATGTTGTTTTAAGCTTAAAAAATGGCTTTCTGGGAGTCGAAAACTATTAAACTTCGCGTTGTTAGAAACATTTAAATACAGTTTGTGAATTGTGGTTTTGTGTTTTTCAACGGCTTCTACATCCAATTCAATACGGCGAATTTTTCCTAACTTTTTTCTAGCACGTTTATAACGGTCTCTGTATTTTTTAGTCAATGCAGAAGTGTAATCTGAAATGTCATTCCATTCCGAAGGAACATTCAATATCATATTAGGTTGCACTGAAACCTGATGTAACTGCTGTTCTTGAAACACTAATGCTTCATTATATAACACATCGTCATTAAAAAAATCTTTAAAGATAATTAAACGGACGGTTTTGTTGTGTTTTTCTTTAATACGTCTTTTTAAAGCGTTTAGAGCCTCCAAAATTAGTTGCGTATAGGATTTATATGAAATCGTATTTTTATCAAAATACATACCGTGCTGTCCCGTATGGGTAAGGTTTCCAGCAACTAAGACATTTCCCTTTAGTACTTTGGCAAGCAACTTTTGAAAACCTTCTTTTAGGCATGACACTTCAGATTTTCTAAACATGTCTTCCAAATATAACTTGACATGCTGAATTATAGCAATACCAACAAGCACATCATCTAAAAAAATACCCACATAATACAACTGAATATTCTCTGGAGTCGCTTGCTCTAAAGCGCACAAGTAGGGCTTCTGAAGAAAAACATCATGACCCGTCAGAGCATCCCAAGAATTTGGAAGCACTTCACTCGAATGATAAATGGTATAAGTTTTCAATAGAAACAATAAAGACCGAAAATTACAATTCTCAGTCTTTAAACAAGTTAAAAGTTTACAAAAATAATGTTCAAATATGAACTATTTCCAAGCGCAAATAATACCGCCCATGATGGCTAAAGTCACGATCCAGTATCCGCTATTTATAAAAATATACTTTGCTCCTTTACGCTCAAACAAGGCATTGGTTCCTAAAACCGGTAAAACGACAAATATACCGGTAAGAATACCATGTAAAGCACCATGCTTAAAGGTTCTAAAATTAGTAGCATAATCGGCTATAAAAGCGTCATAAGAAGCTAAAGCTTGTGTAGGGTCACCCCCTATTAAACTTAAAGCCCCAACTTGGTGAATCACAATACCTGGTAGCGCCGTAGATAACATGAATGCAAACAGTAAAGCCAGACCAAATATTTTGACCATACTGCCACTTTTCATTTGTTTATCATTCAATTCTGCTGCTTTCAACCAAGCATTTCCAAAGACTTTTGGATGATACCAAATAGATCCGATTACTAAAGCAGAAAAAGCCGCAACAAGCATTGCAATAAGGTTATAATAAGCTTCCATTCTAAAAAAATTTTGGTTAGACTATAAAGATAGTTAAAATACTAAGGTATAGGGTCTTATTTTTTTAGACACCACCTCATAAACTATAACCCTTGAGCAAACTGTACTAAAAGTGCATTCTTATCTTCTAAAGCTTTAGTTATAAAAGCATCTATTTCTTCGTTCTTTGCTTGTCCGTTTTCTAATAAAACACCTAAAACTAGTGTGACCGCGATACGCGTTCCTACTTTTTTAACAGCTGTATTAAACAAAGGTGCTAATTCATCATAAGACACTTGTTTAGCCAATTTTAAAATTTCAGCTTTCACCTTTTCTTGTTTAGCATCAGGTAAATTGGTATATTTTTTTCCTAATTGCTGAATCACATCAATAGCCTTACGTTTTGGCATATTCTGTTTTTTCGGTGCATTATTTTGCTGTGGTTTTGGTTGCGCCTTCGCCCAAGAATCACGTAAACCTACGGTTTTGTTAAACACTAAATGTTCAGCGGTTGAATCATCATCCACATTAAAATACCCCAAACGTTGAAATTGGAAACGATCACCAATTTGGGCCTCTTTTAAACTTGGTTCTACAAAGGCGGTGATATGTTTTAGCGAATTCGGGTTGATAAATTCCATAAAGTCTTTGTCTTGGTGGCTGTCTGGCGCTTCATCATTAAATAAACGATCGTATTCACGTACTTCAGCCTTTAAAGCATGTTCAATAGAAACCCAGTGTAGCGTGGCTTTAACACGTTTTGCAGTATCTTCAGAATAGGTACAATGAATTTCAATCACTTCACCATGAGCATCTTTAACCACAGATTCAGCTTTGATGATATAAGCATTTTTAAGACGCACTTCACCACCTAATTTTAATCGGAAAAACTTATTACCAGCTTCCTCTTTAAAATCATCTTTTTCAATAAATATTTCACGAGAAAACGGTACTTTTCTAAAACCAGCACTAGCATCTTCTTGATTATTTTCAGCGTCTAACCATTCTACCTTATCTTCAGGATAGTTGGTAATAACCACTTTTACAGGATTTAAAACCGCCATTACACGTGGGGCAGTTTTATTCAAATCTTCACGAATACAAAATTCTAAAAGCGATACATCAATCACATTTTCACGCTTGGCAACTCCAACCGTTTCAACAAATTTTCTAATCGATGCAGGTGTATATCCTCTTCGACGTAAGCCAGAAATTGTAGGCATTCTAGGGTCGTCCCAACCATTAACCACGCCATCTTCTACCAATTTAAGCAACTTACGTTTACTCATAATGGTATAACTAAGGTTTAAACGTGCAAATTCGCGTTGTTTTGGCCTTAATTTTTCTTCAACGACAACTTGGTCTAAAAACCAATCGTAAAGCTCTCTATGCGGCTTAAATTCTAAAGAACATAGTGAGTGTGAAATTTGCTCTAAATAATCACTTTCACCATGGGTCCAATCATACATCGGGTAAATACACCAATCGTTTGCCGTTCTATGGTGGTGTTTCTTTAAAACACGGTAAATAATAGGATCACGCATCAACATGTTTGGATGTTGCATGTCAATTTTAGCACGTAAAATATGTTCACCTTCTTCAAATTCACCTTGTTTCATGCGTTCGAATAAATCAAGGTTTTCTTCAACCGTCCTATTTCTAAAAGGTCCATCAACACCTGCTTGTGTAGGCCTTCCTTTTTGTTCGGCCATAGCCTCACTAGATTGAGAATCTACATAAGCTTTGCCTTCTTTAATTAAAAGAATGGCCCAATCATAAAGTTGTTGAAAATAATCAGAAGAAAATAATTCCTTATCCCAGGTATAACCTAACCATGCCACATCTTTTTTAATAGCATCTACATACTCCTGCTCTTCTTTGGCCGGATTGGTGTCATCAAATCTTAGATTTACTGGTGCTTCATATTTTTCACCTAAACCAAAACTAATACCAATGGCTTTGGTATGTCCAATATGTAAATACCCGTTTGGTTCTGGCGGAAATCTAAAACGCAAGGCTTCTTTAGACATTCCGTTTGATAAATCTTCCTCTATAATTTGCTCAATAAAATTGAGTGATTTTCTTTCTTCAGACATTTCCTGATCTTTTTCAACTAAATAAGGCTCAAAATTACGGAAATTCAAGTTATTTTTGCCCAATATATCTAAGGAAGCCTAATAAAAATTATTTCAGTATATTTATACATGCAACTTGTATAAACCAAACGAAATAATATTATGAAAAACTTAGATTATATCTGTCCGAAATGCGAAAATAAAACCTATACCATCGGACAAATGAGAGCAACTGGAGGGACATTATCTAAGATTTTTGATGTTCAGAATCAAAAATTTTCATCGGTAACCTGTAAAAATTGCACTTATACAGAATTTTACAAAACGAAAACAAGCACCTTAAGTAATGTTTTCGATTTATTTACATAACACATGGGAATTATAACTGTTGAAAATATTAGGATTTTTGCCAACCACGGTTGTTTAAAAGAAGAAACAAAAATTGGTAGCGATTATTCGGTAAATTTAAAAGTTGAAGCTGATTTGCAAAAATCTGCAAAAACCGATAAACTTAGTGATACCGTAGATTACGTGTTTTTAAATCGGATTATTAAAGAAGAAATGAAGATTCCTTCACAGCTTTTGGAAACCGTAGCTAAACGCATATTAAACCGTATTTTTAAAGAAAATAAATCCATTAAAAAAGCCACCGTTTGGGTGAGTAAATTAAACCCGCCGATTGGTGGTGATGTAGAAAAAGTGACTATAAAAATGCACCAAAAGCGTAAAAAGTAATTTTATATATAGAAAAGTCACAATTTTTTATACATTTGCAGCAGATTTCAAAAACGGTGTGAAATCGCACACATATAAATGGCGTCGTGGCCGAGTGGCTAGGCAGAGGTCTGCAAAACCTTGTACAGCGGTTCGAATCCGCTCGACGCCTCAAAAAAAAGCTTTCAGTTTATTCTGGAGGCTTTTTTGTTTTTTGGGAAGTGTGTTTAGGGGTTTTATGCCAAGATATCTTAAATATTTAGATACACCCCTATGATCACCACCTCTCAAGGGGATAGTCGTGCTCGTGTTCTATTGGTGTGAAATTAAATTTATGGAACTTTCTATAGAGTCATCATAACCAACAGACATTTGCTGCTCTAATTTTTCTATATTTTTCTCATAGGCTTTAGGGAATAGCCCTTGTAGGAGTAACAAAATACCAAAAGCGAAAATGACAATAGCGATGACTTTTTTAGTTTTAAAAATAAGTCGTGGTGTTAGCTTTGCTTTTAAACGCTTTGCAATAAGAATTTTAACCAAATCTGTCATAAAATAGGCCCCTAACATAGAAGTTATAAATATAGCACCACCATGCTCAGAAGACGTTAAAGAATCACCTAAAACAATAAAGCCCAACCAGCCTAAAAGCACACCAATATTTATGAAATTAAGTAAAAAACCTTTGACAAAAAGTTTTCCATAATCCTTTTTTATGATCACTTTATGATATTCTTTAACTATAGATCGAAAAGATTTAGACGTTTTTACAAAAGAAATAACCCCATAAACAATGAGTAAAGCGCCTCCAAAAATTAAAAAATTAGGGTCATTCCCTATTTTCCCTCTTAAGTTATTGGTACTATAAAAGGCGATTAAAATGAAGATAATATCGGCTAAAATAACACCTAAATCAAATATTAAAGCAGCTCTAAACCCTTTTGTAGCACTAGTTTCAAGTAATACAAAAAATACAGGGCCAATGGTAAAAGCAAGTATGATCCCGAAGGGAATTGCCGTTAAAATATCATTAATAATCATTATGAGAAGCTTTATACAAAGTAAAGAAATATTTAAAGCAATAGGAAAATGAAAACACCATAAAAACAAAAAACCATCCATTTAGGACGGTTTTTGTTTTCAAAATATATATTAATACTTATTTGTCCATACGTTTTACGGTTCCACCTAAAGCTGTGTTTTCGTTAATAACTTCTGGTTTTCCGTAAATATAAACATTACCACCAGCTCTAATCTTTGCATTCACTTCTTGAGTAGCGTGAACGTATGCTTCACCAGCAGCCTTTATAGAAACATCAGTATCTTCAGTAATTAATTCTTCACCTTTAAATATCCCACCGGTGTTGATGTCTATATTTTGGTCTTTAGAAGTCCCTTTAACCGTGATTATACCGCCTGTAATGGACTTAACTATAGTATGCTTAACTTTTACAGGTACAGTAATCGTTCCGCCTTCTTGAGCTCTTAAATCGATTTCAAATTGCTCAATGACATCATTAGAAGTAATTTGAGCGCCTTCATTTACATCAATGATATCAACATGTTTATAATATAATTTTACTTTAGTATTGGTACCGTTGAAGAGTTTTTCAATATTCATCTTAATTTTAAGTTTACCATTCTTGTTATGAACAGAAACTTGGTCTGTGTTTTCACCAGTAATAACCACTTTATACTCCTCTGATTTAACCATTTCTAAATGAATTAAATCGTAAACCTTGACTTCTGTAAATTCACCAACTGTTTTTTCAACCGTTTCTTGGGCAAAAATAGAAGAGGAAATCAATACTGATAAAATAAAAAATATGCGTTTCATACGTTAGTTTGTTTTAGTTATAGATACAAAATTATCAATAATTAGACCAGCCTAAAATGACTTTGTGATAAATTTAATTTTGATCTTCTGGTTTTCCTAATAAGGTAAAATCTAAATGTTTTTTAACCAGATCGGTGTTTTTAACCTTAACCACCACTTCTTCACCTAGTTGATAACTCATACCGGTATTTCTTCCAACCATAGCAAATTGATCTTGATCAAAAGCATAATGATCATCCGTCATATCACGCACACTTACCATACCTTCACATTTATTAGAAATGATTTCAACGTAAATTCCCCAGTCGGTTACCCCGGAAATTACCCCTACAAAATTTTCATTTTTATGGTCTTCCATAAAACGGATTTGCATGTATTTTATAGAGTCTCTTTCGGCACGTGTTGCCAAACCTTCCATGTTGCTGGAATGGTTACATTTTTCTTCGTAAATTTCTTCATTAGCCGATTTTCCGCCATCTAAATAATGCTGAAGTAAGCGATGTGCCATGACATCTGGATAACGACGAATAGGTGAGGTAAAATGACTGTAATAATCAAAAGCTAAACCGTAATGCCCGATATTATGCGTGGTATATTCGGCTTTACTCATACTTCTAATGGTTAAAGTATCGACTAAATTTTGTTCTTTTTTACCGTTTACTTCTGTTAATAAGTGATTCAGTGAAGCTGCCGTGGTTTTACGATCTTTAAAATTAAGTTTATAACCAAACTTAGAAACTACACCTTGTAAATTAGCCAGTTTACTTTCATCAGGTTCATCATGCACACGATAAACGAAGGTTTTTTTCGGACTTTGTTTTCCTATAAATTCTGAAACTTTTCTGTTAGCTAAAAGCATAAATTCTTCAATAAGTTTATTAGCATCCTTACTGGTTTTAAAGAACACACCAACGGGATTGGCATCTTCATCTAAATTGAATTTCACTTCCACTTTATCAAAAGAAAGGGCTCCAGATTGCATACGTTTACCACGCATAATTTTAGCCAAATCATCCATTTTTAAAATGGCATCGGCTAATTTTTGGTCGGTTTTATAAGCTTTTCCTGTTAAAGAGACTTCCGCAGGAATTTCATTAGTTTTTGATTCTAAAACGGCCTGAGCTTCTTCGTAAGCATAACGGGCATCACTGTAAGTTACGGTTCTACCGAACCATTGGTTTTTAACTTCAGCCTTATCATTCATTTGAAACACCGCTGAAAAGGTATATTTCTCTTCATGAGGACGCAAAGAACAGGCTTTGTTTGATAATACTTCTGGAAGCATTGGTACCACACGATCTACTAAATACACCGATGTGGCGCGCTCGTAAGCTTCATCATCTAAAACGGTACCTTCTTGTAAATAATGCGATACATCGGCAATATGAATACCAATTTCGTATAAGCCATTGTCTAAAACTTCAAAGGATAAAGCATCATCAAAATCTTTAGCATCTTTCGGGTCTATGGTAAAGGTTAAATCTTTACGCATATCACGACGCTTGGCAATTTCTTCTTCAGTAATAGACGTATCAATTTGATTTGCAAATTGTTCGACTTCATAAGGAAATTCGTGAGGTAAGCCATACTCAGCTAAAATAGCATGAATTTCGGTGTTATGATCGCCTGGTTTTCCAAGTACTTGCACCACTTTTCCGTAAGGTGAATCAGCTTTTTCTGGCCAATCTTCTAGTTTTACTAGAACTTTATCACCGTCTTCAGCTTTAAAGGTTTTATTGATAGGTACAAAAATATCTTTGTACATTTTATTACTATCGGCAATCACAAAAGCATATTTTTCATGCAATTGAATCACCCCAACATACTCCGATTTTGAGCGTTTAATAATATTTGTAATTTCACCTTCTAACTTGCCACGTCTTCTACGTTTGTATACATAGAATTCCACTTCATCATCATGTAAGGCTTTATTGATGTTGTTTGAAGCAATGAACACATCATCTTCAAAATCGTCGCAAATAATGTAACCGTTGCCTTTGGCAGCCAGATCTAAACGTCCTGTATGATATTCGGTATTTACTACCGCTTTAAATTTACCGCGTTCAACTTCTTCAATTTCTTGTTTGCCTTGTAAATCGCGTAATTTTTTTATGATTTGATTTCTGCTACTGGCATCATTAACACCAAGTTTAGCAGCAATTTGTTTGTAGTTAAAAGATTGGTTTCTTTCTTTTTTTAAAATACTTAAAATCGTATTTGATAGGTTGGAAATCCCTTTATTTTTGGATTTTCCTTTTCTTTTTCTAGTCATTTATTATGGTAATCGTTTTCAATTCCTAAGATACAGGAATTGTGTTATTAAATAGCATGGTTTAAGGAGAAGATTTTGCTACTTATATTTTACAAAGCTACAGTTTTTAATTTAAAGCGGTGTTTCCTTAAGTTTAAATCATAAAAAAGGCTCACAAATACATGTGAGCCTTTTAGTTTATTAATTTAAAAAAGTAGTTAGTTAACAACTACCTTTTTTATAGACTTACCTTGGATGGTTTCTACATTAACAAAATACATACCAGCACTTAATTCACTTACATTTATACTTGTTGTATTTGCAGTAAATAATGGCTTGCCTAAATTGTTATACACGGTAACTTGTTTTAGTGTCGCGCCGTTTTGTAAACCAATATTTAAAATACTGTTTACAGGATTTGGGTATAAAGTAAACCCAGCGAAAGATAATTGCTCTGTACTTAAAGTGTAACAATCTTCGCTGTAAACTGAGCTATCATCAATATATGTCCAATTTGTTGTGCTATAGGCTACATCATCAACTTGTACACAGGTTAAATTGTTATTTGTAGCTTCAAAATATATCATATTATCATTATTACCATTTTTAATATTTAAACTTTCTAATGAATTATAAGTACAATCTAGATATATTAATTCTGTATTACGACTTACATCTAAACTTGGTAAAGAATTATCAGTACAATCTAAATCTGTCAATGCTGTATTACTACTTACGTCTAAACTTGTTAATGGATTAAAAGAACAACTTAAAATTTCTAATACTGTATTACTGCTTAGATTCAAATTTGTAATATTATTTCCACCACACCTTAAAATTTCTAATACCGTGTTACTACTTACATCTAAACTTGGTAAAGAATTATCAGAACAAACTAAAATTACTAATGCTTTATTAGTACTTACATCTAAACTCGTTAAGGAATTATCATAACAAATTAAATTTTCTAATGCTGTATTATGACTTACATCTAAACTCGTGATAGAATTATCACCACACCATAATGATGTTAATGCTGTATTACTACTTACATCTAAACTTACCAATGAATTTCTAGAACAAATTAAAAATTCTAATACTACAAAATCTTCTATACCTGCTAAATTTGAAATATTTCTATTATTTACATCTAAATATGTCACAGTAGAAATATTAGATGTAAGTACTTCACCATCTAGATTAGTATCATAACCTAAATCTATTAACGCTTGTTCAAAATTAGGGTCTGGGATCGCAGTGGATTGAGCAGCAGGACAATCTTCGCTATACACTGAGTTATCATCAATATCTGTCCAGTTTGTTGTGCTATAGGCTACATCATCAACTTGTACACAGGTTAAATTGTTATTGGTAGCTTCAAAATATGTAAAATTAACATTATTACCATTTTTAACATTTAAACTGGTAAGATGATTATTATCACATTTTATATATGTCAATGCTGTATTACTACTCACATTTAAACTTGTTATAGAGTTATTATGACAATATAATTTTTCTAATGCTGTATTACTACTTACATCTAAACTTGTTAAGGGATTCCTAGAACAACTTAAATATTCTAATGCTGTATTACTACTTACATCTAGACTTGGTAAGGAATTAGAAGAACAATATAATTTTTCTAATGCTATATTATTACTTACATCTAAACTTGGTAAGGAATTCCAAGAACAATCTAATTCTTTTAATGTTGTAATATGACCTACATATAAACTTGTTAAGGAATTATTGTAACAATATAATCTTGTTAATGCAACAAAATCTTCAATTCCTGTCAAATCTGAAATATTTTTATCATTTATATCTAAACTTGTTACACCAGAAATATTAGATGTAAGTACCTCACCATCTAGATTAGTATCATAACCAAAATCTATTAACGCTTGTTCAAAATTAGGATCTGGAATCGCAGTGGTTTGGGCTATGCCTTGAAAACTAATTATAGAAATTAGTAAAAACAAAAGTAGTTTTTTAATCATAATTTTGAAGTTATCCACACTTATATATATATTATTATTTTTCTTTTAAAATTTAAAAAAACAATGGTG
This sequence comes from Pseudotamlana haliotis, assembly GCF_008806375.1. GTDB lineage: Bacteria > Bacteroidota > Bacteroidia > Flavobacteriales > Flavobacteriaceae > Pseudotamlana > Pseudotamlana haliotis. The sequence goes on along the minus strand of NZ_WAAT01000051.1, from coordinate 3,385 downwards.
GTTATTATAGGGTGTTAATAACTGGTATAACTTCTCTAAGTTTTATTTTGATGGTTTTAACTTTACAGTTTGTTAATAGGTTCTTAACAATTAAATTTCGATTAATTGTCTAATTTTAAGTCTTTTTCATTTTTATATCCACAGTTGTTAACAACCAAAACCCAGCTGTATTTATTCATAAGTTTTTTAAGTTTGATGTTCATAGCTCACAATTTTTGAACTCATAACCTCGCTAAAAAAAATGAATTAAAAATTTGGATTTTAAGTTGTGGTTTTTGATTGGAAAAATAAATGGATATTCAATATTTTTCTTTTAGAAAGTAATGAACAGTTATTAACAAGTCATCCACATTTTAATACACATGGTTAATAATTACTACCTTTGTACAACAATACAATATAAGATATACACATGACAATTTCTATAGGAAACGACCACGCAGGAACAGAATATAAATTTGCAATTAAGGAACTTCTTGAAGCTAAAGGATATACCGTAAACAACCATGGTACCGATGCTCACGATAGTGTAGATTACGCCGATTTTGTACACCCCGTAGCAACCGATGTAGAAAACAAAACTTCTACATATGGTATTTTAATTTGCGGTAGTGCCAACGGTGTGGCCATGGCTGCGAACAAACACCAAAGCATTCGTGCCGGTTTATGTTGGAATAAAGAAATTGTACACCTTATAAGAAGTCATAATAACGCAAACATTTTATGTATTCCTGCAAGATTTACAGCCATTCCACAAGCTTTAGAAATGGTTGATGTCTTTTTAAACACCGAATTTGAAGGTGGAAGACACCAAACTAGAATTGATAAAATACCGGTGTCTTGCTAAATGAGTCATTCTCATGGGCATCATCATACTCATGATCATCCCGATCTTAAAGGTCGGAATCTCGTTATATCCATACTTTTAAACATCGTTATTACGGTAGCGCAAGTTATTGGCGGACTCCTCTCTGGAAGTTTGTCCCTACTTAGTGATGCTTTACATAACTTTAGCGATGTTATTTCTTTAATTATTAGCTATATCGCTAATAAATTAACAAAAAGAAAAGCATCTTTTCAACGTACTTTTGGTTATAAACGTGCCGAAATATTAGCTGCCTTTATTAATGCAGCCACTTTAATAATTGTGGCCGTTTTGTTAATAATTGAAGCTTTTAAACGTTTTAAAAACCCTGAAGTTATCGAATCTGATTTAGTGATTTGGTTATCTCTAGTCGCTATTTTAGGTAATGGTTTTAGTGTCCTTTTATTAAAGAAAGACTCTAAAAGCAATATGAACATGAAAAGCGCCTACATTCATTTACTTACCGATATGATGGCCAGTGTGGCGGTATTGGTTGGCGGTTTACTCATGAAATATTATCAATTATTTTGGGTAGATAGTGTGCTTACTTTTGCGATAGCTATTTACTTAATTTGGATGGGTTTTGATTTGCTTATCAACTCTACCAAAGTCCTCATGCTTTTTACCCCAGATTCGGTGCCTGTTCAAAAAATTGTAGATGAAATTAATGCTTTTGAAAGTGTTAAAAACGTGCATCATGTTCACGTTTGGCAACTAAACGAAGATGAGGTACATCTAGAAGCTCATATTGATTTTAGTGAAGATATAACCTTATCTGAATTCGATACCATTTTAAAGAATATTGAGCAGTATGTCTTTAAAAAATACCATATTAATCATGTGAATATTCAGCCAGAATACAGTTATGATGATGCTAAAGATGTTATCGTTCAAGATTAAATTTCTACGAAAGCAGGAATCTCATGATTAAAATACGGTAATTTCAATCTTAAATTCATGTTTAGAAGAAACTAGATAAATACTTATAATGTTAAAATAGGATTATCTCCATTGCGCAATCATTGTTGTGATAAGGTCCTTCAGGTTTTTTAAAAACTAAGGGGTCTGCAAAGTAAAAATTTATATCATATCAATACCGCTATTTTTGTAACAGATCTCGTTTTGACATTGTACTTACATTTTAACTTATAAAAAGCCCATGCTAGATTATAAAATCAAAACTTTTGAAGATTTAACCAATACCGAACTCTATAAACTACTTCAATTACGAAGTGAAGTTTTTGTGGTGGAGCAAGACTGTGTGTACCAAGATATTGATGGTAAAGATGACAAAGCCCTGCATGTTTTAGGGTATAAAGGAAAAAAACTTGTGGCTTACACACGTATTTTTGAGCCTGGTTTATATTTTGAATCCGCCAGTATTGGGCGTGTTGTGGTTGCACAAAAACAACGTAAGCACCAATATGGCTATGAACTTATGGAAATGTCCATTGAAGTCATTCGTATTCATTTTAGAGAAACTAAGATTAAAATTTCAGCGCAATATCATTTGAAACAATTTTATAATAATTTAGGTTTTAAAGAAGTAGGCGATACCTATTTAGAAGATGATATTCCGCATATTGCGATGTTTAGATCATAAGCTATTAAGTACTATTTTTAAGTTTATCATTTAATACCAATTATAACCTAAAATGAACCCTATAATTTGTTTCTATTAAACTCATATTTCAATAAAAAAATCAATGCATCATTTATTTAAAATCAGTTTTTTATTATTTATCCTACCCTTAAGTTTTTCTTATGCACAAGCGAAAAAACAGATAACCATTGAGGATATTATACCATGGTGTGTGGTTTCTTTTGATGCTTTAGAACGTCAACCACAAGAACGCATTAGCATGCTTAAAGACATGGGATTTTCTAAATATGGTTATAATTGGCGTGAAGAACATCTAGATTATATCCAAGAGGAATTTGCCTTAGCTAAGGAAAATAATATGGCTATTGAGTCTATATTTTTATGGTTAAATGCAAAAAGAGATAGTATAGGAAAGTTAAGTCCGTTAAACAAAGCACTGTTAACTAAACTTGAAGGTGTTGAAAACAAACCGGATATTTGGTTGAGTTTTAGTCCTAATTATTTTAAAGATTTGAGTCAGGAAGATGCCATTAATCGTGCTATTAACTACATTACATTTATTAAGGAGAAAGCGGATGCTTTAGGCGTTGATTTGGCTTTGTACAATCACAGTGGATGGTTTGCAAACACCGATAATCAAATTGAAATTATAAAAAGATTACCTGATTTTAATTTGAAAATCGTGTATAATTTTCACCATGCTCAGGAAGATTTAAACGATTATACACGAGTATTTAAAAATATAAAACCCTATTTAACCTGTGTGAATTTAAATGGTATACGCAAAGATGGTCCTAAAATTCTAACTATTGGTGAAGGCGATTATGAATATCCTATGATCAAAACCTTGTTTGAGTTAGGTTATGAGGGCCCTTGGGGTGTTTTAGGTCATATAAAAACCGAAGATGTTGAACAAG
>NZ_WAAT01000050.1:265377-378940 GCF_008806375.1 Pseudotamlana haliotis | reverse complement strand
TCTTGTCTTAAACGTTCTGATTCTGCTAAAGCTGCTGCGGCATCCTGTTCAGCCTGTACTCTAGCAGCTTCTGCTTGACGCGCTTCTTCTTCCTGTCTTAAGCGTTCTGATTCTGCTGCAACAATAGCTTCTTGCTCTTTTCTAAGGCGTTCGGCCTCTGCCTCAGCTTCATGAGCTATACGATCGGCTTCCTGTTTTTCTGCTAAACGTTCTGCTTCAGTTACTCCGTTTAGCGCTGCTGCTTCCGATGCACGCTTTTCTTCAGCTCGAGCTGCGGCGGCCGCGGCTTCGGCTGCTCGTTGCTTTTCTAAAGTATCAGATTTTCTTGGCAGATCTTTAGGTGTTTCACTAACGGTAACTTTCCTTGACTTATTCTTTTTAGAATCAGAAATAAACAGACCATCTTCTTCTTCATCTCCAAAATAATCGTAACGTTCTTTAGATTTAAACCTATAAGCTATAGTGAAATCGTGTGAATTTCCTAAAGGAGAAATATCCCCCATAGCCATTTCATAATTATATTCAAGTGCAATTTGAGGCGTAATGTTTAAACCTGCTCCTACAGAAAAACCGTAAAAAGAATTGTAACCCGCCTGCCCCCAAAAACCTTTAGGCACAGTAAGCATCACCAAACCTGAAAATATAGTTTGTTCTTTTTTAAACTCTGAACGTACTAGAGCAGAAAATCTACTATCTCTAAAATATCCAAAAGAACTTATATAGCCGGTGTACATACCATGTACTTGAATGCCTTGTTCTGCATTATCAGCAACCATAGCTGTAGAAGTTAAATTATAAGCTACAATATTATTTAATGAGACTCCAAAATCAAAAAACTCAGTACCGTAATTAATACCTGGGTTAATTGTAATAATAGAATTAGAAGGTATGTTATCTAAAGCTGGGTCTGGAGTATTACTAATAATGGCTCCATCATTAACCCCGCTTCTATAAAAACCAAGATTCATACCAAAAGTTAAGTTGCCAGAACGGTTAACAACGACATTATAGGCGAAGTTGGCCATTCCTCCAAACGTTGTTAAAGCACCGTAATTTTGCTGAAATAAACTAACACCAGCCCCAATACTTTCTCTAAAACGCCCAGAATAGCCAAATAAATACGTTTGAGGCGCATTTTCAAATTGTGTCCACTCTCTTTTATTGTTGAAAGAAATATAACGATGTCCTTCCCTCACAAAACTGAAAGTAGGGTTTATAAATGTTCTATTAAATTTTAATGAATTCCTAACAGGAATATTCAATGCAACAACACCATCATCCTGAGCAACAGACTGATAGCTAACACTTAAAAACAACAGAATATAAAGTAAATATTTTTTCATGTTATTTTATTACTGTTATTGACCCTTTTCGAACACTCCCTTGAGAAGGGGTTATTATATAGTAATATACTGGGTTCACATTTTCAAAATTAATAGCATCTTCTGGCCAATTATTCAAATAATCTGTTGTTTGCAAAACTGTTTTACCCTGAGCGCTAATAATAAGCACTTCTGTATTAGTACCTGCAACATATTCTTTAGGAATAATCCATGTATCGTTTATACCATCACCATTAGGACTTACAATATTTGGTATTTCAGCAACATCTGGAAAGTAATCATCCCCACCAGAAACGGTAAAAACAAACTCATTTGAAGCGATACAACCTCCTGTAGAAGACGGCTGAGACACCACTGCTCTATAACTTCCAAATTCATCAATCTCTAAACTATTACTAGTTTCATCTGAAAGTTGAACATCATTTCTATACCAAGCGTAAGAAGGGTTTGTAGCGTCTGTCGTTATCGTTGCCAATAAAGAATCGTCATCTTCCAAAACATTATCTTCATCTAAATCTACGCCATCAATACTGCTTGAAAACCCAGAATTATCTAAAAGAATAGAAGCTGAAGTCGTACAACTTCCTAAATCAACATTTACTGAATATTCACCAGAATCGTTTGTTGTATATGTTTGCTCGGTAGCACCGTCAATCAGTTCCCCGTCTTTACTCCATTGGTATGCATCTCCTTCTGTAGATGTCAAGGTCGTTGGTCCATCACTCATGCAATATGGATTTCCCAAACTAGAATTTACAGTCACCACGACACCAGTTGATATTTCATATACGGTAACTCTATTTGAATAAGAATTTGATGTACAAGTGCCATAATTCGTTTCTACAAAATATTTCCCTGGAGTAGATACTGCTAAACTAGCACCATTAGCAACAAACTCTTTAGTTGTAGCACTTGTTTCGCGAAACCAATTATAGGTTAAAGAAGGGTATTGTAATGGTGAATCATTATTTTCATCTCCTGGATCATCAATAGTTAAAAGGTAGCTTCCTCCTGAACAAAAATTAGCCGTTTCCACCAAATTATTAATAGTAAATGGACTATCTTGAAGTTTATAATATGCAGGAAACGCATTAGATCCTGAGCTTGTTGCTGAAGGCGAGGTACTCTTTACTCTTACTTTATAAGACTCTCCAGAAACTGTTTCTGGAACGGCAAAGGTTATCGTTGCAGGCGTGGTCACAATTTCACCTTCCCCTGAAGTATAGACTACTTCGGCATTAGCAAAACTACCATCTGCATCAGAAAGTTCTAAAATAAATTGATTGGAAGCACTGATACCAGTATCAGGCGAGAAAGAAAAAGTTACACTATAAGAATTAAAACTATCACTAGCACAGGCTTGAGTAAATCTGACTAAATTAGGTTTTGTTATAACTATTTGCCCCTGTACTGTATTCGAAAAAATAAAGAGAAAAAAAGCAATAATATGTATAAGCGTAAAGTTTTTCATCTGAAAATTTCCCACATTCGAAGTCCTAAGCATCTTATAGTTATTATTTGAGGAGGAATAATAATAACCTAAACATTATATAATTCGTCACCGCTAACAGTAACAAATTATATAATGAAAAGTATAAGTTTCAGATAAATATGTAGAATGATTTGGGGTTAGTTAGTTTGTAATCTATTATTACCTTAATATATGAATAAATATAAAGTATTTCTTTTTTTTAATTTGAATCAGCTTCGTTTGACGCAATAATTTTATTGATACGCAATCTATAATCTGGTCTTCTTGGATTATTTATTTCAATAAATGTTTCTGCATCATGCCCTTTAGAATAAACATTAAAGAAAGCATGGTTTCCATACCAATTTTCTAAGTCCTCATTATTCGAGCTATTTTCAACAAAAATGTTTCCATTACAGTTATTGAAATACATATTTGTAAATTTAATTTTATCTAAGCTCTCTTGGTTAATTCGAATTTTACTTTCAAAAATAACTGCTGGATTAAATCCAGAGATCACACTTTTATTCATAGCAAGTGATGCATGTTCCCCAACATAAACACCTTCTTTAACAAGCCCCATTCTAATGTCTTCTCTTAAATCTTTAGAAGCATTAAGAACCGTAATGTTTTGAGCTTTTACAGACGTTGATGGTTTTGAAAAATCAATATCTTCTCTCTGACTATAAGCAACAACCTCTAAACTTCTGGCTCCACTACTACTTGATACATATGGAGATCTTACAGCTAATGAATTAATCAATTCAGCTTGCGCACCATAATTAAATTTATAATCGCTTTTACTTGATTTGTACGAAACAAACTTGTTTAAGTTAACCTTTCCACCCCATACTTCAATTGAATTCCCACCAGAATTACTAACCATTACATTCTCTAAAACAGTTTCACGGCCAACACCAGCTAATAACAAACCATTAAAATATAAACCTGAACTCACTCGACTCCCAGCATATTCAATACGCACATACTTTAACAAACCAGAATTAGAATTTGGATTTTCCCCTCCAAAATTAGTAAAAGCATAATTTTCTGAAGCCAGTCGCGTATAAAATGGAGAAACTGATCCGTTTCCAAATCTATTAGTTGCAGCGTCACCAAGAACAATAATTCCTCCCCAGTCACCTGCTTTCTTAACGCGTCTGTTAGAAGTAAATATAATAGGATCCGTTTCTAACCCATTAGCAACAATGCTAGCACCTTTAGCAATAGTTAAAGAAGCCTTACTCTCGTAATCTCCAATAATCACTGTTCCTGGTTCAATAGTTAAAACTGCATTATTAGTTACAAAAATACTCCCTACTAATAAATACACATGTCTCTTTACCAATCGAGTATCTTCAGTAATATTTCCAGTTAAGATTTGTGTCGGTTCAATATGTTCAGATTGACTATTTGATTGGAAATCTGTCCAATTATTAAGCCAGTTATCCTTTCCTATAATTCCTTTCTCTTGTTGAGCAACAACATTTGCTAGCGCAAATAGGAATATGAAAACAGTAAGTGTAATTTTCTTCATAGTTAATCGATTTGGGGGTTAGAACCTAAAGTAAAGCTTTCAAATGATTTATTAATCAAATTTAACAAAAAATCCACGAAATACCAATTATTTCGACTAAATACACAAAATAAGGGCTTTTGTACAGATATTCTATCGATGAAATACACAAATAAAAATTGAGATTTTCTTAATAACTCATTCAAAAGCTCAATCTTATAAAAAAAATCAGAATTACTAATCGAACTTAGTTAAATTATTACAATTCGATTAACAAGCTCAAGAAGTAATTTTTAATAAAAAAAATGCTAACAAACATTATAAACACTTACTGTTTAAAACATTTTGTTAGCATCAAATTTTGCATTTATAATATATAAGTACTACATCACGTTAACGATATTCATTAAATGTATGTAGTGACTTCATAATTTCCTCGTAAAATAAGATACCTGATATAATATTTCTTGTATCTGCATATGGTAAATATTCATTCAAGAAAAAAGTAGTACTATTTACATATTCATCCGCAGCTTCATGTTGAGTATCTAAGGCCTTAATATTATCACTGTTTGTAGGAATACCTATAGTAACCATTGTAACTCCTGGTTTAGTTGCTAAAGCAATATATGGTAATATTCTAGTCAACACCGTATTTCTTTCTCTATAAAGTGCTAAAACCTCACCCTTCGGCATACGCTCAAGCTCATCAATAGTATGATATTTCTTTATCTTAACTTTATCACTAATGATACTTTTTGCACCATCTTTCTGTGCGAAACCTATGCTTGAAACAAGTGAGAGACAAAAAACTAATAAAAATAATTTTATTTTCATGTGTAAGATTTTAGGGTTAGTTCGACAAATTTATGTAATTAACCGAAATTAACAAGCGTTTTGTCGATTTTTTTTACGCTTTTTTGCGAATTTTGTGCCTTTAATTAAATATTTTCGATTAAATCACAATAATTACAGACGAACAACGTTTATAAATGTTCTATTTCTAATTCTTAAATTTATTATACCTAAAATAAGCCCAAACTGAAACCAGAACCACCACAACGACTAATACATAAATAAAATTAGGAATAGGCAATGGATCTCCAGCGGCGTAACTATGTAATCCTGACAAATAATAGTTCACACCAAAAGACGTCATTATAATAGAGCCAAATGCAAAAACGCTAGCTGTATTTAGTATATAGTTGCTTTTCAAAACAGGAATTAAACGTAAGTGCAATACAATCGTATAAACAATAATACTAATAAGGGCCCAAGTTTCCTTAGGATCCCAGGCCCAATAGCGGCCCCAAGACTCATTAGCCCAAATGCCACCTAAAAAAGTTCCTACGGCTAAAACAAACAAGCCTATAGTCATAGATATCTCATTTATATAAGTCAGTTCCTTGATTCTAATATCAATGGCTTTTTTCGTTTTTTCCGTTTTAAAAATCATTAAAATCAAAGCCATAAACCCTAAAACTGCAGATAAAGCTAAAGGGGCATAACTACTTACTATGGTGGCTACGTGAATTTTTAACCAATACGATTTTAATACCGGCATTAAATTGGTGATTTCCGGACTCAACCAATCTAAATAACTTACAAATAACAAAGCTCCAGAAAACAAGGTTGCCAACGGTAAAGCAAAATCAGATTTTCTAAAAGATAAAAGACCACACAATAATAATACCCATGACACGAAAACGAGCATTTCATAACCGTTGCTCCAAGGGGCATGCTGTGCCACATACGATCTTAATATAATGTTTCCTGTAAAAGCTAAAAAACTTACCAGCGTTAGCAATACACTAATATCCCATAATACATCAATTAGCCTCTTCTTAGTAAAGATTTTAAATAAAGCTAAAACTAAAAGCACCAAGCCTAAAGTAAAGTAAACTTGAAAAAGCCAAAAGTTTAAATTGAGCTCATTATACCACAACTCAGCTTCTACCCTTTTTCGAGATGGAATGATCTCTTTACCTAGAATATCTTGAAAGGTTTTGATGTATTCCAAATTCTCACTGGCCGCGACCCAATCTTTTTTATTGACATTATTATAATAGGTAGGAATTATTTTTTGAGCAAATTGCCCATCTTCCTCAGGGAAATCTGAAAAGTCATGCGTTTGACTGTGCCATTTGTTATTATCATCATTACTATTAGGAAACACTTTCAAATAGTTTCCTGCAAAAACATTATATAATATATTAAAGCGCTCATCAACTTTTATAACTTCTTTATCAAATTCATTGCGTTCAGCAGGTTTCTTTTTATTGGCTTCTTCAACAACTTCACCCAAAAGATATTTTCCATTTTCATCTAGTAAGCCCACAAAAGACACTAAACCATCCTCACTAATTTCTAAATTGCTAAAAAGCTTTCCCCCTTTTTCATCGTCTACTTTAATTAATGGTACAAACTGCCAAATATTAGAAGCTGATTGCATGGCTAAAAAAGCTTGATTCGCATTGAATTTGACTTGCTCGTCATTTTGAGTAAATAGAAAATAAGGTTTGCGTGTTAGTTTTCTAAGAAACTCGGAGGCCAAAGTATTCATTGGTTTTATGCGTCCGTCTAAATCTTGAACCATTAATCTACCAAACATTTCAGCGTGCTGTTCATCAACACGTAACTGTTCTATTCTTTGAATGGTAATTTCAGGCGCTATATTCTGCGAAAAACTAAACATTGAACTACACAGAAAAGTAATAATAACCGCTGCTGTTTTTAACTTCAGTTTTTTCAGTTTCCTATTTATTAAGGTGAAGCGTGAATTTTTACTAAACAAGGTGAAGAACATGCCAATAGTCATCAAAAAGTAGCCTAAATAGGTAATATTCGTTCCGAGCGCATCGTGATTTACGGCTAAAACCGTTCCGAGTTCATCGGTATCATAGCTCGCTTGAAAAAATCGATAGCCTTCATAATCCAATACATTATTCATATAAATACGATATGGAATAACATCTTCACCGTCAATTACAGAAACTTCACTGGCGTAAGCCGACGGACTCGTAGAACCTGGATAGCGCTCCAATTGAAAATCATTCAATTTTATGGAGAATGGTGTAGTTATAGGTTCAGCACCATAAGACAGGGTTACTTTCACACTACCTACCTCAACATCATGAGTTGTTGGTAAAAAACCTTCTCTATATAATAAGGTAGCGGTTTCTGTGTTTTCGGCAACTTGGACATCAACAAGCAAGGCATCATCTTTTTGTTCATCGTTATCTTTTGGTTTTTCAGAAACACTTACTAATCCAATTTTTGCTTTAGGGTGGTATGACAAGGGCACAAAAGAAGCATCACCATCACGGTACAAGGTGCGTAAACTCATGGTATACAAACTATCTTTCACAATAGTACCAGCAGTTTCGGTAGCCATAACAAAAGTGCTCAGATTTCTAGGTGAAATGATTTGAAAAGCACCACCCTCTTCCTCTATATTAATAACCCCCTCTTGTTCGACCTCAAAGCCAATTTTATGCTGATGTTGACCAATAGCCTCAACTTCTCCTTTTTCTAAGAAAACCGTTTCTCGCCCATTTCCTGCAGAAACGACCATTTGAATGAATGGTTTACCGTCGGGATCACCATCAACAATTTCGGGAACGGCATCAGCGATAAACTCATTATATGACACAGAAACTTTTTTGCCGATGAAATCGGTATTCAACTCAAAATTATTATTACTTAGTGGCGAAAAATTTATTTTCTTTCGAAGTGTTTTGTTTTCGCTTCCGCTAGATAAATGTACATGCAAATAATTATCTGAAGAAATAATCATATTAGAACTTGCACCTTCTCTAATTCGCATGATTCCACCATAAGAAGCATATCGTGTTATCCCTGCCCCTAATAGAATTATGATAAAGGCGAGATGAAACATAAGCAAGGGCCATTTTTCCAATCGCCACAACTTATACTTATAAATATTCATCACAAAGCAAAGTCCTAAACCAAGCATGACCACTTCAAACCACCAAGTATCATAAATCATTTTCCATGCCGTAGCTGTTCCGAAGTCATTTTCTACAAAAGTGGCTGTAGCCATAGATATTGCAAAAACAAATAAAAGTATTACGGCTAATACAGGTGAAGCAAATAGGCGATAAATTTTATTCATATAAATTTAGGGTCGGCTTAAGCCATTTTAACCATGTAATATCGCATATAATTTGTTTCTGTTTCGCTCATATTTCAATATAAAATAAAACCGTAGCTATTGCTATGCTTGAATTTTACTATGTCATCTGAACAAAAATATAATTCAAATTAAAAATACGACTTATACAATTAAATGGGTGTTATTAAAGGGAAAGATACCTTATTATAAAAACAAGATATCTTTTCTAATATATTTTACGAAATTAATATTGATTTTTAATTGGCTGTAGAAACCGCATTTATTGGCATTTTTGATTCACGTTCTTTAGCCTCCTCAAGCCATTTAGGTAACAAGTTCTTTTTAAAGGCTTCTTTTTCAGCTCTTAATTTATCCATATCTAAACCAATATATTCTTGGGCTTTTTCCTTGGTTGAAATATCAGGCATTTCTACAGGACTATTATGACCCAATTCAGCTAATAATCGTGCTAATTTAACACGAGCTTCTTGAGCAATCACTAAACCACCACCAATAACTCTTGCCGTTTCAACTGGCGAGTGGAATGAAGCACCATGAGCTGCTGCCGAATAATCCCAACGCCATTGTCCGTGACGAATATCGATTAAGATAGGCTTCATTTGTTCTTCGGTAGCCCCTAAATCCCAGCATTTTTTAGCTTCAACGTGTGCCTTAACTAATAGTGCTTCTAATTTCAAACGATTTTCAGTCGCTTTTCTTTGACGGTCATACACATTCGCGATAAGCTTGCTAGATTCCTCTCTATGACAAACCTGACATGCATTTGAAGTATTATTTAAAGGTGACTGGATATGGTGGTCTGTAAATTTTTGTCCGCCTTCACTTTTATATGGCATATGACAATCGGCACAAGATACGCCACGATCGGCATGAACCCCTGTTGTGAAGGTTTCGTAGCCTGGATGTTGTGCTTTCAACATTGGTGTTTTACTTAACTGGTGTGTCCAATCTGAAAACTCAATATTGTCATAGTAATCTTCCATGTCTTCCACGGTTGTACCATTTTCCCATGGGAACACTAAATAAGGCACCCCTTCTTTTCCTGGTAAATTTTTATTAAAATAATACTCTACGTGACACTGGGCACAAACTAAGGAACGCATTTCATTATGAGTAGCCTGGTTGATATCTTTACCCATAGCATCAAAAGCTTCAACAAGCGCTGGTCTGGTAATGCGTAGTTTCATGGTTTCTGGATTATGACAATCGGCACAACCAATAGGGTTTACAATTTCGGCACCTTTATCTGCCCATTTTCCGCTATAAAATTCAGCCACACCAATTTCATTCATTAAACGCGGTACATCTGGACTTTTACAGGTCCAACATGTAGAAGGCATTGGCCCGTCACCTTCACCCTTAGGCCCACCTGTTCTTAAAATATTACGAACATCTTCAATGGCATAAGCATGACCACGACCTTGGTTATACTCCTTAGAAAAAGCATATCCAGCAAATAATATCACAAGGTTAGGGTCTTCTTCAAGTACATCACGCATGACCGAACCACCTTGCATAGAAGCAAAAGTAGTATCTAAAGTTTGCATGTAAGACTGGTACTCTAAAGGAAAATTCTCTCCCCAGACTTCATTTCTCGGTTCGTTTTCAGCGATATTAACCTGAGGTACATATTTATACCTGGCTTCAGATTTTCTATTCACAATACTTGAGGCCAAAAGCCCCAAAAGAAAAACGACAATAATGGTTACGATAAATAAGACTTTGTTTTTCATCTGCTGTAATTTTATTATTCTTTAATCTGCTCTTGCATCCACTCAGGAATAACAAGTTCATCTTCGCGATCTGTAGGTATAGGTGCTATATTAAATTTTATAGTTGACAAGCCATGAACTTTACCGTGTGGTACCTGTTTATGACAACTCCAACATTGACGGCCGGTTCTATTTTCACGGTGTCCTTCAATCCAGCCATCATATTTTACCTGAGTGACCTGCTGAACATGACAACGAATACAATTGCTTTGAACCACTTCTTGAGAAGCTTCTTTCATTTCAATCACATCAGGTTCGGCACGCATGGTAAATACCGAAGCATGATACAAACCATCTTTAGCTTTAAAATAATATTTATTAAAAACGTTATCGTGAGGAACATGACAATCATTACAGTTGGCCCACTCGCGATGTGAGCTATGCATCCAACTGTTGTAAACTGGAGTCATTACATGACAATTTACACAAGCCTGAGGATCATCAGACATATAAGAAACTATTTTGGATTCCCTAGCCATAAAAAGCCCTAAACCAATAAGCACGGCAATCAAGAACACTGCCGTGGTGCGCCATTTGGAGTTTTTAGGAGGAAAAATATTCTTATTAAGCATCTCTTTCGTTGACTAGAAATTAACTTAAACAAGCACTTTAATTTTTACAAACATCAACCGTTCTAACTAAAGAATTAAGGAGGTGTCTAAAATCACTCTTGTTAATTTATGTTAAATTTAACTAATTTCTATATGTACTCAAACCTTAAGGAGGTAAAAATCTTCAAAATTAAGCTAATCAAGAATCGTTTTTAATTACTTACTTATAAAGTACGTTAAAACAAAAATTCTCAACTTCAAAAAATACCTAACCAACTACATTACTTCGATTTTCCCTGACGCCCCTTGAACTGCCGTAATCTGCCCTTGAATCTGAGTTTGTTGGCCTTTAGTTTTGTTAGATACATGAGCTTCAGTGGTTATGTTTTGTGCTTTTACACTAGTATCTTTAGTGGATTCAAGGGTAATACTAGCTTGACTACTTATTGTGGCGTCTCCTTCAGATTGAAGATTAGCATCTCCTTGAGCCACTATTGATGTATCACCTTCTGAAGCTGTTATGATATCACCTTTCGCTTCCAAAGCGATGTTTTCTTCCGCAGTTATTTTAATATTTTTAGCCTGAAATTCTAAATTTTCAGTCGCCGTAATGTACAGCGATTTCTCCTGAGTATCAAAAGTAATGATACTGCCTTTGTTATCGTAAATATTAATTTTTTCAGCACCATCAGTATCATTCAATTCAATGGTATGTCCGCTACGGGTACGAATGGCTTTAATATCATTGGCATCTGTTTTCCATGATTCTGCTTTCATGCTGCCATGGTACAAGCTTCCCAAAACATAAGGACGTTCAGCATTACCACCTTGAAAGCCTACTAAAACCTCCTCGCCTATTTCAGGGATAAAATGAAAACCTTTTTCACTACCAGCATGAGGCTTTACCATGCGAATCCAGGGTGTGCTTTCTCCTGTTATTTGTTGCCAAGGAAACTGCACTTTAATACGTGACAAGGCATCTGGGTCTACATTTTCAACCACTACAGCGGTTTGTGTGCTACTTCTTGGAGTCGCTTCAAAATTGGTATCTGGAAAGACATCTATATCTGCACTTAACCCTTCAAAAGTATTTCGATACTGGCCATTTTCATTATTAGAGTGCCCTACGCTAATGACACGAAACCTACCATGACTTCCATGCTCATCTTTGATTTCAATAATTTCACCTATTCCTACACCAGGGTTATCACTTTCACCTCTCAACCATACCTGTTGGCTTTCTACAGCTTTTTTCTGAAGCTCAGTTTGGGTATCCATACGTTGCTTCAAATCAGTAACATCTAAATCATTCACTAAAACCTGAGTTTCTTTGGCATACAAAACAGCACTGCGCTCGCTAACAAAACCGTGGTAACCACTAGCTCCGGTGTTAATGTCATCTGTTTTAACCTCGTGTTTTTCGTCCGTAAGATAATCTTGAGTAAAATAATTGAATTTATTTGGTAGCGGTACTAAATCTAATGAGAAGCCTTGTAGGTCATGACCATAAGTAAGCACGATATCCTCACCGTTTTCTGGCGTTCCAAAAACGAGCTGCTTTCCGTTATAAAACAACCACTCACTATATTGCATCGCCAATCGACTCATATACCCCCAATTGCTTTCATGATGCTGTACGGTATAAGGTATTGGTGCAGCATTTCTCGGATTGATTTTAGCACTCAATTTAGCCGTATCGTAACCATCTAATGTATCAGACAACACATCAGATAAACTCTGATTTAAATATGAATTATAATGCGGACCATCATCACATAAAATCGTCGGACTTTGAGCCTTTATCAGGACAATATGTTCGCTATTTCGCCCTCTTTTATTGGACACCGAAGTGACAACACCTTTAAACTCTAAAACTTTATAAGCTGAATATGCTGTTAAGGAAGACACTTTCAAAGTTAAAACCTCTCCTAAATATTTTTTTGAGGTATTGGCAATTTCACCACTAATCGTTTCCAATACATCGGTTCTGCATTCCAGTCTTAATTCATGATGAGCGTTTATATTTTGAATTAAATTAAAACTCTTAAAAGCATTTATGGCTGTATCGCCAATATAAATCTCTGTAACTGATTGTAGTGCCATAATATATTCACGTTTGATTAAAGGTTCTTTTAGTTTCTTGAAATTCTCAAAATATCAAGGTCGCGTTTAGTTTGTTCTAGTTCATTTCTTGTTTGGGCTAAAACAGCCTTGTACTCAGCGATACGGGCTTTAGCATCATCCAAACTATGGAGCTCGTTTTTTGTGGCTTGTAAATCCACTAAAGTTTCAATAATGCCTGTATACATGTTGTAGCGATACGTCGAGTCTTTCCGAGGAATCGAACTTTGCAAATCGGCCAATTTACTATGTATTAAAGTATTAGTAAATGGTAGATTTTGCCCTGGTGTATCCAAGGAGTCTATCATAGCCTGTAAGCCCATAACTTCCGTTGCAAATTCTTTTTGATAAGCCATTTCGCGCTCTACGTTTTTGGCCCGTTCTTTTAATAAGGCGTTTTCCTTTTGAGGGACTCTAAAGTTGAAAAATACAGCCACAACGATAATGGTCGTGGTTAAGATAAATAAGAGCAAAAATTTAATAAAACTAGAACGGCGTGCTTTGATATTTTCGGGTTTCATTGTAGGTGATTTTAAAGTAATTATTTTGAGTTTATTCCATGAAGAAACGACGTCGTTTTTTCACTGGTTCTTGAGTAACGACATCTTCTTTTACAAAAATATTAGAGTCTGATTTCTTCCCTATATATTCCAATTCATTCAGCTTTTTAAATAAGGCATTCATAAGCGCCGTAAAAGAAGTTACTTTTTGAAGGGCTTCATTAACATCATGATGCACATACTCCAAATGAATCATCTCATCGAGTACATTTTCAAAAGCACCTTGATTCACATCACACCAATTTGTTAAATAATTGAGTAGATTTTCTTTACCCGTTCCTGCGTGTAAATCTAAGCTCCCTTTGATGGTTCGTGCCAAGCTCATGAGTTTAATAATCATTTCAACTGGCGAACCATATTTATCATTAATTCTATAGGTAGGTATTGCACCTCTTAAATAAGTGAGTATATCAAGCGCTAAGACGCGTACCATTTTAGCGAGTTCATTGGTTTGCTTCTTCTGATGTATTTTTTGAATAACTGATGTACAATAAAATTCTATGCTATTGAAAAAACTTCCTATTTCATTATAGGCGTGATTCAAATCAGGATGACTTTGCATGGAAGTACAAGGTGGTATAAAATCATCCACAAGATCCACATGACTGCCATCTGAAATCACTTTAGCCAGAACCATACTATTTTCCCCTATTTCATGATTTTGCACTTGACTTTCTGGCTGTAATGAAATTTGATAGCCGCTAATTACATAAGGTTTTCTTGCAGGCGTTTCATTTGGGTCGGCATAACCAATAGACACACGATTATACGGATTAACAGACACGACTACGTAATAAGCACCCTCTGTTTTAAGAAAATCGAATTCGTTTTTAATAAGTTGTCCCGACTGACTTAAATAGTCATTAACCTTATCATTGATTGTTATTTGATACCCGCCTAAAGTAACTGCCATACATCTATTTATCACGACGTGAATACTTTCTTGCCCGTCGATTGAGACAGTTAGATCAACAGACTTATCTTGATTTTCAATACCAGGTATTAAACCATAATTGTTATGATGGACATAAGAGCTTTGTATGCTTGCAAATTGCTGCATCATGGCATCCTCAAAACCTATAAAGTGATCTTTATTGATTTTCATACCATCAACCCAATTTACCCTGTGTTTATAGTTCATATTTAAAAGATCTTTCTGTTATATTCTAGGTTTATATTCTCAATACAATTAGAACCTTCAATTCTAAAAATGGCTAATCGTTTTATTTTTATATTCTTTCCTCTAATTTTCTGACAAAAGGCTAAAAAACTGGTGTTTTTACCATCTACAACAATGGTTTTATTGATGTTTCCACAGAAATACACCTCAAAATTCTTTTCAGTAATCTCTTTATCGGCAAGTTTTAAAAGGGCTTCTGTAAAATCCATATCACTTATATAAGGAATGACTTTCTCTGGAGTTTCTTCTTCTTCATCAACAACAGGTTCATAAGGAATGTCCCAACCTATTTCCCGCGGTTTTGCTGTAATACGCTCTACAGGGGTTTCTTCTTCGTCTGGTTTAGGAAAAACTCGAATACGTTTTTTAGCCATATGTTTTGTATCACCATTAACCACTAGAGTAATCGTTTTTAAACCGTATTCAGTATAAGTATATTCAGCGCTTTGTGTTATAGCATTTGCCTTGGCAGTTTCACCAAAACGCCATTCCCAACTATAGGCTCCACTAGTACTATCAGATACTATAAACTTCTGACCAGCAGTAATGCTATCAGGCACCACCAAATTAGGGATTTTACTTGGGTCTAAAACGAACGCTTTCTCTTTAATCACTATAGACCTTGTGCTTTCACAGGTATGATTCACTTTAAGGTTCACTTCATATGTTCCCGGTTTAGCATAGATATGCAAGGCATTCCTTTTATTAGAAATTGCTGAATGATCTCCAAAATCCCACGCCCAGTGTTCGCCTTGTTCAGTGAGGTCCGTAAATTTTATTAATTCGCCTACCCGATATGATTTTGCATGAATATCCATAGTTATTTGTTCACATGGCACATCGGTATAAACTTTATAACCCAAAGCCGTTCCTGAAGCAAATAGTACTAAAAGAAACAGGTGTATCACATTTTTATCTAGATATTTTGTTTCGTTTATATTTTTATTCTTACTCATATTCGTGGTAATTTTAGGATGCTCTTTTAATGATTTTATATGGAAAAATATTAACGGACTGTTTCTCTAAAACAGCCAATAAATTATCGTTTAGATAGTCCCATTCATAAGGTTTTAACTCGGAGTCATCACTTGGTGTCAAGATGATTTCAATACACTGAATCAAGCCTTTATTTACAGACAAATCGGTCGCAAACCCTTTTTTTATTTCAATGGTTTGGATATTATTCGTGTATAATTCATAACACAAGGCCTTTACATCTTCTTCGGTAACAATTCTATTTTTTGATAAACTTTGTCGGCGATAAGCCTGAAGCCGTTGTTCCATAGAAAGGCTATTTGTTCCACCAAAAACGGGGCGTAATAAATAGCAACTTTTAGACTTTAGCTGCCCACCTTTGTAAACCTCTAGGTTTTGTCCTGAATTGATATGATTTACAATTTCACCATCTGTTGTCCAATAACGAACCTTTACATTTTCGTTATTGGCATACGGATTCAAATACACATAATTGCTGTAAATTCCATGATTATAAACCTCTCCTAGTTTTTTTTCAATGGAAGCCATAGTCTGGTTTAAGCTGTTCAAATTATGTTGTAAAAATTCCCGATTAAAAAAATTGAAAGCCGCACTCTCATCTTTTAACAGCTCCAATAAATGCACAATATAACGCCACGCTTTTCTAGAGTCCAACTTGGCCACATTAGCATTCTTAAGAAAATAACGTCCTTCAGCACTTGATGCAGCATTAATATTATCTGGTTTATAGGGTTGTCCGTTTGAATTTTCAATGGATTGAATATCAAAAAAAGGAGCTTCCGAAAGTACGGGAATGATATCAATGAAATTTTTTAATTGATACGTAAACTGATGCTGTTTTCTATTTAATATCGGAAAAGCATTAACTGCACAGTACAACTGCTCTAAAGTTTTTGAACTGATGACGCTAGAAAATTGAACTTTAATCCATAAAATATTAGACCCTAAAAAGAGCTCTTGATCTTCAATGTTTAAGTTTTCAAATTCTGAATATTTCGGAAAATCAGATACGCTATCTTCCAACTTTACGGTCACAAAATGCTTCTTATAATAATTGTTTATATCAGCACACAAGCTATCTGACACACTAAACTCACCTTCAATGATTTGTTCAAGCGTTTTATTATCTATGCTTTTTTGTTGACTAAAACCATGAACTGTATTTATTTTTTTATCTCCGATATACCATGAAGCCTGTTGTAGATGGTGATAGAAAAGTTCTGAATTTGACAAACCAAGATGTTCAAAATAAAAAGAAACATCTTGCAGATTTAATTGACTATGATTTGTTTCAATCCCCAAAAAAAGGTGGGTTGCCTCTGAATCAACTGGGTTAGCAATAATCTTGGTAAGATCTTTAGATTTTCCTTCTGAAAAACTAAACAATTTATTTCCAGCTAGCATATGCTTAATTCTAGCCCCAATGAGGTTTGTTTTTTTAGTAGGTGTAAAAAAAGCTGTTTTCGAATCGCCATCAATATCCTGCTTACTAGGCTTCAATTTACAGTAAAATTGATGCTCAGCTGTGATAGTCGTTTTTGGTTCTACAGGTTCGCAATACGCCATGGCATGTGCAGGTTTCACTTCACAAGCTGATTGTGGTGTCATGAGCTGAATTAGCCGCTCAGTAATTCGGTTTTGAGCATCGTTAACATCACCTGAAATCTTTTCAAATTCTGAAGCACAAGCCGAAAGCAATAAAGAAACGAGTGGATCAATAGAATCAGCAACCTCACTAACAGGAATATTCCAAAGGCTGGCTGCCTTTTTCATCATGCGATTTTTTATCTCCGATTGGGTATTATAACTCATCATTATTAATACGATAATGGGGCGATATAAAAGTGCTCCTTGTAACTGAAATTTTCATTTATTTTTTTAATCACACCTTTTACCAGAATGTAAACACCTTTTTTAATTTTGCTCTTTTGACCTTTACTATTTATTTCCTCCTGCTCGATGTGTACTTCAAACTCAAGATTTGACAGTCGAATTTCATAGGTTTTTAATGATTTCACCAGAGAATCTATCAAAATACCACGAAGCTTATTATCGGAAGCAATGTTATTAAAATCAACGTCCCAAACTGCCGTTCCAAAAGTGGGATCAAAGTGACATTCACCAAAACGTGTTGTCATGATCAAGTGCAGATAATTTGCTATGGAAGCCTCTATTTGAATCTTCTCTACTGGTTTGTTTGAAATTAAAGCGCTTGTATTTAATGGGAGCTTGTAATAAGTGTGCTGCATGATTATTTAAAGTGAAATGGGTGATTAAAACCGTATAAATTTCATTTTCAGACTAAAAAAAGCTCCCTAGGTGTGACTAGGCAGCTTTTAATCATCTATTATTCTATTTTATTGTTCAGCATAATCGGTATCCCATTCAGCACCTTCATCTCCTTTTTGTCCGTCCATAGAAATCAGGAAGTTCTTAGCTGGAAAATAAGGTTTTAAGCGAATATCAACGTGAATTTTATCTTTCTGAACCTGATCTTGTTCAAAACGTTTAATATCAAAATTTTCAATAAGCTTATCTGGCCCCGTAACACCATCTAAAAATTTCACGATTTGCTTTAAGATTTCATTTCTTGTTTTGGTATTGAAATTTTCAAAAGCGCGACGGTTTAAGAAATCCATTAAAACTTTGGAGATATAATCAAACACACGTACCACTGAATAGGTTTGTAGGCCAATATTATCGCCATTAAATAAAGTTTTAGCCGAAAAGGCCATCACCTTACCATATTCATTCACCATAGGCACTAAGCCTAGGTTTTCTAAAATAGCAATTTCACTCTTTTTTAAATCGAAAGTTACCGCTTCAACTTCGCTAAGTCCACCATGTTTTTTACCTGCCGTCACTTGTGACATTAGGGTTTTATACATGGTACCCGCAAGCGCTCCAGAAGGTGGCACAAAAAGATCTTCATCTTCACCTAAATCAACTTCTTTTTGGCGTCCTACCAACCAATTACAAGTCATTATCGTATTAGACAAATAAGTGTCTCCACTAGCTAAATTAGCAGATTCAAACAGTTCCATAACATCATCTGACTCATCCAAATGCATAAAATCAGTGACCATAGTCACTTTATTACCATGCGCCATTTTAGCCCATTTGTCTACAACAGATTTACTTCCTAAGTACCCTGGCAACACTAATAATCCATAATTATCTCGTAAATCTAAACGATCGTAGCTCGAAACAATTTCTTCACGGATATAATCAAAAAAACGAGTATTATCCAGATCTGCTAATTGCTCTAGTTCTGCATTGACTATAGAAACATTTTTAACAGCAGCTTCATCGGTGTTTTTATAAAATAAAGCTACAGAACGATAAGAAGCCTCAAGTTCACGAGTTTCATCTAAAGCTATTTTTAAATTCTTCTTTAAAACGTTTTGCGCATGCACCTCCTTTTCACTAGTTTCTTCAATAACATCCATTAAATCCCCGTCAGAACTTAAAGTTTCCTTCCAAAGCTTTAATACTTTCAGTAAATCGTTGCGTTCTTGTTTCTTATTGGTTTCGGTCAGAAATATTTTTCGTCTTGCTTTACGCTGCGGATTTAAATTTTGGATATCATCAATAGCAGATTCTAAAAGATCAAATCCGCCAAATTTCGCTAATGCATCAGCCTGTTCTAAAACCTGCTGTCCATACGGTTTTTCTAAAACCCCTTGCTGACTATTTTCTAATTGTGCCATAACTCATTATTTTTATTTGGAAGCGCTTAACTCTTCAATTAACAATTCTAAAGTTGCAATCAACCCTGCTTTTGATGTCTCGTCTTGTAAGGCTTGCTTTAAAACCTTATTGGTTTTGAGTTGCTTGATAATTTTTTGATATTGTGCGCTTTCAATTTCAAGACCTTTTAGAAAATCGCTATTTTCTGTGATGCCTTTTTTACCAAAATCACCTAAGTTTTCAAATTTTGTGACCTCATTAACCGTACCACCGTCTTTGTCTTCATAGGCTATATTTAACTCAGGTTGAAAATGTTCAAAAACAGACTCAACAGTTCTTAAGCCTTGAACAGCTTCAGGTTTAATTGGTGTATTGGGAGTGAGTTTTCCTGCTATGAGTGTTCTATTTTGTGGAATTTCATTTAATGCCTCTCCTGCATCAATGTCGGTTACATTTCCACCAAGTCCTACGGTATTGGATGCCATAATTTATATATTTAAAAGTTTAATTTTCACCTTGCCACAACGGCTTTTTGTTTTAATTTAAAAAGAACAAAAAGAGCATGTCTAAAAAATCATAAACACCCCCTTTTTGTAGAAACATTGTATTAGCGCTTTAAAAACGACTAATTTTCTGCATTAAACAGGCCATTCATTCTCATGAATCCCACCTCCACTAGAAAGCACCTTAGCCGAAATAGTGAAAGTTTGTGTTAGAGGATTGCTTCCTGAAGCATCAAAATCTTCTCTGTAGTAGGTTAAGTAACCTTCTTCAAATGTGATTTCTTTTAGTTTCGCATCGGTGTCTCTTTTTGTGAATTCAATTGATCCATCCCTACGTTCGAAACTACTGCATTGCCATTCGAATAACTCAGTACCCCCGGTTGATTCGATAACAACTTTTACTTCACCTCCTCTAGTTACAGAAGAAGGTCTTCCAGTGGCATCTGTTTCTTGCTTTAGCGCATAACTACAACTTAATACGTTGTACTCGTTTCCGCCTACTTTTAATTTGGTTTTAAAAGCCATAATAACTTGTTTTTGTGGTAAATAATACCTGATTAAATATATATAACGGCATAAAAGCCACGGACAAAGCTATAAAAAATCCTAAATTTTGCAAGAATTTTATTTCATAAAATGTAATCCAAATCCTAACTTTAAGAGTATCAATACGTAAGAATAATAATTCACAACTATCATAATTTATCATAAAACAAATATGATATTTCTTACAATTTTATCATACATTTGGCATCTTTTAAGAATAAATTTTGTAGATGTTAGACCAATTAATTCAGAATAATCAGATGACCGACCTCAACAAAGTCATGCACATCGCAAGCCAAATTGCTCAGGAATATCAACATGCCAACTACGGTGCAAGTCACTTAGTTAAAGCTTTATTGCATAAAGATTTCAACTTAAACCGGATTCTTTTTAATCAGGATATTGATGTATTTTTTATTGAAGAATGGGCACAAGTCCATTTAGAAAACTACCCCAAACGTTCTAGGCAACAGCTTAAGGTTTCTGCTGATGATCAAGCGCAAACGATTCTGGAAGAAGCCGAAAATTCAGAATTAAACTTAACGCATGACTACGCCAACCTACTCAAACTTTTTATTTCAGCCATAACACCTGGCGTAGGCTTTAGTTTTGATCAACTAAAATCTTTACCGGTTACACATACTCAGGTCCTTGCCCTTTTTAATCAACAAGAGTCTACAGCGGTTAAAACCAATTCTCAATTAGAATCACCAATAACAAACAACCTACTTAGCAGCTACACAAGCGCTATGATTTCAGAAGCAGCAACAGGTACTTATGATTTTATTATTGCGCGTAATCGGGAAATGATACAGGTTTCTGAAATATTAAACCGAAGGTCAAAACCTCATTTGATTCTTTTAGGCGAGTCTGGTGTTGGAAAAACCGCTTTCGTGAAATACTTTGCATCTGCCGTACAGAATCAAACTATTGTGGATAGTTTAAAAGCTGTTCAAATTTTTGAATTAAACACGGCTAAATTACTAGCTACAGTATCATATAAAGGTGAAGTTGAAGACCGCTTAACTAACATATTTAAAGCAGCAAGACAGCAAGAAAAAGCTATTATCTTCATCGATGATATGCATTGTCTTTTAGAAGATAAAGCAACAAGTAAAAGTATTGCAAACACCCTAAAATCTGAATTAAACACTGGAGGTGTTATTTTAATTTCTGCTACAACTTCTGAAAATTACAGAAAACATATTGCTACCAATGAGGCCTTAGCACGACGCATGGAACCCGTTTACATTGAGGCTCCTGATGATGTTATGGCTTTTGACATTGTAAAAACCCACGCTCAAATTTACACCAAACACCATGAACTTAATATTTCAGACGAAGCGATAAAAGAAAACATCCGACTAGCGAAACGCTATTTAAAAGAAAAGAGCCTCCCCGATTCTGCCATTGACCTCATCGACCGCAGCATGTCGGCCGTAAAAGTATCTACACAATCCCTTCCTAAAGACATTAAGACTTTAACACTAGAATTTAAAACTTTAGAAACCGAAACGGCAGCCACTGACCTAAGTCAAACAGAAGTACTAGAAGCTCTTGATCAATTTTATAAGACCATGACCTACAAGTTGAGTCCCATTATAGTTGATCAATATCTAGAAGAAGACCTTAAACCCCAGCATAGCGTTGAAATCAAAAAAGCTCATATTATTTCTGTATTAGAAAAAATAAAAGTTCATGCTGAAAAAGTAATCACCGAAATTACGGCACGTGATCTAGCGGCTACAGTGTCATTAATCACGGGTATTCCTGCTGGGAAAGTACAAGCTCAAGAAAAAGGACGATTATTAGAGCTAGAAAACACTCTAAAAAAACGGGTCATTGGTCAAGACTACGCTATAAAAACCATTGCTGATGCCATTGTAGAATCCCGTTCTGGATTGTCAAAACCGGGGCAACCCATAGGATCATTTTTCTTTTCTGGACCAACAGGAACTGGAAAAACCGAACTCGCCAAGTCCTTAGCATCCTTTTTATTTAATGATGAAAATGCCATCATCCGTTTTGACATGTCTGAGTTTAAAGAAGCCCATTCGGCAGCGCTTTTATACGGTGTCCCTCCAGGTTATGTTGGTTATGAAGAAGGTGGTGTTTTGGTGAATAAAATCAGACAGAAGCCTTACGCTATTGTCTTATTTGATGAAATTGAAAAAGCCCATCCTTCGGTTTTTGATGTTTTTTTACAAATTTTAGATGAAGGTAAACTCCATGACCGTTTAGGTAAAGTAGGTGATTTTTCTAATGCCGTCATTTTATTCACTTCTAATATTGGATCTGATTACATTTCTAAAACCATGGAAAAGGATGAACTACCAACAACTCATGAGCTTAACGAAATTATGAGTTCATATTTTCGTCCAGAATTTTTAGGAAGACTTACCGAAATCGTTCCCTTCGCTCCTATTTCTGAAAACATAGCGGTTTCAATTTTCAATTTACACCTACAAAAAGAGCTACTAAATACAGCGGAGCAGCTAGGCATCACACTACAGATTGATGAGAACACGAAAAAGCACCTCGCTTTAAACGGATTTTCTCCGGTTTATGGTGTGCGCCCTTTAAAAGGGGTTATACGCAATCAATTGAAAAGGCCATTGGCCAAAATGATTATTTCTAACCGCATTAATCCACCACAGGTAGTTCAGGTAACTCTAGAGAACAACCAAGTGGCTTTTACACCTGAAACATAACCCATATAACTAACCAACCTAAATAGTACCGATCCCCAACGCATGACAAGAATTCTTTATACCCTTTTATTTATGAGCCTATGCAGTTCTGTTTGGTCTCAAGAAGCTTCCATACAAGGTAATATCATCAATCACAATACAAAAGAACCCGTAGCTGGTGCACGTATTCTTATTAAAGACTCCGAGATTGCCCAGCAATCCAATGAGGCTGGTGAATTTTTAATAGAACATCATATTCCACTCGGCAAAATAACCGTGTTTATTGAGATGAAAGGCTATTCTTCTAGAAAATTTGATGTCGATATTCTAGAGGGCAAGCGTGCCACCATTAAAAATATCATCTTATACCCTAGAAAATCACCAGATTCTACTGAAGCTGAACTCCAGCTTCACGGCACTTCTTTAACCGGTATTGTCACTCATAAACAGAAAAAAACAGCTATAGCCGGGGCACGAGTGAATATCGTTGATGCTTATATGACCACCTTAACCGATGACACGGGGCGTTTTGTTTTTAATAATAATGTTCCTGAGGGCCCTATTGTACTAAAGGTATCAAAAGACAATTACAGTACTAAAACATATAATGTATTTATTAGTCCAGGAAAAATTGCCAATATTGACGGTATTACCCTTGGAAATGATCTTTACGACATAGAAAACCAACAAATAAACACTTATGCTGAAGACCAGTTATACACTGACCATGAAACGCTGACCAACAATTCTGCTTTTTACCAAGGGTCTAACAATACTTTTTTAAACACGGCGGCCTATCAATTTAGTCCTGCTTTTTTCAAAGCTAGAGGTCAAGATGCCATAGAAGGTGATGTCATGATTAATGGGGTGCGTTATAATAGTCCATTAAACGGTGAAGCCGATTGGAATGCTATTGGTGGCTTAGATGACGTTTTTCAAGACAGCGATTTGAGCTATGGTTTAACAGCCTCAAAATATAGCTTAGGTGGGCATTTAGGAAGCCTAAACATGAATACCAGAGCTTCTTCGCAACGAGAAGGCGGTAAAATAACCTATTTATCTTCAAACAGACGCTATGCCCATGGACTTCAAGCCACTTATGCTACGGGGGTATCCCCTAAAGGTTTTTCCTTAGCGGTTTCAGCTTCAAAACGAACGGCTTTTACAGAAGGCTATTTTGATGGTACGCCTTACGATTCAAACTCGTTTTATATTAGTGCTGAAACGCGTATTAACAGTAGTAGTATCCTTAATTTTACTGGTTTTTTTAATAACACCAACCGCGCTGAACGCGCAGCAAACACCAATGAGGTTTTTAACCTGAAAGATCATAAGTACAATAGTTACTGGGGCGATATCAAGGATGACATTAAAAATTCAAAAGAACAAAATAGCTATCAGCCTTTTTTAATGCTTAACTACTACCTGAACCTTGGTGCTCGTGTAAAATTACAAACCAATCTGGCCTATAATTTCGGTTCTAGTTCTAGAAGTCGCATCGATTATCATGGCGCTAGTATTGATGGATCAAATCAAATCATACCTTCAACCGCTGAAAACCCAAACCCCAGCTATTACACCAAACTGCCGAGTTACTTTTTAGCTGATGCAAACAATCCAGATTATGAAGGCGCTGTTTTGGCTCAAGAATCTTTTCAACAAAACGGACAAATAGACTGGAGAGACCTCATGCAGTATAATTTTAATAGTGGCTTTAAAACGGCGACCTACACCCTTTATGATCATGTTGTTGACCACTCTAATTTTAGAGCAAATATCATAGCCGATATATACTTAAACAAAAAGCTCAGTTTAAACGCTGCCTTCCGATATTCTAACAACACAACACACCATTACGCCCAAATGAATAGTACGCTAGCAGGGGCTGCATACCTCGATGTCAATACCGCAGATGGCACAGGTGATGCCGTACAATCTGACTTGCTTCACCCGAATCGTTTCGTTCAAGATGGTGATACATTTAGATATAACTACGATTTAAAACATACGGCCTATAACGGATTTGTACAAGTACAATTTCATAAAAATAATTTAGATGCCTTTTTAGGAGCCGATATCACACATGCCAGCAATCACAGAGTGGGTTACTATCAAAACGGACACTCACCATACTTATCGTACGGAACAGGTCGCAACTACACTTTTTTAGATTATAATTTTAAAGGCGGATTAGACCTTCAAATAAACCCTAAACACAAGTTTGGTGTCCGTGCGTTTTATGGCAAGAACGCACCTGTACTCAACCACATGTTTTTAAACGCGAAAGAGAGTGACAACCCTGTAGATTTTCAAGGAATTTCAACAATTTCTGAACTAAACCAATCACCTGAACTTATAGCCATTAATTCAGTAAAAAGTTTTTCTGCTGAATTAAAATACAATTATGAGAGCACCTTGTTTAAAGCTGAGATTACAGGTTATTACAACACACATACCGATGGCATGTCTAACCGTCCATTTGTAAGCAATCAAATCAACAATTATAGTGCATCAACCATTCAAGAAGTGCTTAGTAACATTGACAAGCGTTACATGGGCTTAGAGTTTGGTGCTTCTTACCAAGTTCTAAAATCAATTCGCTTAAAAACAGCTGTAGCTATGGGTGATTTCAGGTACACGGACAACCCAGAATTAGCCTATGTTATTTCTGAAAGTGAAGTCCTTAGCCTTGGGGAAGTTCACTTAAAAGACTACCGCGTTTCAAACACTCCATCTCAAGCCTTTGCATTGGGTTTTGAATACAGAGATGAAGACGATTGGTGGTTTGAAGCCACAGGTAACTTTTTTGCTAACCATTACATTGACATCAATCCGTATTTCAGAACTCGTGATTTTACATTAGACTCAAATGGTGATCTTTTTTCAAACTATAACCCTAAAAATGCAGCCATACTGCTAAAACAAGACCGCTTAGAAAACTACTTCAGTCTTAATCTTTTTGGTGGTAAGTATTGGAGAATTAAAACAAACCATATTGGTTTTAAAGCAGGAATTAATAATGCGCTTGGTCAAAATCACGATATCGCAAGTTTTGAAACACCGGGTCAGTTAAAATACGACAGCCTGCTAGAAGACGCTAAACGCCAACACCCGATTTACGGTAACCGTTACTGGAAAGGCTATGGTGCTACTTCTTTTGTAAATATTTATTATAGATTTTAAATACCCTTTAACATGAAAAACACCTTTAAATCAATTATTAAAACAATTACCCTTTGCCTAATCATGGTAACAGCATACTCTTGTGCTGATGACGAATTATCTAATGAAGATCTAAATTTTGAAAATGAAGACATCATAGAGGATGAGCCTGACAAAATAGAGGATGACACCCAGGAAGACGGGGGCGAAGAAATTACTGAATTTAGCACCACAAACCTTACGCAACTAATAAGCTTATATGAAGATGAAGTCATCGCTTTTGCTGACACCCCACTTCTAGCCTATGAATTAATGACCTCTGGATTTGTAATTTCTAGTGATTACGATAAGAACATCAACCATCAAATCTACATTCAAGATCAAGCTGAAAACGCTACATCCGGTCTTGTTATCGACGTAGCCGTTGATGATATTTACCGAACACTAAGTATAGGTCAAGAAATTCAAGTGAAACTAGATGGACTTGGCATGCAAAAAATAGACAACACCTATCATATTGGCCTCTATAACGAAACCGATCAATCTATTAGTCCGATTTCTAAAGAAAGCTTTGAAACCTTTATTATTGCAACAGATAACGTTCAGGACATTATCCCAAAACTTCTAACCATTAAACAAATTCAAGAAGAAACAATTCCAACAATTTTAGTGGCTATAGAAAAGGTACAACTAAATGAAGTCCAATTAGGTGCTACTTTTGCTGATGAGGGTAACTCAAATACAGAGGACTCTAAAGTCAATAAAACCTTAATGAATTGTGAGGATTCATTAACAATTGAGCTACAAAACAACACCAATTCAAAATTTAACTTTAGACCCTTCCCTAAAGGACAAGGTACGATTACCGCTATTCTATCTTCAAACGCTCTAATTATAAGAGATGTTTATGATATTGTGTTTGAAGAAACGCGTTGCACAATTCAGGAAGATGTTCTGAATGACGGCGAGTTGCTTTCTGAAGATTTTCAAAACATTTCTAAAATCAACGATATAATTGCAATGACTGGTTGGGAAAACATTAACATCTCAAATCCAGAACTTCTACTTTTTTGGAAAGCAAAAATATCTGATTCTAATATATATGCCGAAATAGAACAAGGAGGCTCTAGCTCAACTTATGATGCCTGGCTAATTACTGAAACCATAGAAATCGGGGATATTCGTACATTAAAAGTAGCATTAGATATAAATGTTAATAAACACAATAGTAATAGCCTCAAAATATTTATCATTAACGAAGTAACAGGAGAAACCATTGATTTTGATGAAGAGAATAACGAAATTGAAGGTTTAGTACCTTTAAACGAAACAGAAGGCTTTACTACAACAGAAACAATAATAACGATTCCTGAAGAATTAGAACATTTCAGAATCGGTTTTAGATATCAAAAAGGCAGTACTGCTGCGACAACAGAGTATCAAATTGATAATATTGAAATTACTGAAACAGAATAACAAAAATAAAAAAACCTTTATCGAAATGGATAAAGGTTTTTTACTTTTCAGAATCCAACAAAATCATCAAAATAGCTTTGTTTTTTTGTTGAAATATGAACTTGAATAGACAAATGATATATCTCTTAATGAGATACATCTTTTAGTAAAATTTAACCCAGGAATTCTCTTTAAATCCATTTGTTAATTTCTATATCTTTTGCTTTTAAATCAAACATTAAGTTATAAAGACCGAAAAATGTACGATTCATGTAAATAAAATGCTTCGAACCTCTATTTGCATTTAATTTTCGCAATTGAGTATTTTTAGAATACTTCTCACCCAAATCTGCTATCTTCCCAAAAAACTTGTCATCAGAAAAGTCAAAATGATCTTCATGTAGTGGCTGTGTAAATAAGCTTAACATCTCATGAAACATACCTGTAAAAAAGACAACTTCCTCAGCTTTATCATCTGCTCTTAAAATTTCAAGTTCGTAAAGCTTCGTTTTAAAATTCTCCGGATTACTCATGTTTTCTTTATCTGCCAATTCAAAATAAGGCCCATAGAAATCTTCAGGAATTTGTTTCATACAACCAAAATCTAACGCAATTAAATCTCCAGTCTTAGACACTAAAAAATTCCCAGGATGTGGATCTGCATGAACCTTTTTTAATTTATGAATTTGAAACATATAAAAATCCCAAAGCGCCTGCCCTAATTGATTTGCCAACTTTTGATTGGTGTTATGGGCTGTAAATTCAGACAAATGTTCGCCTTCCATGTAATCCATAGTGATAACGCGCTCAGAAGACCATTGCTCGTAATATTTAGGAAATTTTAAATGTGGAATGTGTTGACATGCTTCAGAGATTTCGATACTTTGCTTTACTTCTAAAATATAATCTGTTTCTTCTAGAAGCTTATCTTCTACCTCCTTAAAATATTTTTCAGAACCTTCTCCCTTAATATTAAACATACTCATAGCGATCGGCTTAACCATCGCCAAATCCGATGCTATACTATCTGAAACTCCAGGATATTGAATTTTAACAGCTAACTTTTTACCATCTTTTTCAGCAATATGAACTTGACCTATACTTGCCGCGTTAACGGAATTTAATTGAAATGTATCAAATAAATCTTCTGGTAATTTACCAAAGTATTTTTTAAAAGTTTTTAAGACTAACGGTGGTGACAATGGCGGTACAGAAAATTGAGCTAATGAAAATTTTTCTACATAAGCCTGAGGCATAATGCTTTTTTCCATACTTAACATTTGAGCCACCTTTAAGGCGCTTCCTTTAAGTTGCTTTAATCCATCATAGATATCTGAAGCATTGTTTTCATTTAATTTATCTTTTGCTTCAAGTTCGGATTTCGTGATTTTATCGCCATAATATTTTATGTAATTCATGCCAATTTTAGCACCTGTGGACACTAATTTTGAAGCACGCTCTATTTTAGACACAGGAATTTTATTAATTGATTTCATATCATTTTTTATTCCATTTAAACTTTTTCCTTAAATAAAAACTTCCCTAAATCCATCAAACTTTTAAGTGGTGCCGTATCTAAAAAGTCGAAACTTGTATTCACCGCCTTTTCAATAAAAACATCTGTTTTTTCAAAAGCAGGAGAGCTGTCGTCCATCCAAAATTTTAAAGTGACTAAAAGTTGTAGCCAAGCACTTTCCTGTAAACTTTGTTGCTGAAATTTATCTATTTTTTCTTGCTTGGTTTCAATGGTTTCAATCTCTAAACCACTAATATATTCTTTAAAAACTTGTCTTAATTTAGACAAGCATTTTAGATTTTTCAACTTGTTTTCGTGCTTAGTCAATGCAAACAAAACAAAACTTCTATTGGCTGTTAAGTTTTCGAAAAACGTGAAGTAAAAACTCAATAATTTTTCTCGCGCACCAAAAGATTGATAGTTTTCACTTTCATGAAGCAAGCTTAATGTATTATCAAAAAACACTTTAAATATATGTGATTCAAGTGCCTGAAATGATCCAAAAAAGGAATAGAATTTCTGCTCTTCAAAATTATAGTGTTTTGCAAAAGCATATACTGTTTTAGGCTGTTTATCATGCTCTAAAACATAATCCATGTACGTCTTGATAAGTTGTTCTTCGGTAAGTGTTTTCTTTTTTGCCATATCATGTAAGTTTATTTAAACCAGTTTCGTATAAATTTACGACCTTAATTTAAATTAAACAGAAAACTACACCGGGTAAACCCAAGTTTTAACGCTATTTTTTGATTCTTTTAACATTGTAAAGCCCTGAAAAATATTTTAACCGCATAATTCATAAAATTTATTTTTCAAAAATTAAAGTGACCATTTAACTTAACTAATATCATAAAACTCAGGATTTATTTTGTTTTAGGCTATATAGTAATATTACCCTTGCTCATAAGCCGCTTCCCAGGTGTTTGCTTTTCCTGAATCTCCTATTTTCCCATCCATACGAATTAAGAAGTTTTTAGCTGGAAAGTAAGGTTCCATATGCAATTCAAGGTGCACACGATCCTTTTGCTGCATATCTTGTTCTAAGCGTTTTATAGCAAAGCTTTCTATGAGTTTTTTTGGTCCGGTATGACGATCTAAGAAATCTACAATGTCTTGCATGAGGGTTTTCCGGGTGCGGACATTAAAATTCTCGAAGGTTTTCCTGTTAAAATAATCGATGAGCACCTTACTCACATAATCGAAAACTCGGACAACAGAATACGTTTGCAAGCCTAAATTCTCACCATTAAACAAGGTTTTGGCCGAAAATGCCATCACTTCGCCGTTTTTAAAATACATTGGTATCAAACCAAGACCTTCTATAACCGCTAAATCATTTTTTTTGAGCTGAAAACGCACCCCACCTACTTGATTCAAGACACCAAATTTTGCTCCCGCACTAGACTGCGATATGGTATTACGGTAAATTTTCCCTGCTAAGGCTAATGACGGCGGAATAAACAAATCATCTACCTCAGCAATTGTATCACATTTTCCTCGACCTACCAACCAATTACAGGTCATGATTACATTAGACAAATAAGTTTCCGGACGCACATGGCTAGAGGTTTCAAAAAGCTCTACCACATCATCTGGACCATCCAAATGAGCAAAATCAGTAAGCAACAATACTTTGTTAACATGTGCGATTTTTGCCCACTGATCTAATACAATCGAACTCCCCAAATATTCAGGAATCACTAAAAGCGCATAATGCTCGCTCAAATCCAAACGATCATAGGCTTCGTTAAAGGTTTTTGCCACCGTATCAATAAAAATAGGATTATCTAAATCTTTAAGCTGGTTTATCTCGGCATTCATGAGACTCAAGTTGCTAATTACTTCCGCTTCAGCGTTATCAAAAAACAAAGTGATTCCCTGATAAGTAGCTTCTAAAGTTTTAGCTTTATTCACCAGATGCTTTAAGCTGCTTTGATAGATATTTTGAGCCCGATTCATCTTCCGCGTTATCTCTGCAACCATTTCTGTGAGATCATTAAAATTTTCTTTTAAACCACCACACAGTTCAATTGTTTTTGAAAAAGGTTCTTCCGAAGTATCCTCTTGATTAGCGACATTAAAAGTCCTACCTGACTGCAGGGTTTTTAACACATCAAAATAACTATTGATTTTATGTCGTAACTCTTTCAAAAAAGAACTTCTTAAAGCCAAACGCGACACATCAAAATCTGACAGGCTTCTAAAAACCATGGTTTCATTCACCTGCTCACCACCTAAACCTTCTAAAACCACATGAATTTGCGGTTTAAAATGTTCAAAAATAGCCTGAGGCGTTTGTAAACCTTCTACGATTTCAGGAAGTAAAGGAGCGATATCCGTAAACTGATATACTAAAAGTGTTCTATTTGTTGGGAGTTCTTGAACGCCTTCTTGAGATTTACTTCGCCCATCTAAACGATATCCTGTAGCCATATATTCTTGGTTTTAAAACTTTAAATATATCATTTTACAATCAAAAAAAGAGATATTTTCCTACTTTTTGCAATCCAACTTTTAAGTATTAAATTAATGTTGTTATCTACTCTAAATAGATATTAATCACAAAACATAGCGTTAATATTAAACAACTCTTGGTAACAGTTTTGTAATCTTTAGTTTTTATGTTCATAAACTTGGAAGAGTACTTTGCGCCCTTAACCATTTTATATAAACATGAAAAAAATTACGCTATTTAGCGCACTTTTACTGACATACTTTATTGGGAGCTCCCAAGCGTCTTTAAAAGTAACCGAAATCTGGCCCGGTAACGAACCTGGCAATAATTTAACATCCGATTGGTTTGAAATTACCAACGAAGGAACATCTGCTTGGGTATCTGGTGTTGATGCCGATTTATACTATGATGACGACTCTCAAGATCCTACTAAAGCTGTAATCATTGAAGGGATTACAGAAATTCAACCTGGTGCCCATGTTATTGTAATCATTGGAGAAACCGCAGATATTGATGAATTTAACCACGTATGGGCTCAAGATTATAACATGACAGGTATTGAAATCGGTTATACCGATGGCCCTGGTCTTGGTGGAGGCGGTGATGGTGTGACTTTATTCTTAGGTGACCCTACAGTAATAAGTAAGATTATTGACTTTCAAGCTTACCCTGATGCTGATGCAAATGGCGGACAACCGTATGATGTAGCCCTAGCTGCTTTTAGTACAGCGGCAAACGCTAACAATGCTGCAACTACCGCAAAAACGGTAAACGACGAGGGCCAATCAGCTATCGGGTCTCCTGGTAATCAAGGACCTTTAGCTGCTGATTTTGATTTAATCGTAACTGAAATTTGGCCAGGAAATGATCCTGGTGATAATTTAACTGCAGATTGGTTTGAAATTAAAAACAACGGTTTAACCGCATGGACAGCTAGTACCGATGGTAACCTATACTACGACGACGATTCTCAAGATCCTGCAAATGCGGCTATTATTGAAGGGATTACATCAATTCAACCTGGCGAACGTGTTATCGTGATTTTAGGTGACGCTACTGAAGCCAACGATTTTAAAAACCTTTGGACCTTAGACTACGATATGACCGATATTCAAGTGGGGTATAATGACGGTTCCGGTCTTGGTAAAGGTGGTGATGGAGTGACCCTATTCTTAGGTGATCCTTTAGCAACTGCAAATATTATTGATTATGCGACTTACCCAGACACTAATGGTTTTGGCGGACAATCATTCGACGTTGAATTTGGTGCCTATAGCACTGTTGGTAATGCTTCTCAGGCTGGAGCAACCAACACAACAATTAATGATGAAGGCCAAGCGGCAATCGCTTCCCCTGGAAATCAAGGGCCTTTAGCATTTACTAGCCCTACATTAACAATTACCGTTGATACGGCTAACCTTTCCAACTTCTTAGATTTACCAGAACAAAATATAGGTTCTGCGAGTGGTGTGGTTCACGACCCTACTGACCCTGCTAGCATCTACGGAATTCCATTCATTGTTTCAGATGTTGAAACGCCTGTAGCTGATTTACAAGTATCTGTTTCTAGTAGCGACGAATCTGTGGTGCCTAATGCGAACTTAGTTTTAACAGGTGCTGATGCCAACCGTTTATTAAAAATCACTCCAGTTGCTTTAGGTTTTACAACCATCTCGGTAACGGTGCAAGACACCGATTTAAACACAGCCACTTACACCATCAATTATGCAGCTTCTGGTGCTTCTGTGTCGCCTACAACAAGTCACTTTTATACCGGGGCTTCAGATGGTTCTACTGCAATCACCGTTGAAGATGACTACATCTGGATTGGTGATGATGAAGACCAAACCATTAGATTATACAACGGTAACCAATCTGGTTTACCTGTAAAAGCTATCGATTTTAATGCGGATTTAGGTTCTACCGAAGAAGCTGACTTAGAAGGTTCTTTCAGATTAAATAACACGATTTATTGGACAGGTTCTACTTCAGAAGCAGATAGATCGGTAATCTTTACTACCGAAGTTTCTGGTTCAGGAGCAAATTCAACCTTAACTTACGGTGATAAATACAACAGCTTACACGACGATTTAGTGGCTTGGGACACTAATAACGATCACGGTTTAGGTGCTCATTATTTCGGATTAGCTAACGTTATCGAAATTGAAGCTTTAGCTTTAGCACCTAGCAGTACAACTACAGCTTATTTAGGTTTAAGAAGTTCTACTTCAGAAAATAAAGCCATTGTAATTCCTGTTACTAATTTCACTAGCTTACCTGGAATGGCTGCAGGCTCTGCAACTTTTGGAACGCCAATATTTTTAGACCTTAACGGAAGATCTTTAAGAAGTATGGAGTGTAACGACGGTGGTTGTGTTTTAATCGGCGGACCGTTTAACATCCAAAATGATTTTAAATTATACACGTGGACAGGTCTTGCGACCGATGCGCCTGAAATGCGTAGTGCTGATTTAACTGCGCTAAACTCTAATGGTTCTTTTGAAGGTATTGCAGACTTACCAAACAGCACATTTTTAGGTACTGATGGTGATACTGATACAATTAAATTATTAGTTGACCTCGGAGCCACAGTAATTTACAACGATGGTAACGAAAACAAAGACCAACGTGTACAGTGGAAAAAATTTAGAACTGATGTCGTGACTTTAGGTCCAATAGCGCAACCAGTAATTCAAACACCTGTTATAAATGAATTTGTAGCAAACCATGCCGATAGCAATACCAATGAATTTATTGAAATTTTTGGAGCTCCTTTCACTGATTACTCAGCTTTTACGGTAGTTGTTGTTCAAGCTGATGAAGGCCATACTGGTGAAATTACATCTTCCCACAACCTAGGAACTACAGACGAAAATGGTTTTTGGAGTACAGGTTTCCTTAATGATGTGATCGGAAACGGAAGCATCTCTCTATTACTTGTTGAAAACTACACTGGAACTATAGGAAACGATGTTGATACCGCTGATGATGGCTCTATTGATACCGTATACTGGAGTACTATTGTTGATGGTATTGGAATTATAGATGGTGGGCTAAATGACTTTGCATATGTTGTGTCTTTAGTACCTAATTTTGATGGCGGTTCAACAACTTATGGTGGAGCCTCTCGTATACCAAATGGTTTAGATACAGATACCCCTAACGACTGGGTTAGAAATGATTTTGATGGTGAAGGATTCTCAGGTATGACAGGAACTCCTGTTGATGGTGAAGCTTTAAATACACCTCTAGCCAATAACAAACTTGTTGGACCTGTATTAAGTATTACCGAAATCTGGGCTGGAAACGACCAAGGCAGTAACTTAACAGCAGATTGGTTTGAAATCACAAATAACGGACCTCTAGCATGGACACCAGCTTCTGGTGGTTTATATTTTGACGATGATTCTCAAGACCCTGCTTCAGCCGTGTTAATTAGTGGTATTACGTCTATCCAACCAGGTGAATCAGTAATTGCAATTGATGATGCTAATGCCGATGAGTTTATCGCCGTTTGGGGTGCTTACTACAACCTTACCGATGTACAAATTGGTACTTATGCCGGTGCTGGTTTAAGTGGCGGTGGTGACATGGTAACCCTATGGATAGGTGAGCCAACTACCGTAGGTAATATTGTTGATGTGCAAGCTTTCCCTGATACGGCTGCTGCTCCAGGACATTCTTATGATGTAGAAAAAGGAGCGTTTAGTGTAATTGACGAAACCATGTACAAACCTGTAGCCACCGATGTTAATGATGCAAACGAAGCTGCTGTAGGATCCCCAGGAAACCAAGGACCGCTTTTAAGCAATCAAGAAAACATTGCAGAAGTGAATACCGTAAAAGTATTCCCTGTACCGTTTAATGATGCTTTACACCTTCAGTTAAACTTACAAGCGCCTGTAACATCAAACGTTCAAATTATAGATCTTTTAGGAACTTCGGTTTATAACCAAACTATGGAACTTTCAAGTGGAAAAACAACACTTGATTTTGTTTCAAACCTACCTTCAGGAATCTATGTTTTACGTATTGCAGCTTTAAATAAAGCCATTAAGATTGTAAAGAAATAAGCAACTTAATAGATTTTAATTAAAAGAGACTGTCTAAGGAGTACCCCTCCTAGACAGTCTCTTTCTATTTTCAAGCATTTCAAAATACAAAAGTCTCCTGCAGCTCACAACCACTGCAAAAAACAATATATTTACAAAAACTTTTGCCCTATGGAATGTATCTCTGTTTTCGACATGCTTAAAATTGGTATTGGCCCGTCAAGCTCCCATACTTTAGGGCCCTGGCGTGCAGCCGAACAATGGTTAGCCGAATTAAAAAAAGCTAATTTATTCAATCAAGTTGAAAGCATTCAGGTTGATTTATACGGTTCCTTATCCCTTACAGGAAAAGGGCATGCTACCGATTTTGCGGTTATGTTAGGGCTTACCGGTGCCAACCCAGAAACCATTCCTACCGAAAACATCAATCAAATTATAGCCGATATTAAAAGCAGTAATACCCTAGCTTTAAATGATGAAAAAACGATAGATTTCAACCCAAGTACCGCTATTGTTTTCAATAAAAAATTTCTACCCTTTCATGCTAACGGACTCACATTTTCAACCGTTATTAATGGTAAAAAACACAGGTCTACCTTCTACTCGATTGGCGGTGGCTTTGTGGTTAAAGAAACTAAAAACAACAGTAAAAAGAATTTCGAAATAAAATGCAGTTTTCCTTATCCTGTCGATAAAGGAACCGAGCTGCTTGAGTTTTGTAAAACATGGAACAAATCCATTTCAGAAATCGTTCTAGAAAACGAAAAATCCATTCGTAGCGAAGACGACATTGATTTCGAATTAAAACGCATTTGGGACACCATGCTAGAAAGTATGTACCTGGGCTGCCATACCCAAGGTAAACTACCTGGAGGTTTAAACGTGCAACGTCGCGCATTCGATATGCATGAAAACATTAAAGGCACCACCCCTTACAATACACCGGTGGAGTGGATTTATTCCATCAGGCAAACCGAAGTGAAATTCCGCCAAATCCTAAAATGGGTCAGCTGTTTCGCCTTGGCCGTTAACGAAGTTAATGCAGCCTTAGGTCGTGTGGTTACGGCACCCACCAACGGAAGCGCAGGCGTGATTCCATCGGTACTCATGTACTATTTGGTTATAGAAAACCACGATGGTAATTTTGAAGATATCAAGCGTTTTTTACTCGTTGCTGGCGAAATAGGGAGCATCTTTAAAAAAGGCGCCACCATTAGTGCGGCTATGGGCGGTTGTCAAGCCGAAATTGGCGTATCATCAGCCATGGCAGCCGGCGCTTTATGCGAACTGCTAGGCGGGACTCCCGAACAAGTTTTAGTGGCTTCCGAAATTGCTATGGAACATCACCTCGGTCTCACCTGCGATCCTATTGGCGGACTCGTTCAAATTCCGTGTATCGAGCGTAATGCCATGGGTGCTATCAAAGCCATTAATGCGGCTGAGTTAGCCCTAGACACCAACCCCGAAAACGTTAAAGTACCCCTTGACAAAGTCGTTTCTACCATGTGGGAAACCGCCAAGGACATGAGTAGCAAATACAAAGAAACCAGTGAAGGCGGCCTAGCCGTGGGTGTTAATCTCACCGATTGTTAGTATAATAAGGGCGCAACCACAAGGGTCGGGCTATCCGTTGCAAGTCCGCGGTCATGCTTCCCTGTGGGCTTTCCACTGCTATCCCTTGCGCGACTATCTGCCATTATTTTAGCCAAACGGTAAATACCAGTCCCTTCAACCAAGAAAAGTTTAGCCATATCTGCTTAATTTAGTATTTTTACACCTCATAAAATTAAAATAGAACAATGTCTACAGCAAAAAAAGAATACAAACGCGTTACCGTAAAAACATTAGTAGATATGAAAGCCCGTGGCGAAAAAATATCGATGCTTACCGCATACGATTTTACCATGGCAAAAATTGTTGACGGCGCTGGCGTTGATGTCATTCTTGTTGGCGATTCTGCAAGTAATGTGATGGCTGGTTATGAAACCACCCTACCCATTACTTTAGACCAAATGATTTACCACGCTTCTTCTGTGGTACGCGCAGCAAATCGTGCTCTAATTGTGGTCGATTTACCCTTTGGTAGCTACCAAAGTGACCCCAAAGAAGCTCTGCGTTCTGCCATTAGAATCATGAAAGAAAGTCGTGCGCATTCCGTAAAGCTTGAAGGTGGTAAAGAAATTAAAGAATCTATAAAGCGAATTCTAAACGCTGGAATTCCTGTTATGGGGCATTTAGGCCTTACACCACAATCTATTTACAAATTTGGTACATACACGGTTCGTGCTAAAGAAGAAGAAGAAGCCAAACGCCTCATCGCCGATGCTAAAATGCTAGAACGCATTGGTTGCTATGCCATTGTTTTAGAAAAAATCCCTGCGGCTCTAGCCAAAGAAGTAGCTGAAAGTGTAAGCATCCCAATTATTGGTATTGGTGCTGGACCAGATGTTGACGGCCAAGTGTTAGTCTTACACGATATGCTAGGCATGACTCATGAATTTCACCCAAGATTTTTACGCCGCTATTTGAATTTATATGACGATATGACTTCGGCAATCGGTCAATATGTTGATGATGTCAAAAAACAAGATTTTCCAAACGAAGAAGAGAAATATTAAATATTGACTTAGAGGTTAATATTTTCAAGCACATATTATATTGAAATTAATATCTAAAAAATAATCTCGACTGCGCTATCATTGATATAATGAGACCCTTCAGGTTTATGAAACCTGAAGGGTCTGCAAATTTAGCCTTAAAAACGCTCTACCCTTGAAAACCGAAAAAATACTTTCCAACAGGTCCAATCTTCAAGTACTTTACGAAGACAACCACATCATTATCGTTAACAAACGAGCTGGTGATATTGTTCAAGGTGATAAAACGGGCGACAAACCTTTAAGTGATGTCGTTAAAGAATACATAAAAGACAAATACAACAAACCAGGTAATGTGTATTTAGGTACGGTTCACCGTTTAGACCGACCGACAACAGGCCTGGTTATTTTCGCTAAAACGAGTAAGGTATTGCCTAGGCTTAATAAATTATTCCTCTCAAAAGACATTCAAAAAACCTATTGGGCCGTAGTAAAAAATGAGCCTCCAAAAACGGCCGATACCTTAACCCATTGGTTGGTAAAGAACCCTAAAAACAACAAGTCAAAAGCACACAATCGAGAGGTTACCGGTAGTAAAAAGGCCATTCTTCATTATAAAGTCCTCAAAAAACTAGACCGTTATTATCTTTTAGAAATCAATTTAGAAACCGGCAGGCATCATCAAATCCGTTCGCAATTAGCAGCCATTGGCTGCGCCATAAAAGGCGATTTAAAATACGGTTTCGACCGTAGTAATAAAGATGCTAGTATTCATTTACACGCCAAGCACATAGAGTTCATTCACCCCGTAAAAAAAGAACCACTTGCTATCGATGCACCACTGACTGATGATGTGATTTGGAGGGCATGTGATAGTTAGTTGTTGGTTTTAGGTTTCAGGTTAATTCGTTGCTCTGAAAGACAGAATCGTTTTCAATTATACCAACCAAGAGATGCTTCAGTCGTACCTCCTTCTGCATGACAAAGCATTTCAATTAATAATGAATAATGAAAAGTGAAAAATTTTACAGCGTTTCAGTTTTCCAGTTGATATTCCGATGCTCGCAGGAATCTTTCACCCATTTAGTACCGGTTACACGAATAAACGCATAAACCTTTCAACGTCATACCTGGTCTTCTGTCAAACTTATCAATACTACAAACCAAGGGATGCTTCAGTCATGCCTCCTTCTGCATGACAAAGCATTTCAATTAATAATGAATAATGAAAAGTGAAAAATTTTACAGCGTTTCAAGTTGATATTGCGACGCTAACAAGAATCTTTCACCCATTTAATACCGGTTACACGAATAAACAAATAAACGCATAAACCTTTCAACG
Source organism: Pseudotamlana haliotis (assembly GCF_008806375.1). Classification (GTDB taxonomy): domain Bacteria; phylum Bacteroidota; class Bacteroidia; order Flavobacteriales; family Flavobacteriaceae; genus Pseudotamlana; species Pseudotamlana haliotis. Next base: position 339,266 of record NZ_WAAT01000050.1, on the reverse strand, counting down.
TCATCCCTGGTCTTCTGACTTCTGTCTTCCGTCAAGGTTTTTAATTCAACGCATAAACGATTAAACAAATAAACATTTCAACAAGTAGTCAATAGTCAATTTAATATAACACTTTTTAAAGAAACGAAAACCCCGTGTTAAGGATAGCAGCGGCATCCTTTTTTGTCATCTTGAAATTGCTATATCATAGGAAACATTAAGTTTAGTAGAGGTTTCGTAAAAACGCATTACACTTCTAACAAAAAAGATATAGCGGATAGCCTGGCCTGGAAGGAACACCAAAATAAATCAATAAAAAGATTGCGAATAAGTAATTAATGATTAATTTTGCAGCCAATTTCGGGTTAACCTCTGGCGAGAATCGTGAATGTTGTTCTGAATTAATCAATATAAAATTTAAAGATATGGAATCTTTAGTAAAATTTGTACAAGACGAATTTGTAACAAAAAAGGAATTCCCAGAATTTGCAGCTGGTGATACTATTACAGTATACTACGAAATTAGAGAGGGAGAAAAAGTTAGAACACAGTTTTTTAGAGGTGTTGTTATTCAAAGAAGAGGATCTGGATCTTCAGAAACTTTTACAATTAGAAAAATGTCAGGAACTGTTGGTGTAGAGCGTATCTTCCCAATCAATTTACCTGCATTACAGAAAATTGAAGTTAACAAACGTGGTAAAGTGCGTAGAGCAAGAATCTACTACTTTAGAGGTCTTACTGGTAAAAAAGCCAGAATTACTGAGCGTAGACACTAAGAACAATACAACTGCATTAGCAGATTTAAAAGGCCTTGATTTTTATCAAGGCTTTTTTTATGAACAATCGTTAATAACCTCTGTTTATAACCCGTTGATATATAATATGTTAAAATATTTGCTATACAGGGTTATTTTTTGTAATTTAGTAACAGAAATAAACGTTCATACATATTAAATAGTTGTTTTTTTAGGTTTAGTACTTCATGAATAGTGAATACATAAAACCCATTGCATGTTTTTAATCGTTACAGATATTTTTTTTGTAGCAGATAAGGATTAAAATCATGAGGCTTTTAAACAGTACGACATACAGATGCTGATAAGAGTATTACTAGATAAATCATCGTGTAAGCGTGTAAGGATTTATTAGTATAAAAAAACAATTAACTGAAGCATTTAATTAATAAGTCAATACATTTTGAAAATTAAAGAAATGTTTCATTGAAATAACAACACTTGAACTGAATGTTTAATTGAAAATTTTAAGCGTTTTTAGTGTTTTACTAAAATTAAGTCACGTTGCGTTATTTCAGGAAAGCCATGTCAAAGTAGATTAAATTCTGCCGGGATATGGCTTTTGTTTTTTAACAACTTCTTCACAATTATATTGCCAAATTCATACTTTTGAATGGCATTATTATCATTATTATAAAAAATTCACGCAAAAAAATATTCACTTGTTTATTGGCGGTAAAATACATATCTATTTTTGTATATTCGCAACGCTAAAAAAGAACCAATGTAACTACTCATTTTTAGCATCTTAATAATTCATTAAAAAAATCTGACACTAATGTCTAAAATAATTTACACAAAAACGGACGAAGCTCCGGCGTTAGCAACACGTTCTCTTTTACCTATTGTTAAAGCATTTGTTAAGTCTTCTGGAATTAACATTGAAACTAAAGACATCTCTTTAGCCGCAAGAATTCTAGCCGTATTTCCTGATTTCTTAACGGAAGATCAAAAAATATCTGATGATTTAGCTATCCTTGGAGAATTAGCAAAACAACCTGAGGCTAATATTATCAAATTACCAAACATTAGTGCATCAGTACCACAACTTAAAGCTGCGATTAAAGAATTGAAAGGTTTAGGTTATAAACTTCCAGAATACCCTAACGAGGCGATTTCTGAAGAAGATAAAGATATTAAGTCACGTTACGATAAAGTAAAAGGTAGTGCTGTAAATCCTGTTTTACGTGAAGGAAACAGTGATAGACGTGCGCCTAAAGCCGTAAAGAATTACGCGCAAAAGAATCCACACTCTATGGGTGCATGGACAAGTGGTTCAAAATCACACGTAGCAACAATGAGCGATGGTGATTTTGCTCACAATGAAAAATCAACTACACTTCCTGAAGCAACAAGCGTAAGCATTCAACATACTGATGCTAACGGTAACACTACTGTTTTAAAAGATGGTTTACAATTGCTTCAAGGTGAAATTATAGATGCTACTGTCATGAACAAAAAGGCTTTATTAAGCTTTTTAGAAGAGCAAGTAGCAGATGCTAAAGAAACAGGTGTTTTGTTTTCATTACACATGAAAGCAACCATGATGAAGGTGAGTGATCCTATCATTTTTGGTCACGCGGTTGAAGTATTTTTTAAAGATGTTTTTGCTAAACACGCTGAAACTTTTAAGACATTAGGTGTAAATGTACACTCTGGTTTTGGAAATGTTATTGAGCGTATCCAAGACTTACCAGTTAATGAGCGTCAAGCCATTGAAGCTGACATTCAAGCAGCTTACACCAATGGGCCTGCTATTGCTATGGTAAACTCTGATAAAGGTATTACAAACTTACACGTACCAAGTGACGTTATTATTGATGCTTCTATGCCTGCCATGATTCGTACTTCTGGTCAAATGTGGAATGCTGCTGGAAATCTTCAAGATACTAAAGCTGTGATTCCAGATAGTAGTTATGCTGGAATTTATTCTGCTACTATCGATTTCTGCAAAAAGAATGGTGCTTTTGACCCTACAACTATGGGAACAGTTCCTAATGTTGGTCTTATGGCTCAAAAAGCTGAGGAATATGGTTCTCACGATAAAACTTTTGAAATCGCTTCAAACGGAACGGTAAAAGTTATCGATGCGGCTGGAAACACATTATTAGAGCACACTGTTGAAGAAGGTGATATCTGGAGAATGTGTCAAACTAAAGATGCCCCTATCCAAGACTGGGTTAAATTAGCTGTAACACGTGCTAGAGCTTCTGAAACACCTGCTGTATTCTGGTTAGACGAAAACAGAGCGCATGATGCTGAAATCATTAAAAAAGTAAACACGTATTTAAAAGATCACGATACTGACGGATTAGATTTAAGAATCTTATCTCCTGTTAAAGCAACTTTATTTACTTGTGAACGTCTTATTAAAGGAGAAGATACTATTTCTGTTACAGGAAATGTATTACGTGATTACTTAACAGATTTATTCCCAATTTTAGAAGTTGGAACTAGTGCAAAAATGTTATCTATCGTTCCTTTAATGAATGGTGGTGGTTTATTTGAAACTGGTGCTGGTGGATCTGCTCCTAAACACGTACAACAACTGGTTGAAGAAAACCACTTACGTTGGGATTCTTTAGGTGAATTTTTAGCCATAGCCGTTTCATTAGAACACTTTAGTAATGTAAACAACAACCCTAAAGCTAAGATCTTAGGAGAAACTCTAGATGATGCTACAAGCACATTACTTGAAAACAAAAAAGGACCTTCAAGAAAAGCCGGAGAGTTAGATAACAGAGGAAGTCATTTTTACTTAGCACTATACTGGGCTCAAGAATTGGCTAATCAAAATGTTGATGCCGATTTAAAAGCTGAGTTTGCACCAATTGCTGAGCAATTAGCAGCTAACGAATCTAAAATTGTTACTGAGCTTAACGAAATTCAAGGTAACCCAACTGATATTGGAGGTTACTACGAACCAAATGATGCTTTAGTGAGCAAGGTAATGCGCCCAAGTACTACATTTAATGCTATTATTGACTAATAAACATTGGTCTCACATATATAAAAAAGCTCCTTTTTAGGGGCTTTTTTTATGTTTAAACAGAAAAAGAAATCATCAGATAAATTCAATACCTCAACGAAGCTGACCTCAATAAAGTAGTCTTGAGTTTTCTGCTTCAAACTAAAAAGCCGTATTTTTGAACCATGAGTTTCACAAAAACCACCGAGCAAGATTCTAACTACAACCACTTGGAAAAGATGTCGGTTGCAGAATTACTACAGAATATCAATAAAGAAGATCAAAGTGTTCCTAAGGCTGTTGAAAAAGTCTTACCTCAAATTGAAGCTTTAGTGTTTCAAATTGTTGAAAAACTAAAAATTGGAGGGCGTTTATTTTACATGGGTGCAGGTACAAGTGGACGCTTAGGTATTGTTGATGCTTCGGAATGCCCTCCTACTTTTGGAGTCCCTTATGACCTGGTTATTGGTATTATTGCTGGAGGTGATTCGGCCATAAGAAAAGCTGTAGAGTTTGCTGAAGATTCTGAAAATCAAGGTTGGAAGGATTTACAAGATTATAATATTACCGAAAAAGATGTTGTAGTAGGTATTGCAGCCTCAGGAACCACACCTTATGTGATTTCTGCTTTAAAAGCTTGTAATGCTAATAACATTATTACTGGTAGTATTTCATGCAACCAAGGTAGTCCGTTATCGCAAACTGCACAATTCCCTATAGATGTCGTTGTAGGTCCGGAATTTGTTACAGGAAGTTCCAGAATGAAAGCTGGTACCGCCCAAAAACTTGTACTTAATATGATTTCTACAACCAGCATGATTCAATTGGGTCACGTAAAGGGAAATAAAATGGTTGATATGCAACTAAGCAATAACAAGCTCGTTGATCGTGGTGTTCGAATGATTATGAATGAAATTGATGTTTCAAAAGACACCGCTTTAGCCTTATTAACCGAACACAAAAGCGTTAGAAACGCTATTAAAAATTATGCAGATGGAAGAAAATAGAACAGACAAAGCTGTATTATTTAAGGGAATTAAAATATTAATCTTTTCAGTATTAAGTCTTTTTATGGGCCCCATACTACTAAGTTTTGCTTTTAGTAAACCCGAATCTCCGTACTATTTACCGCTTCTAATTATTGGTTGTGCTGTTTGTGCTATGGCTGTTTTTATGATCTTTAAAGGCCTGAAAACGATAATGAGTAGCATGTTTAAGAAATAACTATTCAGCCTTTTTATATTTTGGAGTAGATGGGTTATATCCAAAATTAGCATCTGTTATTTGAACGTTCAGCTGTGTTAGTATATAATTGATAATAGCAAAATGATGAACAGTGTGGCTATTAGCTTGCGATAACAAAGCAGCATAAGTATAATCCAATTCTATTTTACCTAAACCTAAATCATCTATAACAACCACTCGGTCATTTAGTGGTAATCTACTTGAAACTAACAATTCTTTTATAGTTTCATAATAATCTAATGCAATCACACAATTTTCTTCTACAGCAACTTGACGTCGTCTAGCTGTTAAATCGACCATTCCGGCTTCATTTTTAGACAAAATACACATATAATAATCTAAAATATGCCGAATATGTGCTCCTACTGAAGTATGGTAAGGTCCAATTGAGGCGTTTGAGTAATGTTCATTGGTAAGATTCGTTAATACAACCTCAACATTTTCTAAGGTTTTTATTACCGATTTCATGATTATATCCATGATCATTAATTTAGATAAATTATTATTTGAACAAACAAAACTTTGTTCCTCTCTTTAACTTTCAAGACTTTTTAATTTTTGACTAAATCTAACTCCTCCAGCACCAAACGCAATTCAAAGTAAGAATATTTATCATCCAATTGATGTTTTAAATCTGATAGGTTTTCAAATGTTTTCTTCGGAATGATTTTCTTAAGTTCTTTATAATGTGCTTCGGAAATGATATCAAATAATTGCACTTCTCCGGTAGACACAAAACTCGCTAAATGCCCAAGTATAGTATTTTCATTTAACTCACGGTAATCTGCTATTTGTTTAACCGTTTTACCCGATTGGTACAATTGAAGCGATTCCTTTTTGGTATCCCCTTTCTTTGTAGGCTTCTTTTCTGAAAATTCTATTGCTAGATCTTCAGCGACCTCCAAATCGTTTTCTTCACAGTATTCGCGAATGACTTTTAATATGGCAGTTCCATATTTTTCAACACGGGTTTTCCCCATACCATTGACTTCAAGTAATTCTTGCTTATTGGTAGGCAGGGTTTCACACATCTCATAAAGTGCTTTTTGAGTAAACACTTGAAAATGGACTAAGCCTTTGTCTTCAGCAATATCATTTCTAAGTAATCGTAATGTTTCAAACAATTCGACATGACTCGTCCCTTCTGCAACCGCTTTTCTTGATTTTTTAGGTTTATCCTTCGCTTGAAAAACAGCTTTAGCTCGTAATTCTAGAAAACTTAAGGTATTAAATCCCTTTTCTGAGTTATTAAAATACAATTGTTTTACAGCTAGCAACTCTTCAAAAGCATCTAGATTTTTAGTGATATCACTTACAACCGCTTGATTATCGGTAGTAAAACCAAACGTTTTTAAAGGTGTGATGATCGTGTTTGCTGTTTCGGTTTTAAAATAGCTGATTGCCTTTTTAAAACGTTCTTGAACCATGGCACTGGATTCTGGCAAGCCTTCTTCTTCCGCTAATTGTTTAAGCTGAATTTTAAAACCATTACTCACTTTTAAAAAGTTAGCCAACTGGTCTTTTATTGGTCGAAAAGTCTCTTCAACTTTACCTTCAACAATGGTTCTGTTTTTATAATAAATATCTAGAATTCGGTTTATAGGATATAAAAAGGCATAGAAATCGAAAATCTCATGAATTAAATCCAGCTGAAATCGTTTTTTTGAAGCTTCTAATTCGGCATCATCAGGCGCATTTTGTTCGGCGTTTTCATTAAAAGTAATCACATTACTATCGCTAATAATTTGATTGGAATGAATTTTACTTTTCAACACCAAGCCTTCTAAAGATTTACAGCGACTTAAAGCCACATAGGTTTGTCCGTGGGCAAAAGCCCCTTGTGCATCAATAATGGCTTTTTCAAAGGTTAAACCCTGACTTTTATGAATGGTTATCGACCAAGCTAAACGTAAAGGCATTTGCTTGTAAGCCCCTATGCGTTCTTCTGAAATGGCTTTAGTGTCTTTATCAACTGTATAATTGATGTTTTCCCAGGTTTCTGTTTTGACTTCAATATTAAAATCATCATCTGGACAGTGCACCACGACCTCATCTTTGTCTAAAAACACTACTTTTCCTATTTTGCCGTTAAAATAACGTTTTGCAGGGTCGCTATCATTTTTCACGAACATGACCTGTGCTCCTACTTTTAAATCTAATGATTCGTTATTGGGGTAAGCATACTCAGGAAACTTCCCTTCTACTTCTGCCTGATAGGTAAATGTTTTGGTGGTTAATTTATCGAGTTCTGCTTTATTTGTAGCTTCAGCTTTATTGTTATGCGTAGTAAGTGAAATATAGCCTGCATCTGGTTTAGGCGTAAAATCGGCAATGTAACGTTTATTGAGCTCTGACGCCGAAGCTTCCGTTAAGGCATTGTTTCTTATTTCATTTAAAATCTGAATAAACTTAGGGTTCTCTTGTCGGTAAATATGTTTCAGTTCAACACAAATCGCCTGGCATTGCGCATAAGCATGACTACTGAAAAAGAAAGCGTTTCTGTAATGAGGTTTTAACAGTTCCCATTCTTGTTCCTTTACTACTGGAGAAAGCTGCTGCAAATCACCAATCATTAACACCTGAACGCCACCAAAAACTTTTTCTCTATTTCTAAAACGGCGTAGGGTTTTATCAATGCCGTCAAGTAAATCGGCACGTACCATACTAATTTCATCAATCACTAATAAGTCCATCGACTTAATAATGTTGATTTTCGTTTTAGTAAATCTTCTATTAAACCCTTGAGGTTTATTCAAATCGGTTTCTGGTAAAATAGGCCCAAATGGCATTTGAAAGAACGAGTGAATGGTAACACCTTTAGCGTTAATAGCTGCAACACCTGTTGGCGCCACCACCACCAAACGCTTTAAACTTTCCTTTTTTAAACGATGTAAAAATGTGGTTTTTCCTGTTCCTGCCTTTCCTGTTAAAAATATTGATCGGTTTGTATTATTAACGAACGACCATGCCAATTCTAGCTCTTTATTTAATGCCATTAAGTGTTGTAAAAAAAATTCAGATTTGAAGATAATAAAATATCAGGTTTAAAATAAATCAATTAAGTCATAAAAAATTATTAATTTCATTATACTATTCCCCAAAAACACTACATATCAAAGCCGTACCTATGTAAAACATAAATATTGTTGAAAATATTACGTGCTCGTACCATAAAAACATACAACATCATCATTCTAGTGATGCTGTATTCTACTGTGGGCATCTGTCAAAAAGAAACCTTCAATAATACACTTCAAAAAGAATTTGCTTTTAGAGCCCTTACCATAGAAGAAGGCTTGTCACAAAACTGTGTTTTAAGCATAGCACAAGACAGTATTGGTTACTTGTGGTTAGCGACTCAAGATGGACTAAATAAATATGACGGCCGAAAGTTTACACATTACGACAAACAATTTGAAAACATTACCCGAACTACTTTTAGCAAGTTAGGAAAAGTACATATTGATAAACAAAATAACTTATGGATTATTACTTACAATGGCCAATTAGAACGTTACAATCAAAAAACAGATGACTTCTCCCCTATTAAAACACCTTACCCCATCTGTTCCCTTTTTCAAGATGAAGCATTTAATATTTATTTAGGCACCTACAATCAGGGCGTTTTAAAAATAGATTCAGAAACAAAAGACACTATTCACCTGAATCAGCCTGAAATAAAAAACCGAACCATTTATGATTTTTTAGAAACCACAGAAGGTATTATCATGGCAAGCTCAGGAGCAGTCTTTAGTTATTCTGAAACAACAGCATTAAACACCATAGCTGTTGACCATATAAATACTACAAATTACAGTGCTTTAAAAAGCTCAAAGGATGGAACGGTTTGGTTAGGGTCTTATGGCGCTGGCTTATTTTTTAAACCACCAGGTTCTCATACATTTCAAAAGTTTACACATCCTAAACTTCCAGAAAACCTAAATATTGAAGATTTACTAGTTGACCGTAAAAATCGTTTATGGATAGCCACCTATGGCGATGGTATTTTTGTTATAAACAAAGAAACTCAAGAGGTTAAAAATTATAAAGCCAATAAAAGCAACCCTTTTGCCTTACAATACAACGACATGCTAAGCTTGTTTGAAGACAACACTGGAGTTATTTGGTGTGGCTCAGATGGTACAGGAGCGAGTTATTACGATGAATACCTTATAAAATTTAATATCCTCACCAATAAACAAGTACCACAACATATTAATGTGGATATGGTAAGATCACTCAGTGCTGATGACAAAAATAATATTTGGATTGGGACATACAGCACAGGACTTACGCGTTTTAATTTAAAAGATAAAACCTGTAAAACCTTTACAACAAAAAACTCATCACTTTCAACCAACAGAATTATCAGCCTGAATTATTTTGATAATGAACTTTGGGTTGGACATCAAGTACATGGACTCAATACTCTAAATCCTTCAGGTGAATTCGTTAAACATCCTGAATTACAAAACTATACCATTTGGAATATTGTTGCTGAAACCGGTGATAAACGGTGGTTTAGTACTGAGCAGCATGGTGTTATATTGTACGAAAAAAACAAAGGCATTCTTAAAGCTTTCAATAAAAGTAATACCAACTTACCTACAAATAACATTAGAGCCTTGGCCAAGCAAAATGATAGCATAATTTGGTTAGGCGCAGATAATGTTGGCGTTTACCGGTTAAATTATAAAACCAATCAAACCAAGAAAATTTCAAAATTAAATTACAAGATAAAGTCCCTATTAATTCAAGGGGATACTCTTTGGGTAGGCACCAATGGTTCGGGGTTAATAAAATATAATACTTCAAACGATGAGACTAATGTGTACACGCAAAAAGACGGCTTACCTAATCAAGTAGTATATGGTGTTTTACCAGATACTAAGCAGAATTTATGGTTAAGCACAAATAATGGCATTTCGAAATTCACCCCATCAAAAAAAACAAATGCTTTTGAAAACTTTAGTGCTGATGATGGTTTACAAGGCACGGAATTTAATTCTGGAGCTTACCATAAAACTGAAGACGGCACCTTGATTTTTGGAGGACTTGAAGGCATAAATTGGTTTAAGCCCCATCAAATTAATTACAATCCTGTAAAACCAAAAACCATCATTTCTTCTTTTGAAATCTTTTCTGAAAATCGAGAAATGACTGAAAACCAACAATTAAAATATAATGAGAACACCATAACCTTTACCTTCTCAAGCCTCCATTTCTCAATACCTGAACGAAGTTCTTTTAAATATAAATTAAATAACCACGATAAAGACTGGATTGATTCTAAACATAACAACTTAGCACACTACACCAATTTACCACCAGACACCTATACATTTGAAGTAATGTCTAGTAATTATGATGGGGTTTGGAACGAAACACCCGCGCAATACACTTTTGAAATTAAAGACCCCTGGTATGCCAATGTATATGCTATTATTGTATATAATTTAATATTTATCCTATTAAGCTACATCGTGTATTATTACGCAAAATTACGTTGGCATATGAAAATGCAACTTCAATTAGAAAATGCCGAAACCAACCGTTTAAAAAAACTAGACGAATATAAAACGAAGCTCTACACGAATATATCACATGAAATTAGAACCCCATTAACACTCATTTTAGGCCCTGTAACCAATCAATTAAATAAAGTAGACCTCTCTGCTAAAGACAAAAAAGAACTCACTTTGGTCAAGCAAAATGCCGATAGGCTATTAAATCTTGTTGACCAAATGCTAAACCTTTCCATGATTGATTCTGGGCAAACCAAATTAAAAGTCTGTAAAGGGAATTTAGGACTGCTCCTAAAACAGATTGTAAATGCCTTTAAGTATAGTGCACTTAAAAAGGATTTAAAAATAAAGTCAAAGATTGAAAACCTGAATGAAGCTTGGTATGATAACGACGTGATAGAAAAAATCTGTGCTAACTTATTCACCAATGCCATTAAATATACCACCAATAAAAGTGATATTATTTTTGAAGCTAGTAAGCAAGGTGAATTTTTGGTTTTATCCATAATAAATACGAGTGACCACATTGAAGGTAAAGACCTAAGTAAATTATTTCAACGCTTTTATCAGGACAATAAAATGTCTGATGGTGTTGGCGTCGGGCTCGCTTTAGTACGAGACCTCGTTAGCTTAACTAGAGGTAGTATTGTTGCAAATAATATGGGTGACAACAATATTCAATTTTCAGTTTCTATTCCTATAGACAGAGAATCGTTTCATGATGATGAAATTCTTAATTCTTTCATTGAAACTAACAAAAACCAACAAATAACACTTGTAGACCAAGAAGTATCTGAAACCGAAAAAACTCAAATTCTCATCGTTGAAGATGAGCCTGACATATTAGATTTCATTAAGACAATCTTTATTAATACTTATGAAATAACCCAAGCTACAAACGGAAAAGAAGGATTGGAAAACGCTTTAAAAAATAGCCCAGACATAGTAATTAGCGATATTATGATGCCTATTAGCTCTGGAATTGATTTATGTCATGCGATCAAAACCAACCCCATAACAAGCCATATCCCAGTTATTTTATTAACTGCAAGATCAGCTGAGCAACATGAAATTGAAGGTTTAAAAACTGGAGCCGACGCCTACATAACCAAACCATTTAATGCTGATAAGCTTAAAATAATTGTTGAAAATTTAATTAAAAACCGAAAACAAGTTCAAAAACACTTTAGTAATAGCCTAAGCGTGAGTCCGAAAATAGCAACTTCTTCAACAGAGTCCAAGTTTTTAAAACAACTGCAGGAAACTGTCGACACCCATTTAACCGATTCCAATTTTAATAGTGAACAGTTTGCTGAGCACATGAATATGAGTCGAACTCAACTACATAGGAAGTTAAAAGCCATTACAAATTGTACTACAAGTGAGCTTATTAGATTGCAGCGCCTAAAACTAGCGAAAAACTTATTGAGTCAATCAGATGCTACTATTTCAGAAGTTGGTTATCAAATTGGTTTTAACACCCCCTCATACTTCATAAAATGCTTTAAAGAGCTTTATAATTGTACACCAAACGAATTTATTTCAAAACAGCAATAAACCTACATTTTTCAACCTATTGAAACATTTCTTCTATCAATTGGAACATATATAGCACCACTTACAAGTGATATCCAATAATTTTACAATAGAGCAATTTGTAGATCAATGGATAGTAATACCACGCAATCTGAAAAGGAAGTCGTTATTTTTATGAGTATTGACCACCTTAGAAAAGGTAAATATGAACTCAAAATCTTATTAAAAAATAAGGTTGTTAAGTCTGTCAAAATTAATAAATAATATACGGTATATAATAAACTAAAGTCATTTGGAGAACCTCATTACTTTTGGTTTTGTCAAAAACAAAAAAAACACAAGGCTAATACAAAAACATACTGTCTATTATCACTATTTAACCCCAAGATATCATTAAAAAAATAGTGTTGAAAAACCTATATTAGGTTATGTCTCTCTGCAAAAAAAATCCAGCATAAAGCTGGATTTTTTATATTGAAACGGAATCAAATTTTTAGCTATTCACAACTAACCTAAAACCTTCACCGTGTATGTTAAGTATTTCTACTTTTTCATCTAATTTTAAGTACTTACGTAGTTTTGCAATATAAACGTCCATACTACGTGATGTAAAATAATTGTCATCACGCCATATTTTGGTTAGTGCCAATTCACGAGGCATTAGATCGTTTTCATGCAAGGCTAATAAACGTAACAATTCGTTTTCTTTAGGTGATAGTTTTACAGGGTCACCTCCTTGAAATTTTAAAAATCGTAATTTAGAATTTAAATCGAAATCACCAATTTTAAATTCAAACTGTTTACTATCAGAAATGGTTTCTGTAGCCTTACGTTGAATGATTGCCTTAATTTTCATAAGCAATACTTCACTATCAAAAGGTTTGTTTAGGTAATCATCAGCACCCACTTTATATCCTTTTAAAACATCTTCCTTCATGGTTTTAGCCGTTAAGAAAATGATTGGCACATCAGTGTTTTTTTCTCTTATCTCTTTGGCTAATGTAAAGCCATCCTTATAAGGCATCATAACATCTAAGATACACAAATCAAAATCATCTTTTTTGAATTTTTCGAAACCTTCCATACCATTTTTGGCATGTGTAACTTCGTAATCATTCATCATTAAATAATCTTTAAGAACTGTTCCAAAATTAGGATCGTCTTCAACTAATAATATTCTCTTTTTTTGCTCTTCCATGATATTACGATATTAACGGAAGCTTAATGGTAAATGTGCTTCCCTTGTCTTTTTCACTTTCTACTGATACATGACCTTGATGGTCTTCAACAATTCTTTTAACATAAGCCAGACCTAAGCCATGACCTTTTACGTTATGTATATTTCCGGTGTGTTCTCTATAAAATTTTTCAAACACTTTCTTCGCGGCTGCTTTACTCATACCGCTACCGTGATCTTTCACTTTTAATAATACGTTGGTGCCTACATTTTCAGTATACACCTCTATTTGTGGCGCTTCCGGAGAATACTTTATAGCATTATCCAGCATATTGACTATTACGTTTGTAAAATGCGTTTCATTGGCTAAAACCGAGGTTTTTTCAGCATTTAAAAACGTTTTAATATAACCTTGTCTATCTTCAACAATTAACTCAACATGCGTAAGCGCATCTTCAACAAGGTCGTGTAAATCAACTCTATCTTTATTAATATTAAGCTCATTTTTCTCTAATTTCGAAATTCTTAATACATTTTCAACCTGAGCATGCATGCGTTTGTTTTCTTCCTTAATCATAGAAAGGTATCTTACCACCTTTTCTTTATCATCTATGATTTTAGGATTCTTAATCGCATCTAATGCTAAATTGATGGTTGCTATAGGCGTTTTAAACTCATGCGTCATATTATTAATAAAATCGGTTTTAATTTCCGAAATTTTACGTTGTTTCACGAGTTGGTAAAGCGCTAGACCAGAAGCCAAAATTATAATTAGCGTAAACACGACCGATAAAGAAATCATACCTAAAACACCCGATAGGATAAACTTTCTATCATCTGGAAAATTCACTAATAACCTGTAAAGGCTACGGTTATTTTCATCATAAAATATAGGAACTCCAAAAGTAGCGTCTTCGTGATACTCAAAATTATCACTATGTACCTTGGTAGCTAAATCATTACCATAAATGGCAAATTCAAAATCGATTCCTATACCATACTTCTCAAGTTTTTCAGCTAATAAAGCTCTAATCTCTTCCTCTGAAACTCTTTTATGTACAGGTTTTCTTTTTAGGACTTCCTTAAAATTCTTTTCAAAACTTAATTTTTGAGCTTCATCAATGGTACCACTTCTAATAATTTTTGAAATCGGACTTTTCAATTCGCGATCTGTCGATTCACTATTACTATAAATTTCAGTACTTGAACTTCCTATGATGTTGGTTATATCAAGGCTATCTAAGCCAATATCAAAGAGCGATGAAGACAATTTAAAGTCTTCCTGCAATACATTACTTTTATAAATGAGTGTTTCTTTGGTCGTGTTATTTTTTCTATAAATTAACAATTGCGATACCGCCTCTTCATCTGCTTTCTTTTCTTTATCTAGGCTTAAGTATTCTGTAAAGTACTTTTCAAATTCGTTTTCTTCAATCGTGTTGGATACATTGTTTAAAACAGTTACCACATTTGATTTAAAACGATTCCTTTCATTCTTAACAGAATCATTAATATAATAAGCCTGAATACTAATGATACCAATTAAGGATAAACTCATCAGTATGATTAGTAAGATAAATATCCGTTTACTCATTCGGTCAAAATTAACATTTTAACATTAAAAATCTTATCATTTAACCTTACATTAACAAAAATGTTAAAATTTAAGATTTGCTAAAATTTCTTCATTAATTTTTATGACTTTCATTCTAGTTTCTTCTAAAACTGTGTTAAAAACTACAAAATCTGAAAGTTCGCACTTCCTTTCTTCAGGCCATTGATTCTTCATAATAGCCTCTATCTTTTCAACGGTCGTATCATCACGCTTTAAAAGGCGTTCCATACGCAATGCTTTAGGAGCCGTAACACTAATCACATAATCGCAGGTCTTATGGCCTCCATTTTCAAATAATATAGCCACTTCTTTAATCACATAAGCGGTATTCTGTTTTGTAGCCCAGGTTTTAAAATGTTCAGCAACTCGTGGGTGTACAATAGCATTCATTTTTTCCAGATAAGACTGGTCGTTAAAAATGATATCTGCTATAAATGCCTTATTTAGAGCGTTATTAAGATAAGCTTTTTCTCCAAATAATTCAATTAATTCTTCTTTGATGATTGTAGATTCGGCCATTAATATTTTAGCCTCTACATCTGCAATATAGACTGGAACGTCTAAATCCTTGAACATTTTTGCCACGGTGGTTTTCCCTGTGCCTATGCCTCCTGTAAGTCCGACTACAATCATTTTTTTATAATAAATTCTATACGTTGCTGATTAATTTTGGAGTGTTTAGCGATTTTTGGCACTTTTTTCAACTCTGGAATAAGGAAAGATTGATCAGTATTTAATTTTTTAAAATCACAGATAACTTCAAAATCTTTTTCAGAAATACGTTCAAAATCAGATAAACTAACATAATATGACACGTTAACTTCCTTTGGAAAATAATTAATAGCCATATCTTTAGGCGCATTAATAACACGAACTGGAATTTTTAAGGTCCCTTCTGTAAATTTTTCAACAGTTCCTTTTAAAACAACTTCTTTCACAGAAAAATCTAAATCTGAAACATTTTTCGGAAGCTTTAATGATAAACGCTCGTTCAAATTAGACCTCACATTGTTCATTTTTTTAGCCTCTGTTTCTAAGAAGTTAATTTTATTTACCAAAATATCAGCTCCAACCACAACCACAGAGTCTGGTTCTAAAGTAAGTTCGGTAGAAGCATTATAACCTAAACTATAATTGATGTCTGCTTTTATCTTAACAGGAACCTTTTTTACCAAATTAACCCCATACCTAAAAGCAATGCGTTCGGGTGCTATGCTTAAAAGTTCAACTTCCTTATCAAATTGTGTATTCTTTAAGTAGGATTTGGTTTTATTATAAACAAAAACCTCGGGTTCTTTACGCACATCATTGGTGAAATTTACCACGACTTTAGGTTCAGTAAAATAGTACTTCATCCATCTAAATCCGTGCGTTTTTAAAGTAATATCCATGGTCACCGAATCATCTAAGATCACATATTCTTGAGGAATATTAACCTTTTCTATTTTAAAAGGAATGGTATCTGTGTAACTTTTAGAAAGTTTAGAAATAATTAAGATGACAAAAGATGACAATAAGAATACAAGAAACACATTAATTCGTTTATTCTTTATGGAGCTTAATATTTTAGATTTTATCTGGTCAAGCATATTTATTTAAAAAATAATTTAGGAAAATACGTTTTTGGATTTTTTTTCTGAACTGAAACCACCCAAGTAGATTTGAGAAACCCATAGCCATAACCAAAGAATTGAATCAAAATTGCGGGGATAGCTAACAAAGCAACTACTAAACTTTTAGAATTAACAAGTGCTAAAACGAAGGCTGTAACAAAGTACAACATATAGGCTATAAAGAAGAATTTTATATTAAAAATCCAAAAACAAAGTGCTAGTAATAACCCGATACTAAACACTGACGGAAACCAATAAGTTAACTTTTTAGTTTCAGGATGCCAGGTATTCAAAATAGGCCGTACTAACCCAAATTTATTCACCTGAATATAGAATTTTTCCCAAGAAATCCTGCGTTTATGATATACGAAGGCTTCAGAAATAAGTTTTGTTTTGTAGCCCAGGTTCCATAATCGAATAGACAAATCAGGGTCTTCTCCAGGGTGGATGTTCCCAAACCCTTTAGAACTTTCAAAAGCTTTTTTTGATAAGCCCATATTAAAGCTTCGAGGTTGAAATTTATCAACACTCCCCTTTCCTCCTCTAATTCCTCCGGTTGTAATAAAAGAAGTCATTGAGAAGTTTATCGCTTTCTGAAGGTTTGAAAAAGACTCATGAGCGGCATCAGGACCTCCAAAACAATCTACATATTCTGTTTTCAAGCTCTTTTCAACTTCAATAATATAGTGTTTAGGCAGAATACAATCGGAATCCAAAATGATAAAGTAATTCCCTTTAGCCTTTTGCATGCCGTAATTTCTAGAATCACCAGGCCCAGAGTTTGGCTTAAAATAATAGGCAATGTTCAATTTACTTTGAAAAGCCTTCACCACGGGCTCAGATGATAATGTCGAGCCATCTTCAACAATAACAATTTCAAAAGGTATATTTCCTTCTAAGGCTTCAAAACTTTCTAAAAGCTCTTGAATTTCATCGGGACGATTATAAACCGGTATAATAAATGAATAGGCTAAGGTCATATTACAAAAATAAAGAAAGCTTCAGCAAATAAATATTTATAGCAAGATAACTTCATCTTAAGTTTAAGAAAATAATACTATCAGGGCAGGTTCATAAACAAAAAAGCCACCATTAACGGTGGCTTTTTAATTAAAATTATATATTGTTACTCTTGTTCGTTTTCAACAAAAGCACTCATTACCGCAGTACTAACTCCCATATTACTAAAACCTCCATCATTATAAAGGTTTTGTAAAGTCACTCGTTTTGTTAAATCACTAAAAAGTGACACGGTATAGTTTGCACAATCTAAAGCTGTTGCGTTACCTAGTGGTGACATTTTATCTGCATAAGAAATAAAACCATCAAAACCTTTAACCCCACTACCTGCCGTTGTAGGTGTTGGTGATTGAGAAATCGTATTTACTCTTACATTTTTATCCTTTCCGAAGAAATACCCAAAACTACGTGCAATACTTTCTAAATATGCTTTATTATCAGCCATATCATTATAATCAGGAAACACACGTTGTGCCGCCATATAGCTTAAAGCAACAATACTTCCCCACTCATTCATAGCATCAGACTTATAAAGTGTTTGCATTACTTTATGGAAGGACATGGCAGAAACATCAGTTCCCTTTTGTGTGAAATCATAATTTTGATTGGTATAATGATTTCCTTTACGTACGTTAATAGACATTCCAATAGAGTGTAAAACGAAATCTATTTTACCGCCTAGGATTTCCATAGATTTATCTACTAGATTTTGTAAATCTTCAAGGTTGGTTGCATCAGCAGGAATAACTTGAGCTCCTGTTTTTTCAGCTAATTCATTAATTTGCCCCATACGCATAGCAACTGGCGCATTGGTTAATACAAACTCACCGCCTTCTTCATGAACGCGTTCTGCAGTTTTCCAAGCAATTGAATTCGAGTCTAATGCTCCAAAAATGATTCCTTTCTTTCCTTTTAATAAGTTGTACATATATCTAGTTTCTATATTTTATAAATTTATTTTGCCGACAAAGATACTAATTAATAGTAATTAATTGAGTAATTCTTTAGCATGAGCAATGGCTGATGACGACATTTCTTTACCGCCTAACATTTGTGCGATTTCAACAATACGTTCGTCGTGATTTAAACGAATCAAATTAGTTTGCGTTTGGTTATCAACATCCTCTTTATACACTTTGAAATGTGAATGGCCTTTGGCTGCAATTTGAGGTAAATGCGTGATAGAAAACACTTGCATGGTTTTACTCATTTGCAGCATGATATCACCCATTTTATTGGAAATTTCACCAGAAACACCAGTATCAATTTCATCAAACATCATAGTTGGTAATTGAATATACTTGGCTAAAACCGATTTAATAGCTAACATAATACGTGATAACTCACCACCGGAAGCTGCCTTTTTCAATTCATTAAAATTTCCACCTTTATTGGCTGAAAACAGAAAGTCTAATACATCCTTCCCATTAGCATAAAATTCGTTACCTGATTTAGCTTCAATTTTAAACTGGGCATTAGGCATTCCTAAACTAGTTAAAATCGTTTCTAATTGCGATTTCAATTCTGGAATCACCTCAGTACGTTTCTTATGAATATTTTTGGCTATTTTATTTAGAATGGCCTCTTGTGCGCTAATTTCTTTTTCTTTTTTCTGAATGGTTTCATCTAAATTTTCAGTCACTGAAACCTTTTTTTCAAGAGTATCTCTAATTTCTATTAACTCTGAAACCGTTGATGACGCGTGTTTCTGCATCAAACTATGAAGCATTTTCAGTTTAGCATCTACAACTTCTAATCGGTTTGGATCAGCCTCTAAACTTTCCTGAAAATCATTCACTTCAGCAAACAAATCGTCCATTTCAATTAAACTGCTGTTGGCACGTTCAAATAAACCATTATATTTTGAAGAAAACCCCGAAAGTTTTTGAAATACATTTTTTAATGCGGTTAATGATGAAATCACGCCTATTTGCTCATCTTCTAATAATTGATAAGCTTCTGCGAGATTTTCCTTAACCCCTTCAACATTGTTTAAGGTTTCGTATTCTTCTTCTAAAGTCTCTAACTCACCGTCAACCAACTTCGCTTCTACCAATTCATTCAGTAAAAATGAATTATAATCGTGTTCCTTAATGGCTTCCGCTTTAAAAACTAGGAGTTCATCAATTTCTTTTTGAAGCTTTTTATAGGCTTTTAGCTCTACTTTATATTGCTGTAAATCTTCCTCATTATTTGCCAACGCATCAATTACCTGAAACTGAAAATCGTTACTGGTTAATTGCATGGTTTGATGCTGGGAGTGAATATCAATTAAACGCTCACCAAGTACTTGTAGACCGGCTAAATTTACTGGTGAATCATTCACGAAAGCTCTAGATTTCCCTGAAGGCAAAATTTCTCTTCTGATGATGGTACTCGCATCATAGTCAAAATCTTCAGCTTCAAAAAGGGCTTGTAGTTTATACTGAGACACATCAAAAACGGCCTCAATAACACATTTTTCTGAAGCATTTTTAAGACTACTCAAATCGGCTCGTTTACCTAAAATAAGCGATAAACCACCTAAAAGTATCGATTTTCCAGCTCCAGTTTCACCAGTTATGATGGAAAATCCGTTATTAAAATCGACTTGCATCGTGTCGATTAAAGCATAATTTTTTATAGAAAGAGATGTCAGCAAAGCGTATAAAATTTTTTAAAATAAAAAATAAATCTAGTGAATAGAGCTAAGAACGACCTTAGGTTTTAGTACTTAATATTTTGCCATTTGCTACTGTAAATAGGCGCCACTTTTTGAAGGGTTTCCTTAAGTTCGGTAATATTTACATTTGGCCCTTCAGTAAATATATCTTCAATTTCATCAGATTTAGCATCGAAGAACACACGTAATAAGAATGAATTCGGGCGACGGTTATTCATCGCATTAAATTCAAGAATACTAGAAGCAATCGCTTCTTTCCCAGCTCTTACGTTGGTATGCATTTCATCTAAACCTTTTCTGTGGTAATCGTATAATACTGATCTAAATTCTTTATACGTAGTAGATAAAATATTATCAATTAACGCAAATCTACTTTGTAAGCCGTCTTCAACCCTCCAACCTTTATGGTTACCTTGCTGGGAATAGTTGGTAATCACTTGGGCTTGTTTGTAATATTCTTGTCCGCCCTCCATAGAAAACGTATCCGCATCTAGCGCCAAAATCATATACACATGAAACGCGATTACAGAAATCAAATTAGATTCATACTGCGTTGGATTGTATATTAAGTTTTGATATTCTAAATAGGTGAAATTAAAATCTTTGTCATTAAAATTATATACAGGTGTGCTGTAGGAAGACCCGTAAATAGGACGTGAAGACTGTACTTGAATGGTGCCCTGAAAAGATTCTCCCACATAATTGCTCAGGTTTATCACCATACTGCAATTAATACGTTCCTGTGGTTTAAAAACCTTGCTTGTCCACTTTGTATTATTAACAAACTCGGTAACTTGCTTTTCTAAAGTATTAAAAATAGGAAAGTTTTCATTTCCTGTTTGTTGTGCATTAACAACAACGTTACAATTAAGTTCTTGTGAAAAACCTTGAATTCCGAGAAAAAGTAATAGTAAAATAAATAGGTTACGCATTAAATGTGTGATATTATTTTGCTTAATAAATCTGAAGCCACTTCTGCCTTAGTTTTCAAATCAAAGGCTGTAATATTTTGTTCTTCATCAATAAAAGTCACTTTATTGGTATCGCCTTTAAATCCAGCGCCTTTATCATTCAACGAATTTAAAACAATTAAATTTAAATTCTTTCTTTTTAGTTTTCCTTTTGCATTTTCAAGTTCATCTTGAGTTTCTAATGCAAAACCAACTAAATACTGTTGTTTCTTGATCTCACCTAAGGAAGCTAAAATATCTTTAGTTTTCTCCAGCTCTAATGTTAACGACGCGGTGTTCTTTTTTATTTTCTGTAGCTCAACATTTTTAGGTTTATAATCGGCAACTGCGGCAGATAAAATAGCGATATCAGTAGATTCAAAATACTCATGAACTGCATCGTACATATCTTGAGCGCTAACCACCTGAATAACATCTATTAAACTGTGTGATACTTTTTGAGATGTTGGACCCGTAACTAGAATCACTTCTGCTCCAAGGTTTGCTGCGGCTTTAGCAATTTCAAAGCCCATTTTACCGCTGGAATGGTTTCCAATAAAACGTACAGGATCAATGGCCTCATAAGTTGGGCCAGCTGTGATAAGTACTTTTTTATTTCTTAAGGGTAATTTCCCTAAAACATCTTGTTCAATAAAAGCAATGATATCTTCAGGTTCTGCCATTCTGCCCTCGCCTACTAAACCACTAGCAAGCTCGCCACTAGTAGCAGGAATCATAATATTCCCAAAACTATTTAATTGCTCAAAGGAATGTGCTGTTGTAGGGTGCTTATACATATCTAAGTCCATCGCAGGCGCATAATACACCGGACATTTAGCTGATAAATAGGTTGCTAATAAAAAATTATCGCATACCCCGTTGGCCATTTTAGAAAGTGTATTGGCTGTGGCAGGTGCAACGACCAGCAGGTCTGCCCAGAGTCCTAAATCGACGTGATTATTCCAAACCTCAGAATCTTCATATTCATTAGTAAAAGACGAATAAACTGGATTTTTAGATAGTGTAGATAATGTAAGAGGGGTAATAAACTCTTTAGATGCCGGAGTCATGACCACTTTTACGTTGGCACCAGATTTCACGAACAATCTAACTAGTGAAGCTGTTTTATAAGCGGCAATACCACCCGTAATGCCTAACAGTATGTTTTTGCCGCTTAAAATACTCATATAAAGAAATTATTCCTGAGAGTCTTCCTCAGTATTTCTAAAATAAATTTTATCAGTTAACCATTCTTGAACAGCTAACGCATGAGGCTTAGGTAATTTTTCGTAAAATTTAGAAACCTCAATTTGCTCTTTGTTTTCAAAGATTTCTTCAAGACTATCATTGTAAGTAGCAAATTCTTCTAACTTATCGATAAGTTCTTTTTTAATCTCTGTGTTAATTTGCTCTGCACGTCTTGCGATAATTGAAATCGATTCGTAGATGTTCTCTGTAGGCTCATCTATTTGATTTCTGTCGTACGTAATTGTATTAACTGGAGCGTTGGTTTTTTTTAAATCCATTGTCATTTGTATTTAACTTTGTGAGCTGTAATTTTGTAATTCTTCTTCTAATTCTATAGCAATGTCTTCAACATCCTCGATATGTTCTGAATCGGCATATTCTTCTTTAAACTCGATATAAAAATCTTTTGCCGCTTCTAAACGCATCTTTTTCTTTCTCTCAATACTATTAATAGCTAATTTATAAGCTGAATCTAACCTATAAAAATGAGCCTCTTCTTGAAAGGAAGACCCTGGATGTTCAAATATAAAATTATCAAACGACTTTATAGCCGCTTCATAATCTGAAATGGTATTATACTGTTTAGCAATTTCAAATGCTTTCTTTTCTAATTTAACAGACAGTTCTTTTGTTAGCGCATTAGCTTCTTCCACATAATCCGATTCTGGGAATAAATTGATAAACTCCTGAAGTTTATCAATAGCCTCAGTTGTCTGGCTTTGGTCCTTACTATAAACTGGCGACAGCTCATAATAGCTTTTTGCACTTAAATAAGAAGCCTCTTCTTTTTTTTCACTTTTAGGGTAACTCGAAGCAAATCGTTCTAACTGATAACCTGCAACGTAGTAATCGCCCATTTCATAAAACGATTTAGCATACAAATACATCAATTTTTCAGCCTGAGGTTTTCCTCTATAATTTGGAACGATTTGAGCAAAAAGCGTATTGGCCTTCCCATATTCGCCCTCATTATATAGCGTTTCTCCCATTTTGAATTTATCGGAAATATCTTCCGCCTTCAATGTCTTTTGATACTCGCTACAACTCGTTAAAACTGTGACTACTAGTAATAAATAAAAAAGCTTGTTCATAAATTTTTAAACAGAATGCAAAATTAAGTGATTAATATGGATTTTAAAAATATAATTTCAAAGCTAAAGTAATTGCTTAACCTCAGCAACTATAAGGTTTAAGTTATATTTAACAATACTAATGGTTCTCAACAAATGTTGCAATCTTCGATTTTAAAGCGTTTGATGCAGGAACAAGTGGTAATCTCACAGTATCTCTACATAAGTTTAAAGCTTCAAAAACACCTTTAATTCCGGCCGGATTATTCTCTTCAAAGATAAGTCCGATAACGTCAATCAATTTAAAGTGAAGTTTAAAAGCTTCTTTAGCTTCGCCTTTCAAACCTAAACGAATCATTTCTGAAAACTCCTTTGGAAATCCTTGTCCGATTACCGAAATAACACCCGCTCCACCGGCTAAAACAACACCAAGAGCCAAATCATCATCTCCTGAGATAATTAAAAAATCTTCTGGTTTATTTTTAATCAACTCATAATACTGAGACATGCTATTTCCAGCCTCTTTAACACCAATAATATTTTCAAAATCGTTTGCTAGTCTAATGGTTGTTTCGGCTTCAATATTTTTTGAAGTTCTTCCTGGAACATTATATAAAATAATATTTATAGGGCAAACTGCTGAAATCGCTTTAAAGTGCTGGTAAATTCCTTCTTGCGTAGGTTTGCTATAATAAGGTGCAACAGATAAAATAGCATCGATTCCACTTAAATCTGTATTTTTAATTTCATCGATAACTGTAGTGGTGTTGTTTCCTCCAATACCTAAAACCAAAGGTAAGCGTCCGTTATTTGCTTCAGAAATAATCGCTGTAACTTCCTTTTTTTCTTCTTTAGTTAAGGTAGCGCTTTCAGCGGTTGTACCACAAATTACAAGGTAATCTGTACCATTATCAATATTATAGTTTACAATATTGGTTAAGGCATCACGGTCTATACTTAAATCGGCATTAAATGGGGTTACCAATGCCACTCCAGTTCCTAGAAACTTACTATTCATGCTTTACTTAATTTTATTTAATATCCTTAGGTATTTAAAAAGTTCGGTTTTAAACACGCCAAATTCTTTTAATTCAGTTTTAATTATTAAATCGTTTAAACGCTCATCACTTTGCAAAACACCTATTTTAAATTTTGCTCTAGAGGCTACCGTTAACAATTTCAACTCTAAAATATCTTCCGTATAATAGCTAATCAGCACATCAAAATCAGTGTCTAAAAAACCTTGTAATTCTGCATTTTTCACTTGTCCGTTTCTACTGAAATCCGCTGAAGAATAACAATTATCAAAAACACCTAAATCATCCTTTTTTTGTTCTGAAAAGGTTATGATTTTAAAATTATTAGGCTGTACACCTGCTTCTTTAGCTATGCTTTCAAATAAAGCGAGTTCATCAAATTCATCTAGATTAATGAGTACCCCAAATGATTTTGCGACAAGGTTATTAGAGGTCACAACACGCTCTGATAACATATTATTAATTCGCTTTTTTATAGATTTTTCCTTAAAAACCTTTAAAATCATTTATCTTTATAATTTGCGCAAAGGTAGCAAAAGTACGTTCAATATTTAAGATTTAAGAATGAGGTTTACACATTTAATTTATTTGTTATATTTTTTCGTTTTTCTAAATTGTAAAAACAGTAAAGTTGAACTTTCAAAAATAGAAGGTTCTCAAATTCAAATCACTGACACTCTAAATGTTGACACTTCCGTGGAAACTTTTATTGCGCCTTATCGTGAACATATTAAAAAGGATTTAGACAGTGCTATTGCCTATGCAGCTGAAACCTATTCTAAAAATGACGGTGCATTAAATACAGCTGTTGGCAATTTAATGGCCGATATAGCATACGAACAAGCCAATCCTATTTTCTTAAAAAGAAGCGGCCATGACATTGATATGGTACTCCTTAATTATGGCGGTATTCGCTCCATATTACCCAAAGGTGATGTCACTAAAGGAACAGCATACAAACTCATGCCTTTTGAAAACAGTCTTGTTGTGGCAGCCATAAAAGGGAACCAAATTAATGATTTAGTAAACTATTTGGTGAAAGCTAAAAAAGCACACCCTATTGCTAAACTCAAAATTACACTTGATAAAGACGGGTCACTACTTGAATCTAAAATCAAAGGAGAAAATATTGACGCTAACAAAACGTATTATGTCGCTACCAATGATTATTTATATCAAGGTGGTGATGACATGACTTTTTTCCAACCCAATGATAGCCATTATACTTTAGACTATAAGATAAGAAATACACTTATTGATTATTTTATGAAAACAGACACCATTAATCCTGTTCGTGACGACAGATTCACTCAAATCAAATAAATTATGAAACGTAGAAATTTTATACAGCAAGCCACGGCAGGAACCGCTTTAGTTTCATTAGGAACTTTTGGATTACAATCTTTTTCAACCATAAATCAGGCTAAAAAAATCACCATCTTACACACTAATGATGTACATAGTCATATTGATGCTTTTCCAGATGATGACCCAAGAAATGCAAACAAAGGTGGTGTAGCAAGACGCGCTACTTTAATTGAATCGATTAGAAAAGAGAACCCGAACACGCTATTATTAGATGCTGGTGATATTTTTCAAGGCACACCATATTTTAATTATTACGGTGGTGAACTGGAATTCAAACTCATGAGTAAACTCAAATACGATGCTGCCACAATTGGAAATCACGATTATGATAATGGTATTGAGGGACTTTACGCTCAATTACCTCATGCTGAATTTGATTTTATTTCATCCAATTACGATTTCTCTAACACGATTATGGACACCCACACCAAACCTTATAGAGTTTTTAAGAAGGACGGTATAAGCATTGGGGTATTTGGTTTAGGTGTAGAATTGAATGGTTTAGTTACTCCCGCAAATTTCAAAGAAACAAAATACCTAGATCCCATTGAAATGTCTCAGGAAATGACTAGAATCCTAAAAGAAGAAAAAGGCTGCGACCTTATTATTTGTTTATCACATTTAGGGTATGATTATGGGGAAAACTCCAGTAAAATATCAGATTTAAAACTAGCCAAAGCTACCAAAGACATCGATTTAATTATTGGCGGACATACCCATACCTTTTTATCTAAACCAACAGTTGTAGAGAATATAGAAGGCAAAAACACACTTGTCAATCAGGTAGGCTGCTACGGTATTAATGTAGGACGCATTGACTTTTATTTTGATACAGATAAAAACAAATCTGCCAATGGCGTTTCCATATCAGTTTAATGCCAATTTAATTGTATAAGTTAAATATCTTTTAATCTAATTTGAACCGGGCTTCGACCCCTTCTTCATTAGAGAACTGCACTTGTTTATAAAAACAAAAGAATGCCGATAAGTTTAAAGTCATTGATAAAATATTAAGAACATCTTTTTCAACAATGTAAGTATGCGCAACCCAAATAACTTCTGAACAAACTATTAGCAGTGCCCCTAAAAAAAGATACATCGCCTTATTATTTTCCTTATGGATATAGTTTAAGAGCGCTAAAGACAAGAGTGCGACCATGACAATATTATACACTAGCTCAACACCGTATTCATAACTAGTTTCAACAAAAGGTTCAACAGTAGCCTGTAATACATAAACTAGGTAGATATCCAAAACTATTAAAATAGTAAAATAAATTTTAAACCGTTTTATCAAATAATTAAAATCACCAATCTTTATAATTTCTAACAGCAAGAAAATGTAAGCTAGTATATATAGAAAATTACCCAAGTGATAATATAGCCTGTAATCCATGGCTCCTACGAACAAGTCTAATAAATCGGATAACGCAAACAGCAGGATAAAACCTGTAAAATATATGGTTTTTTTTTCCTCAAAAACAAAATAACCCAGCGCTACTAAGGGCACTAAAAAAACTCCTAATTCATGAGCTCGCTCTGTATCTTGTTCAATGATTTGAAAATAGCCAAATAAAAGATAAACTATAGTAATAATAACCGCTAAAACCCCAGATTTCCACATAAAACGCAATTATATCTTAAACAAATATAACTGATTTCAATACATTAAATCTACAAAAAACACATTTTTAATGATAATTTTACACTAAAAATTGATTTTTCGCAAGAATTCTTCCTCACTAAGAATTTCAACACCTAGTTTTTCAGCTTTATCTTTTTTACTCGGCCCCATATTAGCGCCAGCAACAATGTAGCTAGTTTTTGATGAAATAGAACTACTCACCTTTCCGCCGTTATCTTCAATCAGTTTTTTGAGTTCGTTTCTTGAAACTTGCTCAAAAACTCCTGTTACCACAATGATATCTCCTTGAAGTAATTCGGTTTGTCCTTCTAGTTGCGCTTCAGACATCTGTAATTGCACACCAAAAGCTTTCAAACGGTTTATCGTTTCAATATTTTCTTCGGAAGCAAAAAACAAACACACACTTTCAGCTATTTTAATACCAATTTCATCAACCGCAACTAATTCTTCTTGAGAAGCTTCGATAATAGCATCAATATTTTTGTAGTGTTTAGCCAATTTCTTAGCCACCGTTTCACCAACATAGCGAATTCCTAAAGCAAACAAAACACGTTCAAAAGGAATATTTTTAGATTGCTCTATACCTTCAACTAATTTCGCCGCGCTCTTTTCAGCCATACGTTCCAACGGAATAACTTGTTCCTTAGTTAATTCGTATAAATCGGCATAATTTGAAATCAAGCCTTCATTTACTAAAAGCGCTACCGTTTCACCTCCTAAGCCATCAATATCCATGGCTTTTCTAGAAATATAATGCTGAATACGGCCTATAACTTGTGGTTTACAACCATTATAATTCGGACAATAATGCTGCGCCTCCCCTTCTTGGCGTATGAGTTCAGTATCACACTCTGGGCAATGGGTAATATAAATTGTTGGTTCTGAGTCTAACGGGCGTTTGGTTAAATCAACTCCTAATATTTTAGGAATAATTTCCCCTCCTTTTTCCACATACACTTCATCACCAACACGAATGTCTAATTTTTCAATCTGGTCTGCATTATGTAAAGATGCTCTTTTAACTCTTGTTCCAGCAAGTTCCACAGGTTCTAAATTCGCCACAGGCGTAATGGCACCTGTTCGACCAACTTGATAGCTAATGCTATTTAATTTTGTTGACACCTGCTCTGCCTTAAACTTATAAGCCATAGCCCAACGTGGTGCTTTGGCGGTATACCCTAATTCCTCTTGGTGTTGTAAATTATTCACTTTAACAACCACCCCGTCTGTTTCATAAGGTAAATTATGACGGTGCTCATCCCAGTAGTTTACAAACTCTAAAACTTCGTCAATTGAATGAGCCAATTTAGCAGCATCTGGCACTTTAAATCCCCAAGCCCTGGCTTTTTCTAAACTTTGCATTTGAGTCTCGATATTAAGCTTTGAACCTGTAATATTATAAAGCAAACACTCTAACGGACGCTTAGCAACTTCAGCACTATCTTGAAGTTTTAAACTTCCCGAAGCCGTATTTCTAGGATTACGATATGGCTCTTCACCTATTTCCACACGTTCTTCATTCATTTTGATAAAGCCTTCAAAAGGCAGCACAATTTCACCTCGAATATCAAATTTAGGCGGGTAATCACCCGTTAACTTTAAAGGCACCGATTTAATGGTTTTAATATTAGCCGTCACATCATCGCCTTGGAATCCATCTCCTCGAGTTACTGCTTTGACAAGCATACCATTTTCATATGTTAAACTTATAGAAGCACCGTCGTATTTTAATTCACAGGTATATTGAATAGCACCATCAACCATTTTTTTAACACGAGCCTCCCAATCTTGCAAATCTTCTTTAGAATACGAGTTATCTAAAGAATACATACGATGCTCATGCACTATGGTATCAAAATTCTTAGTTACCTCGCCACCTACACGTTGCGTTGGTGAATTGGGGTCAAAATACTCTGGGTGTTTTAATTCTAATTCTTGAAGTGTTTTCAGTTTTAAATCAAAATCGTAATCTGAAATTTCCTTTTGATCTAATACGTAATAACTATAATTATATGCGTTTAATTCATCACGCAGTTTTTGCAATTCTTGTTCCACTGTATTCATTAATTCTTTACCCCTTTTATCATTCTATCTTTTCTAAAGATATCTTGTTTTAATTCTATATTAGAAAATTGATGTTTCTGTAATAATCGAATCATTTCATTTCCTAAAAACTCATTAATTTCAAATAATAGCTTCCCTTTATCCACTAAATTATGTACAGAAAATTCAGTAATAGCCTTATAAAATTGAAGCGCATTGTCGTCTTTCACAAAAAGTGCTAAGTGCGGTTCATTTTCAAGCACATTAGGCTTCATGAGTACCTGCTCCTTTTCCCTAACATAAGGCGGATTAGAAACTATGATATCAAATTTCACATCCTTAACCGCTTCTGTTTTTAAGATATCAGCTTCAATAAAGGAGACGTTAACGTCATTTAATCTTGCGTTTTCCTTAGCCACCTCAAGCGCTAACGAACTCACATCTAAAGCATAAACTGAAGCATTTTTAAAGTATTTAGCTAATGAAATCGCTATACAACCACTACCCGTGCCAATGTCTAAAATATTGATTTTGTCAGTTTCAGTATTATGTTTTAAAATCCACTCCACCAACTCTTCGGTTTCCGGACGCGGAATTAATACATTCTTATTCACCTTAAACGGTAAACCGTAGAATTCAGTTTCCCCAATAATATACTGAATAGGTTTTTGATTTTTAAGCTGTTTTAAAGCCTTTTGAATAGCCGAATCATCTTCAATTTCTAGCTCTGTGTCCATAGCCAAATCTATACGTGACACTTTATAAAACACATCAATTAGCATGTAAAAGAAACTATTAACTTCTTCTGTAGCATAAAACGCATCCAATTCCTTATGAAATTGTTTTTGTATATCTTTTAGTCTCATAATTCTTTTATCATCCAAATACCACAAGCATGGTGTCCGGTATTTCCTAGTGCCGATTCTAAATGCTGAAAGCCATTATCTTCATAAATACGAATAGCGGCTTTTAATTGAGGTGCTGATTCAATATAACATTTTTTATAACCAAATTCACGAGCTTTTTTGATACAGTTTTGAATTAAAGTACGCCCCAGACCTTTGCCTCTAATTTTTGGCGTAAAATACATTTTTTGAATTTCACATATCTCATTTTCATAACCGGGTAAGGGTTTTAAGCCGCAGCCTCCACATACTTCACCATCATATTCTATCACATAATAAATATTACTCTCGCCTTGATAGCCTTTAAACATTTGTGAAGTTTCAGGATCGGTATAAGCCGTGCCTTCTAGCGGAATTTCAAATTCATAGAAACAGTTTCGAATAACTTGCTCGATTTGAGCATCATCCTGAACTTCAATTTCTCGAATAACTATAGTATCTTTACCCACTTTAATGACTAATTTTGAATTAGTGAAGATACGCCAAATCACAAAAAATTGAAATGAAAAAGCTTATAATCTTATCAACAATATTTCTCACAGTAATAAGCTGCGCCGTTAGAGAGAAGCCTGAATTTCTTGGCGTAAAAAACATTGAAATCTCAGAACATAACTCAGAATACATCACCATAAACGCCGAGGCCCTTTTTAAAAACCCAAATGATATTGGTGGTAAGCTTATTACAAACGGACTAAAAGTTTATGTAAACGACAACGACATAGCCACTATTAATGCTGCAACCTTTGATGTGCCTGCGCATAAAGAATTTAGCATTCCCTTAACTTCAAAAATACCTACAGATAGTTTATTAACGAGTAGAAATATAACTAGCCTCATCGGAAGCTTATTAAGCAAAACCATTAAAGTGCAATATAAAGGTGATATAAAATATAAAGTTTTTGGCTTTTCAAAAAGCTATGATATCGATAAAACCGAAAACATTAAAATCAAACTATAAGCTTGCACACGCACGAACATTACATAAAACGCTGTATTGAAATTGCTAAAAATGGTTTAGGAAATACTAGGCCGAACCCCATGGTAGGCGCCGTGATTGTAAACAACCACAAAATCATAGGTGAAGGTTTTACGAGTCCGTATGGCGGAAATCACGCCGAAGTTAATGCCATAAATTCAGTAGAAAACAAAGCGCTTTTAAAAACATCTACCATTTACGTCACCTTAGAGCCTTGCTCTCATTACGGAAAAACACCACCTTGTAGTGATTTGATTATTAAAAATCAAATTCCGAATGTAGTTATTGGTTGTATTGATGACAACGAACAAGTTGCTGGCAAAGGCATTGCAAAACTCAAAAACGCCGGTTGCAAGGTTACTGTTGGGATTTTAGAAGAAGCTTGCAAAAAACACCACAAACGCTTTTTTACGTTTCATAACAAAAGGCGTCCATATATCATTTTAAAATGGGCAGAAACCCAAAATGGTTATTTGTCACCAGAGAAAAAAGATGAACAAAAACCTGTTTGGATTACAAATACCTATTCCAGGCAACTGGTTCATAAATGGCGTACCGAAGAACAAGCCATTTTAATCGGTACTAAAACCGCTCTAGATGATAATCCGAGTTTAACGGTAAGAGATTGGACAGGAAACAACCCGACTCGTATTGTTATTGACCGCGAAGAGAAACTCCCAAAGACACTGGCCGTTTTTAATAATCAAGCAGAAACGATTAGCATTTCAAATAAAAACATAGACTTTTCAAAACCTTTAGCTCAGCAAATTTGTAAAGTTCTTTTTGAAAACCAAATTAACTCCGTCATTATTGAAGGCGGTGCTAAAACGCTTCAAACCTTTATTGACGAAAACATTTGGGATGAAGCCCGAATTTTCAAAGGCCCTGTTAGCTTTATTAGCGGAACGAAAGCACCAAAACTTGACGGAAAATTAACTTCCGAAGAAAAAATAATGACCAACACCCTTAAAATTTACAGCAATGATTAAAACGATTATATTCGATTTTGGAAACGTATTCATCAATTTAGATATTCCTGGAGCACAACAATACGCTTTTGAAACCCTTGAAATTGATTCTTTTTCCGAAGAAATCATGGGATTTAATAGCTTCTATGAACAAGGACTTATTTCTACCGATGAATTTTTAGATTTTTATGCTGAAAACTTCCCGAAGCTTTCTAGAGAAGACCTTAAAGACGTTTGGAATCACATGCTGAAACATTTTCCGCCAAAGCGTTTAGAGTTTATCAAAACTCTTAAAGATTCCGGTAAATATAAACTCATCTTACTAAGTAATACCAACGAACTTCATATCGATTATATTAAAGGACAGGTTAACTTTTTTGATGAATTTAAAAATTGTTTTGATAAATTTTACCTGTCACACGAAATCAACTTAGCAAAACCCAACTACGATATTTTTGAATTTGTTTTAGAAGAAAACAACCTTAATGCTGAAGAGTGCCTTTTTATAGATGACAATAAAGACAATATCATTAGTGCAAAAGCTTTAAACTTTAAAACTTGGCACATCAATCCAGAAACTGAAGACGTTTGCACACTGTTCGAAACCAAAAGCAACTTATTTTAAAAACCATTTTTGATAGAAAACGACACATACCAAACCATTACCGAATCTCCTGAGCCTACATTATTCAAAGAGAAAAACAGCAAGTTTTTTGGTTACGCCTTTCATGTTAAAACGGAAGACGATGTTAAAGACTGTTTAGCTGAAGTCAAAAAAGAACATCATTCGGCCAGACACTGGTGTTACGCTTACCAACTAGGCACCGAAACTATTTCTTATCGTGCAAATGATGACGGCGAACCCAGTAATTCGGCTGGCATGCCCATTTACGGACAAATACAATCTTTTGATGTCACTAACATCTTAATTATAGTAGTTCGTTATTTTGGTGGTGTTAAATTAGGTGTTGGCGGATTAATAAGCTCTTACAGAACTTCTGCCCAACTCACCCTAGAGGCTTCAAAAATTGTTAAGAAAACCATCAATATTGATTATCTCATCACTTTTGATTACAAAAACATGAATACAGTAATGCGGATCATTAAAGAGAAGCGCTTGAACATCACGAATCAAAAGTTGGAAATGAATTGCCAAATCACCATTTCGATTAGAAAAAAGGAAGCTGGTGCAATTTTTGAGATTTTCAACAATCTTTATGAAATAGAAATAAAAGAAATGGAGGTTGACAAGTAAATATTGACCGTTCGATCACAGTTGAGAATGTTTCATTATAAAAAAACTCAAATGCGCTCGATTTCAAATCCTATCCATTTATAATTCGATTTAAAAACTTTCTTTAAATAGTTTTTCTTTAAAAAAATTAAAATGCATCAATAGCATCTAAAATATATTTTGGTGGTCGCGTTGGTTTATTTGTTTTTTTATCTATGAACACCAAAACAGTACTTGCCGTTGTTAAAATTTCACCTTGTTCATTGGTAATTTCATAGTCAAATTCAATCTTGACAGAAGGCCTTTTGTTTAGTTGAGTTTTAACATGAATTACATCGTCATAACACGCTGATTTTTTATAGTTTAAAGCCATAGAAACAACAGGGAGCATCACACCATCTTCTTCCATTTTTTTATAAGACACGCCAATCTTGCGAAGCCACTCAATACGCCCCATTTCTAGGTATAATGGGTAGTTTCCGTGATACACCACCCCCATCTGATCTGTTTCGCCATATCGCACTCTTATTTGTATTTCATCGAATTTCATCACCATAATTAAATATTTTTTTGTAGCTTCGGCTAGAGGTTAAACATGAGGAAAAAAATCTAAATATTCAATAGTAATTGATTTTTTTTTTAAGATTTTTGTTCACATATTTGCTGCACTATTAAAGGGGGTGCGAAAAGTTCGTTTTTCGCTTTTTTCTAAACTAACAATTAAAAACTATTTTAACAAAAATGAGTGTAACTGCGCAATCGGTATGGAATAACTGTCTTGATTTTATAAAGGATAACATCCAACCGCAAGCTTACAAAACATGGTTTGAACCTATTGTAGCAGTAAAGTTAACAGGCACTGCATTAAGTATTCAAGTACCAAGTAAATTTTTCTACGAATGGCTTGAAGAGCATTATGTAAAAATCCTTAAGGTATCACTCACTAAAGAGTTAGGAGAAACTGCCAAATTGGTTTACATTATTAAAATGGAAAACACCTATGGCAACAAACAACCTTTTACAGAAAAAATTCCAAGTTCAAATCGATCAGCTGTAAAATCACAAAATGTTGATATTCCACTTAACAACAAAAGTCCAGAATTACGCAATCCATTTGTAATTCCAGGGATTAGAAATGTAAAGATTGAATCACAACTGAACCCGAATTACAGTTTCGATAATTTCCTTGAAGGCGACTCAAACCGTTTAGCTCGTAGTGCAGGATTAGCGGTAGCCGCAAAACCAGGAGGCACATCTTTCAATCCTTTATTGATTTTTGGTGGTGTTGGCTTAGGAAAAACACACTTAGCACATGCTATTGGTGTAGACATCAAAGATAAATATCCAGAAAAAACGGTTCTTTATATTTCAGCTGAAAAATTCACGCAACAATATATTGATGCTGTAAAGAAGAATAACAGAAATGATTTTATTCATTTTTATCAAATTATTGATGTTTTAATCATTGACGACGTGCAATTCCTTTCAGGAAAAACGGGAACTCAAGATGTTTTCTTCCATATATTCAACCATTTACACCAAAACGGAAAACAAGTTATTTTAACCAGTGATAAAGCACCGGTTGACATGCAAGATATTGAGCAACGCTTATTATCTCGTTTTAAATGGGGATTATCAGCAGAGTTACAAAACCCGGATTTTGAAACCCGTGTTTCTATTCTGAAAAATAAATTATATCGCGATGGTGTTGAAATGCCAGAAGATATTATTGACTACGTTGCTAAAAACATCAAATCAAACGTTCGTGAACTGGAAGGTGCTATAATTTCATTAATTGCACAGTCTTCTTTCAACAAGAAAGAAATCACCATTGATTTAGCACGCGTGATTGTAGAGAAGTTTGTGAAAAATACCAAACGCGAAGTTTCTATAGATTACATTCAAAAAGTAGTCTCTGATTATTTCCAAATGGATATTGACACTTTACAGTCTAAGACTAGAAAACGTCATATTGTACAAGCCAGACAATTAGCTATGTTTTTCGCTAAGAAATATACCAAAGCTTCGCTAGCAAGTATTGGTTCACAAATAGGAAAACGTGACCACGCCACTGTTCTACATGCTTGTAAAACAGTTGACAACTTATCTTCAACAGATAAACAGTTTAAGAAATATGTTGAAGACATTACAAAAAAACTTTCTGTTTAAAACTTTTTCATCATGACACATATACTGATGGTTTGCTTGGGAAACATTTGCCGTTCTCCCCTAGCTGAAGGTATCCTAAAGTCAAAATTACCTTCTGAAGATTTTACTATAGATTCTGCAGGCACTGCCAGCTATCATATCGGTTCTGCTCCAGACAGACGTTCTGTTGCCGTAGCAAAAAAGCACGGCTTAAATATTTCAAACCTAAAAGGCCGACAATTTGTAGTTTCAGATTTTGACCAATTTGATTATATTTATGTGATGGACGCTTCAAATTACCAAAACGTAATGGATTTAGCGAGAAACGATGAAGACCGAGCCAAGGTAAACTTTATCCTAAATAAAGTCTATCCAAATGAAAACTTTGATGTCCCAGACCCTTATTATGGTGGAGACGATGGTTTTCAGAACGTATATGACATGCTCAACGAGGCATGCACAAAAATAGCAAAGGATTTGACAACAACTTAACCGTTCAAGGTGCTGAGCTAGCGAAGTGCCCCCCACTTAACTCCTTAACTCCTCCACTACTTAACTACTTAACCACTACACAACTCACTTAACTCCTTAACAAGATGATACCCGGTAAACTCTATTTAATTCCAACAACTCTAGGCGAGAACGACCCGATGGAAGTACTTCCTATAACGGTAAAAAATATCATAGAGCAAACGGACACATTTATAGTAGAAAACGAGAAAACAGCACGACGATTTATTAAGAAAATCTGTCCGGGAAAATCACAACCTTCATTAAAGTTATTTCTACTTAATAAACACACAGATATAAGCGAACTTCCTAGTTTTTTAAAGCCTTGTGAAGAGGGTGTTTCTGTAGGTTTACTATCGGAAGCAGGTTGTCCTGGCGTAGCCGACCCTGGTGCAGATGTAGTTAAAATAGCTCATGACAACAATATTAAAGTAATTCCTTTAGTAGGACCTTCATCTATATTGATGGCTATTATGAGTTCAGGCATGAACGGACAAAGTTTTGCTTTTAACGGCTACCTTCCTATTGACAAAGCACAGCGAAAAAGTGAAATTAAACGTTTAGAGCGCTTATCTTTTGAGCACAACCAATCTCAATTGTTTATTGAGACACCTTACCGCAATAACAAAATGGTTGAAGATTTAGCCACTATTTTAGAACGTAACACTCATGTATGCGTGGCTTGCGACATTACACTGCCTACTGAATTCATTAAAACTCAAACTGCAGAACAATGGAAAAAAAATAAGGTAGACCTTCATAAAAGACCTACCATATTTATAATTCATAAAAACTAAGCGCTTTTTAAATCGCCTTTGCTTTTTTATTAGGTTTAATAAATGAGGTATCGTAACCTGAAAAACGTTTCATATAGTGACCAACTGTTGTTCCGTAGCCATCTGAAAAGTTATCAATACCGTAACTTCTTAAATATTTTTTTACACTTCCAGGACCCGCTAAGTGCGCAGCAGCTAAAATACCAGATTCTGTAACTAAAACACCATTCACACGTTTTCCAACGAAGTTCTTGATATCACGTCTTAAAATCCATTTGTTACGCGCTGTATTCGCAATAAAAGCATTTTCCTGTAATCTCGGGCTATTTAAAAATTCATCGGGATTATGAACCCCTATTAATTTTAATGTCCCTTTACCAAATTGATACTTACCTAAATACCCATAAGTATTCACCACTGAATATTTTCCTCGTGATTCTTTAAAAGCTAAAGCCTCTTTAAAACCAACAAAAGATTTTCCTAAATACGGTGTAAAAATTTCTTCATCGTATTTTTCTGGAGCCGTACTTTCATCTATAACATCTAAACTGACAGTATAATCTAAATCTAAACCCTCAGTAGAATATTTACTAGAATCAAAAGTTTCGTTTGTTTGAAACGAAAAATACAATAGTGTTGATATTGTAAGTGCGATTACTCCTAAACTTCCAATATTTTTTACCATAATTTTAAATTTTTTTGGCGTGGTTTTCATAAAAAAACCACCCTTGAAATTTGAGCCTGCAAAATTAATCTTTTTATTAACAACCTCAAAACTTTTCGTTTAAGTGTTTCATTTTATTGAACAATAGACGAAATACACTCTTTTTTCTTAAGTTTTTAGCATTAAATTCAATCAATTAATAATTATTAATCGTTACTAAAAACCTCTTTTTCATAAAACATTGATTATAATTAAAACTTATAATCAACTAAAAAACAATGTTTTACAAATAAAAAACATATTGAATTATATAAATTAAACGATTCAATACGTAGGTCATTTAGTACTCATGGCACTAAAACAACCATCCTTCAATTTCAATGATTTCACATGGCAAACCTCGTGCCAATAGCGCAATTATTAGTCCGAAAACTGCATTTCACCCATCTAAAATCACTTTTAAACGTCAATTAGCAACTAATCGGCTTCAAATTATATGTAAATTTACCACCAAAAAGAAGAAAAACATACGACATAGGGTGTCATAGT
Organism: Pseudotamlana haliotis; assembly: GCF_008806375.1. Lineage (GTDB taxonomy): Bacteria > Bacteroidota > Bacteroidia > Flavobacteriales > Flavobacteriaceae > Pseudotamlana > Pseudotamlana haliotis. Next base: position 301,041 of record NZ_WAAT01000050.1, on the reverse strand, counting down.
AACACCCTACTCCTATTTAAATGTCTTATACGTTGCATTAGATTAAAATGGATGATTTTAATCTGATCAATGAAAAAAAATGAAAGTTGTATTCCTATTTTCTGATACCCTGAGAAGATAAATAGCGCCAATATTCGGCAGCATATCTATTGTGTTGGGCTAGTGTTTTAGAGAATTTATGAAAGCCTAAACGTTTCGCATCAGCTACAAAGTAAAAGTAATCGTGCTTTTCGTAATTAAGAACAGCATCTATAGCCGTAATATCAGGCATAGCAATTAATCCTGGTGGCAAACCACGATGAATATAAGTATTGTATGGTGAATCAATTTCCTTATGTACATTTAAAACACGTTTAATCACGGTATCCTTATATTCTGGAAGTTGATAAGCGGCATATTTAAGCGTAGGGTCTGCTTGTAAAGGCATGCCAACTCTTATGCGGTTCATATAAACGCCTGCCACTCTAGGAAGCTCTGAAGCTTGTTTAGATTCTTCATGAACAATAGAGGCCAAAGCGATGACCTGATCAACACTTAAATTAATGTCTTTTGCCTTTTTACGTCGTGATGGGTTCCAAAAGGCTTTATACTCTTTAAGCATTCTTTCTCTAAAGCCTTCTGCTGAAGTATTCCAAAAGAACTCATAACTATTAGGTACATACATTCCTAAAGCCGTAGCCGTACTAAAATCATTCTGCTTTAAAAATTCAGAATCTTTCATGGCCTCTATTAAAGACAAACTATCAGCTTCAATTTGTTCAGACACGCGTCCTGCTAATTTTTCAAGACTTTCTTGATTGTTGAACGACAAACGAATAGGCAGGTTTTTGCTTCTTATCGAATTAATAATATCGTTATTATTCATGCCTTTTTTTATCTCATAACGACCAGCTTTAACGTTAGCCATGTATTTTTTCTGTTTGGCTAAATCATCAAAAGCATCAATATCAACCAATAAAGGTTCTAATTGCGCTCTCACCTCTTGATAGTTTGCACCTGAAGGAATGAAAACATAAGCCGATTCGTTATTAAAAGCCGTATTGGGCTTTAGCATGGCTTTATAAACAAAATTTGCAAAAAAAGCAGCGGCAACCAGCCCTAAACCAACAATAGTAAGAAGTATCTTTTTTATGTACATTTAATTATTAATAAGTTGAAATAAGTATTCGTTTTTATAAGCGCCATGTATAAAAGTCCAATCTTTTTTAAGTCCGATGTTCTCAAACCCCTGATTGGTAAATAATTTTATACTGGCTTCGTTATCTTCTGAAATATTACAAAATAACTGGTGTAAATCTAATTGTGTAAAACAATAATCGATAAGTAATTCTAAAGCTTCACTACCAAAACCTTTCGATCTATGATTTGGCTTTTTAACTAAAATACCAACGCCAGCGCGTTTGTTTTTAAAATCAAAATCAAACAAATCAATCAAACCTAGCGCTTCATCTTTATAATTTGAAATCACTAAACGTAATTGTTTAGCCTCATAAATGTCTATATGGGCGTTTTCTAGGTATTGTTTAATAAGATATTTTGAATAAGGGGTTTGCGTACAGCTCAATTCCCAAATGGATTCATCATTTTCAATGTCATGAATAAAGTCCAAATCTTCAGGCTCCAAGGCACGTAAGTAAACGGTATCCCCTTTTAAAGTGATCATATTGTTCCTTCAAAAACATAAGTTGCCGGTCCTATTAACCAAACATCATTGTAAACGCCATTTTCAGCATTAAAACGCACCTCAAGTTTACCGCCTTCAACATTTAAAGTCACATGATTATCCTGAGTTTCACCAGTGGCATGCATCGCTATAGCCACAGCTGTTACTCCAGTTCCGCAAGATAAGGTTTCGTCTTCAACACCGCGCTCATAAGTTCTTACTCTAAAAACTGCATCTGAAACTTTTTGAACAAAATTCACATTTGTACCCGCTTCATTATAAGGTGCACCGTAACGAATACCAGCCCCTTTAGTTTTAATATCAAAATCTTCAATTTGCGATTCAAACTGCACATGGTGAGGAGAACCTGTATTTAAAAACACATGGTTTTCGTATTTTTCAACCACATCAACATCTAGCATTTGTAAATGCACGATACCATTTTCAATCGTAGCATGATGTAAACCATCAATGGCTTCAAAAATGGCTTTATCCGTAATTACCCCCATTTGTTTAGCAAAAGCCACTAAACATCGTCCGCCATTACCACACATGGTACTTTCATTGCCGTCGGCATTGTAATAGACCATTTTAAAGTCATAATCGGGATGATTTTCTAATAAAATAAGTCCGTCTGCCCCTATGCCAAAACGTCGGTCACATAAAAAAGCCACCTGTTTGGTATTATTTTTGTCGAATGTTTGTTGACGATTATCAATCATCACAAAATCGTTTCCTGTTCCTTGGTATTTATAAAAAGTCTGTTGCATAATAGGCCGCAAAGATATGATTTTATACGGTTTTTTTGATTGTTAAATCGCAGTTAAAGTTGAATTCAAAATTCATTAAATAATTAATTTTAATCAAAATTAATGGTTTTCTTTTTCGTTACATACACGAAACGAACTGAAAGTCAAAAACTTTACATTAACAAATAAATTTAAAATAATACTTAAACGAAATTATGAAGAAGATTTTATCAATGGTACTCGTTTCGGCTTTAGGTGGTGTTTTTACCTTGAGCGCTTACAAAATTTTCGTAGAAGATACCCCTTCAGATTTAGTAACAACGACCCAAACTCAACCCGTTTCTATTCCTACCACAAAAGTTAATAATACTTATGATGCCTATGTGGTTCCTAATCTCACGCATGCCGCGGAAAACACCGTTAATGCAGTAGTTCACGTTAAAAACGTGACCTTAAGTTCTGGACAAATGACTTTCCAAGATTTTTTCTACGGAAGAAGCACACCACGCACCCAAGTAGGTACTGGCTCGGGCGTTATTATTAATGCTGATGGTTATATTATTACCAACAACCACGTGATTAAGAACGCTCAAGAGCTTTCTGTAACCATGAATAATAACAAAACTTATACTGCAGAATTGGTAGGCGCCGATTCTAAAAACGACATTGCCCTATTAAAAATTGACGCTGAAGAAGTACTACCTTTTGTGACATTTGCTGATTCAGATAATGTGAAAATTGGTGATTGGGTTTTAGCCGTAGGTAATCCTTTTAATTTAACATCAACGGTAACCGCTGGAATTGTGAGTGCAAAATCTAGAGATCTTTCTGGTGCAAGCACGCAATCTTTCATTCAAACCGATGCTGCCGTAAATCCTGGGAATTCTGGTGGTGCACTGGTAAATACTAACGGTGAATTGGTTGGTATTAACACAGCTATTTCATCACAAACAGGTTCTTATATTGGCTACTCTTTTGCTGTACCTAGTAATATTGCAAGAAAAGTTATTGAAGATATTCTTGAATACGGCAATGTTCAAAACGGTATTTTAGGGATTCAAGGCGGCGCTTTAAATAGTGAAGTGGCTGGAAAAATTGGTATCGAAGAAACCGAAGGTGTTTATATTGATGGTGTGGTTGAAGGTTCTGGAGCTGATAATGCTGGACTTCAAAAAGGTGATATCATCAAGGAAATTGACCATATTAAAGTTTCAAAATTTTCAGATTTAACAGGACATTTAAGCGCTAAACGTCCGGGTGATATCGTGCATTTAAAACTTTTAAGAGATGGTTCTACGGAAAGAGTTGCTGTAACTTTGGCTAAAAACGACACTTATAATATGCCTTTAGTAGGGCGCCTTAAAAATACTTCTAAATCAGATTTGAAACCCTTCAACTTAAAAAATGGGGTTAAAATCATTCAATTAGATGAAGAATATGCCAATTACTGGAAAAACAACGGTATTTCTGAAGGTAGTATCATCACCACTATTAATGATATAACAGTGAACACCATTGAGGATGTTCAAAGAATTTTAAAACAAAGATCGCCTTATGAGTCCTTACGTATCGAGCTCATAAACACCAATGGTGAGCGTGAACGTTTTAATTTCAGATAAAATATTTACGCTATAAAGCAAATAACCCTTCATAATCGACTAAATTTTGAAGGGTTATTTTTTTGTCATACCTTTTTAAGGAAACCACTCAAATTGTGGTTTTCTAATACCCAACTAAACAACTTTTAAGGTATGACTACGAATAAAAATTACGAGAAGGAATTAGCATTCCAAGCCGATCGCAGAAAAGCCACCGTTGCCTTTATTAAAATTGTAAGCGACCTATGGTATGATAAATCTATTGAATTGGTCCTTTTTAGAAACCAATTGATAGACCGAAATGTAAGTCAAATTTTAAGCCTTCATGAGTACGCTGGAAAATTTGTTCAAAAACCCATAGCTATTTTTGACACCGTAGAAATAGCTGAAGCTATTAACGCTTTAGACGTTCCACCAGCGAAACTTGATATTGGTAAACTCACCTATGAATTTCATATGGAAGCCGATGCATCTACTAGTGCTAAATCGTTTGTGTTAGGCAAACTGAAAGATGCTCATAAAAACGGAAATATAAAACCTAAAGATGTCGTTTTATACGGTTTTGGTCGCATTGGTCGTCTTGTAGCTCGTGAACTCATGCTGCGCACAGGTAAAGGAAGTCAGTTGCGCTTAAGAGCCATTGTTACTCGAGGCACTATAGATGCTAAAATACTTGAAAAACGTGCCGCCATGTTACGTAATGATTCGGTTCATGGTGATTTTCCTGGAACCGTTTCTGTTGATGTACAAAACGAAGCCCTTATCATCAATGGAACGACCGTACATATTATTTCTGCCGATTCACCAGACACCATCGATTATACAAAATACCATATCAACAACGCCTTAGTTATTGACAACACCGGCGCCTTTAGAGATAAAACAGCTTTAAGTAAACACCTTCAATCTAAAGGCATTCATAAGGTACTACTCACCGCTCCAGGAAAAGAAGTTCCTAATATTGTTCATGGCGTCAACCATAAAGACTATAATCCCGATGAAATCGATATCTTTTCAGCTGCCTCATGCACCACGAATGCTATCACCCCTATTTTAAAAGTTATTGAAGACTCTTTTAGCGTAAAAAGCGGACATCTGGAAACCATTCATGCTTATACTAACGACCAAAACCTTGTTGATAATTTCCATAAAAAGTACCGTCGCGGACGCGCAGCAGCCTTAAACATGGTCATTACAGAAACTGGTGCAGGAAGTGCCGTCGCGAAAGCGCTTCCTAGCTTAGAAGGAAAACTTACCTCTAATGCCATTCGAGTACCAGTACCTAATGGTTCTTTAGCGATATTAAATTTAGAAATTGAAACTCAAACTACCGTAGATGATGTCAATAGCATTATTAAAAAATATGCCCTTGAAGGTGATTTGGTAGAACAAATAAAATACGAACTAAGCGATGAACTCGTGTCAAGCGATATTGTAGGTTGTTCGGCCCCAGCTATTTTTGATAGTAAAGCCAGCATTGTTAGAAAAGATGGTAAAAACATCATCCTGTATATATGGTACGACAATGAATATGGATATAGCCATCAAGTTGTTAGACTTGCAAAATATATTGCCAAGGTAAGACGTTATACATATTATTAAAAGATTATAATCTAAATTAAGTTTTAACTCGTATTTATACCAGCCTCACTTGTTGAGGCTTTTTAAGTATTTACTATTTATTAGTAAACATTATTTTATAAATTGCAAAAATTAGAAAAATTACTAAACAACATGCCACAAATGAAACTTTTCAAATCATCAGTTTTAATCATTTTCACCTGCCTATTAGCAAGCCAATCTTTCTCCCAATCAAATGATGACGATGATAAATTATCCTTAAACAGCGGAACAATTGACAGTCAATTTGAATATATTATTCAGAAATCAAACAAATACCAAGATTATAAAGTTGTAAAAAAAGCTTGGCTATACACCTTAAAGTCTCACACTTTAGATTCTTTAAGTGCCGTTAGAAAGGATTTAGTGGCCACTCAAAATGTAGTGAGTAATCAAGAACAAGAAATTTCAGGTCTAAAAGAAAAATTAAACAGCACCCAAATTGATTTAGATCAAACCAACCTTGAAAAAGACAACATGTCTTTGTTTGGTTTACAACTAGGAAAGTCAAACTACAATATACTCATGTGGTCTATCATTGGAGCGCTTTTAGCACTTTTACTTTTCTTCATTTACAAGTACAATAACAGTAATGCAGTAACCAAAGAAGCCAAGCACAATTTATCTGAAATTGAAGAAGAATTTGAAGAACACCGTCGTTCGGCCTTAGAGCGCGAGCAAAAAGTGCGTCGTCAATTGCAAGATGAGTTAAACAAACATAAATAAGTATTTAGAAAGCAAGTTTCTTAATAAACTGTAAAAGGCTAAACAAATAGAAAACCTCTAATTGTTTAGCCTTTTTTATGAAAAGAAAAAATTTCTCACAAAGCCGCTGAGTTGCAAAATGAACTAGGTGAAAATCAGTAGAAATCATTGTAATTTGTGTCTAGAAAATTTTCGATGATCGAGCAGTCGAGAACATGGCTGACTCATAAAAATAAAAGTCTGATAAATCTAAAAGATATATTTCAATCAAAATTCTACAAAAAATTAAAAACAATAAGAACAAACATTCAAAACTTCTGTATATTTGCGGACTAAATTAAGCGCACGTGGCGGAATTGGTAGACGCGCTGGCTTGAGGGGCCAGTATCCGTTTAGGATGTGGAAGTTCGAATCTTCTCGTGCGCACTTTAATTTATCTCCTTAAATTTCCTCCCCTAATATTTCATCTAGAGTTTTTCTAACCTCCTTACTACTCCAATTGGCTGCTCCAGTTTTATCAATAATCACATGCCCAGATTTATCTATTAAAAAGGTTCTAGGAATACTTGTCACGTCAAAAACTTCTGGACTTGCTGTTGTTGGCCTATAGCTTTCAAAAGTGTATCCTTTTTCATTTAAAAATTTCTGAACGTCGGCTGGTGATTCATTAGAGACAAACACAAACGTTACTTTGTCTTTATAATCCTTATATAAAGCTTGCATACTAGGCATTTCAGCAATACATGGCGGACACCAAGTGGCCCAAAAATTAACTAAAATCACTTGGCCTTTATAATTTTCTAAGTTAACAAGCCCTCCTGAAGTTGATTTCAACACCCAATGGTAATCGGTTAAAACTTGTTGCTCGTTTTCGTCTATGGTTGACGGACTAAATAAAGCAAGCCCTTTGTTTAGCCAAATTTGAATAGGCTTGCGCGTTTGCGGAACGAGCATTACCACAATGAAGATAACAAAAATTATATTTTTAAAATTCAAATTTGATTTCATAAGTTCTAATTACAATCATGTTGTTTTATACCAATTATAAGCTAAAATAAGCTCTATAATTTGTTTCTATTAAACTCATATTTCAATAAAAAATAAAACCGTAGCGCTGCTATGCTTTGATTTTGTATTTCATATGAATGCAATATATTCCAAATTATTTAGTGCTCCTTTTAAATCATAATTGGTACTAATCAAGCAAAACAAATTAATGAAAAGGCATAAAAAAACCTCCTGATGAGGAGGCTTTTTATAAAAATATAATTTGTTATTATTTTTCTTCTTCAGTAGACTCAGCAGCTTCATCTTCAACTAAATTATCTAATAAATTGTGCTGTTGCAGTAAATTATACCATTGGATCACTTTCTTAATATCACTAGCATAAACACGATCTTCATCGTATTCAGGTAAAATTCCGAAGAAATACTCCTCAAGTTTATCCTTGCTATCTTTAGGTTTTACCGAAGTTTGTTCACCGTTTTCTTTCTGCTTAATACTCTCAAAAACCTGTGCTAATGGCACTTCTTCCGTTAGGGTATAGATAGCAATTTCACTTAAAACACTCACGTTATTCTGTACGCTTACAGAAATACGCTTGTTATCTACTAGAGATTCTGCTACAAACCCACCGCGTGTTTGGGTGATTAACTTATACAATCCTGGTTTACCTGAAATTGATATAACTTTTTCTAAACTCATATTTTACTTTTTAAAGGTCGCAAATATCAAATGTTTATTGATGCTTTGCAAAAATTATCGTTTCTTTTTTTGATCAGGGAAGCGCATTCTATAATCTACATTTATCTTCCCTTTTGAGATATTTGTCAGCTTTCCTTTTATTAATCTTTTCTTTAAGCTAGATAGCTTATCTGTGAATAAAACACCATCAATATGATCGTATTCATGTTGAATAACACGAGCGACCAAACCATCAAAAGCTTCTTTTTGAGGTTCAAAATTTTCATCTAAATACTCCATAACGATGTTTGGTTTTCTAAAAACATCTTCCCTAACATCTGGAATACTCAAACAGCCTTCATTAAACGCCCACTCATCACCTGTTTCTTCAACAATTTTAGCATTAATAAACACACGTCTAAACCCGTTTAACACTTTTTGTTCTTCTTCAGATAAATCTTCATCTTCTGAAAAAGGTGTGGTATCAATAATAAATAATCGAATTGGAAGCCCTATTTGTGGTGCCGCTAAACCAACACCATAAGCGTTATACATGGTTTCAAACATGTTTTCAAGGAGATCATCAAATTTCGGATAATCTTTAGAGATGTCTTTCGCTATTTTTTTTAAAACAGGATCGCCATAGGCTACAATAGGTAAAATCATACTGTGTTTTTATTAAGGTTTGCAAAAATACAACTCTTATTAAATATGTTTTGCATTTAACAGGATTTATTCATGAAAAAGCCTCTAAAAAAGTCCTTTTAAACGTGAAATTTCATGCAAAACTATTTAGAATGTAGATAATCTTGTAAAATAATAGTGGCACTAATTTCATCAATTAGGGCTTTATTTTGGCGTTGTTTCTTACTTAAACCACTATCAATCATCGTTTGAAAAGCCATTTTTGAAGTAAAACGCTCATCAACGCGTTTTATTGGAATTTTAGGGAAAGCTTTTTCTAATTTAGAGAGGAAAGGAATAATATAAGCCTCACTTTCTGAAGCCGTATTATCCATTTGCTTAGGCTCACCCACCAAAAAAAGTTCGACCTCTTCTTTTTGAGTGTAATCTTTAAGGAAAGTCAATAATTCTTTGGTATTGACCGTAGTTAACCCTGAAGCAATAATTTGTAATGTATCGGTTACTGCAACACCCGTTCGTTTGGTTCCAAAATCTAATGCTAGAATACGCGCCATATTTTTCTTTTTTGCAAAAATACTACAAAAAAGAAAGGCTACTCAACCGAGCAGCCTTTTCTTTAATTATAAATACAATTATATTTTTTAATCTAATATATTATAAGCTAAAGCCTCTAAATTCATTTTAGGAAACACAAGGCTAATATTGCTAATTTTTTTCTGACGTTTATAATACATTCTAATATCACTTTCTAAACGTACTATACTGGTTTCAATTTTTAATTCATCTTTTAGTATGATGTTTCTTGACTTAAGTTGGTTTGCCGCATATTGCACTGGTTGCAACTCCGATATAGCTACTTTTGAGATAACACTTTCGATTGCTTCTGAATTTTGGGCATTAACAACGGAACCAAAACATAATAATATTAAAATGAAGTAAAAATTGTTTTTCATTGGTTTCTGATTAAATGATTACTTGAAATTAAGATTTGGAATCGATTCTAAATGTAAAAAAATAAGTAAAAAAAAATAAAATTTGAGAGCTATAACGTTTACAAATAGGCTATTTACTGTTCGTTAAAACACAATTTTTCATCGATCAACGAAGTAAAATTACTAAAATTTTCTTAAAAACTAAAATTCAACTCTTAAAAACCGATGTATTGCATTAAAAAATATGAGATTCATAAAAAAAACAATTTCAAGCAAAACATATCTATTAATTTGCTAAAATCCTTCCCTTTTTTTAAATGATAGCTAGTATATTTGCTCAAAATAATTATACTAATGAAAGAATTACAACAAATCATAGAAAACGCTTGGAATGATAGAGCGCTTTTAAGTGACGAGAAGACAATCGCGGCAATTAGAAAAGTTGTCGATTTATTAGACGCAGGCGAATTACGTGTTGCAGAACCTGTAGAAGGCGGATGGCAAGTTAACGAATGGGTTAAAAAAGGTGTTGTTTTATATTTCCCAATTCAAAAAATGGAAACTATTGAATGTGGTCCATTAGAATTTCATGACAAAATTCCGTTAAAAACAGGTTATGCTGAAAAAGGCATTCGTGTAGTACCTCATGCTGTTGCGCGTCATGGTGCTTATATTTCTGCAGGAACTATTTTAATGCCTAGTTATGTAAACATTGGTGCCTATGTTGATGAAGGTACAATGGTTGATACTTGGGCGACTGTTGGAAGCTGTGCGCAAATTGGTAAAAACGTACACTTATCTGGTGGTGTTGGTATTGGTGGTGTTTTAGAGCCATTACAAGCTGCTCCTGTGGTTATTGAGGATAATGCTTTTATAGGAAGTAGATGTATTGTAGTTGAAGGTGTTCGTGTAGAAACTGAAGCGGTTTTAGGTGCCGGTGTCACACTAACTATGAGTACTAAAATTATTGATGTTACTGGTGATGAACCTGTAGAATATAAAGGTGTAGTACCTGCACGTTCTGTAGTAATCCCTGGAAGCTATGCTAAAGAATTCCCTTCTGGAACTTATAATGTACCTTGTGCTTTAATTATTGGAAAGCGCAAAGAAAGTACTAACAAGAAAACATCGCTTAACGATGCCCTTCGTGAGCATAGTGTAGCAGTATAATCAATCGAAGCGTTTGAAAATACTTGTTATTCAACAAAAAATGATTGGCGACGTGCTTACAAGCAGTATTCTGTTTGAAGCACTTCGTCATAAATATCCAAAGGCTCAATTACACTACCTAATTAACGAGCACACCTACCCTGTTGTAGAGAACAATCCGTTTATAGATCAATTTATCTTTTTTACTAAACAAGAGGAATCAAGTAAAAAAGCCTTATTTCAATTTGCTAAACGCTTACAAAGTGAGCAATATGATGTGCTTATTGATGTCTATTCAAAAATCTCCAGTAATATCATTTCGGCATTTTCTAAAGCCAAAACTAAAATCTCATATCATAAAGCTTACAGTACTTTTTTATATGATTATAATATAAAGAGAGAAAATAAAGCTCATGATGGTAATTTAGCCATTACACACCGGTTGCAACTGTTACAACCTTTAGGTATTATAACCTCTAGCATTAGTCCGAAAATATATTTAACAGAAGAAGAGCTTAGCAATAGTAAACAGTTTTTAGAAGAAAACGGCATTAACTTAACCCGGCCTTTATTCATGATTAGCGTTTTAGGAAGCGGTGACAATAAAACTTATCCGTTTGAGTATATGGCTCAAGTAATTGATACTGTTGTTTCAGAAAAACCGCAAGCTCAATTACTTTTTAATTACATACCAAATCAAGAAAAAGACGCAAGAGCGATTTATGAATTGTGCGCACCTGAAACTCAAAAACAGATATATTTTGAAGTATTTGGTAAAAGTTTACGTCAGTTTATAGCCATTACAAAACACTGCGAAGCGTTAATAGGTAACGAAGGTGGCGCCATAAACATGGCCAAAGCCTTGCAAATTAAAACATTTGCTATTTTTTCACCGTGGATTGATAAGAACACTTGGAGTTTATTTGAAAACGAAAATCATGAGAGTGTTCATTTAAAAGACTTTAAGACAGAAATTTACAATCAGGAAGAAAAGAAATTTAAAGCCCAATCTGAAGTACTTTACAAACTGTTTAAACCTGAATTGTTCGAAAGGAAACTTAGAACGTTTTTGAATTAATTATTTTCACAAAAAATCAAAACATCAAATGATTAAACTTTCGGGAGTGATTATAACTTACAATGAAGAAGAACATTTAGAAAAATGCCTACAATCACTTCATGGCATTGTAGATGAAATTGTTGTAGTGGATTCATTTTCTACCGATAAAACAACTGAAATTTGTAAAAAATACCATGTAAACTTAATTCAACATCAATTTGAAGGTTATATTGAGCAGAAAAATTTTGCCGTTTCTCAAGCAAAATACGACTACATTTTATCTTTAGATGGTGATGAAGCTCTTTCTGAAACTCTAAAAAAAAGCATAAAAGAAGTCAAGCTTAATTGGACTAACGACGGCTACTACAGCAACCGTTTGAACAATTATTGTGGACAATGGATTAAACATTCCGATTGGTATCCCGATAAGAAACTACGTCTATTTAAGAAAGATAATGGTGAGTGGAAAGGTATTAATCCACACGATTGCTATACCCTAAAAAAAGGTTACAGAGCCGGTTTTCTAAAAGGCGACTTATTGCATTGGATTTATAGAGACTACCAAGAACACAACCAAAAAGTAGAGCGGTTTTCAACCATCGCAGCACATGCTTATTTTAAGTTAGGTAAAAAATCGTCTCTATTTAAAATCGTTTTCAGACCTTCATGGGCCTTTTTTAAGGCTTATATTTTACGATTAGGTTTTCTGGACGGGTTAAACGGCTTTGTTATTTGTGTACAAACCTTTAACGTTACCCTACTTAAATATTTAAAACTTTACGAGTTGCAGAAAGGAAAAGACTAGTCCTTTTTCCAAAACTTCAGCTTTTTCTTTAAACGCTTTTTTTTATGATACTTTTCTTGAAAAGCTTCAGTTTCCCCCCACATTAAATCAAATATAACTTGATAATCTTCACCTGAACATTTAGCGTACTCCTCACTCATGGTTTCAACCATAGATTTGTGTATGGTTAATCGTGAAAAATTTTTAATTCGAGTTTCAAAATCAAGTGTACCAAACTCCATTCTATTTAAATCTACCAAATAGAATTTATAATCGCCATTATTGAATTGTATTAAAGTATTTCCTGGCGAATGATCTAGAAAGTGAATCCCGTTTTCGTGTAATTTAAACGTAAATCGCGTGAAGGCACGCAAGATATCATCGTAGTTAGGAATATTGAAATCGGTAGTCAGTTCACGGTAAGTAATATCATAATCTACATATCTACTTATATAATAACTTTTCTTGAATAAGTAAGGCGTTGATTTTTCAAAATATGCAATAGGTTCAGGAGTTCCAATCCCCAATTCTAATAATCTAGTAGCGAACTCAAAAGACCGTTGTGCTTTGCTTTTTCTTATATAATTATAAGCAATTTGATTGACAAGGTTTGGTATTTTAAAAGCTTTTATGCTGATTTTTTCACCCTTAAAATCAAATAATTTTATTTTATTTCTATCGCCATCAACGAAATTCTCACCTAATTTATTAAACTTTTTAACAAACTTTTTAAGTTGTTTTTTGTCTTTTTTGTAGGCAGGTGTAAACACTTTCTTTTTCATGAAGCGAAATTACGAATTTTATGTTTACAGTATAATCCCTTATTTATGGGTTCTTTTTTAAAACTTGTTTTACCTTTGACGTTTTTAAGATACTATGCGTTTACTACAAATTACGGCTTCGGGAGTTTGGCGAGGTCACGAACAAAAAATCATTTACCTGTATGAAGCTTTTAAAGCCAAAGGCTATGTAGAAGACCAATACATTGTTTGTGCAAACAACACCCCTATTTATGAGGTGGCTCAGTCAAAAAACATGCAAGTTATTGGCTTTGATTATAAAAGTGAGTACGATTTAGGTTTTGCAAAGAGACTGGCTCAAATTGTAAAAGACAAGCAAATTGATGTGGTTTTTATTCATAATAGTAAGGCTCATACTTTGGCTGTGATTTCACATTTACTATACAAGTTACCAGCGCCTTTAGTGTTATGTAGAACGCTAATAAAACGTGTAGATTCTAATGCCCTGCGCAAATGGAAATATGATTATTCTGGTATTCGTAAAATCATTTGTGTATCACATCCGGTGGTTGAAATTTTAAAACCAGCCGTAAAAGACCACAGTAAAATGTGTGTGGTGGGTAGTGTAACCGACGTCAATAAATTCACGAAAAAAGAAAAGAATGGCCTATTACACCGTGAATACAACATCCCTAGTGACTATAAAATCATTGGAAACATCGCGGCTTTTTCAGAATTTAAAGATCATTACACTTGGGTTGATGCCGTTGAAATTTTAGTAAAAAGAAACACGATTAAGGCCAAATACCTACTTATTGGTGAAGGCGAACTGGAAGCTGATATCAAACAATATGTATCTGATAAAAATCTTAACGAGCATATTATTTTTTCTGGATTTAGGAAGGATATTCCAGAGGTATTACCTGAATTTGATTTATTTATGTTTACCTCAAATAACGAGCCTACGGGAGGTGTTTTACTGGAATCTTACGCCTGTAGAGTTCCTATTGTCGCTGCCAATGCTGGTGGTATTCCTGAAGTTATTGTAAACAATGAAACCGGTCTTTTGGCTGAAGTAGGAAACCCAACGGATTTCGCCAACAAGGTTGAATATTTAATCGATAACGAACCATTAAAAGAAAAGCTAACTAAAAACGGTTATCAGTACCTTTTAGACAATTTCACTAAAGATGTGATTTCTAAAAAAATGTACGATGAACTGTTAAATGTAGTAAAGCGCTATAAGAGATAAATTTAATCGGCCCTTGTCAAAACATATTTGTCATAAAAAAAAACCAAGACCTGAAAAATTCAAGTCTTGGTTTTTTTATAATAGGATATTCAGTAACTAAATTCTGAATAGCATTTTAAAATAAGGGATTAATCTCTTTCAACTTTCACACTAGAAATATGATCATTCCAACCATGCTCTAAACAACCGTTATCTTCATATAAGGTTTTGCTTCCGCCTCTCCATCCACCGTCTTGGTAAATGATGATTCTATAACCTCTAGGAACTCTAATAGAAGACACTTTATCGTTACCAACACCTAGTTCATCATGATCGTAGCGACCAACTCTTAAAGTTCTATGACTTCCTTTAAAACTACAGTCTCCGTATAAAGTAACACCATTATCATCATCATACTTATTATTTCCATGATGTCTATTGTTGTTGTTGTAGCTTGAACCGCTATTAGAATTCCCTTTACACATTCTGCTATCTGACATTTTAGTTACAGAAGTAACTCTGCCATTCTTAACCATCATCAACAAACATTTGTCGTTACTTTTTTTGTGCCAGTACATAGAAAGTATTGATGTACCATATTGATTCTTCACTCTATACCCGTGATCTTGTAATTCTGAAAAAGCACTTGATTCTGACATACCGCTTAAACTATATAGGTTAAGTTTACCGTTATTACGAGAAGAAGAATGATGAGAATTGCTAGAGTGACTAGACTCTACTGATCCACAATCTCCTTGTGAGTTCACTACAGATTCTACTCTGCCATCATCTAAACGAACAGTAATACACTTTCTTTTTCTGCCGTTCCACCAATTTTGGTAGATTCCTGCATTAGATTTGTTTACTTTTTCTAAGTGATAGCCCTCATCTTTAAAATAATTTTCAGCAGAGCTTCCTTTCATGCCTATAGCTTCCCTGAGTTCATAAGCTTCAGCTTGTCCAAAAACAAGTACCGTGTTTAAAATAAAAAATGCTGCAATCGCACATAACTTTTTTGTGTTCATAACTATAATATTTAAATTTTTAGATTCAATGTTAAGTAAAGATAGTATAAATAATTAAGTTAAGGATATGTTAAAATCTTAAAATTTTCAGGTGTTTTCATCTAATCAGAATAATTTTTACTTACAACCCAATAAATTAAATCACCCCTCAACTTCATATCTACCTTGTTAAAAACATATTAAAAGACGCCATAACCAAGTATCTTATGAACCCTTAAAATATGATACGTGTTTTTTCAGGACAATTAAAAATATCGAATAATAATATTCCTATTTGTATTACTGTTCCTTCAATAATATTTTCGTTTCAAACTAAAGTAAACGAACCAATATAACTAAAGCTTCATGAAGCTTGTTGCTTCATAATATTTGATTAAATCCCCAGCACCAACACAACAAATAATCTATTTCATTAAACCCAAGGCTTTTTTAATTTTCATTTTAAAAATCTTCGACTTATAACTTTTTCGATGCCTTATGGTATAAAACCAAGGGTTTCCTTCTCTTACATCGCCGTCAATTAAACTTAAACTTGTAAAGTTATTTTTCCAAGCCGCATAATTAAAACTTAGTTGATCCCGCTTACTTTCGTTTAATACAATATTCCACCAGGTTTCCATGAGATCAATCACTTCTGGGTCAAAATGCTGACGAATCAAAATAGGCGCTGTTATGAGTCCGTTATGTTCAGGGTACCCCTCATTTTTAAAACGCTCCATTTGCATTTTCATTACTTCTGGGTCATCTTTTTGGAAATCGTTTCGTTTAGCGAAATCTAAAATAGCCTGATACTCATCATAAATACAGTCACGTTTTCCAAAGGCATTTTGATTATGGTCAAAACAAGCCATTTTTGCTAGTTTCATTTTCTCTTCAACTAGTCGATTAATATCTATTAAAACCCAAATATTTGCATCTATATAAACACTCACTTTATAGTGATCAGGTAAATGTTTATGAGGTAGAATTTTGTAAAAACGATTGCTTCGTGTATTGTCGTTTTCAACCGGAGGTTTTACTTTAATAACCTTCCATCGTTTTGATTTTACATCTTGATCGGTATAACATATATAATCAACATTCTTCATTTTTGGAGGGGTAATGAGTCCGCTATATTCTCCAAAAACTGCCGTATACACAACTATTCTATCTTTCATGATTTATCTATTTGTGTCTTTTTCTAGACTAAATATTCTGCTAAAATACGACAATCATTGTTCCGAAACTTAAATTCACATCTTAAGCATTAAGAAATAAAGTAATACTTTTGTTCTAATGAAGAAGGATAAGAAAATACTTTTTATAACATTTGATTTAAGCGGCTATTATAACCTCATAGCTGAAGAACTTAAATGTCAATTTCAGCATGTAGACTGCTATAATATAGCTTCAATTGATAAACACAAATACAAACATGTTTTTCAGAAAATTTATGCAGCTTTCTATAAAATAGCCTTTAAAAAAAAGCTAAAAAACTACTATCAGTTACAGCCTTTAGTTGAAAAAATAAGTACACAAAAATATGATTATACGGTCCTTGTAAGACCTGATTTATTTTTTGATGATCAGCTAGACATTCTAAAAAATGCTTCAAATCATTTTATCGCATATTATCATGATTCTATCAATAATATAAAACGCAAAAAAGAAGTGATTCATTTTTTTGACACTGTCTATTCTTACGAGAAAAAAGATGTTCTTGATTATAATTTAGAATTCTTATCTAACTTCATTTATTTAGATCAACCTGTTGAAAGCGGAGCAATTAAGTATGATGCTTTTACCATCATGTCTGATGATTACCGACTTAAAACTTTAGAAAAGTTAGCTGAACACTTAAATAAGCAGGAGATTCGTTTTGAATTTTTAGTGCAATCTGATAAAAAAGAACCTACCAAAAACATTCACTACATTAAAGAAAGAAAAAACAACAAACAGGTTTTAGAGTATTTAAAACAGACCAAAGTGATTGTAGACATTCATAAGTATGGTATTCAAGACGGCTTAACATTTCGTATTTTTGAAAGCTTGTATTTTGAAAAAAAGCTCATCACGACAAATGCTGATATTAAAAGCTATGATTTTTATAACCCAAATAATATTTTTGTGCTAAATCCAGAATCTGAAATTAGTATTCCTGAAGATTTCTTTAACACCCCTTATGAAAAAGTACCTGAAGACATTTATCAAAAATACCATTACACGAGTTGGATTAAAACCATTTTAAGCTAAAATCATGCAAAAAGAAATAAAAAACGCCATTGAGGTTTTAAAAAATGGCGGACTCATACTCTACCCTACCGATACCGTTTGGGGTATTGGCTGTGATGCCACAAATCCTGAAGCCGTTAAAAAAGTTTATGACCTCAAAGAACGCGTAGACAGCAAAGCTCTAATTTGTTTGGTTGCAGACGATAGAATGCTAAAAAAATATGTAAAAGAAATTCCGTTTGCAGCTTTAAACATTCTAGAAGTCACCGATAAACCAACAACCATCATTTATGATGAGGCTCAAAATTTGGCTCAAAATTTAATTGCTGAAGACGGCACCATTGCCATTAGAATTCCTGATGATGAATTTTGCTACCAACTCTCTAGAAAACTTAACGGCGCGCTTGTCTCTACTTCGGCGAATATTAGCGGCCAACCCACCCCGAAATCTTATAAAGAAATAGACGCTGCGATTTTAAAAGGTGTAGACTATGTTGTAAATTTGCACCACGAAAAAATCTGCGCTAAACCTTCGTCAATTATCAAGTTGAGTAATAGTGGTCTTGTAAAGATTATTCGAGAATAATATAACCGCAACTTACATTGATTATTAACTATTTAATATTAACTATTGAGGACTAAATCTAAAATATTTACTATTAATTAATTGCTTGTAATTTGCTGGCGGTAAATAAATATGAATTACAAAGAAGCATTACAACATCCCGTTTTTAAAATCATCTCACAATCGGCAAAAGAACTTAATCTAGATGCTTATGTGATTGGTGGCTTTGTACGTGATTTTATTTTAAAACGAGGTACCGCAAAAGACATTGATGTGGTTGCCATTGGTGACGGCATCAAACTTGCCAAACAAGTCGCTAAAAACTTGCATAACAAACCTAAAGTTCAAGTTTTTAAAACTTATGGTACGGCCATGCTACGCCATGATGATATTGAAATTGAATTTGTTGGTGCTAGAAAAGAATCATACACCAAAGACAGTAGAAATCCGGCTGTAGAAAACGGCTCACTTAGCGATGATCAAAACCGCCGTGATTTTACCATAAACGCTTTAGCCTTAAACCTAAGTGAATCTAACTTTGGTGAACTTTTAGATCCGTTTAACGGGATTCAAGATTTAGAAGATAAAATCATTCGCACACCTTTAGATCCTGATATTACTTACAGTGATGATCCGCTTCGTATGTTAAGAGCCATTCGATTTGCTACGCAATTGAATTTCGAAATCGAAAAAAAATCTCTAGATGCCATTACTAAAAACAGTGCTCGTATCAAGATTATTACAAATGAACGTATTGTCACAGAAATCAATAAAATTTTAGAAAGTAAAAAACCGTCTATTGGATTTCTACTTCTAGAACAAACGGGGCTTTTAAAACATTTTCTTCCTGAAATAACTGCATTAAAAGGCATTGATGAAGTTGAAGGCCAACGTCACAAAGATAATTTTTACCACACTTTAGAGGTGGTTGACAATATTGCCGAAAACACCGATAACCTCTGGTTACGTTGGGCAGCACTTTTACATGACATCGGAAAAGCGCCTACTAAAAAATTCAGTAAAAAAGTGGGGTGGACTTTTCATGCCCATGAATTTGAAGGGTCTAAAATGGTTTATCACTTATTCAAACGCTTAAAAATGCCTTTGAATGATAAGATGAAATTTGTTCAAAAAATGGTATTTATGAGCTCGCGCCCAATTGTTTTGGCTCAGGATATGGTGACCGATTCTGCCGTGCGTCGTTTGGTCTTTGATGCTGGTGATTATGTTGAAGATTTAATGACGCTTTGCGAAGCTGATATTACGACTAAAAACCCTAAGAAATTCAACAAATACCACAACAACTTTAAAATTGTACGTGAAAAAATTGTTGAAGTTGAAGCGCGCGATCATGTGCGTAATTTTCAACCACCAATTTCAGGCGAAGAAATTATAGCCACGTTCAACTTAAAACCTTCTAGGGAAATTGGCATTATCAAAGAAGCCATCAAAGAAGCGATTTTAGAGGGTGAAATTCCTAACGAATACGAAGCCGCTTATAATTTGATGCTGGAGAAAGGTAAAAAGTTAGGGCTTACGGTTGGAGGAAAGTAGTTTTTTATTTTAAGAAAAAGCATCACTGAAAAAACGTTCTCAACTCCGCTCTAAGACCGTTTCCATTGATATTTGACATCTAACAACGGGCTTCGAGCGGAGTCGAGAAGTATTTAAACGGCAATTTTTCAAAACCAAATTTCAACTGCGCTCGACCCAAAATCGCATGAGATACCAATAAATTTTGAAACTAAAAAATAAAAGTTCAATTTTAAAATTCCTATTTTACGAGGAATAACAACAATGAAAAAAAACAATAAACACGTAATCAACTGGCTATTAACAGGCTGCTTTCTAATTTTTATCATGGTGGTCATTGGTGGTATCACCCGATTAACAGATTCTGGTTTGTCTATTTCAAACTACCGGTTAATTACAGGAACCATTCCGCCGATAGGCGATCAAGAATGGCAAGAAGCCTTTGATTTATATAAACAACACCCTGAATTTAATGCCTACAACCAGCACTTCAACATTGAAGATTTCAAGAGTATTTACTTCTGGGAATGGCTACACCGCGTGATTGGGCGCTCTATTGGTATGGTGTTTATTATTCCGTTTATCTATTTCTTAATACGTAAACAACTATCAAAAAGCACCATAAAAAAATGCCTTATTTTACTTGGTCTTGGAGCATTTCAAGGCTTTCTGGGTTGGTATATGGTAAAAAGTGGCCTAGTAGATATGCCTGACGTGAGTCATTATAGGTTGGCCGCCCATTTAGTAACCGCCTTTTTAACCTTTGCAGCCACACTTTGGGTTGCTTTAGATTTAAAGTACCCCAATAAAAAACCTGCTAACAAATACATACGAAACCTCATTATTTGGGGCTACCTTATTTTAATCGTTCAAATTATTTATGGGGCTTTTATTGCTGGACTAAAAGCTGGACTATTACATAACCACTGGCCACTAATGAATGAAAGTAAATTTATGCACCACACAGTTTATGTTTTAGAGCCGTTCTACAGAAACCTTATTGAAAATCCGAGCGGGATACAGTTTGTGCACCGTATTTTAGCATATATCGTTGTTATCTTCATCCTTATCATTTGGAAGAAATCACAAAAACTCACCTTAACGTCTCTTCAAAAACAAGGTGTCAATTCTTTAGTGTTTTTAGTGTTTTTACAATTTTCTTTAGGTGTTCTTACCCTTATTTACCAAGTACCCTTATGGTTAGGTGTTGCTCATCAGGTGGGTGCGTTTTTCTTATTAACGGGCATGACTTTTGCATTACATCGTTTTACCAAATAATTTAAATAACATACCTTTGCACTTTAAATTTTCTCACTAATGGTTTACAGATTTAGAGTTATTTTAGACAATGATACCCAAGACGAAGACGTTTTTCGCGATTTAGAAATTCGTGATACAGATACGCTTGAAGACCTACATAATATCATTACCCAGTCCTTTGGTTTTGACGGCAGTGAAATGGCTTCGTTTTACGTGAGTAATGATGTCTGGGAACAAGGTGAAGAAATTTCTTTATTCGATTTAAGTGAAGAAGCTACAGCGCGCTTAATGCACGAAACGTCTTTAGATGGTCTTTTAGATGAAGATCAAACCAAACTGATTTATGTTTACGACTTTTTAAGCATGTGGACTTTCTTCGTGGAACTTGCTGAAATTGTTGAGGAAATTGAAGGTCATGATTACCCAAACCTCATGTTTGTGCAAGGTCAAGTGCCAGAATCAGCTCCTGAAAAATCTTTTGAAGCTGATCCTCTTGATGATTTTAATGAATTTGAAGATGATTTCGACCCTGAAGATTACGATAATCTAGATTTTGACGAACACTGGAATTAATATTTCTTCTTTTTCAAAAGTTCTAAATTCACATTCTCGTAATTTCGTGTTAAAAACTCCAAGGAAAACCTAAGGATTTCACCCATGTTTTTACTTTTCTTAAAATTCACATCGTGTGTATAATTAAAAATAGTTGTTTTTAATAATTCGATGTTTTCTTCTGTAGAA
This sequence comes from Pseudotamlana haliotis, assembly GCF_008806375.1. Taxonomy (GTDB): domain Bacteria; phylum Bacteroidota; class Bacteroidia; order Flavobacteriales; family Flavobacteriaceae; genus Pseudotamlana; species Pseudotamlana haliotis. The sequence continues at coordinate 279,146 of NZ_WAAT01000050.1, read as the reverse complement.
ATTTCATCGTTTTCCATACAGTCTAGCAACATTTCAACACGCACATGTGAGCTTTTTAGACGCTTAACTAAAATAGAACGTTCCTCGGTTTTATACTGATCTATGGATAACTTTTGAATGATATTAGATACCAATTGTACCATTTCATAGTTTTCTTTAAAAAACTGAGGTCTGTAAATATTAAACTTCCCCTCGTAAGACTGCTGATCAAAATCAATGGCTCTAATTTTATAAACCACCTTATCAAAATCATGTGTGGGCACAATCACGTAGTTATACGAACGCATATCACCCAACAAGCGAATCATACAGCGTTCATTAAACTTCACGAATTCTTTAGCAATTTGTGCTTTTTCAGATTTGGTACAATTTGGCAACATATTTTTAATAAACTCATCACCTGGAATCCCCGCAATATGCTCTTCAATTAGGGTGTTTTCATAAACCAAAAAGTTCAAATTATACGGTGATAGCATGTGCTCTAGTTCCAAACCATATACACGAGAAGCATCGGCTGTTTTAATGTAGAAATAAGTAGAATTATCGTTTAAAACATTTCTAATTTTTATTCTGAAAGGTTTAGAGTTTCCAAACGTGCAATAATCAATAGCATCAACACTTAAGAAAGGTAAAATATTTTCGTTTCCATCAGAATGAAAAATAGTATAGACCTTTTTTAAAGACGATTCGATTTCCTCCCGCTCAAATTCATTATAATATACACGAATCCAAAGCGTGTCATTATCATCTTTGTCATAAACCACAATAGAACCCTGAAACCTCAGCAAATCATCATAAAAAATAGGAATTTCTACATTTCTGTTGTATCTCGATAAATAAGCATTTAATTTCGAGGTTATTGGATAGGAAGGCTTTCTCTTAGAAATTTTTAAATCTTGCATATTTTGAAATCTTACCCAAATTTAACGCTTTTACAGCTATAAATTGTAACAATGTGCTACCTTACTCGTCGTATTCAAAGCATCCAAGTTCATTTTTTGTAATTAACCTTTAAAACGAAAACTTTTGGAAACCATACTTAATATTAAAAACATTACCAAAAAATATGGCAGCTTAACGGCTGTTAAAAACTTATCCTTCACCATAGAAAAAGGTCATGTTTACGGCATTTTGGGCCCAAATGGCAGCGGAAAATCAACCACCTTAGGTATCGTTTTAAACGTTGTGAATAAAACAGAAGGTGAATTTAGTTGGTTCAACGGAAGCGTAAGTACTCATGAGGCCCTAAAAAAAGTAGGCGCCATTATTGAGCGTCCCAACTTCTACCCCTATATGACCGCCGTACAAAATTTAAAATTGGTTTGTAAAATAAAAGGCGTCAGTTTCAATAAAATTGATGAAAAACTAGAAATTGTTGGACTTTTAGACCGAAAAGACAGCAAATTCAGTGCCTTTTCATTAGGAATGAAACAACGCTTAGCTATTGCTTCTGCCCTTTTAAACGATCCTGAAATTTTAATTTTAGATGAACCTACCAACGGCTTAGACCCTAAAGGAATTCATCAAATTAGAGAAATTATTAAACAGATTGCCGTGAATGGTACAACCATTTTACTGGCTTCACATTTGTTAGATGAAGTTGAAAAAGTATGCTCACATGTTGTGGTTTTAAGAAAAGGCGTAAAACTCTATGCTGGTCGTGTAGATGCGATAACCTCTAGCCATGGCTTTTTTGAAGTACAATCTAACGACGATACTGAAATGATTAAACTGTTAGAAAATAATCCTTCTTTTGGAGACATCAAAGTTCAGAATAATCTCGTGACTGCCTTCTTAAAGGAGCCTATGAAATCTGAAGACTTCAACAAACTTATGTTTGAAAACAATATTATCTTAACCCATCTCGTGCAGCGTAAAGAAAGTTTAGAAGAACAATTTTTACAGTTAACAGACCATCAATAACCGCCATAAATTCCACTTAAATGCTTAGACTTTTAAACTTAGAGCTCCAAAAATTGCTCCTTAACCGCAGCAGTCGAGTCTTGATTTTCATATCTTTTGTACTGCCTTTTTTTGTCATCCTTTTATCCTCGTTAAAAATAAATGTTTTTGGCTTATTCACATTAGAATTAGGCGAATTGGGCGTTTTTAATTTTCCGATCATTTGGCATTTGACTACTTTTTTTGCATCGCAATTTAAGTTCTTTTTTGCCATAGTGGTGGTGAGTATGATTGGTAATGAATACAGTAACAAAACCATCAAACAAAACCTAATTGATGGCTTGAGTAAAAAGGAATTCATAATGTCTAAATTTTATACTATTGTTTTCTTCTCGCTGATTTCAACTGTACTTATTTTCTTCATCACGCTAAGTATTGGGCTGTACTATTCTAGTTATACTGAAGCTTCGATTATTTTTACCGATATCTCGTATATCATGGCTTATTTTGTGAAGTTAGTAGGCTTCTTCAGCTTGTGTTTGTTTTTTGGTATGCTTGTAAAACGTTCTGCCTTTGCTTTGGCGTTTCTTTTTATCTTATTTATTGTAGAATGGATTCTTTATGCTATCCTGTCTTCAAATATTAACAGTGATATGGCTGAACGTATTCAGAATTTCTTTCCGCTTAAATCCATGTATAAACTTATAGACCAGCCGTTTCAACGTATTACCATGTCTAAGTTTCCGGATAAAAGCGCTATGACCTACGACTACGCCGTGCATTCGTATGAAATCATTATCGTCTTATGCTGGACAGCCCTTTTCGTGTTTTTATCTTATAAACTATTAAAAAATCGGGATTTATGATATCTTTGAAAGTACTTGTCTTTCAAAAATGAAAAGAAACCTACTTTTAGTAATTTGCTTTATTTCTATGCATGTCTTGGCTCAAAACCAAGCAGCCAACTGGTATTTTGGAAGTAAAAGTGGAATTCGTTTTGACGCTAACAACAATACCGTTACAGCTGTTCATGACGGAGAATTAAGAACCATTGAAGGCTGTACATCCATATCTGATGATTCTGGAAACCTCCTTTTTTATACCGATGGCATAACCATATGGAATAAAAACCACAGCGTTATGACCAATGGCTATGGACTTCTTGGTGATCCATCAAGTACTCAGTCTGCCATCATAGTTCCAAAACCAAATAACGATATGGTTTTTTACGTCTTTACTGTAGATGATCATGGCGGTGATTCTGAGCCGCGACATGGTTTGAACTATTCTGAAGTCGACCTCACTTTAGGTGGTGGACTTGGCGAGGTCACTAATAAAAACATCAACCTGCTTAAAGATTCAGCAGAAAAAATAACCGCCGTTTTAAAAGACTGTGTTAGCAAATCTTTTTGGGTACTCGCCTACGCTTCTCAAGATGGCACTTTAGATGTTTTTGATACCTTCCATGCTTTTGAAGTCACTCAAACCGGCGTAAAGATGACATCAGTCAAATCAACATTTGCCAAGCAAACCGTAGATCGACGGGGTTATTTAAAACTATCACCAGACGGTTTAAAAGTGGCCTGTGCGAATTCTTATGATGGGCTTGATATTTATGATTTTGATGTTGCAACAGGAAAAGTATCTAACCAAAATACGATTTTTCAACCTCTTGAGGCTTCACCCTATGGAGTAGAATTTTCTCCTGACAGCAGATTACTTTATGTTCAAACATCTAATGTTCTGCCAGATAACGCCAATATTAATGACCCCGATAATCATTATTCAAAACTCATTCAATACCACCTTTACACTACAAATGTTCAATCGACTGCCATAACCATAGATGACCGTCAGCTTTACAGAGGCGCCTTACAACTTGGCCCTAACGGTAAAATATATCGTGCCTTAAGTGCTGCATATAATCAAGGTATACCATATTTGGGTATTATCAATGCTCCTAACCAAAGGGGTATTAACTGTGACTATGTACATGAAGGAATCAACTTAGCACCATCATTTTCTACACAAGGACTCCCACCATTTATTGCCTCTTTTTTCAACAAGCAAATTGATATTATTAAAAATGGAAAAAACAGCAATAACTTAAGCCTTTGTGAAGGCGACCAATACAACCTTACAGCAGACGTTATACGGGGAGCCACTTATACCTGGTCTAAAAATAGGGTGACTTTGGCAGAAACCGGAACCAACTTATTAATTACAGATTCTGGCCACTATGAAGTCATTATTGACCCCAATAACGGGGAGTGTTTAAGTGAAGGGGAAGCTTATGTACTATTTAATCAAAACCCCACCGCTGCAAATCACACGTTGTTTCAATGTGAAGAAGATGCTGTTTTAGATGGAAAAACCATTTTCAACCTCAACGAAGCTGTTTCAACTATTACTGCAGGTGAAGCCGATAAAACCGTTAAATTCTATTCAGATTCAGGAAGAACACAGGAAATCATTGCTGAAGCTTATACTAACACTCAAAACCCGCAAACCATTTACACCACGGTTATTGATGATAACACATCTTGTTTTTCCTTTTCTGAACTAACACTTAAAGTTAGTACTAGCGATGTGAATGACGCTTCCATAGAAGTTTGTGATATTGACGGACTTGAAGATGGTTTTTACGAGTTTAATTTAAAACAAGCGGATACTGACATACTAAACGGCACATCAGTGAATTTAGAACTTCAATATTACGAAACTTATGAAGATGCGCTTTTAGAGCAGCATCCATTAGGCGATTTTTACACCAACTCTACGGCCTATACACAAACTATTTTCGCCCGTGCTGAAGGTGATAACAACTGCTTCGGAATAAGTAATGTAAAACTTAACGTAAGGAAAGCCTTTGAAGTTTCATCAAACAATCAGGTTTTTTTCTGCCTAAACACATACCCCGAAACCATAACTTTAGAAGCTGGAGTCTTAAATGATTCGCCAAGTCACTACATTTACAGTTGGAGTACGGGTGCGATTACCGAAAGTATTCAAGTTAATGAAGTAGGCACATACACCGTTGATATAACTGATATTTATGGTTGTTATAAAAACAGAACCATAACAGTACTTCCTTCAAACATAGCTACTTTTAATGCTATTGAAGTGTTGGATGCTTCTAACAACAATACTATAACAGTTTCGGTTGTTGGCGAAGGCACTTATCAATATCAACTCAATGATGTCAATAATCAAATTACTTATGACTATCAGGACAGTAATACTTTTGAAGGAGTTGTCCCTGGCCATTATACAGTTGCAGTAAAAGACACCAAAAACAACTGTGGTATAGTGAACGAGGCTGTTTCAGTAATAGGTTTCCCTAAATTTTTCACACCAAACAACGATGGTTTTAATGATACCTGGCAAGTTTTCGGACTTTCTGGCGTGTATAAAAGTGATACCAAAATTTTAATTTACGATCGTTTTGGAAAACTACTCAAAGGGCTTCATCCGCAAAGTGAAGGTTGGGATGGCACCTATAAAGGTGAAAAAATGCCTAGCGACGATTATTGGTTCTCAGTAGAATTAGCTGATGGAAGGATCTACAAAAACCACTTCACATTAAAGTATTAGAACTTAAAAACCAAATTATCTGGTATTTCAGCTAATGTTTTTTATTTCTAATCAATTATAAATTACATTTCAGGGCAACTTAAACGTTATTGATTTAATTATTAACCAACTAAATCAACCGAAATATCCCAAAAATGAGATTTACTCACCTTATTTTATTCACTCTATTGTGCTCCAATTATATGTTTTCACAACGCATAACAGTTGATGACACCGTAGACTTAACCACCCTGATTAAAGATAACTTTGTAGATGGCTGTGTAGACATTAGTAACATTAATTCACCGGTAAACGGTACAACTAGTGGTTTCTCTAGTTATGCTTATTTTGAGAGAGGTAGCTCTAATTTCCCTTTTTCTCACGGTATCATGCTTAGCACCGGTGGGGCTGCTTCTGGAGGGAATTCTGAAATAACTCCTACGCTTAGCGAAGGGTCTACAGCTTGGGGTACAGACCCTGATTTAGAAGCCGCACTAGGCACTAATAACACACATTTAAACGCTACGGCTATAGAGTTTGATTTTGTCTCCATTTCTAATCAATTTCAATTTAATTACCTCTTAGCTTCCGAAGAGTATTTCGACACCTTTCCTTGTCAAGTTTCAGATGGTTTTGTATTCCTAATCAAAGAAGCCGGAACCTCAGACCCTTTTCAAAACATTGCCTTAATTCCAAACAGCAATATTCCAGTAAACACCCAAACCGTTCATGATGAAATTTTTGGGGTTTGCCCTGCAGAAAACAGCCAATATTTTGAAGGTTATAATGTTGGAGACACCAATTACAACGGAAGAACTACTGTTTTAACGGCCTCTGGCACAATTAAGCCTAATGTTAACTACCGCATCAAACTCATTATTGCCGATCAACAGAATAACGAATTCGATTCGGCGGTATTCATTGAAGGTGATAGTTTTAGAGTTTTAGATTTAGGGGATGACATTTCTACCTGTGAAGCATCTGTAGACATTGACGCCAATATAAATAACCCTGCAGCTTCCTATGCTTGGTATTTAAATAACAACCTCATTCCGGGGTCGGTAAAACCAATACACAATGCCACCCAAAATGGTACTTATCGTGTAGAAGTAGCTGTTCAAGTTAACGGTTCTATTTGTATAGAACAAGATGAAATTGAAATTGTTCTGAATACCGTAGAACCTATGAATAACCTTTCTGATTATGCGCTATGCGACAACATTGGTGGTCATGGTACTCAAGAATTCGACTTGTCTAATAAAGATTCAGAAGTCGCTGCTAATAGTCCGTTTGTTAATTTCGATTTCAGTTACCATTTATCAGAGACCGATGCTCGAAACAACAGGAATCCCATTACTTCTCCTATAACTAACACCAGCCCATCACAACCCATTTATATTAGAGTATTTGATATTGATGGTAATTGCTATGCCTATTCTAGCTTTAATATTGTTGTGAACCCCTTACCTACTTTTGTCAAGCCAACACCTTTAGAAATTTGTGATAGTGATGACACACCTGACGGTTTTGCGGTTATCGATTTACACACAAAAACTGATGAAATCAAAAATGGAAATGACGACTTATACATCACTTACCATTATAGTGAGAGTGATGCTATAGCAGGCATAAACACCATCCCTACTCCATACCAAAATACTACGACGCCTTATGAACAAGTTTTTGCCAGAGTTGTGAATCGCAACACCCGATGCGTGAGTACCACATCTCTTGATATAAACATTCAAATTAGCCCTGTGGTAAACCGTACCGATCCGCAATATATTAATGCTTGCGACACCGATTTAGATGGTCATGCTTTTTTCGACTTAACCGAGGTGCTTCCGAATATTTTAAACGGATTAACAGGAGTTACTACAACCTTTCATGCTAGTTATACTGATGCCCAAAGTGGTACGAACCCAGTTGCCGACGAAACAAATTATGAATTCACCAACGGACTGGACGAACCTGGGTTTACCCTCATGTTTCTTAGAGTTGAAGACCCTTCAACAGGCTGTGCTTCTGTCGTGCCTTTTGAAATTCACACCAATTTACTACTAACAGGAACTGACACCGGAGATTTTGCCATCTGTGATGAAGATGATGACGATACGAATACCGCTGAATTTAATCTGCTTTCTGTGGAAACTTTTATTGCAAACGATTTACCTTATCCGATTACAGTAGAATTTTACGAAACTGAAGAAGACAGAACCAATGGAAACAGTATAGACAAAAATCAATTTTTTGAAGCTACGAGTCCTCATAAGCTTTTTATAAAAATTTCAGATGGAGGCTGTGCTGAAGAAGCTGAAATCAACCTTAGAGTAAATCCTATTCTTCTTTTTGACAACCTTACCCCCCTAACTTATTGTGACGATGACGATGATGGTTTTGTAAGTATCGATTTGCAATCATTAAACGAAACACTCACTAATAGCAATCCGAATTTCACTGTCACTTACTTTAAAGATGAAATATCTGCCGAGAATAACGACACCTCACAACGCTTGCCACAATTTTATACCAATACAATTCCAATCACGACCTTATATGCACGAATTGCAACTGTGGGGTCTACGGGCTGCTCTACTGTCAATGAATTTCAAATTGCAGTGATCACCGCCCCTTCAACAAATGAGCCTAACGATGTTATTATTTGTGATAATGATCAAGATGGCTTTTCTATCATTGATTTAAATGGTAAAATACCTGAAATCGTCTCAGATACCTCTGGTCTAGATATTGATTTTTTTACATCATTAAATGATGCCCAAAATAAAACCAATGAAATTCCTGAGGCTGAACGCAACGCCTTTAATACAGATACGCAAACCATTTTTGTACGTATTGAAGATATTGTAAGCTCTACAGGTTGTTTTGCCATAGAAAGCTTTGAAGCTATAGTGAATACCTTACCTATTTTCCCTGTGATAAGCAATTACCAAATTTGTGAATCTTCTGGAGCGAGTGTTTCTGATTTTTACCTTCATGAAAAGGATAGTGAAATCTTAAACGAACAAACAGGCAAGGAAGTCTTTTACTTTGAAGATGCCGCCCACACTATAGTTATACCCAAATATAATGTGTATCAAAACAAATCAAGAATGCAAACAATATATGTTAGGGTTGAAAACATTACAGACCCTACTTGCTTTGGGGAAACAACTTTTATTTTACAAGTATCACCAGACCCTATTTACAATCCTATTGAAGATTATTTAGTTTGTGATGATAAATCTAATGACGGTATTCATGAATTTAACCTCGATGAAAAAGCAAATGAAATCAGAGCTGGTCTTACCGATGTTTTAAACATTTCCTTTCATGAAACTAGAGTTGATGCAGAAAACAATAGCAATGTCTTACCTTCAAAATATACTAATAAAGACTCCAATCAAAAGATATATGTTAGAATAGAAAGTGATGACTCTTTATGCTATGTTATAGAAGAAATTGGTATCACTATTACTCCTGCTCCCGAGGTTACTGATGCCTTACCGATAACCAACTGTGACATTGACTATGACGGTATCACCAACTTCGATCTAACCACCGCAGATTTTGACATTTTAGACCGTTTTGAAACGAACTTAATTATCAACTATTTTAACGAGCTATCAGATATTAATCATGACGATGGTTTAGACAATACGAATGAAATACCTAATCCTTCAAACTTTAGTTCTAGCACTAAAACGGTTTATATTAAAGTAGCCAATATCTTAACGAAGTGTTTCAGTATAATACCTGTAGAGCTTATTGTTAATTTACCACCTCCAACAAATAATATAGGTAGTTACCCTATTTGCGATAATGCTACCAAAACCTTCGATTTAAATAGTATTGATCCGGTAATTGTAGACGATCCTTCCACAGTGAATATTGCTTATTATAACACTTTCGCTGACGCGGAAAATAATAGTAATGCACTAAATACAACCTATAATTATACAACGAATAGCCATACCATTTTTGCAAAGGTTTCTAATTCGGCTACAGGTTGTTTTTATATCCAATCTTTCGATTTGATTATCAACCCAAATCCTATAGCCCATACGCCTCCTAACTTAATGTATTGTGATGATGATTTTGATGGTGTCTTAGCTTTTGACCTTTCAGAAAATACAACACCTATTTTAGGCGCCCAGGACCCGACCCAATTTAAAGTTAGTTATTACACAACTTTAAATGATGCCGAAACCAATACTGAAGCTTTAAATTTAAATTATTCGGCTTATGATGGAGAAACGATCTATGCAAGAATAGAAAACAATACAACGGGCTGTTTTAGTACCACACAATTCAACACCATCGTTTACCCGCTACCTATTATTCCTATTGAAGATACAGTAACCCTTTGTCTGGATTCGTACCCACTTTATATTGATGCCTACACGGGTGATCCAGGCGACACCTATCTGTGGAGTACAGCAGTAAATGCTTCTGCTAATAATTCTACGCTTTCAGAAATTGCTGTAACCCCTAGCCAATTAGGTTCATATACTGTAACCGTGACTACACCAAACAACTGTAGTTATACCAAAAATTTTACGGTCATAGAATCTGAACAAGCCGAAATCACCTTTACCTCTACTGTAGATTTTTCAGACCCTAATAGCATTTCAGTAGATATAAATATGAACCGTATTGGTGATTATGTTTATATCTTAGATGGTGGTACGCCTCAAAATTCTAACGTTTTTGAAAATGTAAGTTTTGGTAATCATGTGGTTACCGTACGCGATTTAAACGGTTGTACAGATGTGACTCAAGACGTTTTTGTATTTGATATTCCTAAATTCTTTACGCCTAACAACGACAGTTATTACGATACCTGGCATATTATTGGCGCCGATCAACTCCCTGGTAGTTTAGTTAATATCTATAACCGACAAGGTAAACTCTTAAAAACATTACACCACAGTTCGCCAGGCTGGGATGGCACTTACAACGGCGAAAACATGCCTACAGATGACTATTGGTTTGTTGCTAAAATTGTACAAAATAATAGTGAAAACGAAATAAAAGGCCATTTTACTTTGAAGCGTTAGTCACAAATTGGCAAACTAAAAACAGCTATGCCTATTCTAATTGAAGCTTTGGACTAGAAATTCTTTATTTTTGCAAGATGCAATTTAAAGTTGAATCAGAATTTAATCCTACAGGAGATCAGCCACAAGCCATTAAACAGCTTGTTGAAGGCATCGATGGAAATGAACAGTTTCAAACCTTATTAGGTGTTACGGGTTCAGGAAAAACCTTTACCGTTGCCAATGTTATTGAAGAAGTACAACGCCCTACTTTAGTTTTAGCACACAATAAAACATTGGCTGCTCAACTGTACTCTGAGTTTAAACAGTTTTTTCCGAATAATGCGGTGGAATATTTTGTGTCTTACTACGATTATTATCAACCTGAAGCTTACATTCCTGTTTCTGGTGTTTATATAGAAAAGGACTTGTCTATAAACGAAGAAATTGAAAAAATGCGTTTAAGCACGACCTCTTCTCTGCTTTCTGGAAGACGAGACGTGCTTGTAGTGGCGTCTGTGTCTTGCTTGTACGGTATTGGTAACCCTGTGGAGTTTCAAAAAAACGTCATCACCCTAGAGCGTGACCAAGTCATTTCTAGAACTGAACTTCTACATAAATTGGTTCAAAGCCTTTATGCGCGTACCGAAGCCGATTTTAAACATGGTAACTTCAGAATTAAAGGTGATACCGTTGATATTTTTCCAAGCTATGCCGATGATGCCTTTAGAATCCACTTTTTTGGAGATGAAATTGAAGACATCGAATCTTTTGATATTCAAACCAATAAAGTCGTTGAAAAATACGACCGATTAACCATTTACCCCGCTAACATGTTTGTAACTTCTCAAGATGTTTTGCAAGGTGCTATAAAAAACATACAGGATGATCTGGTTGAGCAACATGATTATTTCAAAGAAATAGGCAAACATTTAGAAGCCAAACGTCTAAAAGAACGTACTGAATTTGATCTTGAAATGATTCGCGAGCTGGGTTACTGTTCTGGTATTGAAAACTATTCCCGTTACTTGGATGGTAGACAACCGGGCACACGCCCTTTCTGCTTATTGGATTATTTTCCAGATGATTATTTAATGGTTATTGATGAAAGTCACGTGACAGTTTCTCAGGTACATGCCATGTATGGCGGTGATAAAAGTAGAAAAGAAAACTTAGTAGAATATGGTTTCAGACTGCCTGCTGCTATGGACAACCGTCCTTTAAAATTTGAAGAGTTTGAAGCGCTTCAAAATCAAGTGATTTATGTGAGTGCTACGCCAGCCGATTATGAATTGGAAAAATCTGATGGTGTCTATGTGGAACAAGTGATTCGACCTACGGGCTTATTAGACCCGATTATTGAAGTACGCCCTAGTTTAAATCAAATCGATGATTTAATTGAAGAAATACAGCAACGTGTAGAAAAAGATGAACGTACTTTGGTTACGACTTTAACCAAGCGTATGGCTGAAGAATTAACCAAGTACCTTGACCGTATTCAAATTCGTTGCCGTTATATTCATAGTGATGTGGACACCTTAGAACGTGTTGAAATCATGCAAGATCTACGAAAAGGTCTTTTTGATGTACTTGTTGGAGTCAACCTGCTTCGTGAAGGTTTAGATTTACCAGAAGTTTCTTTGGTGGCTATTATAGATGCAGACAAGGAAGGCTTTTTACGTTCGGCGCGTTCATTAACCCAAACGGTTGGTCGTGCCGCAAGAAATTTAAATGGTAAAGCTATTATGTATGCTGATAAAATCACCAAAAGCATGCAAAAAACTATAGATGAAACCAATTACAGAAGGCAAAAGCAAATCAATTATAACACGAAGCACAATTTAAAACCACGTGCTTTAAACAAAAGTTTAGATAGTGCCCTTTCTAAAAACTCGGTGAGCACATACAGCTACGAATTAGAAGCTGCCAGAGCCGCAGAACCAGAAAGTGAATATTTAAACAAAGGGGAGCTTGAAAGGAAAATTCGCGAGAAAAGAAAGCTTATGGAAGCTGCAGCCAAAGCCTTAGACTTCTTAGTTGCTGCACAACTCCGTGATGATATTAAGAATTATCAAGATAAACTAGAAAAGCTAAAAGTGTAAACTTTTAGCTTTGTCATGGACTTCATAATGAAGTTTATTAAGGAAGGAGTAGAGAGATTAATTATACTGGGTTTTAAAAATATCAATTAAAACATCTGGCGGAACGATTTTATTTGGAAAACTCTCCATTAAGTAAAGCACTTTAGTAATCGACTCATGACTTAAGCCCATTCGTAACCCAAAATTATATAACTTAATAGCCCCTTTTGAGTTGTTGTTATCTCCAAATTTTTGTTCAATATTAAGTAGTAACACCAGTCTGTGAAATTGAACGATACGTTCACTGTGTGATTTTAAGTGCGTGTAATTTATAGGATTATCTAACAAATAATCAAAATCTTCACGAGTTATATCTAACTGCTTGGCAACACCTAATAAAAAATTATATTCAATTCTTTTGATGTCATTATCGTACTTAGCAAAAGCAATCATCTCAGAGAGAAGGCTTAACTTTTCGAGCTTATTAATCATATTTTGAGGGAGTTAAAGCGTTACATTATAAATTTAAGCAGAAAAACTTAAAATTAATCGTGGTTTTAGCACCACTTATCGAAAAATGAATTGTATTTAATCGTTAAAATTATGGTTTCATCAATGATAGCAATTAATACATCTATTATTTTTGCATCTTATCTTACTAACACACTTAAAAACCACAAAAAACAAAAACCATAACACGTTAACAAACAGGTGTTTACATGTGTTTTAATTTAAATTCTAAACCATAAATAAATAAAGTATCTTTACAGCATCATTAAAATGCGAAAAACTCATTTTTTTACAGTAAAATCGATGAAATACATCGAAAAAGCAATTAAAACCTCATAAACATGACCAATAACGATGTCCTTAAGAAATTACGTGTAGCCCTTAAACTTAGAGATGATGACATTGTAAAGATTTTAGAGTTAGTTGATTTTAGAATTTCTAAAAGCGAACTCGGTGCATTTTTCAGAAGAGAGGATCACCCAAAATATATGGAATGTGGAGACCAAATACTACGTAATTTTTTAAATGGTTTAGTCATTCATATGCGTGGTCCTATGCCTAAAAAAGGCGAAAAACCAAATCCTAAAAACCCTAAAGTATCGAAATAAAAAAAAAAATTGGCTGTCTAAAAAGTGTTGAAATTCGTCATTCTGAATTTATTTCAGGT
>NZ_WAAT01000050.1:0-265296 GCF_008806375.1 Pseudotamlana haliotis | reverse complement strand
TATTGAAAATCAATCATTATGAGAACCTGAAATAAATTCAGAATGACGACAACGTTACTTTTTAGACAGCCAATTTTTTGTGTTACATCTAATTAATCAAAAAAAAAAAATCTCCGAAAGCAAAGCTTCCGGAGATTTTTATATAGAATACATTTTAAATTCTGTAAAAACAGGCTTTAAAATAATTACTTAGCTAATACTTCTTGTACTTTATCAGCAGCTTCTTGGAATTCTGTAGCACTTAGTACATCTAAACCAGAATTATCAATTAATTCTTTAGCGACATCGGCATTTGTTCCTTGTAAACGTACAATGATTGGTACATTAATGTTACCCATGTTTTTGTAAGCATCGATAACACCTTGTGCCACACGGTCACAACGTACAATACCACCAAAAATATTAATTAAGATCGCTTTTACAGCAGGATCTTTTAATATGATTTTAAAAGCAGCTTCTACACGTGCAGCATCTGCAGTACCTCCAACATCAAGGAAGTTAGCAGGCTCACCACCAGCTTGCTTAATTAAATCCATAGTTGCCATTGCTAAACCAGCTCCGTTTACCATACAACCCACGTTTCCGTCAAGGTCAACATAGTTTAAACCAAGTTCTCCAGCTTCAACTTCAATAGCACTTTCTTCACGTACATCACGTAAATCAACATAGTTTTTATGTCTGTATAAAGCATTATCATCAATCGTTACCTTAGCATCAACAGCCATGATTTTATCATCACTTGTTTTTAATACTGGGTTAATTTCAAATAAAGAAGAGTCAGACTTTACGTAAGCTGTATATAAAGCAGTTACGAATTTAGTCATTTCTTTAAATGCAAGACCAGATAAACCTAAGTTAAAAGCAATACGTCTCGCTTGGAAAGGCATTAAACCAACAATAGGATCAACTTCTTCAGTAAAAATTAAATGTGGTGTTTCTTCAGCAACAGTTTCAATATCCATTCCACCTTCAGTAGAATACATAATCATATTACGACCTGTAGCTCTATTCAATAATACAGATACATAAAACTCACTTGTTTCGCTCTCACCTGGGTAGTAAACATCTTCGGCAACTAAAACTTGGTGAACACGTTTTCCTTCAGCTGAAGTTTGTGGTGTCACTAAATCCATTCCAATAATTTGACCTGCAATTTCTTCAACTTCTTGAAGGTTTTTTGCAAGCTTTACTCCACCACCTTTTCCACGACCACCTGCGTGAACTTGTGCTTTAATAACGTGCCAGCTCGTTCCTGTTTCACTAGTTAACTGCTTTGCAGCAGCTACTGCTTCTTGAGCATTCTGTGCAACAATACCTCTTTGGATACGAACTCCAAAACTACTCAATATCTCTTTACCTTGATATTCGTGTAAATTCATAATTTGCTAATTGTTTAAGAAAAAAGCAAATATATATTATAGGCTTTACTTACCCTAATATTTAATACCGAAAACTCTAATAAGTTTTTATTAAAAAGTTAAATAATTAACACATTGTTTATTTTGTATAATTTTTTATTTATTCCTTTTTTATATTCCTTAAAGAAATATCTTTGCCAAAAATTATAAATTATGTTAGATAGTCAATTGCTTAAAATTGCGGAAGATTTTGGAAGTCCGGTTTACGTTTATGATGCGGAAAAAATCGAATTTCAGTACCACAGATTAACAAACGCCTTTAAGAATGTTAAGAAGTTAAAACTTAACTATGCGGTTAAAGCGCTATCTAATATCTCTATTTTAAAGTTGTTTAAAAAATTAGGATCTGGTATTGACACCGTTTCTATTCAAGAGGTTCAACTGGGTTTAGCTGCTGGGTTTTCACCAGAACAAATCATTTTCACGCCTAACGGTGTATCTTTATCTGAAATAGAAGAAGCTGCCAAACTTGGGGTTAAAATTAATATAGACAACCTTTCTATTTTAGAACAATTTGGAACAAAACATCCTAATGTACCGGTATGTATTCGTATCAACCCACACGTTATGGCTGGTGGTAATGCGAATATTTCAGTAGGACATATTGATTCAAAATTCGGAATTTCCATTCACCAAATACCACACATTTTACGTATTGTTGAAAATACTAAAATGCACATTAATGGTATCCATATGCATACTGGAAGTGATATTCTAGATATTGAAGTTTTCCTTTATGCTAGTGAAATTTTATTTGAAACAGCAAAGCAATTTAAAGACTTAGATTTTATTGATTTCGGTTCTGGTTTTAAAGTACCTTATAAAGCGGGAGATATCGAAACTAACATTGAAGAGTTAGGCGAAAAGTTAACCACAAGATTCAACAACTTCTGTAAAGAATACGGTAAGGATTTAACCTTAGCTTTTGAGCCTGGAAAATTTTTAGTAAGTGAATCTGGAAGTTTTTTAACTCACGTGAATGCGGTGAAACAAACGACTTCAACAGTTTTTGCTCAAGTTGATTCAGGATTTAACCACTTAATTAGACCAATGCTTTACGGATCGCACCATGATATTGTAAACATTTCAAACCCTAACGGACGTGAGCGTTTTTACACGGTGGTAGGTTACATTTGTGAAACAGATACCTTCGGAAACAACCGTCGTATTAATGAAATCAACGAAGGTGACGTATTATGTTTTAGAAATGCAGGAGCTTATTGCTTCTCAATGGCTAGTAACTACAACTCTAGATTTAAGCCTGCTGAAATTTTATGGTATAACAACGAAGCGCATGTGATTAGAGAACGTGAAACCATGGAAGACATTCTGAAAAATCAAGTTCAAATCGATTTTTCAACAAAAAAGAAAGCTGCAGCAGCTAAATAATTACTGCTCAAATCATATAAAAATCCTCTTTACTTTTTAGTGAAGAGGATTTTTTGTTTGAGCGCGTCATACCTAACTTGATGCAGTATCTCATCAAACCTATACTAAAATAAACCACAATTACTCATTATTTAACTGTGTCTTGTAATCTTCTAAATGCTTCTTAATCGCATCGTCT
The DNA here is from genome assembly GCF_008806375.1 of Pseudotamlana haliotis. Classification (GTDB taxonomy): domain Bacteria; phylum Bacteroidota; class Bacteroidia; order Flavobacteriales; family Flavobacteriaceae; genus Pseudotamlana; species Pseudotamlana haliotis. The sequence goes on along the minus strand of NZ_WAAT01000050.1, from coordinate 262,311 downwards.
AATTCAGGTTCTTGAATATCATCAAACTTTTTAAGTGTATCGTATAAAATTTTAGCGACTAAGTAACGTGCTGAAGGTTTATCATCAGCAGGAATTGCATACCACGGCGCGTGAGGTTTTGAAGTTCTATTTATAGCATCTTCATAACAAACCTGATATTTATCCCAAAGTTTACGCTCTTTTAAATCGCCTGGAGAGAATTTCCAGTTTTTCTCTTGCTTATTTAAACGTCGTAATAAACGGTGTTTTTGTTCGTCTTTAGACAAGTTCAAGAAAAACTTAAAAATTAAAGTCCCGTTTTGAGCGACATGCTTCTCAAAATTATTGATTTGTTCAAAACGTTTATCCCAAAAGTCATCATCAACATCATTGACGCTATGAATATTAGGCAAATTTTCGCCCATAACATATTCAGGGTGTACTCGGGTCACCAATACATTTTCATAGTGTGTTCTATTAAAAACACCAAACTTACCACGTGCTGGAAGTGCGATGTAATGACGCCAAATAAAATCGTGTTTGAGCTCTAATTCTGTTGGTACTTTAAAACTATGTACCACTACGCCTCTAGCATTAAAATCTTTAAAAACTTCACGAATTAAACTGTCTTTCCCTGCCGTATCCATGCCTTGTAAACAGATTAAAACCGCATATTTCCCGTGCGCATACAAGGTGTCTTGTAGCTTTCCTAATTTCTTTCTTAGCTTTTTTAATTCCTTCTCAGCATCATCAATTACAACCTTAGTTTGCGAGTTTTTTAATATAATTTTTGAGCTTACTTTATAATGTTCGATGTTCATATTTTTTTCCTTTTTGGTTGACTTTTCTAATAAACAAGCTTAAATATAGTAAATCTAAATTTTGAACGGTAGCCCACAGTAATTTTAATAAATTTTACATATATTGGACCTACCTATTTATGTTAACCCAAATACTATGAAAAATTATTACCTACTATTTTTTCTAACGGCCTCTATGGTGGTTAGTGCTCAATCTGCATGCGACAATGCTCATGCGTACATGGGAAACGCCTACGCCCATGTTAAAGATTCTTACGAATCAAATAACGTCAGTCACTTAAAACATTACGCAAACCGTTCGGTGGAATCTTTTAAATTAGCTAAAAAATCTCTTGCTTCATGTAACTGTGATAAAGCGGTTGAATTGGCAAATAAAAGTATTGAAGCCTTAGAGAAAGTTGAATCTGCCGAAACTTTTGAAGACGGACGTTTTTTCGTGAAACGCGGACGTGAATTTAGTAAAGAAGGCCTTGTTGAAATCGACAAATGTGCATACAACCAATTTCAACCAGCCGCGGTGGCGAGTGTTGCTGTTGCAGGGACTACAATTAATTCCACGCCATCTAACTTAACAGAGCTAGAACAGGAACAACTTAAATTAAAGCAACAACAAGAGGCTTTAAGGTTAAAATCTCAACAAATCAAAGCGCAATTAGCGCAACAAGAAGCTCAAGAATTAGCCCTTAGAAAACAACAAATGATTCAAGCGTACAAGAGTCAGATATTAGAAAACATGAAATCTTACAACGAAACTTTAAAAGTATACGGAAGTCATTCTTATGTAAAATTTAAAGAAACCATTATTGACATGGAAACTAAAAGTATTTCTGAAATTAAATCACACTATTTAAACGAAATTAAAATGCTTACTAAAAACTATTTAGAAGCTTTAAATCAGTGTGAAGCGAGTTAATTTTATAGCTACTCAAATATAAAAAAGCTGTCTCAAAAAGTAGTGCTTACGTCATTCTGAACTTGATTCAGGATCTCATTATACTGATAACCTATCATTATGAGAACCTGAATCAAGTTCAGAATGACGAAAAGTTTCTTTTGAGACAGCTTTATTTTTCTAGAACTTAATTAACTTTACTTCGAAGCAAACAATTTCACATCTTGCTCACTCACTTCTTGTCCGCCAAGAATAATTAAGCGCTCTATAACGTTTCGAAGCTCACGAATATTTCCTGTCCAATCATACTCTTGAAGCTGTTTTATAGCCTTATCGGAAAACTTCTTTTTAGTAGAACCATTCTCTGAAGCAATCTTTTCTGAAAAATGATTCACCAATAAAGGAATATCTTCTCTCCTATCGTTTAAAGACGGAACTTCTATTAAAATAACAGCCAATCTGTGATACAAATCCTCACGAAAACGTCCTGCTTCAATTTCCTTTTTCAAGTTCTTATTGGTTGCAGCAATCACGCGGACATCAACTTTAATGTCTTTATCACTCCCCACGCGCTGAATACGACTTTCCTGTAAAGCTCGAAGCACTTTAGCCTGAGCAGATAAGCTCATATCTCCGATTTCATCTAAAAAGATCGTTCCACCATTAGCCGCTTCAAATTTACCAGCACGGTCTTTATTAGCACTTGTAAAGGCCCCTTTCACGTGACCGAACAATTCACTTTCAATTAATTCAGACGGAATAGCAGCACAATTCACCTCTATCAAAACACCTTTAGAACGGGCACTTTTTTCATGTAACCAGTGCGCTACCAACTCTTTTCCTGTACCGTTGGAACCTGTTATTAAAACTCGAGCTTCAGTAGGAGCGACTTTATCTATAATGTCTTTGATGTTAGAAATGGCTTGGCTTTCACCAATCATATCATACTTTTTACTCACCTTCTTTTTCAGAATTTTGTTAGCCACAACCAACTCCTTTTTTTCTAAGGCATTTCTAACCGTATTCAATAAACGGTTTAAATCTGGCGGCTTAGAAATATAGTCAAAAGCCCCCATACGCATGGTATTCACGGCAGTATCTAAATCGCCATGACCGGAAATCATAACCATAGGGATTTCAGGTTTTATCTTTTTTGTAGCTTCTAAGACTTCAACACCATCCATTTTAGGCATCTTAATATCACACAGCACCAAATCATAATCGTCATTTTTTATCTTTTCGATACCCTCTAAGCCATCAACGGCTTCTTCTACTTTATAGCTGTCATTTTCTTCGGAAAGAATTTTAACCAACACCCGTCTAATCGCTGCTTCATCTTCAATTACTAATATTTTCGACATACTTTAATTTTAAATCTGTAATTACAATTTAGTCATTACTGAGGTTTCTGAATAATATGAATATCTCTTTGCGGAAATGGTATGCTCACATTGTGTTCTCTAAACAATCTATCAATTTCAAAACGAATTTCACTTTTAGGGAACTGCCCTTTAAAACTATCATTTATAGTAAAAACCAGCTTAAAATCTAAAGAACTCGCACCGAAATCCATAAATAACACAGTCGGTTCTGGTTCGCTAAGCACTGATTCGTTGGTGCTAGCCGCTTGAATCAAAAGGCGTTTCACTAACTGCACATCGCTGCCATAGGCCACTCCTACAGACACAGACTCCCTGGTAACAGTGCCATTTTGTGTCCAATTAAAAAGCATATTTTCAAGATACAAATGATTAGGAATCACCAAAACTTTATTGTCAATGGTGACCGCTCGAGTGGTACGTAATTTAATTTCTTCTACGCGACCTATTTTACCTTCTATTTCAATAATATCACCAACATGAACGGTTTGGTCAACAAGAATAAAAATTCCGGAAATAATATCTTGAAATAAGGTTTGCAAGGCTAAACCAATACCTATTAACAAGGCTGCTGAAGCCGCGAAAATACCTGTCACATTAATTCCGATGGAATCGAAAACCACCAATATAACAATCAGATAAATCAGCCAACGTGCAAATGAAAAAACCGTTGTAAATTTCCGCTTATCATCTAATGGCATTTTTTTAGTGACCATGTTTTTGATGGCCCGTAAAATAAATGTTGTGGCAATTAAAACAATGGCTACAAGGAGCACATATTTTACCTTTAAAACGATTTCATGGGTATCCCCTTCAGTCACATAAGAGAAATCAATAATTTTGAATTCTAAAAACTGAATGAATTTTTCCCAAACACCACTTTCGGTAATGGTAGCACTAACTGTTTCTACACTTTTTTCTATTTTATCTCCTGTATCTTGCATGTTTTAATACTTAATCCATTTCATAAGCTCACGATAGCTCGGTTTTTTTCCATACATTAAAATACCTACCCGATATATTTTTGAAGCAAACCAAACCGTACCGATAAAGGTCGCTACTAAAATTAGTAATGATAGTACTTGTTGCCAAATAGGCACACCAAACGGAATACGCATAAGCATCACCACGGGTGAGGTTAAAGGTATAAACGAAAACACCGTTGAAACCGTACCATGTGGATCCTCAATAACTGTAAAAAACCCAATATAAACCGCCAAAATTAAAGGCATAATGATAGGCATCATAAACTGCTGGGTATCCGTTTCGTTATCCACAGCCGCACCAATGGCCGCATATAACGAGCTATAAAATAAATAACCACCGATAAAAAACAAAATAAACGCTATAACCAAGTTGGTTAAAGGTAAGTGATAAAAAGCATTGGCTATATTTTGAACCTGCATATTGACCTCCGGATTTTCCATGGCTTGTTGCATGGCCTGCTGCTGTGGTGTTGCAGCCATATCCACTCCTAAAACAATAGTCGCAACAGTCATTAATACACTACCAAAAATCAACCAAATAACAACCTGAGTAATACCGGCTAAAGAAGTTCCAATAATTTTACCAAGCATCAATTGCATGGGTTTTACTGATGAAATAATAACCTCAATGATTCTGTTGGTTTTCTCTTCTATCACACTACGCATAATCATGTTACCATATATTATGATAAACATGAACAGCAAATAGCCTGCTGCTCCACCAAAAATCAATTTGATAAGTCTATCCATTTTAGAGGTTTTTTCTCCATCAAAACTTTCTTGTTCAATGTTTATATTAACCTTAGAATTGTTAATCATTTCAACATCAACACCATTGGCTTGAAGGTTTAATCGCGTCAGGCGTTTTTCAACTTTATTTTCTATATCTGAAATTAAACTTATGGACGGTGACTCTTCTGAATAAAAGGTAATATGCTGGCTATCTATAGTGTGGTCTTTTAACTCATGAATATGTAATAACCCGGTACCTTCAGTTTCTAAAACGAGTGCTTGCGCTTCTTCAAGCGATAATCCGTGTAGTATATTATAGGTTGTCTGTTCGGTTTTTTTAAACACATCATAAACCAATTCTGATTCATCAAGCACAGAAATCACCCGTACTTTATCATTATTCAATTGAGTAAGATAAGCCACAAAGGCGATGAGCGCCATAAATATTATCGGACTTAAAAAAGTCATGATAATAAAGGATTTGTTTCTAACTTTTGTTAAGTATTCGCGTTTTATAATTAGCGGTAGGTGGTTCATAAAAGCTAGTTATTTTTTACGGTTTGAATGAATATATCGTTGACACTAGGAATGAGTTCTACAAAATGAGACACCTCACCTTTTGAGGTTAAATAGTTAAGAAGGTCGTTTGGTTTAATCGCCTCATCTAATTTTATATTCACTTTTAATTCATCATCAAGGGTTTTAAACTTGGCATTAGACACCTCAAATTTCGACTCCAATTCTTGTCTTAGTTGATTATTATCTGAGGTTCTGATACCAACTTCAAAGGTGTTGATTTTATATTGACGTTTAATATCAACTAACTTACCATCTAGTATTTTATTTGATTTATTGATCAAAGCAATTTCATCGCAGAGCTCCTCTACAGATTCCATACGGTGTGTTGAAAAAATAACGGTGGCGCCATTATCGCGTAATCGTAAAATTTCATCTTTAATTAAATTTGCATTAATGGGGTCAAACCCTGAAAAAGGTTCATCAAAAATCAGTAATTTAGGGTCATGTAAAACCGTCACCACAAACTGAACTTTTTGAGCCATCCCTTTAGAAAGTTCTTCTATTTTTTTATTCCACCAATCACCAATTTCTAAACGGTCAAACCAATATTTTAAACGTTTTTTCGCTTCAGCTTTACTCAAACCTTTAAGTTGGGCGAGGTACAAGGCCTGCTCTCCAACTTTCATCGATTTGTATAAGCCACGTTCTTCCGGCAGATAACCAATAGCACTAATATGACTGGGGTTAAGTAATTCTCCATCTAGGTGTACCGTGCCTGAATCTGGCATGGTGATTTGATTGACAATTCGAATTAAGGTGGTTTTTCCAGCACCATTAGGGCCTAATAAACCAAAAATACTGCCTTCGGGAACCGAAACAGATACTTCATTTAAGGCTCTAAAATCTCCAAACTTCTTGGAAACTCCATTCACCTCTAACAAATTACTCATAGAAATACTTTTAATGGTAAATATATTAAATGTATACAAGCAAGCTCAGCATTTTCACGGATTTATCCGACCAAATGCAAACACTAGAGTGGAAACCGCCATAAAGACTTTAAAAACCATAAAATTTTAAGGCTAAAATAGACCTCATCATGCTAATTATCATAGCAACTGACCCCATCACACTTCAACAAACATTAAACTGATTTACAGTAATTTAAAACCACAAAACAGTCTAAAAACAAAACCCACCCTTAAAAAATTAAGGATGGGAAAAAAATTGCTATGAAAAAGAAAAATTATCACTAAATTTAATTAGTGATTTTCAAATATACTTTTTTTTTTAATACTTCCTAGTAATGCGCAGTATATCTTATAGTTATTGACAAAAAAAATCCGCTATAAAAGCGGATTTCTTAATTTTCAATCGTTTTTGTTACGAAAACATATCTTTCACTTTCTCGAAGAAAGATTTATCTGAACTCTCTGGTTTTGGATCAAAATGCTCATCATCTTTCATAGTTTCGAAGAAATCTTTCTGTTGTTTATTTAAGGTTTTAGGTGTCCACACATTAACGTGTACTAACAAATCACCTTTTCCGTAGCCATTGATACTCGGTATTCCTTTTCCGCGTAAGCGTAAAATTTTACCCGATTGTACACCAGCTTCAACTTTGATCCGTACTTTTCCGGTAACGGTATCAATTTCCTTGGAAGTTCCTAAAACCGCATCAGGGAAACTCACATATAAATCATAATGTAAATTATCACCTTCGCGTTGTAATTTTTCGTGTTCTTCTTCTTCAATAACCACAATTAGGTCACCTGAAACCCCATTACCTGGTGCTTCGTTTCCTTTTCCAGAAACTTTAAGTTGCATACCATCAACAACACCAGCAGGTATTTTGATAGAAACAGTTTCTTCAGCCACTTTTAAACCTTGAGCATCAGCATCACTAGGTTTTTTATCAATGGTTTGTCCTGCGCCACCACAAGCATTACATGGTGCCGAAGTTTGCATACGCCCTAAAATGGTATTTGCAATACGTGTTACTTGTCCGCTACCCTGACATGTCGAACAAGTTTTATAGGTAGTACCAGGCGCTTGAACTTTACGTTTTACTTTAACCTTTTTCTCTACGCCATTAGCGATTTCTTCTAAAGTTAGCTTCACACGAATACGTAGGTTACTTCCTTTCATACGACGTTGGCCACCGCCTCCTCCGAAGCCTCCTCCAAAACCACCGCCACCGAAAATATCGCCAAACTGACTAAATATGTCATCCATATTCATGCCGCCGCCATAACCGCCACCGCCGCCATTCTCGAAGGCTTGGTGACCATATTGGTCGTAACGTGCTTTTTTATTTTCGTCGCTTAAAATTTCATAGGCCTCAGCGGCTTCTTTAAATTTAGCTTCAGCTTCCTTATCGTCTGGGTTTTTATCTGGGTGAAATTCAATCGCTTTTTTTCTATAAGCTTTCTTAATTTCAGCAGCTGTTGCCCCTTTATTTAGTCCTAATATTTCGTAAAAATCTCTTTTTGCCATATTCTATTTTATTGCCCAATAACTACTTTTGGAAAACGGATTACTTTTTCTCCTAAAACATATCCTTTTTCAACTATATCAATAATTTTTCCTTTTAAATCGTCGCTTGGTGCAGGTATTTGTGTAATTGCTTCGTGATTATCGGCATTAAAAACATCGCCTTTTTCAACTTCCATAGCCTTTAATCCTTTTTGTTGTAGGGTATTTACCAGTTTCTGATAAATTAAAAGCACGCCTTTACGTAATTCTTCAGCCTCTTTGTCGTCTTCAATATGACTTAAAGCACGCTCAAAATCATCTAAAACAGGTAATAATGTCTTCATTACACCTTCACTAGCTGTAGAAAACAGCTCAGCACGTTCTTTGGCTGTACGGCGTTTGTAATTTTCAAACTCAGCAAATAAACGCAAAAACTTCTCTTTCTCTTGCTTTAATTCTGCTTCAAGTTTCTCTTCGGCTGTTTCTTCAATCACTTGTTCACCAGCTTCTTGCTCATCAACAACTTGTTCTTCTACTTCAACGGTTTCGTTTTGTACACCGTCTACTTGTTCTTTGTCTATATCGTTGTTCTTATCTTTTTTACTCATCGTAAATGCAGGTTTTGAAATACTAAATTTAAGTTGGCAAAAGTACTGCCATTATTATAAAAATGTCATAATGTCATTAAATTTATTTTATTTTTTTTACCATGTACTATTCACTATTTTTGGTACTTAAACTCAAAACAATTATAACATGAAAAAGAATTTATCTATTCTAATATTATTAATTACCATTACGGCTGGTTTTACCTCTTGTAAAGACAAAACTAAAGAAGCAGAAATAACAGAAGCAGAAGCTCCAGTAGTAGTTGACGAAACTGAAAACATTGAAGTTTATAACGTAGTTCCCAAGGAATCAAGCATTGAATGGAAAGGTACTAAACCAACAGGAGAACACTTTGGTACTATTGCTATTCAAGAAGGTACTATAGAACGTAGTACTACTGACGGAGTTGTAGCTGGATCAATTACTATCGATATGAATTCAATTGTAGTTAAAGATATTCCTGCTGAAGAAGAAGGAAACGCAAAACTTTTAGGTCATTTAAAAAATGAAGACTTTTTTGATGTTGAAAACAACCCAACTTCAACTTTTGAAATTACAGAATTAGTAAAATCTGAAGGGAAGAATATACTTTCGGGTAACTTAACCATTAAAGGAATTACTCATAATATTAGTATTCCTGTTTCTGTTGATTATACAGATAACTCAGCAACTATTACAAGTGAAGCCTTCACTATTGATAGAACTAAATGGGATATTAAATATGGCTCAAAATCAATTTTTGATAATTTAGGTGATAAATTTATCAGTGATGATATTGAATTTAAAATCGTAGTTAAGGCTGCAAAAGCTTAATTTAAAAAGTGTTTTACCTTTTTAGAGGCTGTCTATAAAGTTGAAGTTTTCATCATCCTAATGAGTTATCAAAGGGATGCGATTCTGAAATAAATTCAGAATGACGAACTTAAATACTTTCTAGACAGTCTTTTTTTTTACAACAAATCAAACAAAGCTGGCTCTATATGGTGAAATTTAAAGAAAAAGCCTTTGTCTTCAATCTTTTTAGAACTCACACGCTGACTTTCATACAATAATGTATGCATTTTACCTAAAATGAGCTTCATGGCGAACTTTGGCACATTAGGCATAAAAAATGGTTTTTCAAGTACCTTAGCCGTAGTTTTTATCAACTCTTTATTGGTTACTGGGTTTGGAGCAACTGCATTATAAACACCTTCTAATTTAAATTTTAAAACATGATAGATAAGTTGCGTTAAATCGTATTGATGAATCCAAGACTGCCATTGTTTTCCGCTCCCAAATGCAGAGCCTAATCCAAAATTGACTGGTTTTACTAATTCCTGTAACATCCCTCCTTTATTAGACAACACTAAGCCAATTCTTATCTTAGAAACAGTTATCCCCAAAGGTTTGAAGGCGTCAACTTCCTTTTCCCAAGTATAAACCACTTTGCTTAAAAATGAGGTTTCTTTGATTTTATAACTCTCATCATAATAATTCGTAATAGAATCGGGGTACCCGCCAATTGCACTAGCAGAAATCACCTGCTTAATATCATGCGACTCCCCTTTTAAATTATTCACAAGCAATTTGGTAGTCTCTGTTCTACTTTTTAAAATTTCATGTTTGTAACAAGGTGTCCACCTTTTAGCAATAGTCGCTGCTGCCAAATGAATAATAGCGTCAACGTTTTTAAAACAATTGGTATCTATTTCTTTAGTCTTCGGATTCCAATAAAAACCAAGATAGTTTTCATCCTTAGAAATTTGAGATTTACGCGTTGTGAGGTAGCTCACTTGCACACCATGCCTATGACATAGTTTTACAATGTCCTGACCAATCATTCCTGTAGCCCCTGTAACTAAAACCCGCATCTTTATTTTTTTTACTAAGTTACTAAATGGTAGTGGTGGCTACTTCCTATTTATATTAGGTTTAACAGTATAGACAAGATTTATAGCTTTCTATCACAAGTATTGATTTTTAAAATACTATGATTTTGTGGCGCGTAACATTTCGCGTTTCCCTGGTGGGCCTGGCAAACGCTCAACGGTAAAACCAACAGCCTGCATGGCACGTCGCACACTGCCTTTGGCGGCGTAAGTCACTAAAACACCATTAGTTTTTAAAGCTTTGTACATTATGCCAAAGATATCTTCCTTCCATAATTCAGGTTGAACTCGTGCACCAAATGCATCAAAATATATAAGATTGTGTTTATTAACATCATCTATTTCATCAAAAAACTTTTGTTGCTTGCTTAAGGTGAAGTCGTTTTTTATGTTGTGAGAAGCTTCCCAGGACACCTTATGAAGGACTTCAAACAAATTATTTTTTTCTTCAGAATTTAATTCTGAAACATAATTTAGCTTGCTAACTTCTTCAGCTGAAACAGGATAAGCTTCTACACCATAATAATATATTGGAAGCTTTAATTTTTCAGATTCAATTAAGGTGATAAATGCATTCAAACCTGTGCCAAAACCAATTTCTAAAATGGATAAATTTTCCCCTATTTTTGTATTCAAATACGAATCATAAACATGTTGTAATCCGTGTTTTATAAAAACGTGATAGGCTTCTTGAATGGCCCCATGTTTAGAATGGTATTGCTCGTCCCAATCTGGGATATGAATGGTTGAAGAACCATCTGAAGTTATTATAATTTCTCGTTTCAAATTAAGAATCTCTAGTGAAAAGTGCTTATTTTAAGATTTGGCCTCAAAAAAAATAAAAGAAACCATGATTTGTTGTAAATATAGCATTTTTTAAAGACGAATTTGTTTAAATTTGCCTTATAAAAATACGAGACTATGAGTGCTATAATCAACGATATCGAGATTATAAAATCAGAAACTACAAAAATTAATGATGTAGATTTTGACAATTTAAAATTCGGACATGTTTTTTCTGACCACATGCTAGAATGTAACTTTAAAGACGGTAAATGGCAAGCCCCTAAAGTGGTTCCTTATCAGGGTATTACTTTAGACCCTTCTGCTAAAATTTTCCATTACGGACAATCTGTCTTTGAAGGCATGAAAGCTTATAAAGATGCCGATAACAAAGTCTGGTTATTTCGCCCATTAGATAATTTCAAACGTATTAATATTTCATCTAAACGTTTAGCGATCCCTGAACTTCCAGAAAATTATTTCATGGATGGTTTAAAAGCGTTACTAGAAGTTGATAAAGACTGGATTCCCACTAACGAAGGAAGTTCATTATATATAAGACCTTTTGTTTTTGCTTCTGGAAATGGTTTCCACGCCTCACCTGCCGATGAGTATAAATTCATCATTTGTACAGCGCCTTCTGGGTCGTACTTTGCTGGAGATGTAAAGGTTTTAATTGAAGAAAAATATTCACGTTCTGCCAATGGCGGTGTAGGTTTTGCTAAAGCTGGTGGTAATTATGCTGGACAGTTTTACCCAACACAATTAGCTGTTGAAAAAGGTTACCAACAAGTGATCTGGACTGATGACAATACCCACGAGTATATTGAAGAAGCTGGAGCTATGAACATTTTTGTTCGTATCAACGATACTTTAATTACTGGTCCTACAAGTGATAGAATTCTTGATGGGATTACCCGTAAAAGTATTATTCAGTTAGCTGAATCTGAAAATATTCCTGTTGAAGTTAGAAAACTTACGGTTGCTGAAGTTGTTGAAGCTGCAAAAGACGGTTCTTTAAAAGAAATGTTTGGAGCTGGAACTGCTGCAGTTATTTCTCCTATTTCTGGGTTTGGTTATAAGAATGAAGATTATGACATTCCTAAAATAGATGATACCTATGCGAGTTTCTTGAAAAAACGCATTACCGATATTCAAACCAATAAAGCCGAAGATCCTTTTGGGTGGCGTTATGAGGTAAAATAGAATTTTAAAAGGTCAGTTTCAAAAAAACTGACCTTTTTTTTTGCTTTATAATAAAGGTATTAGAATGTAAAACCTACTTGCTTAAAATAGCTTTAATATCTGGTTTAAAATAATTTGGACCTTTAAGCACTTTACCATCTTCTCGGTAAATCGGTTCACCACCTTCACCTAATTTACTCATATTACTTCGTTGAATTTCTTCAAAAACTTCTTCTATTTTGTGCTGCATACCGTGCTCTATAATGGTTCCGCATAAAATATAGAGCATATCACCAAGTGCATCGGCAACCTCAACCAAATCATTGCTATTAGCCGCTTCGAGATATTCTTCATTTTCCTCTTTCATTAAGTTGAATCGCAGTGTGTTTTTTGCAATTCCTAAATCCGCTTTGGGCGACTCTAAGTGTCCTATTTTAAATGCCGTGTGAAAGGCTTTTACGGCTTCAATTTTATTTTTCATGTTGTGATTTGGTTTAGAGTTAAACTAGAAAATTGGTTTCTAATTCATTAAATTTGCATAAAAATATCATATGTTTAGTAACGGCCAAATCATTTTCGGAGTTTTATTCTTTATCGTTTTTTCTATAATTATTGCCTTCACGTATAGAAAAGATTTTAAATTACATCAACGGTTCTATAAGGGAAGTTACTGGATGCTTATCGCTTTTATTGGCTTTATTGCGCTTATTTCAGCTATAAAATTCTTCTTCAAATAGCTATAAAACCCGTATTTTATCGATAAATTCATATAAAATTAACCTATTTTTAAAAAAAATGATACTTTAGACGCAACCATTTTACTAATCTGGCATCTTCCAACTAAACCACCATAAACCCTAAAAGATGACTATTATATTAATTTTAAGTGCGCTTATTGTAATTAATATTATTTTATTAATTTTTAGTGTAAATAAAAAAACAGAACCTTGAAGCAGGTTCTGTTTTTTTATTTACACTCATTTTATAAGTCTAATTTACCTCAGGAAGGAAACTATAATTTTTACTGTAATTTAACATTTGAGCATCAAAACTTTCTGGTTGTGTTACTTTTATTTCAGTAATTTCACCTTGATCATTTTTCTCTGCTACTAAAACAGGGTTTACAAATCAATTAAACGGTGCGTATAAAAAATTGTTTTTAGTACATGTCAAAAATTAAAATATTCATCAATTTAAAAGCAAATTAAACTTAAAAAAAGATTTTTTAATCAAAAAACTAAAATGAGTATATTTGATTAAGAAAAACTATTAATACTACTTCATGAAAGCACTTAAATATATTTTATTTCTTTTACTCATTATTTTTATAGGGACGGCTATGTACATCGCTGTACAACCTAATGAATTTAGCTTTCAAAGAAGTAGAATTATTAAAGCACCCGCATCTATTTTATACGATAAGGTCAATGATTATAAAAACTGGCCAAGTTTTTCACCATGGATGGAAGCCGAACCAGATGCTAATTTAACTTACCAGGATAAAACCTCAGGAGTCAACGCGGGGTACGCTTGGCAAGGTGAAATTTTAGGAGAGGGAAAAATGACAACTCTTTCGGTTAATGAAAACGAATCGATTTCACAATCTATTGAATTCTTCGAGCCTTTTAAATCGAAATCAAACATCGATTGGACTTTTGAACCTACGGAGGAAGGTACCAAAGTAACTTGGGCTATGCATGGAAAACAGGATTTTATGACCAAAATGTACACCACTTTTTCGGGATCTATTGAAGAAAACTCAGCACCTGATTTTGAACGAGGATTATTTAAACTGGATAGCGTGGTGACCACAGATATGAAGAAATACAGCGTGACTGTAAACGGCATCACAGAACATGGTGGAGGTTACTATATTTACAATACCACATCTTGTAAAATTTCAGATATACCACGAAAAATGCAAATCATGATGCCTAAAATTCATGAATACGCTATTAAAAACAATATCAAAATGGCTGGTGCACCTTTTATCCATTACCTAAAATGGGATGATGAAAATAATGCTGCTATTTTTTCATGCTGCATTCCAACTACTGAAAAAGTGATTACTACAGATATTGATATCTTAACAGGACAATTAGAAGCTTTTAAAGCTGTAAAAACAACATTAAAAGGCGATTACAGTAATTTAAAAGAAGCCTGGGATACAGCCATGAATTATATTCCTAATAAAGGCTTAGAGTTCGCTGAAAATGGTCCGATGTTAGAAACTTACCTTACCGACCCTAGTGAAACTGATAATCCTGCGCTTTGGGTTACCGAGATTTACATAGCTGTAAAATAAAATATGAAAAACCTGTTACTTGTATTTATTGGTGGTGGATTTGGTAGCGTTTTACGATTTCTGATAGGAAAACACTTTAACAGCATTGAAACAGGAATTCCTTACGGCACGTTTTCAGCTAACATTTTAGGCAGTTTTTTAATTGGTATCATCCTTGGATTGGCGGCAAAACATAATGCTATAAACCATAATCACACGCTATTATTAGCTACTGGTTTTTGTGGTGGTTTTACTACTTTCTCTACCTTTATTTACGAAAATCACGTGTTTTTAAAATCTGGAGGCTTTTTATTAGTGTTTTTTGGTATGTATTTAGCTAAAAGTTTTTAGTGTTTTTTAAAAGCCTTTACTCCTGCTTCAACTCTAGTCTTTAAATAATTCTCACGCGGTACAACAGGACAAGAATAAGCTTCATTATAGGCACAATAAGGATTATACGCTTTATTAAAATCAATAATCAAGCTATCTCCTTTTGGTATTTTAGCATCTATATAACGACCGCCACCGTAAGTTTCAACACCATTTGTTTCGTCTAAAAACGGTAAAAACAAATAACCTTCAAAACCGTCTTCAGTTATTAGGTCTTTCCCCTGATAGATATTTAATTGATACGTTTGTCCTTTTAATTCAAAAGACAAAACTCCAAAAACACGTTCTTCTGAAACGCGATCTGTAGTCGTTTTCATTTTAAACCAAACCGTGTCTTTGCTTCGCTCTAAAAAAGCTTTAACAACATAAGTTGAATCTGGCTTAAAAAAATCTAAACCCTCAAAATTTTTTAAATCCTTTGGTTTTAATGGCGATTTAGAAGCATCTTTAAAATCGGCGTTTTGCTGTCTTTGATAAAGGGTATCTCCTTTTATGCTGCGCTTTTTTTCTTGGCATCCAAAAGAAGTCAATAAAACAAAAAAGAGTATAATTGCTATTCTCATAAACGTGTAGAATCTATATTTATAATTGTTATTTTTAGCTTTAAAAATACAATTTTCAAATGTTTTGGATAGCTTTGATGATTCAAAACATTGCAAAAAGAAAAGTGACATGCTGAAAGAAGAAGTGTTTGACATCCTTATTATTGGAGGCGGCCCTATTGGCATTGCCTGTGCTCTAGAATGTAAAAAAAGAAATTGGAATTATTTGGTTATCGAAAAAGGCGCGTTAACAAATTCGCTATTCAATTACCCAAAGAACATGACCTTCTTTTCTACTTCTGAAAAACTTGAAATTAATGAGATTCCGTTTATAAGTAATAATCCGAAACCTAACAGAGACGAGGCTTTGGAATATTACCGACGCGTAACCACCTCAAACCAGTTAAACATGCACTTGTTTGAAACTGTTTTGGATATTGAAAAATCTTCAGAAACATTCCATATCAGAACCAACAAAGCCAAGTACACTGCTAAAAAAGTGATTGTCAGCACAGGGTTTTACGACATTCCGAAATTACTGAATGTTCCAGGCGAAAACTTAGATAAAGTGAGTCACTATTATAAGGAAGCACATAATTATGCTTTGCAAAACGTGGTTGTTGTAGGCGCAAGTAACTCTGCAGTTGATGCAGCCCTAGAGATTTGGCGTAAAGGTGGTCGTGTGACTATGGTAATTCGAGGTGCACAAATTGGAGACCGTGTCAAATACTGGGTACGTCCAGATATAGTAAACCGTATTGAAGAAGGCAGTATCAAAGCCTATTTCAATGCAAAAATTGAAGCTATAAAACCCGATGAAGTCATAATTAATACGGAAAACGGTTATGTAAACCTTCCTAATGATTTTGTCGTTGCTCTAACAGGTTATTTACCAAATTTTGAATTGTTAGAAAACAGTGGTGTTCTGCTTTCCGAAGATGAAAGAAGTATTCCGCAGTACGATTCTGAAACTATGGAATCTAATGTTGAAGGCCTTTATCTGGCAGGTGTGGTTTGTGGAGGAAAAGAAACCCACAAATGGTTTATAGAAAACTCAAGGATTCATGCCAAACTTATCACTAAACACCTTGATGAACTTCAATTCTAAATGTTATGAATCTGAACCAAGTGACAGTACCTGCTTTAGATGTAGAAAAGTCAGTAGCGTTTTATAAAACCTTAGGATTAGAACTCATCGTGTTTTCACATTCTAGGTATGCCCGTTTTGTTTGTCCGCAAGGCGATGCCACATTTTCTATCCATGAAGTTGAAGCCCTACCACAAGGTTGCGGTGTTACCATCTATTTTGAAGAAGTAGATTTAGATAATTATGTTGAAATACTTCAAAACAAAGGCATCCTTTTTAATCAATTACCTACTGATATGCCTTGGTTATGGCGTGAGGCACACTTAGAAGATCCTGATGGCAATCAAATTATTTTATATTATGCAGGCGAAAATAGAAAGGATCCACCATGGAAGTTGAAATGACTATCAGATTGAGTACTCGAAAAAAATAAAAATATAACCGTCACCTATAAATATTCCCTTCTCGACTCCGCTCGAAGACCGTTATAAAAGAGCTATTTTACTGGTGTTCGAGCGGAGTCGAGAACATTTACGACTAAAAAAAGTGCTCAGAAGTACTCTGTAAAACTTCATATAAAAAACTGTTTGCTTACCTCTTAGAAATCGCACTAAGTTCTATTTACTTAATAGGTATTACTTCCTTTTGCTTCACCACGTTTGATAAAACGATTTGCGTTTTTGATTCTCCATAGGTAATAAGCTGATCGATAAAAGTTTCAAGGTGCTTTTGATTTTGTAAAACCACCTCCATCACAATATTTTCATCACCTGTAATACGGTAGCAATTAATCACCTCATCGTAAGTTTTAACTTTTTCTAAAAACGGACGAAGCTTTCCCATAAAGGCTCTTAATGTAATAATAGCTTTTAGTTGATATCCAATTTCAAAGGGAGAGACTATGGTTTTATAACCTTCAATAATACCCAAATCTTCCATCTTTTTTATGCGCTCAGAAACAGCTGGAGAACTGATGCCAACTTGCCTCCCAATTTCGGCATTTGAGAGCCTTGCATTTTGCTGTAAACATTTCAAAATTTTACGATTAAGTGTATCAACAACCATTTTAATGAATTTTAACCAAATTAAATTAATTATTAAAGCAAATATACTAAATCACCTTAATAATTAAAGTGAAATCTCGTTGCTTGTGAGTAATTTTGAGTAAATATTTGGAAAAAATAATTATGTCTTCTAATACCCCACTAAATCTATCGGAATTACCTATTTATCAGAAAGCTTTAGAGATTTTCATACTCTCACAAAGCATTTCCTCGTATTTAGCAAGTGACTTATCTTCTCTAAATCAAGATGGTAGCGAAGATCAGCACATTTATTTCTCTGGAGATATAATTCAACAATCTAATTCTTTAGCACCAGAAATTCTTAATGCAGAAATGCAAAGACATTCTGATAGCAAACATAAGCATATTGAATCCTTAAGAAAACTCACCAATAAGCTTTATAAAAACTCATACCGTTTAGAACGATCAAATAGTAACGGAAAAGACTTTTTACCTATATTAAGAAGTGAATTAAAAAAGTTTAAAAAACTTCAGAACCACTGGATGTTAACCTTGTAGAATTTTCGGTTTAACCAAATAACTTGGAAGTCTACAAAAAATCCTCAAGAACTAAGATTCTTGAGGATTTTTTATTTTTGATGGATAGTGAAATATAATTCCAACAAGATTGACAGCGTTTCAGTATCAAAACTGATGATATTTAGACTGTACTCAATCTGACAATAAGAGGGGGTTACTTGTTTTTATTATGTAAAAAAAACAATAATATTAAACTTAAAACCGCTTACATATTCCTTCTATACTGCCCCCCTACTTTAAACAAGGCATTAGTAATTTCACCTAAAGAACACAGTTTACAAACTTCCATTAAGGCTTCAAATATATTTTCATTGTGGACTGCTTTTTCCTGTAGATCTTTCAGTAAACCTGAAGTATCATGTGCTTGCTGCAGGTTTTCTAAAGTTTTTATTTGATTTTGTTTTTCTTCTTCTGTGGCACGAATCACTTCCACAGGTAAAACCGTTGGCGATCCTTTACTACTTAAAAAAGTATTCACACCAATTATTGGGAAATCTCCGTTGTGTTTTAAGGTTTCATAATACAAACTTTCTTCTTGTATTTTACTTCGTTGATACATCGTTTCCATAGCACCTAAAACACCACCACGTTCGTTAATTCTGTCAAATTCGACTAAAACAGCTTCTTCAACTAAATCGGTTAACTCTTCAATAATAAAGGACCCCTGAATTGGGTTTTCATTTTTAGCAAGTCCTAATTCTTTATTAATGATAAGCTGAATCGCCATAGCACGGCGTACAGATTCCTCTGTTGGTGTTGTAATCGCTTCATCATAAGCATTGGTGTGTAATGAATTGCAATTATCATAAATAGCATACAAGGCTTGTAAAGTGGTACGAATGTCATTAAAATCAATTTCCTGAGCGTGTAAACTACGTCCAGAGGTCTGAATATGATATTTAAGCATTTGCGCTCTAGCATTAGCACCATATTTATGCTTCATGGCTTTAGCCCAAATTTTTCGTGCTACTCTACCGATAACTGCATATTCTGGATCGACACCATTTGAAAAGAAGAATGATAAATTTGGTCCAAATTTATTAATATCCATCCCACGGCTCAAATAATACTCAACGTAAGTGAAACCATTAGATAAGGTCAGTGCTAGTTGTGTAATTGGATTGGCTCCAGCTTCAGCAATATGATAACCAGAAATAGACACCGAATAAAAGTTTCTCACATTATTCTGAATAAAATACTCCTGAACATCACCCATAAGACGCAAAGCAAATTCTGTGGAAAAAATACAGGTATTCTGTGCTTGATCTTCCTTTAAAATATCGGCTTGTACAGTTCCTCGAACTTGTGCAATGGTTTTAACTTTTATATCTTGATAAACAGCTTCTGGTAACACTTGATCACCGGTAACTCCAAGCAACATGAGTCCTAAACCATCATTACCTTCAGGGAGGTTTCCGTTGTACTTAGGACGTACTTTATCTTTATAAAATTTAGAAATTTTGGATTCCACCTCTTTTTCCAAACCATTTTCTTTGATGTATATTTCACATTGCTGATCGATAGCCGCATTCATAAAATAGCCTAGCAGCATCGGCGCAGGACCATTAATAGTCATACTCACCGAGGTGAGTTCATGAGCCAAATTAAAACCTGAATATAACTTTTTAGCATCGTCTAAACAGCAAATAGAAACTCCAGCATTACCAATTTTACCATAAATATCTGGTCTGATATCGGGGTCATTTCCGTAAAGGGTGACACTATCAAAAGCTGTGGACAATCGTTTAGCAGGCATACCCTGACTCACATAATGAAAACGTTTATTGGTACGTTCTGGACTCCCTTCTCCTGCAAACATACGCGCAGGGTCTTCCCCTTTTCTTTTAAAAGGATACAAACCTGAGGTAAACGGAAATTCACCAGGCACATTTTCTTGTAAACACCATCTCAATACATCTCCCCAAGCTTGATATTTTGGGAAAGCCACTTTAGGGATTTGTGTATGCGATAAAGATTCGGTGTGGGTTTCTATTTTAATTTCGCGATCTCTGACCTTAAAGCTATAAATTGGGTTTTTATATTTATTGACTTTATCATTCCAGCCTGTTAGAATCTCCCAGTTATAAGGATCGAGGTTCATTTTTATGCGATCAAATTCTGCTATAAGCAGATTTACAAAATCTTTATTGTCGTCTTGAGAACTTTCTAAAATAGCGCCTTCATCTAATCCTAATTTTCCAATAAAATTAAGTTCTTCCTCCTTTTTAGAAACATTGACAACCGTACAAATGGTTTTGAAAATACCGTATAGTTTTTGAGCGATATCAACTTGTTCATCGGCCTTCTTATCATATGCTCTATTATTTTCAGCAATTTCAGAAAGGTAACGTGTTCGAGCTGGCGGTATCACAAAAATCTTTTCACTTTCTTCTCCGGAAGCCATCATTTTAGAGTCCAAATCTGCTGAAACCTTTTCAACCAACTTGGTAATAATCGCTTTATATAGCGTATTCATACCTGGATCATTAAACTGCGAAGCAATGGTTCCAAAAACAGGAAGTTTATCCTGTGGCACATCCCAAAGCAAATTGTTGCGCATATACTGCTTTTTCACATCACGTAAAGCATCTAAAGCGCCACGTTTATCAAACTTATTTATAGCTACCAAATCGGCAAAATCAAGCATATCTATTTTCTCGAGTTGGGTTGCAGCCCCAAATTCTGGAGTCATTACATAAAGAGACACATCAGAATGTTCAATAATCTCAGTATCTGATTGTCCGATTCCAGAAGTTTCTAAAATAATTAAGTCATACTGGGCAGCTTTTAAAACTTCAACAGCTTCATTAACATGTTTAGAAAGGGCCAAGTTAGATTGACGTGTGGCCAAACTACGCATATACACACGGTCATTATTAACGGCATTCATTCGTATTCTATCACCAAGTAACGCGCCACCTGTTTTTCTTTTGGAAGGGTCTACAGAAATAATCCCAACCGTTTTCTCTGGAAAATCTAGTAAAAAACGTCTTACTAGCTCATCTACCAAACTCGATTTTCCAGCACCTCCTGTTCCTGTAATTCCGAGTACAGGTGTTTTTGAATCTTTATTTTTTTCATGAATTTCAGATAAGGTAGCTTTAGCAACTTCAGGAAAGTTTTCAGCTGAAGAAATAACTCGTGCAATATCTTTTGATGATTTATTTTGAAGATTTTCTAATGACACCTCTAACTGATCACCTATAGCAAAATCCGATTGTTCAACCAAATCGTTAATCATACCTTGGAGTCCCATTTCACGTCCATCATCAGGAGAATAAATACGTGAAATGCCATAATCCATCAACTCCTTAATTTCCGAAGGGAGAATCACACCGCCTCCGCCGCCAAAGATCTTAATATGTTCAGCACCTCTTTCTTTTAAAAGGTCGAACATATATTTAAAGTATTCATTATGCCCGCCTTGGTAAGAGGTTAAACAAATGGCATTCACATCTTCCTGAATGGCCGTATTTACTACCTCATCTACACTCCTATCGTGCCCTAGGTGAATCACCTCAACACCAGTAGCTTGAATGATACGACGCATCACATTTATGGAAGCATCATGCCCATCAAAAAGGGATGCTGCGGTAACGATTCTAATTTTATGTTTTGGCTTATAAATTGCTTGCTGACTCATTCGTAAAGATTCTCTTAATTAAGTCCGGCAATTTACGAAATAATCAAAAAATCCAACCATTTACTTGATATTATCTAAAACTAGATTCTAAGTTTAGTCTTTTATTTTTTTAAGCTAATTTTGAACGTATTAAAGCTTAAAATTCAAATGACAAAAATAACCATACTCATACATTGTAAGGACAAACCAAACATTATTGCTTCTATTACAAATTTTATCGCGAACAAAGGTGGGAATATTGTTTATATCGATCAATATGTTGATCGCGAACAAGACATCTTTTTTATGCGTTTGGAAAGTGAATTTGAGGCGGAATCGTTTATTACAACCGATTTTAAAGCTTGTTTCAAAACAGAATTAGCGGAAACTTTCAAAATGAAGTGGCGTATTTATTCTTCAGAAAAGAAGCCTAAAATGGCACTGTTTATTTCAAAATACGACCATTGTTTATACGACTTATTAGGACGGTATAACTCCGGGGAATTGAATTTAGAAATTCCGTTTATAATAAGTAATCACCGTGATTTAGAACATATCGCCAAAAACTTCAACATTCCCTTTTATCATATTCCTGTAACGAAAGACACCAAAAAAGAAGCTGAAAACAAACAATTGGAGTTGTTAGAGGCGCATAAAGTGGACTTTATTGTGCTTGCGCGCTACATGCAAATCATTTCAGATAACATGATAAGCAAGTACCCTAACAAAATCATTAATATTCACCATTCCTTTTTACCAGCTTTCGTGGGTGCAAAACCCTACCATTCAGCCTATAAGCGCGGCGTTAAAATTATAGGAGCTACCAGTCATTATGTCACTGAAGAACTCGATGCAGGTCCAATAATTGAACAAGATGTTACTCGTGTGAGCCATACGCATGCTATTTCCGATTTAATCGCGAAAGGCCGTGATTTAGAAAAAGTCGTTTTGGCTAACGCCGTGAAACTGCATGCGAACAGAAAAGTTATGGTTTATAACAACAAAACAGTCATTTTTACCTAATTAATAAAATAATCTCTTAAAATTAAAAGACCCCATGATACGTAAATTAATAGCTCTTACCTTATTATTTAACCTTAGCGCTTGCGCGGAATTACAACATGTTGCAAATCAAATACCACAGACCACTCAAACACAAACAGGGTCTACTGGAATAAATGCCATTGGAAACGCCGATATCGCCGCTGGATTAAGACAAGCCTTAGACTTAGGGATAGAAAAGCAAGTTTCTAAACTCACGCAGACTGATGGTTTTTATGGTAATAGTATGGTGAAAATACTTTTACCACCAGAATTACAGAAAGTCGATGATGGTCTAAGAAAAATAGGATTAGGAAGTTTAGCCGATGAAGGCTTAAAAGCATTAAACCGAGCCGCTGAAGATGCTGTTAAGGAAGCTACTCCTATTTTTGTAGATGCTGTGAAAGACATTACATTTAACGACGCTAAAAGCATACTAACAGGAAGTGATAATGCCGCTACACAATATTTAGAGTCAAAAACTGAAAGCTCACTTTACAGCAAGTTTAATCCAGTTATTAAAAATTCATTTAGTAAAGTTGGTGCAGACAAAGTTTGGTCAAATTTAATAACAAAATACAACAGTATTCCATTTACAGATGATGTTAACCCTGATCTAACCGACTATGTGACCGGTGAAGCCTTAAAAGGCGTTTACACCATGATTGAAGTGGAAGAAAAAGAAATAAGAACACAATACAGCTCTAGAACAACCGATTTGTTAAAACAAGTTTTTGCTTTACAAGACTAAAAATATAGCTGCTAATATTTTAAGGAGGCTGTCTAAAAAGTGTTAAAATTCGTCATTCTGAATTTATTTCAGAATCTCATCATATTGAAAATCAATCATTATGAGAACCTGAAATGAATTCAGGTTGACGGTAAACTTACTTTTTAGACAGCCTCTTTTTATGCATTAATATTTTTTACCAATTATAACCTAAAATGAGCCCTATAATTTGTTTCTATTAAACTCATATTCCAAATTATTTAGGGTGCCTTTTAAATCATAATTGGTACTAGTTAAAAAAAATAAATTTTTCTTCATCTCATTTACATTTTAAACAAAAAAAATGTATATTTAACTACTTGTTAATCAATACACAACAATGAATCGATTTGACGCCATAAAACTTCAACAGGATAAACTCTACAGAGATTATAAATCTCTTGTTGAGCAGGCGTATAATTTCCGACAAACAGATTCTGCATTAAGTGATATTTCGGAATATCGCGCGATTAAACTGCTAAACAAGCTAAACAGGTTAAAATATTTATACCGAGAACAGAAGCAGTCTATCATCTAATATTTTTTTACCATTTATTTAACTACTTTAAAACATACTAGGCGTTAAATTCGCCAGTATATTAATTTGTAAATAATAATTTAACATTATGAATACCTCATATATAAAATCACAGCAAAATTTACTAATCCGTAAATACAAAAAACTCATGGAGCAGGCTTATAATTTTAGTCAAATAGATGCTGCCTTGAGTGATATTTTAGAATTCAAAGCCATCAAACTACTTAATGAATTAAACCGCTTAAATTATTTAAGTACGAATCAACTGAGCTACTGTAGGATATAATTTTATTTTATCCATTTATTAACTATTTAAAAACATCTAAATCAGTCATTTTCACGTATTTTGTATAAACTTAAAAAATAAACGTTATGAACCCTCATTTTTGTCGCGTAGGAAAAATTAAGCCTAATTTGAACAAATTAATCAGCTTAAAACAATTAGAAAATAGAATTGCAAACTTTGTAGAAGACACTACTAAAGTGGAATACTCTGAAGATTTAAACGGAGCGTTTTAAAATACTGAAACGCCATCATAAGTCTTGAACCATACCAGGAGAACATTTCGCCATCTACAAGCTCTATTGTAGCTTTGGTGAAAATTTCTTGTACCTCCTTTTTATGAGTTTCTTTAAAAGGGAAAGGTTCAGAAGATAACAAAATTAAATCTGCATTTGCAATAATTCCAGAACTTGAAAACTCTATTTCTGGATATCTGTCTTTGTGCCCAAACACATTTTCAAATTTATTCACTTCTAGTAAATAATTTATTAAGGTATTATTGGCTGCAACCATCCATGGCTTTTTCCAAATAAAATAAGCCACTTTTATTATGAGCTCAGGCCTTATAAAATCTTGAAAATTTTCAAATTCACTTGAAATTTTTTCAATGATAAATGACGCCGTTTCAGAACAAGAAAACATTTCGCCATACTGCTTTATAAGTTCTAAACTGTCTTCTAAATTATAAATATCAGAAACATGCACCGAGCAAACTAAAGCGCAGGCTTCCACAAGCTCTTTAGTATTCTCTTCCTTATTACACAGAATGACATCTGGCTTAAGCGCCTTTATTTTATCTATATAAGCTTGCTTTGTTCCACCAACAACTTTAACTTCCTTTCTTATTGTACTTGGGTGCACGCAAAACTTAGTTACCCCTACTAAAGCATCCTTCAAACCTAAATCACAAAGCAATTCGGTTTGACTTGGCACTAAAGACACAATGCGTTTTGGCGTTTTTTCTAGTTGAATGACACGTTGAAGTTGATCTATAATTTGCATGACATCATTTTATAATGATGCTGCATTTAAAACCTCAGCCATTTCTTGTTGAAGCTTTTCTGCCTTTTGAGCCGCCTCCTGAGCGAAAGTAGCATCCGTAGACGCGTAAATAATACCTCGCGAAGAATTGATTAATAAGCCAACAGATTCATTCATTCCGTATTTACAAACATCTTGTAAGTTTCCGCCTTGAGCGCCTACTCCAGGTACTAATAAAAACCTATTTGGAATGATCTTTCTAATGTCAGCTAAATATTCTGCTTTTGTGGCTCCAACCACATACATTAAGTTTTCAGAATTGGTCCAAGTTTTTGAAGTCTCCAACACCTGCTTATAAACTTCTTTACCCTCTATGGTTTTCGTTTGAAAATCGAAAGCCCCTTGATTAGACGTTAAAGCTAAAAGTATGGTGTGTTTATTTTCAAAAGCTAAAAAAGGTTCTACAGAATCTTTTCCCATATATGGCGCCACAGTCACTGAATCGAATGCCAAATCTTCAAAAAAGGCTTTAGCATACATCGTACTTGTATTTCCTATATCACCACGTTTTGCATCAGCAATCGTGAAAATTTCGGGATGATTTTCGTTGAGATAATTAATAGTCTTCTCTAAAGCTTGCCATCCTTTTAAACCATAAGCCTCGTAAAAGGCCGTATTTGGCTTATAGGCCACACATAAATGGTGTGTCGCATCTATAATCGCTTTGTTAAATGCAAAAATAGGGTCCTCCTCTTTTAAAAGATGTTTCGGAATTTTATTTAAATCAACATCCAATCCGATACATAGAAAGGATTTCTTTTTCTTGATTTCTTCTACAAGCTGATTTGTTGTCATTGTATGTATTGAATAACTATTTTACGAAGTTTCGCAGTGTTTCTAGTAATACTAGATTTGATCGTTACTAGCTTTTAACTTTTCAGTGTTTTCAGCTAATTGCAACTCATCAATAATTTTTTGGATATCACCATTCACAATGTTTGATAAATCGTAAAGTGTTAAACCAATTCTATGATCTGTTACACGACCTTGAGAATAGTTATAAGTTCTAATCTTAGCACTTCTATCTCCACTAGTTACCATGGTACCACGTAAAGCCGCATCTTCTTCCATCTTTTTGGCTAACTCTAAATCGTACAAACGCGAACGTAATACTTTAAAGGCTTTCTCTTTATTTTTATGCTGAGATTTTTGATCTTGACATTGCGCTACTAAACCTGTAGGTACGTGAGTTAAACGCACCGCAGAATACGTGGTGTTTACCGACTGACCTCCTGGTCCTGATGAACAGAAATAATCAATACGAACATCTTTAGGGTTAATTTCTACATCAAACTCTTCAGCCTCAGGGAACACCATTACAGTCGCTGCACTGGTATGTACACGCCCTTGAGTTTCGGTTTGTGGCACACGTTGTACACGGTGTACACCAGCTTCAAATTTTAAAGTTCCGTAAACATCCTCTCCACTAACCTCAAACTGAATTTCTTTAAATCCACCATTAGTCCCTTCACTAAAATCTACAGTATCAACTTTCCAACCTCTACCTTCACAGTACTTCGTGTACATTCTAAACAAATCACCTGCAAAAATACTTGCTTCATCACCACCGGTTCCAGCACGTAATTCCACAACCGCATTTTTAGAATCTTCAGGGTCTTTAGGTATCAATAATACTTTTATTTCTTCTTCTAATCGTGCAAGTCCTTCCTTAGCTTCATCATATTGCAACTTGGCCATTTCAACCATTTCAGCATCACTTCCATCAGCTATAATCTCTTCAGCTTCAGCTAAATTATTCGTGCACTCTATATATTCTTCACGCTTATCCATTAGGATACGTAAATCTTTATACTCTCTATTCAGCTCTACATAACGTTTTTGATCTGAAATAATATCTGGTTGAATGATTAAATCACTCACCTCATCAAAACGTTGCTTTACAATTTGTAATTTCTCTAACATCTGCCTTTTTTAATTGGAAGTCAAAAATACGATAATTTATGAATTTTCAATGCTTGAAATCCTTGTTTAAAATATATCGCAGACTAATTTTTCAGATACACCTGGGTTTTATAAAACAAAAAGGGAGACCAAAATAGCCTCCCTTTTCTTCATATATCATTTATATATTACCCACACTTTGAAGAACCACAGTCCTTACATGTTAAACAGCCTTCTTGATAAATTAAGTTTTCAGACTTACAGTTATCACATTGTTGGCCTTTTGCCTTAGTACCGTCTTCTACATAACGTTTTAAAGCACGTACCACTCCGTTTTTCCAAGTGTTGATAGATTCACTATCTAATTGTAAACTATTAATTAAATCTACAATTTTATCTATTGACATTCCATGACGTAAAGTACTAGAAATTAGCTTCGCATAATTCCAAAATTCTGGGTTAAATTTATGTGACAACCCTTCAATTGTGGTTTTGTACCCTCTAGTATTTTTGTATTGAAAATCATAACGTCTTACACCATCTTCACCTCGATTTTTAATAATAACACCTTTATTTACCCAACGTGGTAATAGAATCCCATCTTCATCATCAGCAAGACCTGTGAACACCTCATAAGGTTTCCCATCAATAATACCTATAAAAGCAATCCATTTTTCTTTACTATTTTGGAAACGAACCACATCTGCTTCTAATGATTGCGGACGCTTTGTTGGGAAGGCCGCTGATTTATCATCCGTCTCTTCTTTTTTCTTTTCATCGTTAGAAATTAAAACTCCAGAACGTGAACCATCTCTATAAACCGTCACTCCTTTACATCCTACTTCCCAAGCTTTTAAGTATAATTCACCAACTAAATCTTCAGAAACATCACTTGGCAAGTTTATGGTTACACTAATTGAGTGATCTACCCATTTTTGAATCGCACCTTGCATACTAACTTTACTCATCCAATCAACATCGTTTGAAGTCGCCCCATAGTATGGTGATTTTTTAATAAGGGTGTTAATTTCTTCTTGAGAATAATTCACAGAAGTATCAATACCGTTTACTTCCATCCATTGTTTAAAACGGTGATGAAAAACCACGTATTCTTCCCACGAATCACCAACCTCATCTACAAAATCAACGCGAACTTCCTTATCATTAGGATTTACTTTTCTTCTTCTTTTATAAACCGGCATAAATACAGGCTCAATTCCAGAAGTAGTCTGTGTCATTAAGCTGGTTGTTCCTGTTGGTGCAATGGTTAATAAAGCAATATTTCTACGGCCGTATTCCAACATTTCATAATACAACTTGCTATCAGCCTCTTTTAAACGTTGAATAAACGGGTTGTTTTTTTCGCGTTCAGCATCAAAAATACCAAAAGCACCACGTTCTTTAGCTAAATGCACCGAAGCACGGTAAGCTTCAATAGCAATCGTTTTGTGCACTTCTAATGAAAAAGCATTTCCTTCTTCACTACCATATTTAATACCTAAAGCAGCTAACATATCACCTTCAGCAGTAATACCTACTCCGGTTCTACGCCCTTCTTCCGCTTTGCGCTGAATATTCAACCATAAGTTTTTCTCTGTTCTTTTTACCTCATCCTGTTCTGGGTCATCATCAATCTTCTTAATGATATTGTCGATTTTAAGAAGTTCTAAATCAATAATATCATCCATGATACGTTGTGCAGCAGCGACATGTTTTTTAAACAAGTCAAAATTGAATTCTGCTTTATCAGTAAACGGATTTTCTACATAAGAAAACAAGTTAATCGCTAATAAACGACAAGAATCGTATGGACATAAAGGGATTTCTCCACACGGGTTTGTAGACACCGTTTTATAACCTAAATCTGCGTAACAATCTGGAACCGATTCATTAATAATGGTATCCCAAAATAAAATACCTGGTTCAGCAGATTTCCATGCATTATGTACAATTTTCTTCCATAAGGCATTGGCGTCAATAGACTTTGCTACTTTTGGGTTATCACTAAAAATTGGATATTTCTGAGTATACTCTTTTCCAGCTTTTACAGCCTTCATAAATTCATCATCAATTCTCACAGAAACATTCGCTCCAGTCACCTTACCTTGCTCCAACTTCGCATTGATAAAATCTTCTGAATCTGGATGATTAATAGACACCGATAGCATTAAAGCACCACGTCTTCCATCTTGAGCAACCTCTCTAGTTGAATTTGAATAACGCTCCATAAAAGGCACTATTCCTGTAGACGTTAATGCTGAATTCTTAACAGCAGAACCCTTGGGACGTATGTGCGATAAATCATGACCAACACCTCCACGACGTTTCATCAATTGCACTTGCTCTTGGTCAATTTTCATGATTCCTCCATAAGAATCAGACTCACCATCATTTCCAATTACAAAACAGTTAGATAATGACGCGATTTGAAAAGGATTACCAATTCCCGCCATCGGACTTCCTTGAGGCACGATATATTTAAAATCTTTGATTAAATCGAAAACTTCAGACTCAGATAAAGGATTTGGATATTTAGATTCCACACTTGCAATCTCTATAGCGATACGCTTATGCATATCATTAGGCGTTAATTCGAAGATGTTTCCATCAGAATCTTTAAGCGCGTATTTGTTTAACCAAACTCTAGCTGCTAAATCATCATTTTTGAAGTATTTTAGAGCTTCCTGAAAGGCCTCCTCTTGAGAGTAAGTTTGTGTTGGTACTTTTGTGAGTTTTTCGTTCATGGATAATTTGATTTTTTAGCTGGATTAAATAATTTACTAGGCTACAAATAAAAAACAAATGTACAATTTAAAATATGATTTTAATCATAAAGTTTACAAACAAAAACATCTAAGTATCTGAAAATTAGATATTTATAAATTTATCAACATAAAAAAGTTAACAAATTTTGAAAACAATATTTGTAGCGTGATTTTTTTACTGATTATAAAGATTAAACAGTGTAGCCCTTGACATAAAGGGCGCCAAAGGTATCATTTTCATGCTCAGAATAAAAGGATTTAACGTATAAAAATCTACTTATTTAAGATACTTTTCAACAAGTCTTTTAAAGCCTGAGTTTTAAGAAATAAAATAAATGAATTAATAAATATTGTGAAGATATTTTACACTAAAAATCGAAAGCTACACCCACTCCTAAAAATTGTTTCCATTGCACTTTGGCACCAGCCTCATCAAATTCTCCTTCCACATCAGTTTCTTCTAAAGTTTTAATATCATCATCATAACGAAGATGTGTACCAAAATTAGCACGAACGAAACTATTCACTTTAAAATCGAAATCTAGTCTCCAATCAATATCTACATTTCCAAAATTATTTATGTAATCGGAATACAAACTAAGTTGGTTGGTCACCTCAATATTTTTAACCAATTTCCTTTTATAAGTATTGGTTAACAGCACTCCAAACTCACGTCTAATCTGCTCACCAGGCGTAATCACATTACCCTGGTCATCAAAAACCGCAGGAGTCACACCAAAGGCACCCGAATTCGCCAAGGTTTCATCAAAAACAAAAGTTGCTTTTAAAGTAAGCGGTGAAAAATATAAGGATAAGTTTTTCTTGTTTTTTCCATATTCCATACCTCCCCCGAAAAATAAATAGCCCGGAGCCATAAATTTTGAAATGGGATTGTCTTTATTAGGGTAATTATAACCGTTGGACAATTGCGTTCTAAAGTTTAAACGCGCCATATAAAACCAATCGGAATCTTCGTTTGGAGTATAACCCAAGTTTGAGTTTAGCTCAAATAAATCGTCGGTTTTTCTGGCCTCGCGCTCTTCCTGCATATTTAAGCCGTAGCGCAGGTGCGCATCATTGTTCCAAACATAATATTTATCACTGTAATTAACGACGCTTTTCACATCAACCAGCCCTGAAATGGAGTTGGTACCCCCTTCGTTCCAGTTTACGAAAACAGCTTCACTAATATCTAAGGCTACTTTATTTTTTTGCACCCATTCTGGGCCTTTATAATCATCTTCTTCCTCTTCAATATACAACCAATCCGGTTGCGCGTTTAACATATTAAATCCGAATAAAGCAATTAGTAAGGCTAAAGTTCTCATAGAGTGCTAAAATTATTTTTTCAAACCCTGTAGGTCACAATAATTATTCCATAACTAAACAAGAATAATTAATAAGTAAACTCACCATACTCTGATTTTATTGTAAGTTTTTTAGCTTCGGAAGCCTCTACTCTACCAATTACCTTAGCATCAACATTAAATGATTTTGAAATAGCAATAATATCTTCAGCTACTTCTGAATTTACATATAACTCCATTCGATGACCACAGTTAAAAACTTGATACATTTCTTTCCAATCGGTTTTAGACTGCTCTTGTATTAATTTGAATAATGGAGGAATTGGAAACATATTATCTTTTACAATATGAAATTGGTCTACAAAATGAAGAATTTTAGTTTGAGCTCCACCAGAACAATGCACCATACCGTGAACATCTTTACTATTATATTTAGAAAGTATTTTTTTAACAATAGGCGCATAAGTACGCGTTGGTGACAATACCAATTTACCTGCATCTATAGGCGAATTTTCAACAGTATCGGTTAACTTCACACCACCAGAATACACTAAGTCTTCGGGTACAGAAGCATCAAAACTTTCAGGAAATTTTTCAGCTAAATATTTATGGAAGACATCGTGACGCGCAGAGGTCAATCCGTTACTTCCCATACCGCCATTGTACTCTTTTTCATAAGAAGCTTGACCAAAACTTTCTAAACCTACAATAACATCGCCTGCTTTTATATTAGCATTATCAATAACATCACTGCGTTTCATACGTGCAGTAACGGTAGAGTCTACAATTATCGTTCTTACCAAATCACCAACATCAGCAGTTTCGCCTCCTGTAGAATGAATGGTTACTCCAAAAGATTTTAAATCTTCAAGAAGTTCTTCGGTACCATTGATAATAGCAGAAAGCACTTCTCCTGGAATTAAATTTTTATTTCTTCCAATGGTTGAAGACAACATGATATTATCGGTAGCCCCAATACACAGTAAATCATCAATATTCATGATTAAGGCATCTTGAGCAATCCCTTTCCAAACTGAAACATCGCCAGTTTCTTTCCAATACATATATGCTAAAGACGATTTAGTTCCTGCACCATCGGCATGCATGACTAAACAATAGTTATCATCGTTTGTTAAATAATCTGGAACTATTTTACAAAATGCTTTCGGAAATAAACCTTTGTCTATGTTCTTAATAGCATTGTGTACATCTTCTTTTGATGCTGAAACACCGCGTTGCGCGTATCGTTTTGAAACCTCTTGACTCATAATATAAAATTGTGTTGCAAATTTACTTCTTTGAATTAAAAAATCCCGCTTTTTTGAAGCAGGATTTTATAAGTTTTATACACTATCTTGTAAATAATAGCTCTCTGTATTTTGTTAAAGGCCAAATTTCATCATCAACTAGTAGCTCAAGCTTATCACAATGGTAACGGATGTCATCAAACAAAGGCATCACTTTATGACTATAAGCTTCTGCTTTTTTATCCATATTAGAAAGTTTATTAGCACTTCTACGTTCGTCAATCATTTTAGTAACATTCGCATTAATACCTTCAATATGATTGGAAATCTCCTCAATTAAAGTGATTTGCTCTTTGGAAACGCTTGCATAATTCTTTTCAAAAATTTCTTTTAAACCGCGTACATTTTCAATCAACACATTCTGGTATTTCACCGCTGTTGGCACAATATGATTTCGAGCGATATCAGCTAAAACCCGACTTTCAATTTGAATGTGCTTGATGTAAGCTTCAATTTCAATTTCATAACGTGCCTTAGTTTCAATTACACTCATCACTTCCATTTCTTCAAACAAAGCAATGCTTTCTTTTGAAATACTAGCCTTTAAAGCTTCAGGTGTGGTTTTACTATTGCTTAACCCTCTTTTTTTAGCTTCCTTTTCCCAAGCTTCACCATAACTGTTTCCTTCAAACAAAATATCTTTTGTAGACTTGATGTATTCTCTTAACACATTAAAAACAGCCTCATCTTTCTTTAAATCTTTTTTATCAATTAAAGCATCAACTTCCTTCTTGAAATCTTTTAGTTGCTTAGCGACTATCGTATTTAAAACCGTCATAGGGTTTCCACAATTCGCCATTGAGCCCACTGCTCTAAATTCAAATTTATTTCCTGTAAAGGCAAAAG
The DNA here is from genome assembly GCF_008806375.1 of Pseudotamlana haliotis. Taxonomy (GTDB): domain Bacteria; phylum Bacteroidota; class Bacteroidia; order Flavobacteriales; family Flavobacteriaceae; genus Pseudotamlana; species Pseudotamlana haliotis. The sequence goes on along the minus strand of NZ_WAAT01000050.1, from coordinate 228,752 downwards.
GTGATGTTCTATTTCTATCGGTATTATCTAAAAGCACATCTGGAATCTTACCGACTACATTAAGCTTTAATTCGGTTTTTTCTTGAGGCGACAATTTTCCTTTAGTTACCCCTTCAAGTTCCTCTAGTACTTTCTTTAATTGCTCACCAATAAACACCGAAATAATTGCTGGTGGTGCTTCATTTGCTCCGAGTCTATGGTCATTACTCGCTGATGCAATAACCGCTCTTAATAAAGCCTCGTGTTGATGTACCGCTTTAATGGTATTTATGAAAAAAGTTAAAAACTGCAAACTACTCATAGGCGTCTTTCCAGGCGCCAATAAGTTCACTCCAGTATCAGTAGAAAGCGACCAGTTATTGTGTTTCCCTGAACCATTTACACCCGCAAAGGGCTTTTCATGAAGTAAGACTTTAAAGTTATGTCGTGAAGCAACACGCCCCATAATATCCATCAATAAAGAATTGTGATCTACGGCAAGATTAGCTTCCTCAAAAATAGGCGCGACTTCAAATTGGTTCGGTGCGACTTCATTATGTCTTGTTTTTACAGGAATTCCTAAAAGCATACATTCTCTTTCTAAATCTTTCATAAAATTTAGAGCCCTGTTTGGAATAGAACCAAAGTAATGATCATCTAGCTGCTGTCCCTTAGCAGAAGAATGTCCTAACAAAGTACGCCCTGTCAACATAATATCTGGGCGACTCGCCGCCAACATTTTATCAATAAGAAAATATTCTTGCTCCCAACCCAGTGAAGAAGTTACCTTTTTGACATTTTTATCAAAATACTTACAAACCGCTGTCGCCGCTTCATCTACGGCACTCAACGCTCGTAGAAGGGGGGTTTTATAATCCAAAGCCTCACCAGTATAGGCCACAAAAATAGTAGGTATACAAAGTGTTGTACCATAAATAAAAGCTGGAGAGGTAGGATCCCAAGCGGTATACCCCCTTGCTTCAAATGTGTTTCTAATTCCTCCATTAGGGAAACTTGAAGCATCTGGTTCTTGCTGCACCAATTGCGTGCCACCAAATTTTTCAATAGCCAAATCATTGCCTATTGTTTCGAAGAACGCATCATGTTTTTCAGCTGTTGCTCCAGTTAATGGTTGAAACCAGTGTGTATAATGCGTTACACCTTTAGACAGCGCCCAATCTTTCATTGAAGAGGCTACTTGGTCGGCAATATTCCTATCAATCTTTTTTCCGAATTGGATGGCATTTTCTACGCCAACAAACGCATCCTTAGTTAAATATTGGCGCATGGTATTCAAACTGAATACATTTTTACCAAATAACTCAGACCGACGCTCTTCCTCCTCTATATTAATAGCTTTATAAGCTAACGATTCTTTTAAAGCATGAAATCTTAGTGTTGACATTTTATTAAAACTTTAATAAATAAATTATAAAACAAAAATAGTTAGGTTTTATCAATAAAAAGCTCTCTACTTTAAATTTTATTGTTAACACTTTTTCAGTATTTACATAAAAATTTAAACTTTTTTCTAGATAAACTTGAAAAAAATAGGGTATAAATAAAAACATCTTGACCTTAAGTTAAAAGACCCCTATAAATTTTAATTGAAAACATAAAAATTTATATTTGTGATATTATAACTAATATTACATTTATTAAATATTCATTATGGCAAAAATTAAATTAGAATACCTTTGGTTGGATGGTTACTTCCCAACTCAAAACTTGAGAAGTAAAACTAAGGTAGAAGAGCATGAAAACTTTCAAGGAACTTTAGAAGAAATCGGAAACTGGTCTTTTGATGGATCTTCAACAAAACAAGCTGAAGGTGGAGCGTCTGACTGTTTATTAGTTCCTGTTGCTATTTACCCAGATCCAGATAGAATCAATGGTTATTTAGTAATGACTGAAGTTATGAATGCTGATGGAACACCTCACGTTTCTAACGGAAGAGCAACTATTGACGATGAAGATGATGATTTCTGGTTTGGTTTTGAGCAAGAATACTTTATCATGGATACAGCAACACAATTACCATTAGGTTTCCCTGTTGGTGGTTACCCTGCTCCACAAGGTATGTACTACTGTTCTGTTGGTGGTAAAAATACTCACGGTAGAGATTTAGTTGAAGAGCATGCTGATTTATGTATCGATGCTGGATTAAACTTTGAAGGAATTAACCAAGAGGTTGCTTCTGGACAATGGGAGTTCCAATTATTCGCTAAAGGTGCTAAGAAAGCTGGAGACGAAATTTGGATCGCTAGATATTTACTAGACCGTTTAACTGAAAAATATGGTTACTATATTGAGTACCACCCAAAACCATTAGGTAAAGATATGGATTGGAATGGTTCAGGTATGCACGCTAACTTCTCTAACACAACATTAAGAACTTGTGGAAGTAAAGAAACTTATGCTGCTATTTGTGAGTCTTTCAGACCTTTCGTAAAAGAACATATCGCTGTTTACGGTGAGTTTAACGACCAACGTTTAACTGGATTACACGAAACTGCTGCTATTACAGATTTCTCTTGGGGAGTTTCAGATAGAGGAGCTTCAATCCGTATTCCAATTATCGCTGTAGAAAAAGGATACAAAGGATGGTTAGAAGACAGAAGACCTGCTTCTAATGGAGATCCATACAAAATTGCGGCAAGAATTATCAAAACAGTGAAAACTGCTAAGATCTAATTCTTAAAGTTTAAAAACATTTTGTTCATAATAAAAGGCTAACATGATATACATGTTAGCCTTTTATTTTTTCAAGTAATGCTTAAGATTTTGTAAGCAACTCATATTCTACATTAGACCTTTAAACGTCACACAATACGTGTACACTGGCATGTCTTCCGCCAAATGATGCATGAAGGCTTATTGACTGAAAACAGAAACTGCTCATCCTTATTTCAATTTGGATAGCCATAAAACACTTAAGAAAAATAGAACAAAGTATTCTTAAATGAAGTACCTAGATGTTCAATCATAAGAATAGAGGAACATGAAAGAAAATCAAAATCTTTGGTAAATAGGTAAAAAAGATCATGCCATTGAATTTTAAAGTATCAGTTCACTAACATTGCAGAAACTATTTCTGGAGATCTAATAAATATAATTCTAATTATTCGTAAAAATTAAAAACATAAACACTCCATAAGCAGCAACTAATACCATGCCTTTAAATCGTGTGATTTTTAATTTTGAAGGCAAAAACACTAACGGAACTAAAATAGCTGCAAAGCCTAACATCCAAAAAATATCATTAGTAAGTATTTCTGGTGCCGTTACCGGAATTGGTTTTACTAAGGCGGTTAAACCCAACACCGAACCAATATTGAAGATATTGGAACCGATTAAATTCCCCAGTGAAATGGCTTTTTCTTGTTTAGCTGCCGCAATAATTGACGCTGCTAATTCTGGTACGCTGGTCCCTATCGCAATTAAAGACACGCCTATTACTGCTTCGCTCACTCCCATCGATAAGGCGATTTCCTTAGACCCTTCAACCAACCATTCACTTCCAAAATAAAGTGCTGTGGCTCCAATTAATAACCATATAATTATTTTAAAATTAGAAACCACGGCTAAAGATTCATCAACCTCTTCTGTAACCTCATCCTTTTTTGCGTTTTTTATCAAAATGATTAAGAACAGAATTAGGGCCCCAAATAAAATAGCGCCTTCTATAGTAGACAAAACCATATCATTTTTCAAAAAGTAGAATAATGCCATCGAAAATAACATCATGGCTGGCCAATTGAGCTTGTAAAAGGATTTATCGACATCAATCGCACTCACTAAAGCTGTTATTCCTAGTACTAATCCTATATTGGCGATGTTTGACCCAATCACATTATTGATAGCAATGGCCGGAGACCCCGAAAGCGCAGCCTGCAGGCTCACCAATAATTCTGGTGCTGAAGTAGCGAACGACACCACGGTCATTCCAATCACCATTTTAGAAATATTAAATTTAAAAGATAAGGCCACTGATGAGCGCACTAAAAACTCACCACCTACAACTAATAATACAAACCCAAGGACTACCAAAAGTATACTCATCTAGATATTTTTTATTGCGAAGATAATATAACACATAGGTTTACACCATGCTCAGTTATAATTTTTATGCGCTTAAAACCAAATCATTCTAAACTAGTCAGCTAAAATAAGTTTTATATTTTTGTGTTATGAAAAAACAACTATTCAAGTTACTAGCAAAAATAAACAAGGCCGTCCTGCCAAGTTACTCAAAACAGAAATTAGATATTTCTAAAGCGAGTAAGTTTCAAATGGCTATTATAGGCTGGCGATGGTATGTGACTAAGCGTGCTTTAGATTAACTAAATTTTCTTAGCTTCTTCCCAGAACACATCCATTTCGGCTAAAGTCATTTCTTTTAAAGGTTTATTCATGCCTTTCGCCTTTTCTTCTAGATACTGAAAACGTTTTGAAAACTTTTTATTAGTTCTTTCTAAGGCATTTTCCGGATTAATATTTAAAAACCTAGCATAATTTACCATTGAAAAAAGCACATCTCCGTATTCACTTTCCATAGCGTCGGTATCGCCTTTTTCTACTTCTACTTTAAATTCGGCTAATTCCTCTTCAACTTTTTCCCAAACTTGATTTGGCTGTTCCCAATCGAAGCCAACACCTGCTACTTTTTCTTGAATACGATTTGCTTTGACCAAAGCTGGTAAACTTTTAGGCACACCTTCTAAAACACTTTTTTTACCTTCTTTAAGCTTGAGGTTTTCCCAGTTTCGTTTGACATCTTCTTCATTTTCAACCTTCACATCACCATAAATATGTGGGTGCCTGTGAATTAACTTTTCGCAAATACTATTACAAACATCGGCGATATCAAAATTTTGAGTTTCACTACCTATTTTAGAATAAAATACGATATGGAGCAGGACATCACCCAATTCTTTTTTAACCTCTTCTAAATCTTTATCTAAAATAGCATCACCAAGTTCATAAGTTTCTTCTATGGTTAAATGCCTTAGGGTTTCCATGGTTTGTTTTTTATCCCACGGACATTGTTCGCGCAACTCATCCATAATAGTAAGTAAACGATCGAATGCCTTTAGTTGATTTTCTCTTGAATTCATGTAAAGTATTTTTGTAAAAATACAACTTTGATGATTTTTAATAAGGAATTTGTTTAATAGTTTGAAACTCTGCGTTAGGGATTGAACGCTTGTTTGAGCTCTTTTTGTGTTTCCTGCCTACCGGCAGGCAGGAAACGCAAAAAAGCGAGTCGTGAAAGCCCGACCCTTGTGGTAACGCCAAAACAATAACTTTAGATATTTTAAAAATTGGAACAAAAAAAATCCAGCCGTTGGGCTGGATTTTCAATAAATATTATGAATACAAATTAAGCATTTTGCTTCTTAATTAAATTTAAAGCAGAGCCCTCGTTATACCAAGCAATTTGCGCTTTGTTATACGTATGATTTAATGAAATCACATCTTTAGAACCATCGGCATGAACAATTTCTAGCGTTAACGGTTTATCTGGTGCAAACTCATTTAAATCTGTGAAGTTGAAGGTATCATCTTCTTGTATTAAATCATAATCATCTTCATTCACAAAAGTTAATCCTAACATCCCTTGTTTTTTAAGGTTTGTTTCATGGATACGTGCAAAAGATTTCACGATAACGGCAGCAACACCTAAATGTCTAGGCTCCATAGCTGCGTGCTCACGAGAGGACCCTTCACCATAATTATGATCACCAACCACTATGGTTGGAATACCAGCCGCTTTATAAGCTCTTGCCGTGTCTGGAACACCTCCATAATCGCCAGTAAGCTGATTTTTCACGAAATTGGTTTTATCGTTAAATGCATTAACAGCCCCAATTAAACAGTTATTAGAAATATTATCTAAATGTCCACGGAAACGTAACCAAGGTCCAGCCATAGAAATATGGTCGGTTGTACATTTTCCGAAGGCTTTAATTAAGAGTTTAGCTCCTGAAATGTTGCTACCTAGCGGCTCAAAAGGTGTTAAAAGTTCTAAACGTTCTGAATCTTCACTCACAACAACCTCAACATGGCTTCCGTCTTTCTCTGGTGCTAAATAGCCATTATCTTTTACCTCAAAACCTTTTGGTGGCAATTCCCATCCTTGAGGTTCTTCGAACATGACTTCTTCTCCATTTTCATTAATTAACTTATCGGTAAGCGGATTAAAATCTAAGCGTCCAGCTATTGCAATCGCCGCTGTAATTTCTGGAGAAGCCACAAAAGCGTGCGTGTTTGGATTGCCATCGGCACGTTTAGCAAAATTTCTGTTAAAAGAATGTACAATACTATTTTTAGGTGCATTTTTTGGATCGCTGTATCTTGCCCACTGACCAATACATGGTCCGCAAGCATTGGTAAATATTTTAGCATCCAATTTCTCGAAAATGCCTAAAATACCATCACGTTCAGCGGTATAACGCACCTGTTCTGAACCTGGATTAATACCCAATTCAGATTTCATCTTTAATCCTTTATCAATGGCTTGTTGTGCTATAGAAGAGGCTCTTGATAAATCTTCATAAGACGAATTGGTACAAGAACCAATTAAGCCCCACTCTACTTTTATTGGCCAGTCATTTTCTTTCGCTTTTTCGGTCATTGATGCCCCAACTTCCGTAGATAAATCAGGTGTAAACGGTCCGTTTAATAAAGGGCCTAATTTTGTGAGGTTAATTTCAATAACTTCATCAAAATATTGTTCTGGATTATCGTAAACTTCAGAATCTCCTGTTAAATGTTCTTTAACTTCATTGGCTGCATCAGCAATATCAGCTCTATCGGTAGAACGTAAGTAACGCTCCATAGATTCATCATAACCAAAGGTAGAGGTCGTTGCACCTATTTCGGCACCCATATTACATATGGTTCCTTTTCCGGTACAAGACATAGATGTTGCCCCTGGTCCGAAATACTCAACGATAGCACCAGTCCCTCCTTTTACAGTAAGAATTTCAGCTACTTTTAAGATGACATCCTTTGGAGCGGTCCAACCTGAAAGTTTTCCGGTTAATTTCACACCAATTAATTTTGGGAATTTTAATTCCCATGCCATTCCGGCCATCACGTCAACTGCATCGGCACCACCTACTCCAATAGCTACCATTCCTAATCCTCCAGCATTTACTGTGTGAGAATCTGTACCAATCATCATGCCGCCAGGGAAGGCGTAATTTTCTAATACTACTTGATGAATGATACCCGCTCCTGGTTTCCAGAATCCTATACCGTATTTATTAGAAACAGATTCTAAAAAATCAAAAACCTCGCTACTTACACTATTAGCATGCTTTAAATCTTTTGCAGCACCTTCTTTAGCTTGAATCAAGTGGTCACAGTGCACCGTTGTAGGTACAGCAACTTTAGGTTTTCCGGCTTGCATAAATTGTAACAAAGCCATTTGTGCAGTCGCATCTTGACATGCAATTCTATCAGGTGCAAAATCAACATAGTCTTTTCCTCTGGTAAAAACTTTCGTCGGATTACCATCCCATAAGTGAGAATATAAGATCTTTTCTGAAAGCGTTAACGGCTTACCAACAATCTCACGAGCTTTATTTACACGCTCTGCCATATTGCTGTAAACACCTTTTATCATATCAATATCAAATGCCATAAATTAAATTTTAAGTTTTGTTAAAAATTTATCCTAAGATACAAAATATAGGTAGATTATGAAAGCCTATTGTTTTGCTCAAATGCAGTTATATTGAACACTATTGAGTATTGAACGTGTTTCTTCGTTTGTAGGATGACGAATAAATTTATTTTACATTGATTCTTTTAGAAATGCTGTGTCCTTTTTCATCTAAAACAGTCACCGTATGATATCCTGAAGTTAAACGAATGGCTAGTTCATTAAAATTTTGTGTTGCTTTTAAAAACCGGTCATCCAAATACCAATACACTTTAGCTTGAGGATTGGTGTGGGCTATTTTAAATACAATTTTATTTCGTTCTCCAGAAATCCCTTTAGGAACAATGATAGTATTCGTATTTAAAGGCTCTGTAAAAGCCATTACTGGAGTTGCTTCACCTTCACAGCCAGTTTTTAACGGTGGTAGATATTTATATTCTGCATTGTTAGATTGATAATACCAAGCCATTAATGGTGGAAGTACAAATTGAGAGGTTTTAACCATATCGTCAACTCTTTCACATGAAGCGTTCACTCTGTGCGTTCTACTCTTATTTAAATACACCAACTTATGGTAAGTGCACAAGTCTGTATCTAAGCCTTTCGCTGGAATTTGTTTTAATGTAAACGGACAAATATCAGAAGCTAATTGCCCACTTTTATCACAAATTTTTGTTTCAACCAAATCATCTAAGGGTGACAAAAACCATTCTGATTTGGGCAGAGCATCAAATATATCGAACATCACAGGTGCTGCCGCAGAGACACCTGTCATCCCTGGCCTGCCTTCACCATCTGCATTACCTACCCATACACCAACTACATAATTTGATGTTACCCCTACGCTCCAAGCATCACGATTACCAAAACTAGTTCCAGTTTTCCATGCAATTTCTTGTGCAGACTCAAAATAACGCCAAGCATTATCAGCACTCGGTCTATTTAATTCTTTCATGGCTTCAAAACCAAAATAAATACTACCAGCTTTAAATATGTTATCATCAAAATTCAGCTTTCCTAAATTTGCCTGAAAGGCATTTGAAAAATCTGCTTTTTGAAATTCCTTCGTATAATACTGGCTAGAATTTTCATTAAAATGATTTAAAGTTCCTGCTAAGTTGCTATACGCATTACAAATATCCCAAAGACTCGCTTCGCTACCACCAAGAATTACCGATAGCCCATAATGATCAGCTCCTTTATTAATATGAGATAAGTTTAATTTTTGTAAAATATCATAAAACCTGGTGAGACCAAAGTCTTGCAACATTCTTACAGCAGGTATGTTTAAGGATCTAGCAAGTGCTTCTTTTGCGGAAACTGCACCTAAAAACTTTTGGCTGAAATTTTCTGGCTTATAATTTCCAATAGTTGTTGGGACATCTGCCAATAATGTTTCTGGTAGTAACTCTCCAGCATCTAACATGGCCATGTACAAAAAAGGTTTTAAAACACTACCTGTGCTTCTTGGAGCAAGAATGATATCAACATCTTTTTGATGCTGCTTTTTTGTATTTGTATTTCCTATATAGCTAAGTACTTTTTTTGTTTTCACATCTAATATTAAAACAGCCATATTATGAACACCATTTTGTATTTGCTGCTTATGATGTCTGTTCACTGTTTGAAGTGCTAATTCTTGAAAATGCGTGTTTATAGTGCTTTTAACGCGTTTTCCTTTTTCTGTTTTCGCGATTTTTTGCAACAAATGAGGTGCTAATTGTGGTAATTTTTGAGGTTTAGTTGGTACACCTTCTTCTATTGCTAATTCATATGTGGTTTGATCAATGATTTCAGAGTCATATAACTTTTTTAATAAGACATTCCTTTTGTCAATCAGTTGTTGTGAATTTTTCCCAGGGTATAACAAGCTAGGTGCATTGGGTAAAACAGCCAATAAAGCAGATTGTCCCCAAGACAATTTATCGGGAGCCGTCTTAAAATAGCGCCAGGATGCCGCTTCTAGGCCTACCACATTTCCGCCATAAGGGGCGTTTGAGACATAGGTATTTAAAATCTCCTCTTTAGAATCTCTTAATTCTAATCGTGTGGCTAGAATGATTTCTATAACTTTTTCAAAATATGATCTTGACTGGTTTTTTCGAGATAACCGTATAACCTGCTGCGTTATCGTACTACCACCTCTAACCACTTTTCCGGCTTTCATATTCGCCTTAAAAGCCTTAAACATCGATGCGGGATTAAAACCAGGGTGCTTATAAAAGTAAGCATCTTCAAACTGTGTGATACAATGTTTAAATTTATTAGGAACGGAATCTAACTTTGGAAAACGCCATTGACCATCATCTGCAATTAAAGCACCAAGCAAGGCTCCATCTCGACTTTCTAAAATTGTTGACGTTGGACTATCAAATAACTGTTTTGGTAAACAAAAGGCATATCCAAAAACCATTAATAGCAAAATAATTGCTTTAACTTTATTTCTATATAAATAACATTTGATACGCCTTAACATGTTTTATACCAATTTAACTGTATAATGTTGTATTTTTAATTTGAATTATTTTTTGTTCAGATGAAATAGAAAATTCAAGCATAGCCTTAGCTACGATTTTATTTTATATTGAAATATGGGCGAAAAAGAAACTAATTATATGCGCCATTATATAGTTAAAATGGTATTACTTCGTTACTTCAACCCATTGCCCTTGATCTCTTACAAAATAGTCTTGGTCGTACATTGCTTCAGCCTGAATACCCGGCAAATAAAAACTTCCTAAATAAGACGCATTTAATAATACTTTAAATGATTTTTCTCGACCCGGTGCCATATCGAAATAAAAATTAACCCGGTCATCTCTAATATCTTCATGAGTAATCGAACTATTTAAACTAGATCCCGTATTAAACCTTGAATTAACAATCTCCCAACCCGAAGGAAATAGTGCCTTTAAAGCGACATCTTTGACTTTAGAACCTGTATGATTACCCAACACAATATGTGCTACAAAATTTGTTCCTTGACTTAGGTTTGAAACATCTACACGTTGTCCTGATTTATCGGTGAAAGCCAAATTAACAGTCATATTTTTTTCAATTGTTTTTTCACTTCCAATTGGTAATATCCCTTCATTAATTAGCCTAACATAAATAAGGTTATCATTTTTGTTTTCAATTTTAATGCTGTTAGCACCTGAATTAACTTGAATGTCATCAATTATTAAGGCTTTATCCGCGTTAACAGACTGGCGTTTTTTTCCGTTTAGACTGTATACTAAATCAATTCCTTTATTTCCAACATGAGTAGCATATTTAGACATAGCCAAAAGACAATATGACGTGGTTTGCGTACTCATATATTGATTACTTGTTAAATCAGAAGCTAAAATATCAGCTATTGTTTTCGCCTCTAAACTTTCATTTAAAAGGATATAGGTTTCTAAAATCATCGCTAAGTTGCGCTGTTTAGAACCATAATTATGGGTGCTTACCTCAATATTATCTAAAGCCTCATGAATATCAAAATCACGAATTAATTCTTTAGCCACGCTATGTTTACCAGATAAAGCATAAGCCGCAGCCAATCGTAATTTCGCCACATCATTTAAGCCACCTTGAATGGCTAATTCACGAAATCTGTTCATGGATGATTTATCTGCTTCTTTGGCGAGCGCCAAGGTATATAATCGGTAGGCCTGTGCTAATTGGTTGTCGGACTCACTCCAGCGCTTCGCTTCCTTCTTTTGGTAGTCTATCCATCTTTTTTCAAAATCAAGCGGAAGCACATACCCTTTTTTCTCAGCCTCAAAAAAGAAATGCCCAACATAACTTGTCGCCCAATCGTTTGTATAACTTTGACCTTGCCAATATGAAAATCCACCATTAGATTTTTGAAATTTAGCTAACTTATCAATAGCAACTTGAATATTTTTCTGAGTTTCATCTTGCTTTGCTTCGGAAATTTTAAAAATATCATTGATAAATAATTGTGGAAAAGCCGCAGATGTGGTTTGCTCAACACAGCCATGCGGATAAGCAATTAAATAGGCTAATCGACTCGTAAAATCTATGGAAGGAAAAGCAGATAATTCTAATTTTGCAGCATTTGTCCCGGCTACACCAAAAGTTTCAAAAGACATAGTCTGTGAGGCTTTCGCTTGAATAACTGACTCTGTAGTTTCAATTGTTTTAGGGTTCGGATTAAAAGCATTCAATTCTAGACTATAAGAAGCCTTTTCACCATGTCCGCTGACATTCACATCAATTTCACCAATGCCATCCTTAAGCACTTCAACATCAAAATAGGCTATTTTTTCATCTGGACCAGAAAAATATAATGTTTTTGTTGAGCGCCCTATTACTTTAAATACGTCATTGACTTTAATGGACACGTTAGCACTTTTGATTTTATTTTCCATGGCAAAAACAGTAACAGGAACCCTAACCTTTTCACCTGGCACCACCTTTCTTGCCATAGAAGCTAATACCATTATAGGTTTACGAACAGGGGTCGATTTTTCTGCATGACCATAAGCCTGAATTTCTGGATTATGAGCCACAACCATTGTTTTTACCGCTCCAATGTATTTAGGTATTTTAATTTTATGTGTTCTACTTTTATTGGCTTCTATTTTAAAGGGCCCTTTGTAAATCACTACTGGCTTGAACCGGTTTGCCTTTTTATTTTTACTCGCATGAAGCATATCATCACCACCAATACTAAACACTTGGTTAATCTTCCCTCCAAAGGCACCAATCACATCATCATAAATATCCCAGGTTTTAACCCCTAAAGCTTCCTTTTGATAGAAAATATCCCAAGGATTAGGGGTTTTGAAACGGGTTAAATCCAATAGACCTTCATCTACAATGGCAATCGAATAAGTCATCGCAACACCATTGGCCTCAGAAACCTTAATAGCTACCTCTGTTTCCGGAGCTAAAACCTTAGGCATGGAAATTTCAGGTTCCAGCCTGGTTTCTGGGTTTTCAACATGAATCCCTTTTAAACCAAACATACGTATAGGCAAATCGTTTTTAGTGTTGTTATGGTTTTGAAGAAGACTCATGTTTATATAAACATTAGGAGACATATCTTCTGTGATAGGCAGTTCAAACTTCGTATCACCTTTCTTTGCTTTTACCCATAACGATTTAATCACGCCCGAACCATTTTCAATGGAAACCAAAGCTCTTCCTGACCCTGAGGACGGAAACGTTATAAGCGCTTTTTCTCCTACTTTATAATCTGTTTTATCGGTTGAAAACGTAAGCATGGTTGCCGCTGAAGGATCTCCTTTTCTGGCTTTTCCTGCCCAGCCTGGCCAATCGATAAAAACCATTTTTCCTGTGGAATGTCCAGACTCATTATTAAAAACATATACTAGATAGCGACCCCATTCTGGATATTTCAATTCAAACTCGAATGTGGCTTTTCCTTTAGAATCTGTAGAAACAGTAGTTGAAAAGGTTTCCTCATGGTTAGTGCTGGTATCAAAAGAAGATAAGTTATCTTCATCTTCATTCCACCACCAGTTATGGTTCACTTTAAAAATCTTTACTTTAACATCCTTAATTGCTATTGGTTTTCCATAGGCATCAACCGTTGCAACTTCAAATTTATGTTTTGTATCGGTTAGGAGCATATTTCGAGCAGCATCACCTTTTGGTGTTAAGATTCCAACATAAGAAGCATAAGGTGAACAATTTACCGAGAAAGCATCTGTACTAAAATCACCGCCTTCTTCATAAACTTTAGAAACAAAAGTGGCTTTTAATAACCCTGGAGCCGTACGACTTATATTTGGTTTAAAAGAAAACTGTCCCTTACCCTCACTGTCTAAATAACTATTAAAAACTAGTTTTTCATTTCCTGAAAATACTTTGGTTGGGTCATCAAATTTATAACTAGGAAAAGCCTTGAAACTCGTTTTCACAGGGCTAAATGTAACCGTCACATCAGCCTGTAAATTCTTCGCGATAGCGCCATGCAACCACAGCGCCTCAAGGTCTCCATGAACCTTTTTATTAGTAATGAGTTTATTGAGCGTTGAAGTTTTGATTTTTAATCGATTCGGCTTAATAAATTCTAATCTTAGTTTTTTAGTAAAAACAGCGCCACCAACACTCACTTTAGCCATCCAAGAACCGGTAAAGTCAGATGAGTGAGTAGTTACTGTGAATTTGTGAAAATTGTTTAAACCATCGGTCTTAATTTCTGAAAAATATAAGGCGCCAGAAGGTTCAAAAACCTCTAACTTAACGGGGTGATTTTCTGGTAATTTATTTTTGCTATCATTTAACATAAATGAAAGATGCAAAGTATCTCCTGGTCTCCAAACCCCACGTTCTCCATAAATAAAGCCTTTTAAACCACGTTTGGTTTCGGCTCCAGAAACATCAAATTTACTTACAGATAGGGCATTTCCATCGTTTAACTTCACATAGGTACTCACCTTGTTTTTTGTTACTACAACAAAATATGCTTTTGATGACATAGGAATTACAGATAGACCTTCGGAATCTGTTTTTTGTTTCCCAAGTAATTGTTGCTGGTAATTATAGAATTTCACCTCGGCATCCGAAATCGGGTTGGTTGTAATGATATCGCTAACGGCTATAAAGTAACTATTATCAACCCCTTGTTTTACAATGACTCCTATGTTTGATGCGAGTAAATTGGTACTCACTTTTTTATTTCTATAATAAGCAGGCTCGCAAGGGTTATCAGAAGCTCTCCAATTGTATTCATCATAACCTTCGTTATAATAAGAATTATCCCAATTACTAGACTCAGCTGCTTCTTGGTCGTAATTTATAACGGTTTCTTCAATTTCATCATAATCATCATTGGCACATTGATAATTAGAATATGACCTTTTGAAACTCAGTTCTACACGATAAATAGCTCCAGGGTCTGGGTTAATAATATTTTTTAAATCGACCGAATAAGATTTCCAGTTGGATAAATCGGTTTTATACTTTGCTAAATTGATTGTCTTTTTGGCTATTGGTCTAGCCACACGCAAAAGTTCGGTGCTATCTCTTAGGTTATTATTTTGAAGAAATTGCAGTACATTATCTTCAAAAATTTTAATAATGGTAACATCAACAGCCTTTAAATTTACGGTTTCAAAATTGAATTTAAGATTTTCAGAAGTGGGTAAAATAGTACCATTCTGAAGCAGTTTCACATTCGGCTTAATCTCCTCAAAGGTAATTTCTTTTGTTAAAGATCTTTTCAGTTTGTATCCGTATTCGTTTGTAATACCACTATTAATAGTTAGTGTTTTGGTTTCATCAAAATGCCCTACATAAACCCGAACCACGTTATTAATGATTGAAAACGACAAATGATTTTTACCTTCAACAGTAATAAAACCATCTAGATTGAAGTTCTTCTTAATGGGGTCAGAGAAGTTAATTTCTAGGTATTTATTCTTTTCATCAAAAACATTGATATCTACGACTTCAAAATTATTTTTACCCGGAATATTAAAGGTATAATCACCTTCTGTATCGATATCATAATCACTGCCATCCCATTCTATTTCGAGGTAACTGTCCTTTTCATAGCGTCTAATGCTATCTATTTTAAATTTAAAATAATTCCCTTCTAAACGCTCATCAAGTATTTTTACAGGTAAGGCTTTACCTTTATGCTTAACGGTTATGAGTTTTTCTGCTACCGCTTTTAAAACAATATCACTAGACCTTAAAGTCCCATTTAAATATTGCCAATCTCTAGAATAGCTTTCTAAATTATTAATTACCACCTGGAAATCTTGTTTTATGGTTTTTACATCAAAAACAAAATGCTCATACTCACTGCTAACATCTTGGAGAGCTCCCAAATCTAATTTAAAAGTATACCTGGTATCGGATTCAAATTTATTTTCAGGAATAAAAGCAATGGTTCTATTATTAAGCGCAACGACTTTACCTGGGACTTTAGGCGAAACTTTTAATATACTTTTATCCAATTCGACTTCAGAAGAAATATCTTTCATCGGATTAATTAAAACCACTTTGATGTCTGTTTTGGTTGGAACAATTCCTGTGGTTACTTCAAAGATATAATCCTTAAACTTTTGAATGTTGTTTAAAGCTACACTTGAATCGTCTTTACATCCATTAAAAATGAGCATAACTAAAACTAGGACTACAGAAAAATATTTCATGAAATTATGATTGGTTTTGGGTTAATTCTTATTCAAGAATACAGCAATTAGTAATGGTCGAAACTTCTATTTTTTATAAATATTATCACCACAAAAACACCTGTATATTTACAAGTTTGCAAACTTAACAAAAAACCAAACATTAGTAAGAATAAAACTACATTAATTTTATGGATTCTGTCTAAAAATAATAGAAAGCTTTAGGTCATAATTGGTACTAAAAGGTTTTAAGCGCATAAAAAAGCCTGAGCTACAAACTCAGGCTTTTTATAATCATATATTTATCTGTAATTAAACAGCTAATAACTTACTAGAAGGCTTAAACTTAGTTAAGTTAATACCTTTTACAGCAGCTTGATATTCTTCTAAGTTAGGCGTTCTACCTAAGATTGTAGATAAAACTACAACTGGCGTAGAAGATAATAAAGACTCACCTTTTTTCTCTCCAGAATCTTTTACAACTCTTCCTTGAAATAAACGTGTAGATGTAGCCATTACAGTATCACCTGGTTCAGCTTTTTCTTGATTACCCATACAAAGGTTACAACCAGGACGTTCTAAATACAGCATATTTTCATATTTAGTACGTGCTGCTGCTTTAGGTGCATTATCGTCAAACTCAAACCCTGAATAGCGTTGTAATACTTCCCAATCACCTTCAGCTTTCAATTCATCAACAATGTTGTAAGTTGGAGGCGCTACTACTAATGGCGCTTTAAATTCAACTTTACCTTGTAAAGCTTCAATGTTTTTTAACATTTGAGCTAAGATTTGCATGTCACCTTTATGAACCATACAAGATCCTATGAACCCTAAATCTACAGTTTTCGTTCCACCGTAATAAGATAATGGTCTAATGGTATCGTGTGTATAACGTTTAGAAACATCTTCATTATTTACATCTGGATCGGCAATCATTGGCTCTTGAATTTTTTCAAGATCGATTTCAACTTCAGCAAAATATTTAGCATTAGCATCAGGGGTTAAAGCTGGTTTTTCACCAGATTTAATTTCAGCAATACGTTTATCTGCAATCGCAATTAATCCTTTAAGAACGTTCAATTTGTTGTCCATTCCCTTATCAATCATGATTTGGATTCTGCTCTTAGCAATTTCTAATGATTCGATTAGCGTTTCATCTTCAGAAATACAAATAGACGCTTTCGCTTTCATCTCTGCAGTCCAATCTGTAAATGTAAAAGCTTGATCAGCAGTAAGTGTACCTAAGTGTACTTCAATAATTCTTCCTTGGAAAACATTATCACCACCAAATTGCGCCAACATTTGTTGTTGTGTCGCATGAACCACATCACGGAAATCCATATAAGGTGCCATTTCTCCTTTAAAGGTTACTTTAACCGATTGAGGGATTGGCATTGAAGCTTCACCTGTTGCAAGTGCTAAAGCCACGGTTCCTGAATCGGCACCAAAAGCAACACCTTTAGACATTCTTGTGTGTGAATCACCTCCAATAATAATCGCCCAGTCATCAACGGTAATATCATTAAGTACTTTATGAATTACGTCGGTCATTGGCTTGTACTTGTTTTCAGGATCACGTGCTGTGATTAAACCGAAATCATTCATAAATTTCATTAATCTAGGAATGTTCGCTTTAGACTTGTTATCCCAAACTGAAGCCGTATGACAACCTGATTGGTAAGCCCCATCAACGATAGGCGAAATAATAGTCGCAGCCATCATTTCTAACTCTTGAGAAGTCATTAACCCCGTAGTATCTTGAGATCCCACAATGTTTACTTCAACACGAACGTCAGAACCCGCATGTAATGTTTTACCTGGAGTCGTTCCAACGGCGTTTTTATTGAATATTTTTTCAACAGCAGTTAAACCTTGATCTTCAACAGAAATTTCTTTTGAAGGTGCGTAAACTGGTACCACATCAATATCTAATACTTTAGAAGCAAAAGTTTGAAGTTTTTTACCAAATACAACTGCGTAAGACCCACCTGCTTTGATAAATTCAGCTTTTTGTGGAGTTAATGATGCAGAAATATCCATAAGTTCCTGATCACCATTGTATAATTTTTTCTCTTTAGTATTTACAGTAAGTACCGTTCCTGTAGCCACCGAGTATTTTTCTTCTAGAACAGGATCGCCATTGGCATCCTTAATCACGTTTCCTTCAGCATCAGTTTTCTTAACCCAGTTTTTAAGGTCAATACCAATACCACCAGTAACACCAACAGTTGTCAAGAAAATTGGAGAAATTCCGTTAGTTCCTGCAATAATTGGAGCAATATTAATGAAAGGTACATAAGGACTAGCCTTTTTACCTGTCCATAAAGCCACGTTGTTCACACCAGACATTCTTGATGATCCTACACCCATGGTTCCTTTTTCTGCGATTAACATCACACGTTTATCAGGATGTTGTGCTTGTAAGGCTTTTAATTCAGCTTGTTGTTCCTTATTGTGCTCAAATATACATTGTCCGTGTAACTCACGATCTGATCTTGAGTGGGCATCACCACCTGGAGATAATAAATCTGTTGAAATATCACCAACACCAGCAATAAAAGTTACAATTTCGATTTCTTCCTCAATTTCCGGAAGTTTTGTAAAGAATTCTGCTTTAGCATAACTTTCAATAAGTTCTTTAGCAACGGCATTTCCTTCATTATATGCTTTTTCTAAACGCGCCATATCCGCTTCGTATAAGAAAACTTGCGTTTTTAAAACTTCAGCAGCATCTTTTGCAATAGCAGCATCTTCACCTAGAGCTAAGTCTAAGAGCACTTCTATAGAAGGCCCACCTTTCATGTGTGCTAATTGCTCAAAAGCAAAAGCAGGAGTAATTTCTTTAAGTACCGATTCTCCAAGAATAATTTCTTTTAAAAACTTAGCTTTCACACCAGCAGCACTTGTTGTTCCTGGTAAAACATTGTAGATAAAAAAGTTAAGAGAATCTTCTCTATGTGGGTTATCTAAATCTTTAATTTGCTCAATAATGTTATTAAGCAATTCAGCACCATCAATTGGTTTAGGGTGAAGACCTTGTTCTTTTCTTTCTTCAATCTCCTTGATGTAATCGTTATAAGTATTCATATATTAGAATTAATTCAGGTTCGGTTTTAAATTTCGCTTAATGTCGTCTAGCAGATACGAGACGTTAATCTTTTCAACTTATTATAAAAATTTAATAGCATTTTTATAAGTGCGTTTGTACACTATACGCCATACGAAACACCTAAAAAATTTTAGGCTTCGCAAAGTACGAAATTAAAAGCTTATTTTTAAACGGATTCTTAGTTATAGCACTTGAAGGCGCTTCAAATTATTATAGTGACATAAAAATTTGAAATGATTTAATTTTTAACAGTAATTTTCATGTAAAACTGAAGATTTAATAAGGAATTAACGCTAAGAACATTCCTGATATACAATAAAAATGAGCTCTTGAACAGTAATCAATCAAAATAATAGAAAATAGCATAAAATGACATATGCTTTTGTTGATCGAAAATCTAAAACAAACTTTCAATAATTTGTTCTTCGGAAATACCTTCAGCTTCGGCTTTGTAGTTTTTAATCATTCTATGTCTTAAGATACCATAGGCCACAGCTTGCACATCTTCAATATCGGGAGAAAACTTACCATTAATGGCAGCATGTGTTTTTGCGGCAAGGATTAAATTCTGAGAAGCCCTTGGCCCTGCACCCCAATCCACATAATTTTTTACAATTTCTGGAGTAGATGCTGTATTAGGTCTTGTTTTTCCAACTAAGGCTACGGCGTATTCAATCACATTATCAGCTACAGGAATTCTTCTGATTAAATGCTGAAAATCTACAATCTCTTGAGCTGAAAATAAGGCGTTGATTTTGGCCTTATTATCGGTTGTAGTTGCCTTTACCACTTGAACCTCTTCTTCGAATGTAGGGTAGTCTAAATTAATAGCAAACATAAAACGGTCTAATTGCGCTTCAGGTAATGGGTATGTTCCCTCCTGCTCAATGGGGTTTTGTGTTGCTAAAACAAAATATGGTAAATCTAATTTGTAGTGATGCCCGGCCACAGTAACGGCACGTTCTTGCATAGCCTCTAATAAAGCAGCCTGTGTTTTTGGAGGCGTTCTATTGATTTCATCGGCAAGAATAATATTTGAAAAAATAGGGCCTTTAATAAATTTAAAGCGACGATCCTCATCTAGAATTTCGCTACCTAAAATATCACTAGGCATCAAATCTGGCGTAAATTGAATGCGTTTAAAGTCTAGGCCTAAGGCTTGAGAAATGGTATTTACCATTAAAGTTTTTGCCAAACCCGGAACGCCTATTAATAAGGAATGTCCTCCAGAAAAAATAGAAATTAAAATTTGAGTAACAACCTCATCTTGACCAATGATAACTTTGCCAATTTCAGTTTTTAAACCTTTAAATTGTTTTACAAATGATTCTATTGCTGCTACGTCTGACATATTTTATTTTTTTAACCAATTTCCTGAGAAGTCACAATCTCTGTATTTTCCAGTAATTTTAATATATGTATCTAAAATATGTTCTTTTTGCCATTCTTCAATAGCTTCAATCTTTTTCTGATCGAGTGCTAGTTCTTTAATTTTCAAGTAATCTCTTCCGTAATCGGCTGTATGCTCATCAATTCTATCAGTAATCTTTAGAATTTTAAATTTCACTTTTCCAGTACGATCTTCTTCTCTTAACACTAAACTCACTTCATCATCTTTTAAATTTTGAATCTGCGAATATAGTTCTGGGTCCATTCTAGTGAGTTCAAAATTATAATCTTGAGTAACCGGATTAATTAATTGTCCGCCATCATTTTTAGTTTCATCTTCATCACTAACTTCCTTGGCAGCCTCTGCGAAAGTAATTTCCTCATCAATAATTTGTTGTCTTGTTTTTTCCAAACGTTCTTTCGCTTCAGCTATAGCTTCACTAGAAACTTTTGGGATTAAAAGTATATGAGCTACGTCATACTCTTGACCTCTAATTTTCTCAAGCATGATGATATGGTATCCATAATCTGTAGCAAATGGTTCAGAAATCTGGCCTTCCTCTAAAGAAAAAGCGACTTGTCTGAATTCTTTAACCATTTTAGGCTTCTTTTTGTTCAGTGTGTACTTCCCACCTTTACTTGCCGAGCCTGGATCATCTGAATATAACACCGCTTTTGAACGGAAACTTGCTCCATTAACTTGAATATCTTTTTTGAACTCATTTAAGCGGTCTATAATTTCCTGTCTCTCTTCGTCAGAAACTTGTGGTTCTGCAACAATTTGAGCCACTTTAAGCTCTGTTCCGAAAGTAGGACGCTCGTCTTCTGGAATTTCGTTAAAAAAAGTTCGTACCTCCTCAGGGGTGATTTCAACA
Source organism: Pseudotamlana haliotis (assembly GCF_008806375.1). Classification (GTDB taxonomy): domain Bacteria; phylum Bacteroidota; class Bacteroidia; order Flavobacteriales; family Flavobacteriaceae; genus Pseudotamlana; species Pseudotamlana haliotis. The sequence goes on along the minus strand of NZ_WAAT01000050.1, from coordinate 207,605 downwards.
GTTTCTACGATGTGAGCCTGCATTTTTTGAGCCAGTTCATTAGCCTTATTAATTTCAAACATTTCATCTCTAAAACTTTGTTCGTCCTCTTTATTGTAGAACTCTAAAAGTTTTTCCATAGAACCGTTGGTTTGCTGTAAAAACTGTTCGATTTGATAATCCACATTTCTTCTAATTTCAGCATCAGAAACAGGAATACTGTCTTGAACCGCGTGGTGTGCATAAAGTTTACGTTCTAACATCAGACCGAACAACTCACAATCACCAATACCATCTATAGAGCCTCCAGAAGCTTTGATCTGCTCTCTTTCTTTGTTAATATCAGAATCTAAAACAATATAGTCTCCAACAACTGCAGCTACACCATCAATTTTTTTGGCTTGTTGTGTTTGGGGTGTTTTTTCTTGTTCCACAACTTCCGGCGCTACTTCCTCTTCAATGATTTCTTGTGCAGATGCTATGCCCATAAAAAGGAAGGTCATGCTTAAAATTAATAGGTGTTTCAAATTACTTATATATTTCAAATTGTTTATTTTTAATGGCATCTTTTGTGATATCTTTTTCTAACTCTTTTATTAATTCAAGCTTGCGTTTATTGATGACTATTTGATCAATAGTAGGCTTAACATACTCTAACGGTGCGGTATTATTACGTAATAACACATCATTAATTTGCATCAAATATACTCCTAATGAATCTTTGAGTTGTATAAAATTAGATTTTTTTAACAGTTCGTTTTTATTTTCAGAATTTACTACTGGAATTTTATTGACAACTTGACTTAATTTTATCCAAATCGAATCATTTAAGGAGTAGGATTTAAACTGAATAGCTATGGAATCTAGCACGCGCTTATCCTCTTTTTCGTAGCGTTCAAAGCACAATTTAATATTCTCATAATCTAGGATGTTTTCATCAACGTGAACGTATCTAAATTTTATAAGTTCTTCATTTAAGTTAAAAACCTCTTTATTAGCCGTGTAGTAAGTGTTAGCCTCATCATAACTCACGAGTGTATCAATACTACGTTTCACCAAAGCTTCAACATAGGCTTTTATGTACAAATCGTTTTTATATTGCGCGACCAGCTTATTAAAGGCTTCTTGCTTTTCCTGATTCAAATTTAGTTTGGCTCCATCTACCAAAAGCTGTTGCGTTGCCCAACGGTTAATAAAATTGTGAACCATTAAAGTACTATCGGCTTCAGTGGCGCCAGCGGGAACCAAACCTTCTATATCCTCATGATACAAATAACTAGAATTGACACGTGCCACAGCATCAATCTCTTCCGAATTATTAAAATAATCGCAAGACACTACAACACTAAGAAACACTATACTTATAAATTTGTGCACGCTTATTATTTAAGTTCTTCTTTTACTTTTTTGAATACTTCTTCATCAACAGTCACCGTATACTTGGCTGCCAACTCATCAATCCATTTTTCCTCTTTAGAGCTTTGATAATCGCTAACCACTTGCCCTCTGGCCTCTTCAAAAGTTTTTTGTTTTTTAGGAAAAACTTCCTTGACCTGAACTACAACGTAGCTTTCGTTATGTTTGAATATTTTAGAAACTCCTGTTTCAAATTCAAAATCATTTGGAAGCCCTTGATGATCAGCTTCCAAAATACCTTCAGTAAAAATCACATCAACAGTTTCATTAGAATTCACCTCTGATTTTATCACGTCTAACCCTTGGTTTTTCTTTAAAAGCTTAGACACTTTTTTCAAGGTTTTTTTGTTTGGCGAAGCGGCTATTACGGCATCAATACGCTCATCAAAAAAGTAATCCCCTTTATGAGCATCGTAGTAGTTTTTAATGGCTACAGAATCTGTTTCAGCCGTATTCCAAATGGTATTTTCCATCAATTCGAATAATAACAACCCATCTCTGTATTCATGTAAAACCGAGGCATATTCTGAATTTTCTGTTTCCAGGTTTTCCTCTTGATAAGCAATTAAAGTCTTCTTTAAAAAGGCTTGGTATTTTTCATCAACTAAGCTCGCTATAGATTTTTGTTTTCTAGACTGGCGTTGGGTTTCAAGTAAATAATCTCCAAAATTTTGATACGTGATTTTACTATCACCTAAAACGAACATGGTTTTTGTAGCTGTGAAATCACTTGGCAACTTCCAAGCATTCTTAAAATAATCATTATTTAGAATATGCCCAAAATAGGCTAATGAAGGTTGCTCATTTGGTACTCCATATTTCTTTTTAAGACTATCAACTAAAGCTTGATCTATTAATTTAGACCTCGAATCACGTTGTACTTTAGAGATTAATTCAGGTTTCATAGTTTCAAAATCTGGAACCAATTTAATCGCGTATAACTTCACGATATGCCAGCCGAAATTGGTTTGAAATGGTTTTGAAATATCCCCTACCTTTTCTAAACTAAACGAGACATTCTCAAATTCCTCAGCACGTATTTGTCCGCGACTAAAAGCACGCAACTTTCCGCCTCTAGATGCTGAGTTTTTATCTTCTGAAAATTGTTTGGCTAAAGCTTCAAAGTCTTCACCTTGATTAATTTTAGCATAAATATCATTAATGCGAGCTTCTGCTTTTTTAGCGATAGAATCGTTAACATCTTTATTCGCCATCACCATGATATGCCCCACTTCACGCTCGCCTTCAGATTTTCTTTTATCGATAACTTTTAAAATATGATATCCGAACTGTGTTCTAAAAGGTTGTGAAATATCTCCAACAGGTGTGTTATACGCAACAGATTCAAATTCATAAACCATTTTAAAACCTGAAAAATATCCTAAAGCTTCACCATAAATGGTTTTGCCGTTATGAACTTCTTTTCTAACTTTTTCAAACCCCTCGTTTACAGCTCTTTCTCTTAACTTTAAAATTTCGTTATAGGCCGTTAAAGTATCTTGCGGACTCGCATTCTCAGATATTGTTACAAGAATGTGGTTGGCGTTTACATCATAGCTCACACGTTCATAAGCTTCTTCAACCAAAGCATCGGTTACTTTTGAATCTGAAAGGTAACTCTTGGCAAGTTGTTTTTTATAATTATCTAATTCTTTTTGGTAGCCAGGTTTTTCGTGAAAGCCTAAGTTTCTAGCCTCTTTAACCTTCAATTTATAACTGGTATAGAGTTTTAAATATTCATCAACATCCTTTTGCGATTCATCTTGAACTAAGTCCAAGTTCTTTTGATAAACTCTAACAAACTCTGAAGCATAAACGGGCTGATCGCCCACAGTAAACAGAACTTCCTCTTTTGAAGTTTGAGCTGTAACACTTAAAACACTAAATAAAGTAAAAAATACGAGAAAATGATTGAATTTCATGAAGTCAAAATATTTAAAAGATACAAAAATAGCAATATAAACGTATAACGCAAGTGGTTTTAAGAACGATTGAAAACGACTTATATTTTACGACAATTAACTACATAACCTTATTATTTATGTACTTTTAGCCTTTCATTATAAAAAACGAAACATGCGTAAACTCAAACTTATTTGGGACTTTCATGGCCCAAATGCAGCAAAAACATCAGAACATCATCACATTCATTTAAAAGAATATATTAAAATAGAAGGTCTAGATATTTCGATTACTGGAGTTTCCACCATTAGCGACATGCATAGCATAGCCTTTTTGGTTGTTAACGAAAGTGAGATGAAACCCATTCGTGATACACTAAAACCACATCGCGGACAAGTTTACACTGAAGCCTAAGACAAAACAATACTTATTTTGGGTATTGACGTTTGATATTCCGTATAATATCTTCAAGCCCGTTTAATTTTAGTTCGTAAACCTGTTCTAACATTAACCCTAATTTCCCTTTTGGAAAACCTTTACTATGATACCACACCACATAATACTCAGGCAAATCAATTAAAAAGCGGTCTTTATATTTTCCAAAAGGCATTTTAGTATGCGCAAGGTCTATAAGAAATTGTTTGTCTGGGAGCATATTACTCTGCGACTTCAACAATTCTTAAATCCTGATGCTTCACCAAGTAGACGGTATCGTTATAATAGCCTCCCATAGGCTGCTTCTTATAAGCGAATTTATTTTCAACATACTCGGTTAAATGCGCTTGCATTGCCGACATATACAGATCATCGGAGGCAGCTAAACGCAAACCAACATCTAGCATTAAATCAAAACCTTTTACGGCTCTTTTATTAGGAATCGTGTGATATTGATTCTTATACAATTTCACAAAAGAATTATCTTCAGTCTCATTGTATTCTTTAGAGCCCGAAGCAAAATGAAATTGCAATTTAGAAAGGTGTGTATTGTTAATTTCATCACCCTCAAATGCCGAATTTATATGGCTTGTTACCAATACAATATCAACAGCCTCCTGTTTTAATTCAGGATTTCCTTTACTGATTAAAGAAGCCAATATACTGGTAATATTTGAAGCAAAACCTTCGTTATTAGTTTCTAAAAACACATAATTCTTTCCGGGATTTAGGCCTTTATTAACATCCTCTCGTGTTGCAAAAAATTCATCTTTCCCTTTTTTATCTTTTCTCGAATGCACTTGACTTGCTGTTGGAAAATCTTGTTTAAGCGCATTAGCTTTAGATGAGGCCTTAGAATCTGAAATGATTAATACATTATGAGCAATCGTATCAGCTTTTACAAAGTTTACAATTTTGTCTTTTAACAAAGCGTCTGATGGTCTTGATTGAAACACGTTATCACGTAATTTTAAATTTAGACCAATTGGAGATACTACTGGAATATGATCCTGATTCAAATCTGAAGACACTTTATCAAAACAAGATGACGTTAACGGACCAATAACCGCATCAACATTTTTAAAATCATGACTATTAATGATTTTAGAAACTTCACCAACAGAGTTTTTGGTGTCATACACATCTATTTTTAACGAAATACCAAGTTTTTTAAGTGAATCTACAGCAACTAAAACCCCTGAATAAAATTCTAAAGAAGCGTTTAAATAAGGGTCACTATTAATACTCTGTTTTGTATGTGCAATAGAATCAAAATCTACACGATTTAACCTAAAAGGAAGCATCACTGCCAAGTGTTTTGTTTTGCGATTAGAAATACTATCAACTAGGTTCACTTTTTCGGCAACCGAACCTCCTGCAATTGGCGCATGTTCTTCAGAATATGGAATTTTAAGAATCATACCAGCTTTTAGTCCAGACTCGGCTAAACCTGGGTTGAGCGCTTCAATTTCAGCTTGTTCTAAGCCTAACTTCAATTTCAGTCTATAAAAGCCTTCTTTAGGTAGTACTTTATAATAACTGTATTGATCATCAACTTCTTTTTCTTCCGAAACATCGACATTAGGAACATTTAAAACTTGCCCTTCTTGTAAAACCTCCCCCATATCTGGATTCAAGGTTTCCAACTCCTTTAGAGTGATGTCAAATTTATAGGCCACCCGCCATTTTCCTTCTTTAGCTAAAACCGTATATGTTTTTGTTGGTTTTAATTCTTCAACAACTTTAACAGTTTTATAAACTGGAATTTGTATTCTATCACCTTTTCTTAATGGATTTGAATACAAGGATTTATTATATTTTTTGATATCGGCTTCTTCTACATTATAAGCTTTAGCTAAACTGTACAAGGTTTCTTTTCGTTTCACGCGGTGCTGTTTCAAACCTTGAAACTCTCTAGTAGTTGTGGTTTTTGTTTCAGGAATAACAGCTTTTGACGTCGGAATAATTAAAACCGTATTTGGTTTTAAGCCTCTTTTAGCATCTGGATTTAACTTATAAATTTCTGAAACAGGTACGTAATAACGTTTTGCTAATCCTTCAACGGTTTCGCCTGCTTTTACATTGTGTGTGCTAAAATTTTGAGCCTCAACCCATGTAAAACTAAATACAAAAACCAGTACTAAAAAAAATCTATTCATAGTGTGTTATAATCTGCGGATATAAATATAATAAAACGCGAATATCTACGCCGTATTACATTAATTTTAAATAAAAAAAAGGATGTCATAAACATCCTTTCTCTTTTATCATATAGTATGCCAAAACCAAAATTATGTATTTATACCATTTTAACCATATAATGTCGCATATAATTTGTTTCTTTTTCGTCCAAATTTCAATATAAAATAAAACCGTAGCTACGGCTATGCTTGGATTTTCTATTTTATCTGAACAAAAAATAATTCAAGTTAAGAATACGGCATTATACAATTAAATTGGTATTTAATCCTTAATCACAAAATTTAATGGTTTTGTCATTATCTTTATTCCCATTCAATGGTAGCAGGTGGTTTGGAGCTAATATCGTAAACCACGCGGTTAACACCTTTTACTTTATTTATAATGTCATTTGATGTTTTTTGTAAAAACTCATAAGGTAAATTTACCCAATCGGCAGTCATACCATCGGTACTTTCTACAGCTCTAAGCGCTACACATTTTTCATAGGTACGCTCATCACCCATAACACCAACACTGTTTACTGGAAGCAACATGGCTCCAGCCTGCCAAACTTTATCGTAAAGTCCCCATGATTTCAATCCGTTGATAAAAATCGCATCAACTTCTTGAAGAATACGTACTTTTTCAGCCGTAATATCACCTAAAATTCGAATTCCTAAACCAGGTCCAGGAAACGGGTGACGTCCTAATAATTCAGGATCAATACCTAATGTAGCCCCTACACGTCTTACTTCATCTTTAAAAATAGCACGTAAAGGTTCTACGATTTTAAGCTTCATAAAATCAGGTAAACCTCCTACATTATGGTGACTTTTAATCGTTGCTGAAGGGCCTCCTGTAGCAGAAACACTTTCAATAACATCAGGGTAAATAGTTCCTTGAGCCAACCATTTAACATCTGTTAATTTATGAGCTTCATCATCAAAAACTTCAATAAAAGCATTTCCGATAGCTTTACGTTTTAATTCTGGATCTTCAATACCTTTTAAAGCATCTAAAAAACGATCTGAAGCATCAACACCTTTTACATTAAGTCCCATGCCTTCGTATTGTTTCAATACGCTTTCAAACTCATCTTTACGAAGAAGTCCGTTATTTACGAAAATACAGTATAAATTATCGCCAATAGCTTTGTTTAAAAGTACTGCAGCAACGGTAGAATCTACCCCTCCTGAAAGTCCTAAAACCACTTTATCACCACCTACTTTTTCTTGAATAGCTTCAACAGTTTCTTCAACAAAAGAATCTGGAGTCCAATCTTGTTGAACGCCCGCTATGCTTACTAAAAAGTTCTCAAGGAGTTGTTTACCATCAGTTGAGTGGTATACTTCTGGGTGAAATTGAATGGCGTAAGTTTCTTCACCATCAATTCTATAAGCTGCATTTTCCACATCGTGTGTACTTGCAATTAAAACTCCGTTTTCAGGAAGTTTTTTAATCGTATCACTATGGCTCATCCAAACTTGACTTCCCGTATGAATATGTGCAAAAAACGGTTCATTAGTTTTAATAAACGATAAATTAGCACGACCATACTCTCTGGTATTTGATGGTGCTACTTCTCCGCCAGAAAAATGTGCCAAATATTGTGCGCCATAACAAACGGCAAGCATCGGCTTAACACCTCTAATCCCATCCAGTTCAGGATGTAAGGCTGCTTCACCTCTTACTGAGTTTGGGCTACCAGAAAGAATTACAGCTTTGTATTCTTCTAAGTTGCTTGGAATCTTATTAAATGGATGTATTTCGGAATAAATGTTGAGTTCTCTAACTCTACGAGCAATAAGCTGTGTGTATTGCGATCCGAAGTCTAAAATTAGTACCTTATCATGTTGCATGCGCAAAAATAGGAATTGATTTTTTATTGACGAATTACACGCCACTTTTTTTATAATTTTTTAAGACATGGTTTCTAAAATCATGCGAATATCTTCTTCTGTAGTATCAGGATTAATAAAACAAAAACGAGAAACGGTTTCAAAGCGATCACCTGTTTTCCATTTTGTAGGGGTGACCAGAGCAAATCCGGATTCGTGATTTTCATAGGTCCAATGCGTATAATCTTCAGGTTTCCAACCAATACGTCTGTATAATACGCAAGATAAACTAGGGTCTCTAACCAACTCTACGTGCGGCATATCTTTAATTAATCGTCCAGCAGTTTGAGCCAATTCAATACCACGCTCAACAGCCTCCTTATACCTATTGGTACCATGCATGGCTAATGAAAACCATAAAGGCAAACCACGTACTCGACGTGTTAATTGTATTTGATAATCGGTTGGGTTAAATCCGTGAGCCCCTTCATCTTTAAAAATATCAAGGTAAGACCCCTCTTGAGAATGGGCGTTTTTTGCCAATTCCGGGTGTTTATAAATAACGGCGCCACAATCATAAGGTGAAAACATCCATTTATGCGGATCGATAGTAATACTATCAGCTCTTTCAATACCCTTAAATAAGTGCTTTACTGAATCTGCCATTAAAGCACCACCTCCATAGGCAGCATCCACATGAAACCATAAATTTTCGGCTTCACAAACCTCGGCGATTCCTTCTAAATCATCAATAATTCCTGCATTTGTAGTACCTCCTGTTCCAACAACAGCAAATAAACGTTGTTTTTCTACTTCTGATAAGCTGTTTATGGTTTCTAAAAGGGCTTCTTTTTCTAAGCAATCTTCGGTATCTACTAGTACAACATCAATATCGGCCACTTTAGCCATGGCTTTTACTGAAGAGTGCGCACCAATAGACGTGATTATAAGTCCTTTTTGAGCTTGATGTTTTTCATCACTGCTTCTCCAATTTTCACGTGCCGCAACAATAGCCGATAGGTTCGCTGCCGTACCACCGCTGGTAAACACACCAAAAGCGCCTTCTGGCATACCGGTTAAGGACACCATCCAACGCATGGCTTCGTTTTCACAAAAAATACCACCAGCACCTTCCATCCAGTAGGCACCGTGAATACTAGATGCTGCCGTCACTAAATCGAACATAATAGCTGCTCGTGTTGGTGAGGCTGGTACAAAGGCTAAATTTCTTGGGTGATCTACGGGAACATTAGCAACAGCTAAATGCTTACGCCATAACTCAAACGCATATTCACCACCAATACCTTTTTCGGTAACGGTTTCACCAACTAGGGCTTTTAATTCTTCGGCCTTTTTGGGCTTTCCTATTTTAGTGGTTGTAGACGAGACTCTATCGATAACATATTTCATGGTATCCATAGTCATCTCTACCAAATCAAAATCAATTTTATGCATTTAAGTTGAATTTAAATATCGAATTCAAAATTAAGCTTATCATTAGAAACTATGAAATTTAGTTCAACTAAAATTGAAAAGAGTTAACATAGACAAGAATACGTGTATTAGAAACGAAAATTCAACTATAAAATTGAAGAAGTTATGGATAAAATTAGAGCTAATTTAAAACCAGACCTTTCAGGTTTTAAAAACCTGAAAGGTCTCTAAATAAAGAAAAGCCATCATGGCGTAAAGCATTACTAGTTCTCCTTAAATTTAAATAATACGGACGGGCAAAAAACAGCAATTACAAAGTCAGTATAGAAAACTCACCGCTTAAAGGATCTAATTTTTCTATTAAACTCGGAATTAGCTTTTCGCCATATTCCATATAAAACTGAGAAAAATTCGTGTTGCGCTCTTGCAGGCTTTGATTTGGAAACAATTGATTTTGAAGCTCTGTCATACGTAACACCTCATCAGACAATTTTCGCTTTTGTGCTTTAAGCAATCGTTTTTCTAAATGCTCTAAACCTTTGATTTGTTTCACTTCTTGGGCTTTTACAGCGCCAATAAAAGATTTATCAGTTTGCTCAGCTAAGTCATACATGCTCTTAAATTGTTCCTGTAAATGCTTTTTCTGATCTGAAAAATCAATGTCGATGTTCGAAATATCACGAACCTTTTTATTTATAAAGGTACTTTGTTTTAAAAATAGGGTTTCGGTAGAAATATTTAAGTTTTCCAACTTTTTGAGTTGGTTTTCAGTTTGAATTAATACTGAATTCCGCAATAGTAACATAGGAAAAGGCACATTTACGGTTTCAAAAAAATCTTTCAGCTGAAACCAATAGGCCAATTCGCCACCACCACCTATATAACATAGGTTAGGTAAAATCACTTCTTGATATAGCGGACGCATAATCACATTTGGTGAAAAACGTTCAGGGTTTTCATTGAGGTGTTTTATTAATTCAGTTTCAGTCCAAGTGATATTTGAGTTTAAAACTTTGTAAATTCCTTCTTCAAAAACGATACGTTCACGTAAATTTTCAGCAATATAGAATAAGTTTATTTCTCTTGGGTTTACTTGAATGTTGTAATCATCGGATACTTCCGCTAGCTTATCATTCGTTTTTGAAACTGCTTTAAAAGACACTTGATTGCGTAATTCATGTTCCATGTATGGAACAAATTCCTTTTTCAAGCTGGTATCATTAACATCAATAATCACCAAACCATACTCTTGAAATAAAGCATTGGCTAGAAAACGTGTGGATTCAGCCAAATTATCATGCCTTAAATAGGCTGATTCAAACAACACTTTTATAGTTTCAGCATTTGAGCTATGGCCCAATTCTTCCGAAAATACGTCAAACACAGCATCTAAACCTTCGGTAGATAATTCACCAACAGGGCCTTCCGCTTTGCGATTCCATTGTACTTTCTTTCCGTTGAAATTAAAATAATTGATTTCCTCAAAATCGTGGTCTTCCGTAGCCATCCAATACACCGGTACAAAATTATGCTCTGGGTACTTCAATTTTAATGCCTTAGAAAGATTTATTGCTGAAACAATTTTGTACAGAAAATAAAGTGGTCCTGTAAATAAATTAAGCTGATGCCCCGTAGTTACCGTAAAGCTGTTCTCAGCACTTAGTAACTCAATATGACTTAAGGTCAATTCTGAAGTTTCAACATCTTGATATTGATTTTTTAAAGCCGAAACTAAAGTCACTCGTGCTTCTAGACCAAAAGATTGGCCTTTTTCTTCTATTTGCTTTTGGAAAGCATCAATTTCAGGAAACCTATTATAAAAAGGTTTCAATTCTGGTTTTTCAGCTAAATAATCACAAATTAAGGTTGAAAAATAGCCAGTTTTATAGAATGGTAGGGTTTTATACTGCATATGCCACTTAAAAATCACGTAAATATACTGTTATTCTATTTTAGCAAATCTAAAAATTAAGTTAAGATGTTTCTCCTGAAATTAACACTTAGAAAATACTAAGATATCTTGAGCACTAATTTATCCAAACCTCATTTGGCCAATGCGCAATCAAATGGTGTATCTAACACCTTAGAGGAAGTCGTTGAGTTTTATAATGAAGGCGGCGGTGTTGGATTTGGTTTTGATTTGGCACACCAAACCTTGCCTTTTGATAATTTAGATTTAACTAAAAAAGAACAGATTGCTTTAATTGCTTTTATGAAAAGCCTTACAGACCAGTCTAGAGCCGATTTCACAAAGCAACTAACATTGTTGATAATTAGCGTTTTACATGAATTTTCCGTATATTATAGCACCATCTATAACTCTAATATTATGAAAAAGACATGCTACATTAAAGGGCTATTTGTGTTCATCCTAATTTTATTTGGGACGAACACCGTAATGGCTCAAGAAGAAACCCCTGAACAATTTAAAGAAATTGAAGGTAAAGTCATTGATGCCGATACACATGATGACTTGATTTTTGCTGATATCGCGTTATTAAATTCCAACATGAGCACCGTTTCAAATAATGACGGCCATTTTGCTTTAAAAATCCCCAAAGACCACCTAAACGGCATCATAAGCATCTCCTATTTGGGATATGAAAAAGTTGAAATTGAAGTTTCAGCATTTAAAAATCATGAAAAAATTCGTTTAAACCCTGTAACCACCAACTTAGATGAAATTAGCATCGTCTCTACACCAAGTAATGCTAAAGCATTAGTTATGGATGTTTTAAGTAAAAAAGGGAGTATTTACAATGACCAAGGTACTTTAATGACTGCTTTTTACCGTGAAACTATAAAAAAACGCAAAAAAAATGCCTCATTATCAGAAGCTGTGGTTAGAATACACAAGGAACCTTACGATAATTTAAGCCGTGACTATATTGAGTTGGTTAAAGCTAGAAAAACCACTGATTATAAAAAGTTAGACACGTTGGCCTTAAAACTACAAGGCGGGCCTTTTAGTAATCTATATACAGATATCATTAAGTACCCAGAGTTTATTTTTACTGAAGAATCTATACCTCATTATGATTTCAGTTTTGATAAAGCTACAAAAATCAACGACCGCTTAATTTATGTGGTTGATTTTAAACAAAAAGAAAACTTAAATACGCCTTTATATTATGGTAAACTTTTTATTGATGCAGAAACCCGAGCTTTAACCAACGCTGTTTATAGTTTAAATATTTCAAACCGTACACTCGCAAGTGAACATTTTGTTCGTAAAAAACCGCGAAAAGCAGATGTTTACCCTACCGAAACCGCATACCGCGTGAATTACAGAACCAAAAATGGAAAATGGCATTATGCCTACAGCAATATTTCTCTAACCTTTAAGGTAAACTGGGAAGGCAAACTTTTTAACAGCACCTACACCTTAAACAGTGAAATGGCCATAACAGACTGGGAGATCAATGACTCGAAATTAAGCAAAAACAGAAGTCAAGTGATTAGACCTACCACTATTTTAACAGAAAAAGCTTCAGGGTTTTCAGATCCACGTTTTTGGGGTGCCTATAATATTATCGAACCTGAAAAATCTATTCAATCAGCGATTAAGAAAATTCAAAAACAGTTGAAACGTACTTAAAAATTAATAATTGTAATACCATTTTTAGACTATTAAAATTACAATACTAAAAACCACCTAATTATTGGTGGTTTTTTTTACGAATGGAAATTGTTTTCATTTGAACTTCCCTAAGAAGAGTTGACATTTTTTCAATTTTGACTTTTAACTCTATATTTTTTAACGGAAAAACCCTTAGTTTTTTAACTTCAAATGCACAAGTATCGGCTCATGATCTGATAACTTTAAGTTGAAGTTTTCATGTGACATGACTTGAAAATTATGATCAGGGAGTATATAATCCAATCGCATAGGGTACCCTAATAAATTGTAAGTGCCTCCAAAACCAGAACCAACTTCTAAAAAAGTATCTTGGCGGTTTGCTCTGAGGCTTTCATAAGTTTTAGAAAAAGGCGTGGTGTTGAAATCCCCTCCAACAATGCTTCTACCTTGAAACTCACGGAAGTTCTCAAGCAATAATTCTGTTTGAACACTTTTAAATTTTTGACCCTTTTCTATTTTAGGATAGACCGCTTTTAGGCCCGATTCTGTAAAAAACTCCTGATCTATCTCAACACTAAAGGATTGTAAGTGCACATTGTAAACACGAATCAGTTCATTTTTATACTGAATATCGGCAAACATGGCATTATTGGCCGTATTAGGAAAGTCTATATAACCTTTATTCACTATGGGATATTTGGATAAAATAAGCTGCATTGACTTACCACTCCCCTTCCTTTGCCCAAGAAATGTATAAGGATAGCTTGGAAAATCCTTTATGTTAGCAGTCCAAAATTCTTGAAATAGTACCACATCAGCTTCCTGTTTTTTAACAAATTTAGCCATGGTTTCTATCCTTACTTTTCTTTGATCTCGATCCCGATCACTGGTATGTCCAGCACCTCCTGCACTTCTTACGTTAAAAGTTAAAATAGACATGGTATCTCCTAACTCAGCATTTTCGTTAAAGTTGAATTTAAAAAAAGAAACATGAGTAAAACCATAAACCACTAAAGCCAAAAGCACAAAAACGGCTTGCTTACGCTTTCTAAAGGCTAGATAAATGAAGATAATAGCATTTAAAACAACGATACCAGGCAGCCCAACAGATAAAACTAAGGACAGTACATTTTCAAAATAAAGTGTTATAACACAGGCAAAAATCAAGAATAGTGGCACTAAAAAATAGACCAAACGGCTTAATCCGAAGAAAACTTTTTTAATCAAATTCAAGGGAATCACTCATTTTTAGAACAAGGTTGGCTGTGAGTCGTCATTATGTTTATCCTCTGAAGACACTTCGGTTTCATCAATAACTTCTAAATCTTCAGCATGAACTTCCTCAGGAGATTCGTAAGGTAGAGAATCTAATAAATTCACTTGGTTAACCTTATCTTTAGTCAATTGATTTCCTAAAGCACTTATTCCTTTAACCGCAATAAACTCTTCAAGATTAACTTCTAAGTTTTCTTTTCTGTCTTTGCCGCGTTCTTTAGCAAATACGACTTCGGCCATAGGTCTCCAATCAGTAGAAACGATTTCTAATTGCGAATTAGGATCTTCAGGAATAAAAGTTTCCTCTTTACCTTCATTTTCAATTAAAAAACGTTTGACATAATACAATTCTTTTTCACCGTTGAAATAAATTACAGAAATTGGTTTTTTAGGTTGCCATTTTTCCATAACAATCATATCGTTATCAAAATGCATGGTGACTTCTGGGGTTACGGTTTTAAGTATACCCGATTGTGAAATGATAAGCAGTTTATCTTCGCCTCTAAACTCACCAATCAACTCCCCTCGTCCATCAACATTAAGACGCTGAACCGTATCATCAAACCAAATTTTACGTGGTTTCAAGGTAGACACCCCTTTTTCCTTAAGTTCTACGCGTTTTACAGGATATTTAGTCACTAAATTTCCTTTTGAAGCACGACCTTTAATCAAAATATCGGCAAAGTCAATATCCCATTTCAGTTTTTTAATACTTCCTGCTTGACGCAGTAAAATAGTTACTACTTCAGCTTCACCATTAGGATTTGCTGAAAAATATAAACCATCCGACCCTTTAGTGCCGTTAGTCAAGTCATATTCTCTATCGCGCGTCACGCTTGTTACGGCAAAACGTTTAATATACGAAGGCCCACCTCTACCATCACGATAAATGAAGTTATAAATGGTACGCTTATCTTTCTTCTTAAAAACAGCAACATGTATGATGTCTTTACCAATAAAGGTTTTACTATCCACTTTGGTTACCATCATTTTACCTGATTTGGTAAATACAATAATATCGTCAATATCACTGCAATCACCAATATATTCATCACGTCTTAATGAGGTTCCAATAAAACCTTCAGCACGATTAACATAAAGTTTGGTGTTTCTAATCACCACTTTGGTGGCATCTACATCATCAAAAACTCTTATCTCGGTCTTACGCTCTCGACCTTCACCGTATTCTTTTTTAAGTCTTGTGAAATAAGCAATCGCATAATCAATTAGGTTTGCGAGGTGATGTTTGATTTCAGCAATCTGATCTTCTAAAGCATCTATTTTTTGCTGTGCTTTATCAATATCAAATTTTGAAATACGCTTGATTCGAATTTCGGTTAAGCGCACAATATCTTCTTCAGTCACGGCACGTTTTAGGTGCTTGATATGAGGTTGTAACCCCTTATCAATAGCACTAATAACACCTTCCCAGGTTTCTTCTTCCTCAATATCACGATAAATTCTATTTTCAATAAAAATACGTTCTAATGAAGCAAAGTGCCATTGCTCTTCAAACTCACCGAGTTTGATTTCAAGCTCTTGCTTTAAAAGTTGCACCGTATTATCTGTGGAACGGCGAAGCATTTCTGTCACACCTACAAATAAAGGCTTGTTATCTTCAATAACACATCCTAAAGGAGAAATAGACGACTCGCAACTTGTGAAGGCATATAAGGCATCAATGGTTTTATCTGGTGATAATCCTGTTGGAAGATGCACAAGAATTTCAACTTCAGCAGCTGTATTATCTTCAATTTTTTTGACTTTAATCTTACCCTTATCGTTAGCCTTTAAAATGGAATCAATTAATGACGATGTTGTTGTTCCGAAAGGTAATTCGGTAATGACCAAAGTATTTTTATCCAGCTGAGAAACTTTAGCACGAACACGTACTTTTCCGCCTCTAAGTCCGTCATTATAATTTGAAAAATCGGCAATACCCGCTGTTGGAAAATCTGGTAATATGGTAAAGCGTTTGCCTTGTAAATGTTTTATAGAAGCTTCAATAAGCTCAATAAAGTTATGAGGTAGTATTTTAGTTGAAAGTCCAACCGCAATACCTTCGCCTCCTTGCGCTAGTAGCAAAGGAAACATAACAGGCAAGTTCACCGGCTCTTTTCTACGTCCGTCATAACTTGCCTGCCATTCTGTAATTTTAGGATTATAGACCACATCGAGTCCGAATTTAGAAATTCGAGCCTCAATATAACGGGAAGCAGCAGCTCGGTCACCCGTTAAAATATTTCCCCAGTTTCCTTGGGTATCAATTAATAAATCTTTTTGTCCAATTTGCACCATGGCATCAGCAATACTCGCATCACCGTGCGGGTGATATTGCATGGTATGCCCCACAATATTGGCCACTTTATTGTAACGTCCATCATCCAAATCTTTCATGGAATGCATGATACGACGTTGAACGGGTTTAAAACCGTCTTCAATAGCAGGAACGGCACGTTCTAAAATAACGTAAGAAGCATAATCTAAAAACCAATCTTTATACATTCCCGTAACACGGGTAATGGTTTCCTGAGGTTCATCTTGTTCGTTAATTAAATCGTCTCCGTTTTCAATCATTAATTACTTTTTATTTGGTTTTGGTTTGCCGTTAAGCATTACACCACCACGAGCTTGTAATCTCATTACTTGATCTTTAGCTGGGTGAACATGTAAGTACTCATATGAACGTATTACTTCTAATTCTTCTTTCTTTGCGTATAACATCTTAGTTAAGTTTTTATGCCTACTAAAAGTAGGTGTTATTTAATATAATTTATCTTTTTTAAAATCGCAGCAAAGTTACGTTTTCAGATAAATTTCTTAACCAATTTTAACTAAAATTTATTACGTTTTTTTATCTATTTTTTATTCCGAAATAGGCTAAAAAAAACGCTTTATCAATTACTCGATAATATCTAATTCTACTTTAAGATTATCGATAATAAACTCTTGTCTTGACGGGGTGTTTTTCCCCATATAAAACTCTAATAATTCGTCAATAGACATATTATGGTCTAGCATAATCGGGTCTAGCCGAATATCTTCACCAATGAAATGTTTAAATTCATCTGGAGAAATTTCACCAAGACCTTTAAATCGAGTGATTTCTGGTTTTGGTTTTAGTTTTTCTATGGCATTTCTTCGTTCTTCTTCAGAATAACAATATATGGTTTCCTTTTTATTTCTAACACGGAATAACGGCGTTTGCAAAATATAAAGGTGCCCTTCTTTAATCACTTCAGGAAAAAACTGAAGAAAGAAGGTAATTAATAACAAGCGAATGTGCATACCATCAACATCGGCATCGGTAGCAATTACCACATTATTATATCTTAAATCCTCTAAAGACTCTTCTATATTTAAAGCCGCTTGTAACAAATTAAATTCTTCATTTTCATAAACAATTTTCTTTGTTAGTCCGTAACAGTTTAAAGGCTTTCCTTTTAAACTAAACACGGCCTGTGTATTTACATCTCGAGATTTTGTGATACTACCAGAAGCCGAATCACCCTCGGTAATAAACAAAGTGGTTTCTAAGTTTCTTGGGTTTTTAGCATCACCAAAGTGCACCCGGCAATCGCGTAATTTTTTATTGTGCAGACTGGCTTTTTTAGCCCGGTCTTTGGCTAACTTTCTAATACCAGAAAGCTCCTTTCGTTCGCGCTCTGCCTGAAGTATTTTACGCTGAATTTTTTCAGCCGTATCTTGATGTTTATGTAAATAGTTATCTAAATAACGTTTTACAAAATCATTGATATAGGTTCTTACCGTTGGCAGGTCACCGCCCATATCGGTAGAACCTAATTTTGTTTTGGTTTGACTCTCAAAAACCGGCTCCATAACCTTGATGGCAATAGCACTGGCAATAGATTTCCTAATATCAGAAGCATCATAAGTTTTCCCATAGAATTCTCTAATGGTTTTCACTATGGCTTCTCTAAAGGCATTTAGGTGTGTTCCCCCTTGCGTTGTATTTTGTCCGTTTACAAAAGAGTGATACTCCTCGCTATATTGAGTTTTACTATGGGTTAGAGCGACCTCAATATCATCTCCCCTTAGGTGGATGATTGGGTACAAACGATCAGATTCACCAATATTTTCACTTAATAAATCTTTTAATCCGTTTTCACTATAGAATTTTTCACCGTTAAAAACAATGGTTAAACCTGGATTCAGGTACACATAGTTTTTAAGCATTTTTACGATATACTCACTTCGGAATTTATAATTCTTAAAAATAAGTTCATCAGGAATAAAAGATACTTTCGTCCCTTTTCGGCGTGAGGTTTCTTCTAAAAAGTCTTCGTTGGTAAGGTTACCTTGTTCAAATTCCGCGGAAGCGCTTTTGTTATCACGTGTGGATTCTACCCTAAAAAAAGATGATAAAGCATTTACAGCTTTAGTACCAACACCGTTTAATCCAACCGATTTCTTGAAGGCTTTGGAGTCGTACTTACCACCGGTGTTCATTTTAGAAACCACATCAACTACCTTCCCTAACGGAATTCCACGGCCGTAATCACGAACCGTTACTTTAGTCCCTTGAATGGAAATTTCGATAGTTTTTCCGGCTCCCATGACATATTCATCAATGGAGTTGTCTAAAACTTCTTTAAGTAGAATGTAAATACCGTCATCAGGAGAAGACCCGTCACCAAGTTTTCCAATATACATTCCAGGACGCATACGGATATGCTCTTTCCAATCCAATGAACGAATATTGTCTTCGGTGTAGTTAGAATTTTCTGCCATTAATAAGAGCTGTGGTTAAGATAGGATGCTAATATAGCACAACCAATCAAAAAATGAAATAGCAAAGCCACAAAGTAATTAACAATGAACCTTAATTCATTGTTGAGAACCTGACTAGGCCTGCTTTTCTTTTTTAAGAGAAACCATCAATATCCCTAAGATCACCACCAAAGCCCCAAAAAACTGCAAGCCCGTTAAAACTTCATTCAAGAATATGGAAGCCAAAATAATGGTTGAAATAGGTCCGACTCCTGCAACAATAGCGAAATTTGAAGAGCTAATCATCTTTATCGATGTAGACACCAAAAAAGACGGAATTACAGTGGCAAACAGGGCAATAATAAATCCTAAAGCATAAACTTGCCATGAAAAACTAAACAAATCTACATCGCTTACGATACTAAAATGAATAAATACGCTTACGCAAGACACAATCATGGCGTATGCGGTAAACTTAACGACTCCGAATTTCGGAATAAGCCAACCGGTTCCTACTAAATACGTTGCATAGGTAATCGCACTTAATAGAATAAAAGCGCCTCCTAAAAAGCTATCACGACCTGACAAGGCCACTTCATCCCAAAAGGCTATAACAACGCCCATATAAGTTAAAGCAATGGCTAAGGATTGTATTTTAGTTATAGGGCGTTTTAAAAACACACGATTTAGAACCAACACCATGGTTGGGTATAAGAACAAAATGATACGCTCCAAACTGGCTTTGATGTATTTGAGTCCGACAAAATCAAAATAACTAGCCAGATAATAACCTACTAAGCCAAAAAAGACCAACCATACATAATCTGTTTTCTTTATAGGTATAGCCGTTTTTTTCTTGCTATAAATAAAAGCAATCACCACATACACAGGAAAAGCAAATAACATACGGAGCAATAAAATACTAATAGGGTCAACATTGTAATTATAAGCCAATTTGACCATAACTGCTTTTGATGAAAAAAGCACCACACCTAGAACACCTATAAGCACACCGTACCAAAATTGTTTTGTATTTGTTTCCATGCGGCGAAAGTAAATCTCTGTTTTAGTTCAAAGGATTTGAAACGGGAAAGATTACGATGTTCAGGCCAAACAAGCATTAAAAAGTAATGCGATATCTCTAGCACCAATGTTAATTATTTAAATACAAACCCAAGCATATTTAAAACACATTCAGCACTTTTGAGACATCGCATTCGAGCAAAAGTATTCGGTTATTTTATTTAAGATTTTCCTCTTATTTTTTTCTTTCTAGGTTATACTTTCTATATTTCTCGTGACCTAGAAATGACAGATTCACTACATTTTAAAGCTTTACCTCAAATTGTTAGCAGCCATCAACTTTGATTTTTAATGTACTAAAACCTTCTTTTCAAAGCTACTCTTAGGCGCTTCACATAGTGAACAGGCGTAAGTACCTTCTAAACTTTCAAAAGGTGTATTTGGTGCAATATCCTGAGTCACATCACCATAAACTTCATTGTAAATGGTCATACATTCTGAACACTGATACACCTCAACTTCTGATTTTTCTTTCTGAACCAGTTCAACCTCTTCTTCTTCACGTTCTGTACCCAATTGTTCAAAATACAACTGACTCAATTCCATTAACAACCCTGGTAACTCCACCTTATCAACATCTTGAACATGCATGATGTATTGCTGTGTATTTGGGTCGAAATTTTTAGCGTATAAAAGATTGTAAGTATCTCTAATTTTGAAATCCCCTTTAATATCTGGTTGCTTATTTTTCTCGATAACTATAGAAGTGAAATTATAAGTATCACTCTCATAACTTGTAATCCCGAAGGTTAAACCATAGGTACTGATATCATTTTGGTCAAAGTTGGTTACCAAATACTTTTTTAGATTTAAAGCATCTGGATCATTTACCGGCAGGTGCCAGTTCATCTCCAACATAGAATGACGGACATTAATACCGTATTTACCAAGGAATTTCTCCCACTGTAATTTCGATTTTAAAGGAATTCCTTTAACAATAAATGATTTCCAAGGGGTAATCGATATTTTACCGATTTTATTTTCTGAACACAGATCACACATGGCTTTCAAGAACTTCAAATCGTAACGATTATTTCTCCAATACAAGCCTAACCAGTAACGATCTGGTCCAATTCTATTCATGCCCTCATAGTAAGGAAACGGATAAAACGGCACTTCTAAAGCTTTATCAACCGTTCTGTTATTGGTATCTACAGCATCACTCACCAAGTCAAAAACCGTTTCGATAGTTTCTGGTTCCTCCTGAAGGATATTTTCTATGGCAATTTCTATCTTATCCATATCCCAGCTATAAATAAGCGCAGGATACATGAGTGTTTTTTTCCAACCTGGAAGTCGTACATATAAGTACCAATAATCTTCGTGTTCTGAAGCAATAAAATTGACATTTCCAGTAAATAAAGGCACTAACCTTTGTTTAGGATCGGTAATATTTACCCTTAATTTCAATTTATGCTTGAACTGTTCTAATATATATAAATAGCGATCACTTGTTAACCATGAGGTACTTGGTAAAATCTCAGCAGAAACGTAAGATGAAGCGACATTTTCAATCCCATCGCGCTTAGGCTTAATAAATTGAATTTTATTAAACTGATCAAACTTAGATTCATCAATCTGTTCTGGGAAAATAATATCTTGACGAGAACCGAATGAAATAGCATCTAAACCTAAGCCTTCTGCCGCTTCACAAATATATTTTAACTCTCCTGGAGACAAAACACCTCCACTAATTTTAATTCTGTATGGCTCTTCCATTATGCTAATACTTTTGAATTTTGAAGTATTTCTCTAACTTCAGTTTTACAACTTCCACAACCTAACCCGACACCTGTTTTATTACATAATTCGGTGAAATCATCACAACCTTTAGCAATGGCCTCTTCAATATTTCCGGCCCCAACCTGACTGCACGAACAAACCAACTTACCTAATACTGGTGCGTCATTTGAAGATCCTCTAAGTAAAGTATTACGCTTATCGGCCATTTCAATCTTACTTTCAATCATGGTTTTAAATTCGGCGAATTCATTTTTATCACCCATTAAAACCGCACCAACTAGCAAGTCGTCTTTTACGATACACTTTTTATAATAGCGTTTCTTAAGATCAGTAAATATGATTTCTTCATAGCTATCATCATTCTCAGGCACATCAATATCACCAATACTACAAAGATTTAAGTCATTGAATTTTAAAATATTCATCAACACCGAACCATCATAAGCACAGCTAATATCACCTGCAATAAAGTTCGCTAAAATATTTGCTTGTTCTTCTGCTGCCGAAGTAATTCCGAATAACCTATTGTTATATTCTGCAATTTCACCAATGGCGAAAATATCCTTATGCGAAGATTCTAAGTGTTGATTCACCTTAACCCCACGACTACAAGAGATACCATTCACTCTAGCCATTTCCACATTAGGAATTGTTCCAATAGCATAAACAATAGCATTGGCCGTTAGGAACTTCCCACTCTTAAGTGTAATGTTTAATTCTCCTGTATCTTCATCATCAAAGACCGTACTCACCTCGTTATCGAAGTAAATTTGAATGCCACGTTCTTGAACATCTAAAGCCAAGAGCTTACTAGACACCTTATCTAACTGACGCTCCATTAAACGAGACGCACGTTGGATAATAGTGATTTTGGCATTTTTATGTTTCATAGCTGCTGCTAACTCCAGACCTAATAATCCACCACCAACAATCACAACATGTTGCTCTTCAGGCGGTAAGTTTGTAGCATCTAAATAAGCTTTAAAACTATCAGCATCACTCTTATTACGCATGGTAAAACGTCCTGGTAAATCAATTTGAACATCTTTAGGAATGAACGGACGACTACCTGTAGCTAAGATTAACTTATCGAAAGTATGGATTTCATCATTACTATCGGTAACATTCTTGCCATCCTTGTCAATTTTGACAATAGATCTTTCTGGATGCAAGTTGATATTAAGCTTACTAAGTTCCTGTTCTTTTATTTTAAGAAGTTGTTCCCAAGACAATTCTTCGGTAACATATTCTGGTAACAATACTCTATTGTAGAATAAATTAGGTTCTTTTGAAAACACGTGAATTTCATCAACTTCGTTGTATTCTCGATAATTTTGAACAAAACGGAATGCTGCCGCTCCAGCACCTACAATAACGATTTTCTCTACCGGTTTTTTATATTTTGTAACAGCAACACGCGTGAACTTAAAATCTGGTTCCTTAGACGTAGGATCCACATGCGTATTGGTTAGATTGTTTGCTCGATTTAAGTTACTCTGTAATTGTTTTCCCCAGTGCATTGGTAAGAAAACCACACCTTTTTTAATGGTATCGGTGATCTTAGCACGCACTCTAACTTGTCCGTTTTCACCAGTAATCTCAGTAATATCACCATCTTTAATTTTGTTTAAAAAGGCATCAACTGGATTAATTTCTAAAACCGGTGTTGGGTAATGCGTTTTTAAACGAGACACCTTTCCTGTTTTTGTCATGGTATGCCATTGATCACGAACACGCCCTGTTGTTAGAATCAGTGGGTAATCATCATTGGGTTGCACCGAAGTATTTTCAATTGTACTCGGTAAATTGAATTGTGCTTTTTGAGATGGTGTATAAAACTTTTTATCTTCAAATAAACGCGGTGTACCTGGGTGTCTATATTCATTAACCGGCCATTGAAAAGTGCCTTCGTTTTTTAAACGATCATAATTTAAGAAAGACACATCAATATTGGTCCCTTTAGTCATAGCCGCATATTCATCGTAAACCTCACTTGCATTGCTGAAATTAAACCCTCTAAAGCCCATACGCTGTGCAAAATCACAAAAGATTTCAACATCTGGTCGTGCTTCTCCCGGTGCATCAATTTCTTTAGGCAAGTATGAAATACGTCTTTCAGAATTGGTCATTGTACCTTCCTTTTCCAACCAAGCGGCTGCAGGAAGCACTAAATCGGCAAAATCTACTGTGTCTGATTTATGCGAAATATCTTGAACCACAACAAACTTGGCGTTTTTCATGGCACGCTCAATACGGTTTGAGTTTGGTAAACTCACTAATGGATTAGTACAAGCAATCCATACCGCTTTAAGTTTTCCGCTTTCAAGGGCATCGAACATTTCGGTTGCCGTAAGTCCTGGTTTCGGGTTGATTTTATCAACACCCCAGAATTGGGCCACCTCACGACGGTGCTCTTCATTCATTAAATCTTTATGAACCGCTAATAAATTAGCCATTCCACCTACTTCACGTCCGCCCATAGCGTTAGGCTGTCCGGTAAGCGAAAAAGGCCCCGCGCCTGGTTTTCCAACTTGACCTGTAATAAGCGATAAGTTTAAAAGCGATACATTTTTATCGGTACCCACCACACTTTGGTTAAGCCCCATAGCCCACATAGAAATAAAGCCTTTTGAAAGCCCTATATATTTTGCAGCCTTACGAATATCGTCCTCAGAAACACCACATAGTTTTGAAGCTTTTCTTAAAGACGTTTGAAAAATAAGGTCTTTATAACCCTCAAAACCATCCGTATGTTCATTTATGAATTTTTCATCAATGAGTCCACTTTTATACAAACATCTCGCAATGGCGTTATATAAAATAACATCGGTACCTGGAAGAAGTTGTAAATGTAAATCGGCAAAGTTTGCTGAATCTGTTTTTCTTGGATCTACAACTATAATTTTTACATCAGGATTCTCTTCCTTATGTTTTTCAATACGTCTAAATAAAATCGGGTGACACCAAGCTGGGTTCGCACCAGAAATCAAAAAAGTATCTGCCAATTCAATATCGGCATAAGAGATCGGCACAGAATCTTCACCAAATGTTTTCTTATAACCAACCACCGCTGAACTCATACAAAGTCGAGAGTTCGTATCTATATTATTGGTTCCTAAGAAACCTTTAGTTAACTTGTTTGCTATATAATATTCTTCTGTTAAACTTTGTCCAGACACATAAAATGCTACACTATCTGGCCCATGTTTTTTGATAATAGATTTAAAAACGCTAGCAGCACGATCTAAAGCATCATCCCAACTTACGCGTTCTCTGGGATGCGAACGACTCCAGCGCATTTCTGGGTATAAAATTCTATCAGAGGTATCGTTAGCCACATAGTGCAAGTTCATACCTTTTGAACAAAGCATACCTCTGTTTACAGGGTGATCTTTATCACCTTCAACAAGTACTTTGTTATTACTGTCTTTTTTAACAATAATTCCGCAGCCTACACCACAATATGAACACGTTGTTTTAACTTCGTTTTTAATCATTCAGACAAAGATTTTATACTAAATAATACATTTTAATTTCAGAACACAAATTCGTGATTCATTATTCTGAATAACAACAAAACAGAGGCTTTTTAATTTTAAATTAATAAAAAAACAGGCTTCTAGTTTTGTTATTTCAGTGCGCTCTCACATAATCCTTTTATGTGTTTTAGTTTTTTCAACTTAAGCAAGTTGTTATAAAAAAACTACCGTAGCCACAACCACTATGGCTCCAATTATGAAAAACCATTAGACACTACGGTAGCTAAAACTACAGATTATGCAGCATGTCAATATTTCAATTCAACCTTAAAATGACAAGAACATTACAGCTCATTAAGCATTCTTAGGAATCAATATTTTAATTTCTTCTACGTAAAATTAAGTATTCATACTTAATTACAAGCAACAAAAGTAAGTAATCTGTAATTATTACAAGATTAACAATTATGAATAGTCATTTTAAGGATTTATTAAAATCAGACCTTTTTAAGCCTAGTATTAATCAATATATCTTAAAACACTAAAGAACATCATACAAACAATGGAATTAACCTTGTTCTTTTTCAAATTTGTTCACCAAATTAGGAGTTGCTTTATCGGCCATTTTCTGAACCACACGATGCATCCAAATTAAACATACAGCAGACAGTGCCAACATCAATATCCAACAGCTTGACCACAATCCGGTTCCTTCTAACAAATAACCAAATATGATCGGGCAAAAGAAACCACCTAGTCCACCAAGTACACCAACCATACCACCAACAACACCTACTTCTTCAGGGAAATAATCTGGGATATGCTTATAAACCGCAGCCTTACCAATACCCCAAATAGAACCAATAATAATAGCTACTATAGCGAAAATCCACAAGTTCGCTTGAAAGTAAATATGGGTATTACCTTTAGCAATCAATTGTTTCTTTTTAACAACATCACCTTTTTTCACAACCACTTCTTGCCATGATTCTTTAACAGGAAATACATGGAAGCCTTCATTTAAATTTGCAAGCTTATCGGTTTTTGCTATTACTGGGTATTTAACACCTTCTACTTCAATATAATTGGCAGTCACATCAGTAACCGTACCTGAACTTTTGGCCATAATTCCTTTTCCGGCAGCATAAATATCCATTTTTGGTACAATCAAAATCGCGCTAAAAATTAAAGAAGAACCAAGCACCCAATACATCACTTTTCTTGCGCCCACACGATCAGACAACCACCCACCAAAGGCACGAATAATTCCTGAAGGCAAACTAAAGCAAGAGGCTAATATCCCCGCAGTTACTAAATCTAATGCGTATACATTGGTGTAATAAGGCACCAACCAACCAGCAAAGGCTACAAAACAACCAAACACTAAAAAGTAGTATAAACCAAAACGCCACACACGCACACTTTTTAGTGGTGCTAACATGCCTTTTATATTCTTAGTACTTGATGCTGGTTTTTTATTTTTTGTAGTTACAAAGAATATCACTGCCATTAAAACAAGTACTGCAGCATAGATTCTTGGCATGTCTCTCCAACCGTCTAAATTCGTTTTATTATCTGTTAGAAAGTTCAATAGTTTAGGACCTACTAAAGTTGTAATAGCAGCACCCGCATTACCTGCACCGAAAATACCAAGCGCCACGCCTTGTTTTTCCTTAGGAAACCAGATTGATGAAAAGGCAATACCCACAGCAAAACTAGCTCCGGCAATACCAAACCCTAGACTACATAAGGCGAATGCCCAAAAATCATCAGCGTAAGACAATAAAAACATAGGAACTGCACACAGCAACAACAAGCCCGTAAATACTGGCTTCCCCCCTAATTTATCGGTTAAAATACCAGCTGGCAGTCTAAAAATAGCACCCGTTAAAACTGGAATACCTATTAACCAACCAATCTCTACAGCACTCCAAGAAAACACTTGATTATCTACTAAAAAAGTAACTAATATCCCGTTTAGCATCCATGCTGCGAAACAAAAAGTAAAAGCTAAAGTATTTATAAACAGTATTTTATTTGCTCCTTGTGTTGTATTCATTTTCGTTTGTTTTAATAATTTATAGTTAAAAACTATCTATTCAACGAAACAAAATTAAGTATAAATACTTAATTTTAAACACAAAAACTACGTAATTACGTAAAAATATGAGTTTACTAATTTAGAATAAGGAATACTGAAAATATATTAAAAGGAACCCCAAAAACCTGAGTGTTTTAACAAATAAGACAAATCATTAGGCATAAAAAAATCCCGAGATCATCAAAATCTGGGATTTCTATAATTTATTTTTTACTTATAAAGCAGAAGCGCTAAACCAAATCGAACTCTTTAGCCTTATTACTAAGCTCCATTAAGTTTTTAACCTCTAATTTTTTCATCAAATTAAAACGGTGTACTTCGGCGGTACGCTTACTTATTTTTAATTCTTCAGCAATATCTTTATTGTTTTTTAATTGTAGAACGAGTTCAAGAATTTGTTTTTCACGCTTGGTGAGTTTAAAAGGATCTTCTTTAACTTTCTTTTCTTCAACTTCCGCCGTAGTGGTATTTCCGTTTACGAAATTATTCATAATTATGGCAGAAACATCTCCTGTAAAATATTTTCCTCCAGCTGCGACATTATTAAGAGCCTTTAAAAACTCTTCCTTACTCGCTCCCTTTAACAAGTAACCATCAGCGCCTGCCTGAATAGCTTTTAAAACATATTCCTCAGAATCGTGCATAGATAAGACTAAAGTACGCACATCTGAATACCTCTTATTTATCTCACCTACCACCTCGATACCATTCATTTCTGGCATTCTAATATCCACAATTAACACATGTGGCTTATTCTCAGCAATAATCTCTAAAGCTTCTTTTCCATTTGAAGCTTCGGCAATTACTTTTACCCCAGACTGATCCTCTAAAAGTGCTCTAATACCATCTCTAACTAATACATGGTCATCTGCAAGCACTACATTAATAACATCCATAAACTATAATTATAAGTTCAAAAGTAATAAAATTAAGTACAACTACGTATTAAAAATTCCCACGCAGTTAGTTGGTTTTCAACTTCCCTTTAAGCGGAATATTTAAAGTCACTCGAGTGCCTTTTCCTATTTCAGAATTTATAAAGAATCGGCCATCTATATATTTAATACGTTCTCTCATGAAAGTCATTCCCATTCCCCCATCGCCATTTTTAACATTTTTAACCTTATTAGGGTCGAAGCCTTTACCGTTATCATCAATCACAATACTTAAAATATCCTTACTATGTGATAAAGACACTAAAATATGTGAGGTTTCGGCATATTTTATCGCATTATTAATAGCTTCCTGAGTGATTCGGTAGATATTAATTTCGACCAAGGAATCTAAGCGTTGATTAAAATCTGTTTTATTAAAAAGCATAATTTGCTTTCCGGTTAGCTTCGCCAATTCTTGCGTTAACTTCACAATTGCCGGAACAATACCATGATCGGTAAGTTCTGGAGGTGCTAAATTAAAGGTTGCCGTTCTAATACCTTTTATAATATCAGAAGCTAAGGCTTTAAGATTTTCAATTTTTGACGATGCCTTTTCAACATGATTCATGTCAATACTTTCTAGATTATACTTTAACCCGGTTAGCATTTGACCAATACCATCATGCACATCTTTCGCTATTCTATTCTGCTCCTTTTCTTGGTTTTCAATGATTTTACTAGCAATAATTTTTTGCTGGTTCATCTTCTCCTCAAAACTTGCTGTCGTCAGCCTATCTATCTCTAATTGTGCTGCCTTTCTATCGGTGATTTCTGAAGCTATTATGAGTAATTCCGATCGATCTTCGGTTGGACTGTAAGGGATAATAGCCATTTCTAACCAGACATCAAACCTTTCTTTAGTCGTCGCTTTAACTTCACCCTGCCAGCCTGTTTTTTTATGCTTAACAATGAGATCTTCAATAACAATTTGTTCTGATTCTATTGGCGATAAAACCGTCCAAAACAAACCCTTTTCATTTAATTTAGAATAATTAAAAAGCCTCGAAAACTTATTCCCCATATGCACGATATGCCCGTTTTGTAAAATACGTGCAAACAACAAGGTATCATCCATAGCACGACTTAAGGCTCGTAATTCCTTTATAGATTTCTCTTTGGCCAGACTGAGTTCATCAGCATCAAATGCCATTTTTTTAGCACGTTTTTCGGCATACAACAACTCTGAAAGTGTTGATTTTACAGACTTTGCAGCAGGCCAAAAAATTAACAAAAACTCCCCTAATAAAATAATTAAAGTCAAGGCTGTTAACCAGGACTCCAATCTTCTTAGCCAGTTTACTTTTTTCTCTGCTTCCAGATCATATTGATTCACAATATCATCCATCATCAGCAAAAAATCATCTTCGTTATTTTTAACCAATTCAACTTCAGAATTAAAATTTTGCAAATCTAATTCTGGATAAGCTTCAATTTTACTCACAATAGATTGTGAAGCAAAACTAATCTTATCAAAAACAGGGTTAAGCACTGAAAAACGCGCTCGAATTTCATCTGTATTATCTTCTGGAAGCCCTAAACTATCACTTCCATTTTGAAGGGCGTGGTGTGATAACTCCCATAATTTAAGGGTTTCCTTTATTTTATTCTTAATTAAAATACGAGTTTCTACGCTATTTTCGGCTGAAAGCGACACCACGTTTTTCGTGAGTTTCTGACTGAGCATACGCTGTCTCCCAGCTACATTTATAACCGACGAATCCGTTTCCTGATTGGAAAGGTGATTGCGAATAAGAATTTGGCTAACAATTACAGAAACCGCTATGGCACTTAATGCAATAATGTAAAGCCGGCTTAATTTATCAAACGTTCTTTGGTCTAATGAATTTCCGTGCTTCGTCATATATTACATCTTATGAAATTGCTTTTTTTACTAGGGCTAAACCTTTTTCAGAATAAGGCAACTGCAAGGCTGCTTCATGCCCTGCATCCGACATTTTAACCCAGGTTTTTTTAAGAATGTCTATAATTTTTTCGTCACTGTGCTTCTCAGCAAACTCATCATAATAATAGTCTAAGAACACCAAGCAAATGGTATCTTCTAATATTTGAGTTTCTTCATTCTTTTTAATCAATTTTTTATTGATTAACAGGGAAACACGATCAATAAATTGCTGATCATAACCTACCTCCTCTAAAATTTCGGCAGTAATTTCAGCGTGCATTTTCTTTAAAGTTTCTCGCCATTTTAAATAGCCTACACGATCCATAGGATATTCATCTCTAGCAATTTTCCAACGGCAAATATGCTGTGCACGTGCCGCGATTTGAAGGGCTTTAGACGCATTAGGATTAAACTGTAATAACTTCCTAGTCATACGTTGTGAATACAACAATTCCTTAGGGTATTCCATTCCAGCAACCTGGTATGTATTGGTATCTTCTGCGTTCTTTTTATCTATTAAAGCTATGGCTGTTTCAAATCTTGTTGGCTTCATATGTGTATTGTATTACTTTTCATTAATCTGAAAAGCCAATATACACATTTTCTCCTTCAATTTTAACAGGGTAAGTGGCAATAGCATCTAAATCGCCATTTAAGTTTTCGCCATTTTCTAATGAAAAGGTTTTTTTATGAAGCGGACAGGCAACTTTAGGTGTTCCCTTGTCATCACCTATCATACCTCTACTTAAGACCATTTCCATTTTATGCGGACAAACATTTTGGCAGGCGTACCAAGTGTTTGTTCTAGCGAAATTAAACACCGCAATTTGTTTGTCTTTATATTTAACACAAGCACCACCGTCTTTTGCAAAATCGCTAATCTTAGCTGCTTTAAACCAAACGGTTACTTCTTCTAATTTAGTTGTCTTATATGTTTCTAGAACTGCTTCCATGTTTTAATTTTTTAAGCTATTAATTAATTCCACTGTTGTGGCATTTTTTGATCACGCATTGGGACAAAAACTAAGTTATCATCTTCCTCTTCGCTATTTACAAAGTGACTAAAACGTTTCATAGCTTCTGGGTCGTTAACCGCCTGTGTCCATTCGCACTCAAACTTATTCACTAAAGTTTGCATTTCTTCATCTAAATCAGCAACAATACCTAATTTATCATCAATAATAACTTCTCTTAAATAGTCGATACCTCCCTCTAATCGTTCTTGCCAAGCTGCAGTACGTTGTAAAGGTTTTGCTGTACGCATATAAAACATTAAATACCTATCGATATACTTAATTACGGTTTCATTATCTATTTGTTCAGCAAATAACTCAGCGTGACGTGGTGTAGCTCCACCGTTTCCACCCAAGTATAAGTTCCAACCACCTTCAACAGCAATTAAACCAAAATCTTTTCCTCGAGCTTCGGCACATTCACGAATACATCCTGAAACACCACCCTTAATTTTGTGTGGCGCACGTATACCTCTATATCTGTTCTCTAATTCAATACCGAAACTTACACTTTCGTCCATTCCGTAACGACACCATGTAGAACCTACACAAGTTTTTACCGTTCTTAATGACTTACCGTAAGCATGACCACTCTCAAAACCATGATCTATTAATTCCTTCCAAATAATTGGTAATTGACTTAAGGTTGCACCAAATAAATCGATACGAACACCACCAGTTACTTTGGTATATAAGTCATACTTTTTAGCAATTTGACCCAATGCTATTAATTTATCTGGAGTAATTTCACCACCGGGAACACGTGGTACAATAGAATAGGTTCCATTTCTTTGGATATTTGCCATGAACCTATCGTTAGAATCTTGAATAGCATATTCTTTATTAGCTGTATCAGCATTAATACTAGCTAATAACGATGCTACTAAAGGTTTACACAATTCACAACCGTGCCCTCCAGTTCCGTGATTATCTAACACTTCATTAAAGGCTGTATATCCTTTAACTTGAATAATTTTATATAAATCTTGTCTACTTAACTCAAAGTGTTCACAAACCCCTTCTTTAACTTCAATACCTAAAGATTTTAGGGTAGCATTTGTTAAATCGGCAACCATTGGTTTACAACCACCACAACCGGTTCCAGCTTTAGTACAAGATACTACATCTCCAAGGTCGGTAGCTTCACCACTTTCAATAACCCCACAAATTTGTCCTTTTGTAACGCTCTCGCAAGAACAGATTTGAGCTTCATCAGGCAAGTCCATGACATCTCCAAAAGAAGCACCTCCTTCACCAGCAGGTAAAATTAATTGTGCTGGATCTTCAGGAATTTTCATGCCGTTCAGATAAATTTGATGCAACATACTATAATCTGACGCATCACCAACAAGAATACCACCTAGCAAAGATTTGCCATCTAAACTAACATTAATTCTTTTATATAAATGTTGTGTTTTATTTTCAAAAATAATAGAGTGTCCTTTTGAAGCTGGCATAAAAGGTTCACCAAAACTCGCTACATCTACTCCAATTAATTTTAATTTAGTAGACATATCAATTTCTTCTGGCATCAAGCTTTCTGCTTCACCTATAATTTGATCTACAGCAACACCCGCCATATCATAACCAGGAGCCACCAAACCGTATATCATTTGGTTATACAAAGCAATCTCTCCAATGGCGTAAATATTCTCGTCTGAAGTCTGCATTTTATTATCCACAACAATACCGCCGCGAACACCCATCTCCAGTCCACAAGTTTTTCCCAGCTCATCTCTTGGACGAATACCTGCTGAAATAATCAACATATCGACATCCAACACATCATCCTCACCAAATTCCATTGCTGTGATCGCCTTATTACCTAAAATTTGATTAGTCGCTTTACTTAAGTGGATGTTCAATCCAATAGACTCAAGTTTTAATTTTAAAACCTGACTACTTCTTGAATCTAACTGTCTTGGCATTAACTTATTAGCAAACTCTACAATATGAGGTTCTAGCCCCATATCCATAACTGCTTTACCGGCCTCTAAACCCAATAATCCACCACCTAAAACAGCTGCCTTAGCACCCGGATTGGTTTCTTTAAGTTTAGCCGCATAAGCCAACATGCCTTCTAAATCTTCAATCGTTCTATATACAAAAACACCTTCTTTCTCAACACCTTTAATTGGAGGCACAAAGGCAGAAGACCCTGTAGCAAGAACTAAATAATCGTATGAAAACTCACGATCTTTAACCGTTGTTATTGTTTTACTATCTCTATGAATATCGGTAACCAGTTCACTAGTAATTAATTCTATACCGTTTTCCTCGTACCACTCCCTAGGAGCCATTTCTAATGCCTTAGCATCTTGATTTTCAAAATATTCACTTAAATGAACTCGGTCATAAGCTGGTCTAGGTTCTTCACCAAAAACAGTGACTTTAAAATCTTTAGCTTCTGCTTTCGCTACAAATTTTTCACAAAACTTGTAACCAACCATTCCATTTCCAACAACAATAATTTGTTTCATAATTACGTATTTGAAAACAAAACTAAGTATTTATACTTATTTTCAACTACGTTTTTCTAAGAATTTTTAGCAAATGGCTGATTATTGCCGATTTCTCAAATTGAATTAAGATATATTGCTTATTACAAAAATTAAAGGATTAGTTTTAATGAAATTCTAAACAGGCTCTATGGTAACAGCTATACTCTTAGATGCGGGCGTTTTGGCTGTATGAGCAAAATGATCTAAAGGGACCAAAGCATTGGTTTCTGGAAAATACGTAGCACAGCAATTTTTAGGAATATCGTAACTTATAACCTTAAAACTACGTACTTTTCGAGTGACACCATTAAATTCCGACTTTAAATGAACCACTTGATGTTCGGCCAAACCTCTAGCTTTCATATCTTCACGATTCATAAAAACCACACGTCTTTCATTAAAAACCCCGCGGTAGCGATCATCTAAACCGTAAATGGTGGTATTAAATTGATCGTGACTACGTATAGTCATCATCACTAATTCATCATTTTTTAATTTCCATTTTGGCATTTTATTGATTGAAAAGTTAGCTTTTCCTGTTTTGGTCTTGAATTTTCTAAAACGTGCTCCGTTTGGCAAGTAAAAACCAGAAGGATTTTCTAAGCGTTTATTATAGTTTTCGAACCCCGAAACCACCTCTTCGATATCGTCTCTTACCAGGTTGTAATCGTCTTTATAATCTAACCAATTGATTTTTGAACGTGTTTTTAAGGTGGCATGTGCGACCCCACAAACTACTGCGACTTCACTAAGGATATCTTTTGAGCAAGGCTCCAACACACCTTTTGTTGAAGATACTACCCCCATAGAATTCTCCACACTTTGTTTTTGTAGACCCGACTTCTGATAGTCTTTTTCGGTTCTTCCCAAACACGGAAAAATTAAAGCTTCCTTTCCGGTTACTAAATGCGAGCGATTTAATTTGGTACTCACATGCACGGTTAGATTGCAATTAGATAACGCTTTCGCGGAATACACCGTATCTGGAACTGCCGAAATGAAATTACCCCCCAAACCAAAAAACACCTTAGCCTTTTTCTCGTACATCGCTTTTATCGAATCAATAACTGAAAAACCATGTGCCGTTTTTGGCTTAAAACCATATTTAGTTTCAATTTTATCTAAAAAGGCTTGTGGTGCGGCTTCCCAAATACCAACCGTTCTATCGCCTTGAACATTAGAATGCCCACGAACTGGACAGGTACCCGAGCCTTCCTTTCCAATACTTCCCTTAAGAAGTAATAAATTGACAACTTCGCGAATATTATCTACGGCATTTTCATGTTGAGTTAAGCCCATGGCCCAACAAATGATGATTTTATCTTTATTGAGAATCAATTCATAAACTTGTTCGAAAATCGCCATGGAAACGCCCGAAGCCTTTAAACAAGCATCAAAATTATAAGTTTTTAAGTCAGCGATAAACGCCTCATAACCATGTGTAAATTCATTTATAAAATCTTTATCAAATACCCCTCCCTTTTGTTCTTCCTCGGCTAATAATTTTAGAAGAATGGCCTTAAAAAAAGCCACATCACCATTAATAGTGATTGGCACAAAAACATCTGCTATTTGCGTACCCCCGAATAATAATTTTAAAGGATTTTGAGGGTCTGTAAATTTAATTAGCCCAGCTTCAGGTAACGGATTTATGGCGATCACTTTACCTCCATTATATTTACATTTTTCAAGAGCCGAAAGCATTCTGGGATGGTTGGTTCCTGGATTTTGCCCAACAACCAAAACCAATTCTGTTTTATATAAGTCATCTAAAGTTACAGAGCCTTTTCCAATACCTAAGGTTTCAGACAAGGCGCTTCCGCTGGCTTCATGACACATATTAGAACAATCAGGTAAATTAGAAGTACCATACTCACGAACAAACAATTGATATAAAAAAGCGGCTTCGTTTGTAGTTCTTCCCGAGGTATAAAAAACAGCCTCATCGGGGGAATCTAAAGCGTTTAAGTGCGCTCCAACTTTCTCAAAAGCGTCATCCCAAGAAATGGCCGAATAATGTGTGGCTCCTTCAGCAAGAAACATAGGCTGTGCCAAACGTCCCGATTTACCTATTTCAAAATCAGTCCAACTTGCCAATTCATCTACGCTATATTTTGAAAAAAAAACGGCACTAATCGTTTTATTTTGAGCTTCTTCTGCGATGGCTTTTATACCATTTTCACAAAACTCTCCTAAAGAAGATCGTTCATCGTCTGGATCGGGCCAGGCACACCCCGGACAATCAAAACCACCTTTTTGATTCATTTTGCGCGTTAATACGAAAGCATCCGTAAACTTCATATACTTAGAAGTCTGTTGAAGCGTTGCGAAAATGCCTCCAAAACCTACGCTATCTACAGCTGGCTTGGTCGTTTTTAAGTCTTCAAAATTTTCTGGTGTTATTGATTTTTCTTCCGCAGATGAACTCATAATTAATATTTTATTATTCTCAAATATCGTCTTTTTAAATTAAAAAAATGACAAATAAAACTGCTATCCCTTCCAATTATTTATAATGACTAGGAATGACACCAGCATATTTTTTAAAAGTACGGTTAAAATGACTCGCATCTACAAAACCAAGTTTATTAGCCACCTCAGTAATACTTAAACGTGATTGCTTCAATAAACGTTCTGCCATTTTTATTTTTGTTTGCATCACATAGTATTGAATAGAAATGCCTGCATGCTTTTTTATAAAGAGACTCACATAGTTTGGCGACATGAAAAAGGTTTCGGCAATGGACTTGATTTTAATGCGGTCTTTGTTTAAAATATTTTGCCTGATGTAGGTTAAAATATTCTCTATTTTTTCTTCATCGGAAAGCGTTTCTGAAGGTTTAACTTCTACAGTTGATTTTAAATTTCTAGATAAAATGATAAGAAGAGCTCCAAACAATTCGGTTAAAACATTTCTGTTATACACCAAACCTTTTGCCAGTTCACTTTTTATCAAATGATATAAACCTAAAAGTTGTGCTTTATCAGATTCATAGTGCACAATACTTTCAGCAATAATATTGGAATGAAAAATAACGGTTTCAATGTTTTTTCGCCAATAGGCACTTGCTGAAAATGAAGATTTTTCTAGAAATAATTGTTCTGTAAATTTAATAATTCCAAAAGTTGATGGCTCAGAAATAACAAACTCATGTTCATCTTTAGGCGTTAATAAAAAAATATCTCCTGTTTTATACGGTACCACACTTTCATTTAATAAATGCTGTCCTGAACCTTTCAATACATAAGTCAATTCAAAAAAATTATGCCTATGCCTAGGGTAACCCCATTCATTTACCGCTTCAAACTCTAAAACATCTAAATCTTTAGTAATAAAAAACCGTTTCGACATATCAAACTCACATTTATACAAATATAACATGAATTAATACAACAAAACAGCTTTACTTATGCTTTAATTTTGTTCTGTATTTAAATCTAACATCATGATTACCAAAGAAGACATATTAAAAGCCTATCAATTTAGACACGCTTGTAAAATTTTCGACACATCGAAAAAAATTAACGATTCTGATATGGCTTTCATTTTAGATACAGGCCTATTATCACCAAGCTCATTTGGTTTTGAACCTTGGCACTTTGTAGTCGTTCAAAATCCAGAATTAAGAACAAAGTTAAAAGAAAGCGCTTGGGGAGCCACAGCAAAATTAGATACCGCAAGCCATTTTGTTCTAGGATTAACCATGAAAGCGCCGTTAACAAAATATAACAGCTCATACATTAAAAATTTTATGCGAGATGTTCAAAAATTACCTCAAAATGTAATAGAGCAAAAAGGTGAGGCATACAAAGCTTTTCAAAAAAGTGATTTCGACCTCTCCAATGACCGCAAACTTTTTGATTGGGCGTCAAAACAATGCTACATTCCCTTAGCCAATATGATGACAAGCGCTGCTATGATTGGTATAGACTCCTGCCCTATTGAAGGTTTCAATAAATTGGTTAGTGAAAACATATTAAAAGAAGACTTAAATAT
The DNA here is from genome assembly GCF_008806375.1 of Pseudotamlana haliotis. GTDB lineage: Bacteria > Bacteroidota > Bacteroidia > Flavobacteriales > Flavobacteriaceae > Pseudotamlana > Pseudotamlana haliotis. The sequence goes on along the minus strand of NZ_WAAT01000050.1, from coordinate 170,079 downwards.
AGACACCAATTTATACGGTCTATCTTATATGGTTGCATTTGGCTACCGCGTCAATGAGCCAAGACCAAAAACACGAAGAAACCTAAATCAAATTGTTACTTATAAATAACAAATCATGAAAAAGACAACACTATTTACTGGTTTTATATTCCTAGTACTTGCGTTAAACTTTACTGCTTGTAAACAAAAAGAAAATAAAGATAATGCTATGAAAGATTCTAATAAAAAAACAGCATTACATTGGCCTAACGAAGCACAACTGGTCATTTCATTTTCTATGCAATTTGAAACAGGAGGCCAACCGGAGGGCGCTGAAAGTCCGTTTTCTGGAAACCCTTTACCTACAGGAAACCCTGATATGCCCGCAGAAAGCTGGTTTAGATACGGTGCTAAAGAAGGAATTTATAGAATGCTTGATTTATGGAAAAAACATGACATTCACGTCACCTCACATGTGGTTGGTGAAGCCGCTATAAAATACCCCGAAGTTGCTAAAGCCATTGCTAGTGGCGGACATGAAATAGCCGCCCATGGCATATCATGGAGCGATCAATGGAATATGGACTATCAAGAAGAATTAAATTTCATAAAAAAAGGCATTGATACCGTAGAAGCCATTACTGGTCAGCGTGGTGTTGGCTACAACGCCAATTGGTTAAGACGCGGCCCAAATACCCTAAAAGTTTTACAAGACTTGGATTTTCTATACCACATTGATGATTTAAGCCGAGACGAGCCTTTTATCACTAAAGTACGCGGTAAAAACTTCGTGGTGATGCCTTACACACTAAGAAATAACGACATTGTAAATATTGAAGGTAAGCAATGGAGTCCGGACCAATTTTTAGCGCAGTTAAAGGCAGAATTTGACCAGTTATATGAAGAAGGTGCTACAAAAAGACGCATGATGAGTGTTAGTCTGCATGATCGCATAGGCGGTGCTCCATCCATCATAAATGCGGTTAATAAGTTTATAGAATACGCAAAAACTCATAAAGGCGTGGTTTTTATGCGTAAAGATCACATTGCTAACATGATTAAAGACGAACCCAATACACCAATTGATAATTCTGAAGCGATTTATAATGAAAATTAAATAATTTCAAGGAATTAGAATCCAATCATTATTGTTAACTTAGAAAGGAATTTTAAAATTTAACAAAATATGGACAACAAAAAAAGTACTCAATAGCACTAATTATTATTCGAGTTATTTATTTAGCATATGAAGCTTATATCGATTTTGTTTGGGCTCCTAAAGAAGTTGGAGCTGTAATAAGAGCCGATTTATACCTAATATAGCCTGTACTATTAATTGTAACTGGTATTTTATTGTATAAAATTTTTAAAAAGAAATAATATGTCACAAAATACAGATCTATTCTCAACCTATCATTTAGGAGTATTAGATCTTAAAAATCGTTTTTTAATGGCTCCCATGACGCGCTCTAGAGCCACCCAACCGGGTGATATTCCCAATACTCTAATGGCAGAATATTATGGGCAACGCGCTTCCGCCGGTATCATAATTACAGAAGCCACACAGGTTTCATTACAAGGCAAAGGTTATGCCAATACCCCAGGAATTTACACTAAAGAACAAATTGAAGGTTGGAAATTAATCACCGATGAAGTCCATAAAAAAGGAAGTAAAATATTTTTACAATTATGGCATGTAGGACGGGTTTCTAGTTCTAAAGTGAATGGTTTACAGCCTATAGCGCCTTCGGAAAAAATAGCTAAAGAAACCAATGTATATATTTTTGACGGTGCTCCCAACGGTGATGCTACATTTATTCCCGTGGAAACTCCACGTGAAATGACTAAAGCAGACATTAAGCAGGTTATTGAAGAATTTCGAACGGGGGCAAAAAATGCCATTGAAGCCGGTTTTGACGGCGTTGAAATTCATGGCGCAAACGGTTATTTAATAGATGAGTTTTTAAGAAGTAATTCTAATCAAAGAACTGATGAATATGGAGGCAACAAAGAAAACAGAACGCGTTTATTAACGGAAATCACCGAAGCTGTAGCCATAGAAGTTGGTAAAGAAAAAACAGGCGTGCGTTTATCACCTTTTATCAGTTTTAAAGACATGAACGACCCTGAAATTCTAGAAACTATCATGGTTGCTTCTCAAGCTTTAGAAAAAATAGGCATTACCTACATTCACCTTTGTGAAGCCGATTGGGATGACGCTCCTGAAATCCCAAATGATTTTAGAACGGAATTACGTGAAACTTTCAGCAACACCATTATAGCCACTGGTAACAAAACACCAGAACAGGCCAACAGCTTATTAAAAAACAACCTCGTTGATTTGGTGGGCTTTGGAAGAAAATTTTTAACCAACCCAGATTATCCAGAGCGCGTTAAGCAACACGCTCAAATGAATGATATTAGCGACACCCATACCTTATTTGGAGGTGGTGGCGCTAGAGGTTATACCGATTATTCATTTTTATAAACTCCAAAGCACGGCACTCATTATAATAAATATTCTTTTTAGAAATAAACCCAACATGACCGCCATATTTAGGCATTTCCAAATGCAGGAAATCATTTTCCTTAGCCTCTTTTACGGGGTAGCATTCGTGTGAAAGAAAGGAATCGTTAAGTGCATTTATAATGAGCGTTGGTGTTTTTATATAAGGAAGAAACTGCAAACTACTGGATAGCTTGTAATATTCTAATCCGTCTTTAAAGCCATGAGCTTGTGAGGTGTAAACATTGTCAAAATCGTATAACGACTTGATATTCTCGATGGTTTCCAGACTCAATTCGTCTTCAAAATGTTTTTGTTTATTTTTTAATGAAACTGAAAGATGCCTTAAAAACCGATCATGAAATAATTTATTCTTAAAGGTATGTAACTCTCTTGCCGATCCTTGTAAAAAACACGGCGCCGAAACAGCTACTGCCGCCTTGATTTCTTTAGGTACATCAGTACGTTCGCCCAAATATTTCAAAATAATATTAGCACCTAAACTGATACCTTTTAAATAGATTTCGGTATAATCTTTCTCTTTTAAAACATGATTAATGACTTCCTCTAAATCTTCTGTAGCTCCAGAGTGGTAGCTTCTATATTTTAAGTTGGTTTCCCCGCTACAACCTCTAAAATTTACACAAACCGCATCAACCCCATGTTCATTAAATAACTTCGCTGTTCCTGTCATATAAGGACGCTTTCCGTTACCTTCTAAACCGTGCAGTAAAATGATGAGTTTATTGGTTTTTTCTTCGGAATAACTCCAATCTAAATCCAAAAAATCGCCATCACTAAGCGTGATACGTTCACGTTTTTGTTCTAAATCTACACGACGTACTAGTCCTGAATACACCGTAGAAACAAAGCCGTTGCGGAATAGGAAGAAAGGCTTGTATGTGGAATCTATAATTGGCATTGTTGTCGGTTAATAGTTATTGGTTATTGGTTAAAAATAAAATTTCCACTAGTTTTAAGCCATTTCATTGTTAACTTTAAACTGCAAGCAATGAACCCCTGCATCTTTGGGTCCTTTTAACTCTGTAACTTCAACACCCATTGATGCTAGCTTAAAACCTAAAGATTCCTCCTCTCCTCGGACTGACAACTCTTTATCGTTGTTGTATAAGATTAGTTGCGTGTTTTAAGCACTAAAGTTAGCAAATAAATCACAGAAAGAAAGTCCGCGAGGACTTTCGTAAGTAGGCTAAAACCAGCAATTAATTTTATACGGTGTTGTAGGTAGTTATTCTTTGTCTAATTCCAAATAATAAAGTTTTGCTGCCTCTTGAATTTCGTCATCTAAACTATCATCAAGTGCATATGAATATAATACCCATTTGTCATTTGGCTTATAGAACTTAAAAATAAATCGAATAGGTTGTCTGTCATATTTTATAAGATAAGAATATAATTCAAAGCTTTCAGCAAATTTTTTCTTAGTGATTATTTCATATCCATAATATTTTCCCATATAACTTTCTGTGAAGCCATTAACTGTTCCAATAATCTTATCAATGTCATCTTTTATTCTTTCAGTCCATTTATTGGTTTCATATAATTCCTTTACAGCTTTTCCTGCATCTTTTTTATAAGTCGCAAAAAAGGTGTCAATAAGATCCTGAGGACTGGATTGAGCAAATAAGTTTCCTGATATTGAAATCAACAATACAATTAATAGTTTTTTCATAGTTTTTCTTTCTTTTTATGGGTTCTATATAATTACCTACAACATGTTTATAAATCAAGTTTTAATTGCAAACTCTGAAACTTTAAACCTATTAACTAAAAACCTCCAAATCAACAAACTTAAAACCAGTGCCATCAAAAAGCCCTTTATCACTTAATTTCAATGATGGAATAACGAGCAAAGCCATGAAAGACAGCGTCATATATGGTGCTTTTAAAGTACTACCTAATGTTTTTGCCATTTCGTCGAGTTCCGCGTAAGCGTTCCCGATGGTTTCGCCGTCTTGATCGCTCATAATTCCGGCTACGGGTAGCGGAACTATTTTTTCTTCGGAAGTAGACACCGCACAAACACCGCCTTTATGTTTAATAATTAAATTCACTGCTTTACAAATCGCTTCATCGCTTACACCTACCACCACAATATTATGCGAATCATGTCCTACCGAAGCCGCAATAGCTCCTTCTTTCAAACCAAAATTCTTGATAAAAGCTAGGGCTGGCGGCTGATTTTGATAACGGTTTACCACAGCCATTTTAAGAATATCCGTTTCTGTATTTGAAACTAAATTTCCATTTTCAATGGTTGCTTTTTCAATTATCGCGTTTGTGATTAACTGGCCTTCTAAAGCTTCTATAACTCGGATTTCTTTAGCAGAAGAAGGAATTTTAAATTCAGAAACTGTTTTAGCATCACAATGGAAATTATTCAGGTTTTCAAAAGCAACGGTTGGCATTAAGGATTTTCCTTGGTCAAAAACCAGCTCACCATTGATGTAGGTTTGAAGGGTTCTAAATTCAGATAAATCCTCAAGCACAATAAAATCGGCGGCATCTCCAACTTTTAGTTGTCCCACGTCCAAATTATAATGCTTCACCGGATTTAAACATGCCATTTGCAAGACTTTAAACAAATCCACACCCTTTTTAACGGCTCTCGCACACAATTGGTTGATATGTCCGATAAGCAAATCGTCTGGATGTTTATCATCACTACAAAACATCATATTTTCAAAATGCTCTGGCGCTAAACCGATTAAAGCTTCAAAGTTTTTGGCGGCACTCCCCTCTCTAATCAAGATTTTCATGCCCTTTTGAAGTTTCTCTTGACCTTCCTCGAAAGTAAAACTTTCATGGTCGGTATAAATCCCTGCACTTATGTATTTATCGAGTTTTTCACCAACTACTCCTGGTGCGTGACCATCCACAGGTTTGTTATAATGTTTTGCCCAAGCTATTTTTTTCAGCACTTCGTCGTCGTCAAAAATAACCCCAGGGTAATTCATCATTTCCGCTAGGTATTTGATGTCGTCAGACTCTAAAAGTGTTTTAATGTCATCGGAATTAATAGTTGCTCCGGCAGACTCAAAAGTAGTTGCGGGTACACAGGATGGCGCACCAAAATTGAATTTAAAAGGTACTTTTTTACCGTTTTCAATCATGAATTTCACGCCTTCAACGCCTAAAACATTAGCAATTTCATGCGGGTCGGAAACCGTGGCCACCGTACCATGAACCACCGCCATTTTAGCGAATTCGCTAGGCACAAGCATTGAACTTTCTATGTGAATATGAGCATCTACAAAACCAGGCAGGATATAATTTGTGGCGTCGTGGTCTTTTTCATTAATAGAAACTATTTGACCTCCTTCAACACTTATTTCTCCTTTGTAAATCCGCTTGTTTTCTATATCAACAATTTGTCCTTGTAGTTTCAAAATGCTTTGCTTTTTAGTTTCTATTAATTGCACTTATTTTTGGTCATACCGAACTCGGTTTGGTGACGCATAACTTCTTTGATGTCATTCCGAGGAATCGAGGAATCTCATATTTCGAGGAAAAGATTCTTCAGTCGTACCTCCTTCTGAATGACAAATCATAACTTTTCTAAAACCTCTATTTTTAATATTCTTTCAGTTTCTGGCGTCACTTTAAAACGATTATCTGCACGCCTGTTAATCACCCAAACAATGTCTTCTCCAGAACATAATAACCATGTATTTTCTTTATCTAAAAGCGATAATTTTTCATCTTTAAAATACTTACTCAACTTCTTTTTACCAGCCATCCCTAATGGATAAAACACATCACCCTCTTGCTTTTTACGTAGTGTTAAAGGGAATTTCAAAAGTGCTTTATCTATATAAATACAGTTGGTAGGCGTTTCTGAAATCTCTTCTACTTCAGAAAAAATCAGGGTTCCTAATGCGGTTTCCACCTTTTTATCGGCTTCTGAAATTTGAATAGCCACTTCGGTTTCAGATTTCATTTCACTCAAGAGTAAATGCTCGCGGTTTTTCAATAAGCGGTACTGGTTGGAATAAATTTGTTTCCCTGTTTCGGCATCCAAAAGGTGTAGCACATCATCCCATTCTGTAAACCCGAATGCCTTAAAAGCCTCATACAAATAAGGTTTTGGGTTATCTTTTTGTTTGAATTCTGAAATTTTAAACTTCACAATTCCGTTCTCAATGCTTTCAATACTTTTATTCAAAAAGCCATCGACGGCTTCTTCAACAATCACTGCAGTGCCTTGTAAATTGTTCAAGGTATTATCGAAACTCTTTAGTAAACTGGGGTTGATTTCTTTTAAAATCGGAATCACCTCATGACGTAACTTATTTCGCAGATATTTCACCGATTTATTGCTGCTATCATCCCGCCACTTAATGTTATTTTCTTTGGCAAAAGCTTCAATGTTTTCACTTGAAAATGGTAATAACGGACGCACAAACTTACCGTTGACTTCCGGAATTCCAGTTAGACCTTCAAGCCCTGTTCCTCGTGTAAAATTGATTAAAAAAGTCTCCAGGTTATCATCGGCATGGTGAGCTGTTAAAATATAATCGTAGTTTAATTGCTTAGACAACTCGTCAAACCAATTATAACGTAATTCTCGAGCAGCCATTTGAATGGAACACTTCTGGTCGCGACTGTATTGTTCGGTATCAAAATGCTGTACAAAACACTCTACATTTAGTGTTTCCGCAAGGTTTTTAACAAAAGCTTCATCGGCGTCACTTTCATCGCCTCTTAAATTAAAATTGCAGTGTGCTAAGGCAATATTCAAGTTTAATTGTGCACATAAATGCGTTAAAACCACGCTATCAATTCCCCCAGAAATGGCGATAAGCAGCTTCCCGGTGTTTAAAAAAATTAGATGGTTTTCAATATGAGATTTGAGTGTATTCAGCATGATTTCAAAGATACAAATTTACACTTTGCTGTGTTTTTTATTTCATGGTTTAATCGTGTGGTCGCCATAAACCGGAACGTCATGCTGAACTCGTTTCAGCATCACATCACCTTAAGTTTTTCAAAAGAAATAGCTCTATTAATCCTCCAAAGCCAAACGCATGGCTTTAGCTTTAATGAGACACTCTTCGTACTCTTTTAGCGGATTACTTTTTGCTGTAATAGCGCTACCCACCGAGTAAGACACGTATTTTTTAGTGGCGTTGTAAAGAATACTTCTAATGACCACATTAAAATCAAAATCATTGTTAGGTGTAAAATAACCAATCGCCCCAGAGTACACGCCACGTTTGGTTTCCTCAAGGTTTTCAATGATTTTCATAGCCGAAATTTTAGGCGCTCCTGTCATGCTTCCCATTGGAAATGTGCTTTTTATAATATCAACCGGATGCGTCGAAACTTCAACCCTTGATGTCACCGTAGAAATCATTTGGTGCACCTGTTTGAACGTATAAATCTTACACAATTCTTCTACTTGAACACTACCTTTTATGGCTGTTTTCGATAAATCGTTACGTACTAAATCAACAATCATAATATTTTCACTACGCTCCTTTTCATCTTTAGCCAAATCAATTTTTAGCTGTTCGTCTTTTTCTGAATTTCTAGAGCGTTTGGCCGTGCCTTTTATAGGTTCAGAAATCACACGGGTGCCTTCTTTTTTCAGATAGCGCTCGGGCGAAGCACTTATCACAAACTTTTCCCCGAATTTCAAAAAAGTCGCAAATGGGGGTTTCGAAATATGATTCAACCTATTATAAGTAAGGAGTGGATTGATTACCGTATTTTCCGCATAAAATTCCTGACAAAAGTTGGCTTCATAAATCGCACCATGCTGAATGTGATTGAGCATGGTATTTACCTTCTCGCAATAAGCATCTTTATGAATGCGGAGTTTTATTTTTAGGTCTTCAGAAGGGGTTTCTATAATATTTTCTTCGGAAGTGTTTATCATTTCAATATCAGCTTCCAATTCATCATCAACACCATTTAAATACTGAATTTCAACACGATTGCCTTTAAAAACAAAAAGCTTTTTCGGCTGAAAAAAGAATAAATCCGGAAACCCTAAACCATCATGGTTTTCAGATTTTAAAACTTCCACATCATTTTTTAAATCGTATGTCAAATAACCAAAAATCCAGTCTTTGGTTTGCGACTGGTATTCTTTTAGCTTTTCAAAACCATCAAAATAATCGTTTTGTATACTCGTGAAAGCATCTACCGCTAAAACCGCATCATAACTGCTGTTATTTTGAGCATAATCATTAGAGTCTAACCACACCACATCATCATATTGCTGACTCCAAAGCAGCGCTTTTTCCTTAAACTGCTGAATATCTTCTGGGTTATGATTTTGTTTTGTTCTCAAGCTTGAAATTTAGACCGTAAAGTTAATTAGAATACTTAAAACATAGCAAGTTTTGTATCTTAGATTAAAATTTCCTTTGATGTTTACTTTAGAAAACGATTTACTCAAAATAGCCGTTAAAAAAATAGGCGCCGAATTATGCCAAATACAATCTAAAAAACATGATACCCAATTTATGTGGGACGCCAATCCTGATGTTTGGGGGAGTTATGCTCCAAATTTATTTCCTATTATCGGTGCTTTAAAAGAGAACTCTTATCACTTTGAAGGTGAAACATACAGCCTTCCGAAGCATGGTATCATTAGAAACAATCCTAATATTGAACTCCATGAACAAAGTAAAAACAGTTTAACTTTTAAGCTGAGATATAACGAAGACACTTTAAAAGTTTATCCTTTTAAATTTGAATTCTATTTAAGTTACACCCTCGAAAATTCGACATTAACCTTAACACACAGCGTTAAAAACGAAGATTCAAAAATCATGTATTTTTCATTAGGCGGTCATCCCGCTTTTAAATGTCCGGTTTATGCCGATGAAAATTACGAAGACTACCAACTTGAATTTGAACACCAAGAAAATTCTAGCACCCACCTCATAAACATGGAAAACGGTTTAATTTCTTCTGAAACCAAATCTATTTTCAGTGCTAGTAAAACCTTAGCACTAACCCATGATTTATTTAATGCCGATGCGCTTGTTTTTAAAGATTTAAAATCAAAAAAGGTCACTTTAAAAAGTAAAAAACATGGAAACATTTTATCGGTTTCCTATCACGATTTTCCTTATTTAGGCATTTGGGCCAAACCAACGGGCGACTATGTGTGTATTGAACCTTGGCTAGGCATTGCCGATGCTGAAAACACCAATCAAAACCTCAAAACCAAGGAAGGCATTTTAAGCTTAGCGCCTAACAAAACCTTTACCGCACGTTATACCATTGAAATAGACGAAAAGCATTTAAGCTAAATAGAATAATAAACGTAACTTTGCCAGCAAAATAGCATACCAGAACTTGCTTCTATATAGTAGTAAGTCACAACATTCACGGAAACCTCCTTTTTTATGGCTCAATTTCAAGATTTAAATTTAAACACGCCTTTATATAACGCCTTAGATGATTTAGGTTTTACAACGCCTACACCTATTCAAGAGCAAGCTTTTAATGTAGTGAGTTCAGGGAAAGATGTAGTTGGAATTGCACAAACAGGAACAGGTAAAACTTTTGCCTACATGTTGCCTATTTTAAAAAACTTGAAATTTTCAACGCAAGAAAATCCGAGAGTTTTAGTATTGGTACCTACTCGTGAATTGGTGGTGCAAGTCGTTGATGAAATTGAAAAACTTTCAAAATACATAAACAATCGTGTTTTAGGTGTTTATGGAGGCACGAATATTAACACTCAAAAACAATCCATTGCGCAAGGTGTAGACATACTAGTCGCAACACCGGGACGTTTGTACGACCTCGCTTTAAGCCGTGTGTTAAAATTAAAATCCATTCAAAAATTAGTGATTGATGAAGTTGATGTGATGCTCGATTTAGGGTTTAGACACCAACTGATAAATATATTTGATATCCTGCCTGAGCGTCGTCAAAACATCATGTTTTCGGCCACAATGACTCAGGATGTGGATTTACTTATTAATGATTTCTTTAAAACTCCAGAACGTGTTTCTATTGCCGTTTCTGGAACGCCTTTAGAAAATATCAATCAAGCCCGTTACGAGGTTCCTAACTTTTATACGAAAGTTAATTTGCTCACGCATTTATTACGTGACGAAGAAAAATATAATAAAGTACTCATATTTGTGGCCTTTAAACGTATGGCCGACCGTTTATTTGAGCAACTCGATGAATTTTTCAAAGAAGAATTATGCGTGATTCACTCTAATAAAACGCAAAATTACCGTTTACGAAGCATCGAACAGTTTAGAGAAGGTCATAATCGTATTTTAATCGCGACCGATGTCATGGCTCGTGGTTTAGATATTGATAACGTATCACACGTTATCAATTTTGACACGCCAGAATATCCTGAAAACTACATGCACCGAATTGGTAGAACAGGTCGCGCCGAACGTGAAGGTGAAGCCCTTGTATTTTCTACTAAAAAGGAAGAGGAATTTATTGAAAACATTCAGTCTTTAATGAAAATGACCATTCCGCTTTTGGAGATTCCTGAAGATGTTCAAATTTCCACCGAACTTATCGAAGAGGAGCGTCCGCAAATCAAAGAGCGTAACAATCCTACCAAGCGTACAGATGAAGATGCGCCAGGCCCTGCCTTTCATGAAAAATCAGCTAAAAACTCTAAAGAAAATTTAGGCGGTTCTTATAAATTTAAAATTGCAGCTAAATATAAAAAGCCTAAAACCAGAGGTGACAAAAATTATAATAAGCGCAACAAAAGAAAGTAATGGTTTTTGTTTTTATTGTATTTTTAAATTCTGAACGCTTAGCGTTCTATTAAATTTCCACAAAACCAAACGCATGACATGCATGTCAGATTCTGATAAGTTTACAAAAACTGCCAATTTACTTTTAGAAATCGCATCCCTTTTAATGGTTTCTGGTGCGAATACGAGTAGGATTAATAGAAATATTAGTCGCTTTGCTTCGGCTTTAAATTTCAACGTTCACAGTTGGATTCATCAGAAAACCATCATCATGACGCTAACGGATGAAGCAACGCAAGAAAGCGCCACTAAAGTCTATAATTTGCCGCCACACGCTATAAACTTTAAAACTATTTCTGAAATAAGCAAAGCCAGTTGGAAAGCCATGCGAGAAGATTGGACCATAGATGAAATTGCTACGGAAATTGAACGTATTAAAGGTCTTGACAAATACTCAAACTTAGTAGTTTTAATTGCAGTAAGTTTAGCCGTAGCCGGATTTTGTAATATTTTTAAAGGCGATTACCTGAATATGACGGTAGCCTTTATGAGTGCCTTTTTAGGCCTTTTTGTTTCGCAGCAAGTACACAAAAAGCACTACAATTTATATGTTAGAATCTTTTTAGCCTCATTAACCGCTTCGGTAGTCGCATCTATGGGTATTGTTTGGGATATTGGCGCCAATCCTCAAACTGCTTTGGCTACCTCCATTCTGTTTCTTATCCCCGGAGTACCGCTTATTAATTCGTTTACGGACTTACTAGAAAACAACATTTTAAATGGTTTGGCACGCTTTGCTGTGGGCTCGATGATTGTACTTGCCATCGCCACAGGACTCTTCTTAGCCATGTACCTTTTTTCTATAAAACTTAATTAATATGACCGACCTTATTTTACATCTTTTAGAAGTTTCGTTTTGGTCTGGAATTGCAGCCGTAGGCTTTGGTATTCTGTTTAATGTCCCTAGAAAAACCATCATTTCTATTTTTATTTTAGGATTTTTAGCAGGCCTCATAAAATTTAGCCTTTTGCACTTTGAGCACCATATTGCGCTGGCGAGTTTAGCCGCTGCCTCGTTTGTGGGATGGATTAGTATTCCTATAGCTCATAAAATACATCATCCGCCTGTGGTGTTTTCTATTCCAACCATGATTCCTATGATTCCTGGGTATTTTGCATACGAAACCATTTTATCGATTATGAATTTCGTTTTTATTGAAACTGACCCTCAAAAACGATTGCTTCTTATAGATGCTATCTTTTCACACGGGTTTAAAATGATTTATGTACTGATAGGTCTTACTTTTGGTGTGGCGTTGCCCTTGTTGGTTATGAATAAAGGGAGTATTAAACAGTTGCGATAAGGCTGAGGACGACTCGGTAATCGTTAACATTAAATTGTTCTTCAGAAATATAACCAAGGCTATCATAAATCCCGACACAGAGTTTCAGCAATGATTCACAGAGTTACACAGAGCCTTATTAAAATCAGGTATTTAACCCCTTACGGTCTTCGAGCGGAGTCGAGAACAAGTTATTTCAGTTAGGCCAGCACTTCTCGACTCCGCTCGAAGACCCGAAATTTGCGCCTTTACAGATCTACCCACCTTTCTTAAAAAAAAAAAAAAAAAAAAAAACGAGGTTGTTCAAATGAACAGCCTCGTTTTGTATGATAGAATAAAATCTCTGAAAATTAGATATGCAAAGCACGATCTTCAGTAGCAGCAAGTGCCGCTTCTTTTATCGCTTCTGTAAATGTAGGGTGCGCATGAGACATACGAGAAACATCTTCCGCGGAAGCGCGATATTCCATCGCAACTACAGCTTCAGCAATCATATCGGCAGCACGTGCACCAACCATATGTACGCCTAAAATTTCATCTGTATTTTTATCGGCTAAGATTTTTACAAATCCGTCTAAATCCATACTCGCTCTACTTCTACCTAAAGCACGCATTGGGAAAGACCCTGTTTTGTAAGCTACACCAGCTTCTTTTAATTGCTCTTCAGTTTTACCAACTGTTGCAACTTCTGGCCATGTGTAAACCACACCTGGAATTAAGTTATAATCGATATGTGGTTTTTGACCTGCTAAAGTTTCAGCAACAAAAACACCTTCTTCTTCTGCTTTATGAGCTAACATGGCGCCTTTAACAACATCACCAATCGCATAAATGTTTGATGCGCTAGTTTGTAAGTGATCGTTAACTTCTACACGACCTCTTTCGTCTAACTTTACGCCTGCAGCTTCAGCATTTAAACCATCTGTATAAGGACGACGACCTACAGAAACTAAACAGTAATCACCTTTAATTTCTACTTCTTCGCCCTTTTTATTATCGGCTTTAATTACAACTTCGTCGCCTACAGTTTCAACCGATTTTACTTTATGAGACAAGTTCATTTTGAACTTCGCCTTTTTAAGTACTTTATTTAATTCTTTCGATAAACCAGCATCCATAGTAGGGATGATTCTATCCATATACTCAACAACTGTTACCTCAGCACCTAAACGCTTGTACACTTGACCAAGCTCTAAACCGATAACGCCGCCACCGATAACTACTAAATGTTTAGGGATTTCTTTTAATTTTAAAGCTTCGGTAGATGTAATCACACGCTCTTTATCTAACTTGATAAACGGTAAACTAGATGGCTTACTTCCTGTTGCGATAATGGTGTTTTTTGCTTCAATTTCTGTCGATTCCTCACCTTCAATGGTAATGTGAGTCGCATCTTTAAAGCTTCCTAAACCTTGATATACATCAATGTTGTTTTTCTTCATTAAGAAGTCAATACCTCCTGTAGTTTGATCAACAACCGCTTGCTTACGGGCAATCATTTTTTCCAAATTCACTTTAATGTCACCCGGAATTTCAATACCATGCTCTTCAAAATGCTTAACCGCATCTTCATAATGGTGAGATGAATCTAAAAGTGCTTTACTTGGGATACATCCCACGTTTAAACAGGTTCCACCCAGCGTTGCATATTTCTCTATAATGGCAGTTTTCATGCCTAATTGTGCGCAACGAATCGCTGCTACATATCCTCCAGGACCCGAGCCAATAACGGCTACATCGTATGAATTCATAATATATTTTTGAAATTATCTTAAATTAATGTCAGAATCAAAAATACGAATGTTTTACGCTTCAACAATAAAAATTCGGGCTTTATAAAGTGAATTTATAATTTCTAAATTTAAGCTAAGGTATATTCCTAAATATATTAAAAATCATTCTAAATACCGATTTTTTTCTATCATAATCAACATTACACATAACACTATTATTCTTTACAAAGTTTAAACTATCAGCAAGTAATCAACACAAAACTTATATTATCGTTAACAATTTTGTATTTTATATCAATTAACTTTTAACACCATTTATATTATGGAAGATCATATTTACAAAATCATTGAAATTGTTGGAACCTCTGAAAAATCAAGTGATGACGCTGTGACTAATGCCTTAAACAAGGCTTCAAAATCCATTCAAAACCTACGGTGGTTTGAAACTACCAATACCCGAGGCTCTATTAAAGATGGAAAAGTAGACAGGTGGCAAGTGACCATCAAGCTGGGTTTTACCATGAACGGTTAGACCTTTTGTAAACCTGAACAAAAACAACCAACAAAACGCAGTTTATAGAAGTCACAAATTAAAAATTGTTTAATTTTGTGCTTCATGCAAAAAAAAATAAACATACAGAATAAGAAAGCACGGTTTCAATATGAAATTTTAGACAAGTACACGGCGGGCATTGTGCTTACCGGTACCGAAATAAAATCTATTAGAAACAGTCGGGCTTCTATTGCCGAAAGCTTTTGTGAATTTAACGAAAAGGGCGAACTTTTTGTTATTAATATGACCATTGAAGAATACATTTATGGGACTTACTACAATCACAAACCGAAAGCTGAACGTAAACTTTTACTAAATAAGAAAGAGCTCAAAAAATTAAATAAGGAAGTCCAAAATACGGGGCTTACTATTATTCCGTTGCGCATGTTTATCAACGATAACGGTTATGCCAAATTAGACATTGCATTAGCCAAAGGTAAAAAGCTTTACGATAAACGCGACACGATTAAAGACCGTGATAATAAAAGAAATTTAGACCGCATTAAAAAAATATATAAGTAACCTAGGTTTTGAGCGTTATGTTTGATACTCATAAAAATCAATACAACCTCTTATGTTAAATAGATTTACAGTTCTATTTCTTTTCGCATGCGTTCTTAATTTGCATGCTCAAGACACCGAAAAAATTGATACCACTACCGTTAAAAAAGTGGAATTTACCGTGGACAAAGAAGTGGTTCTAACCCTAGACGGTACGATTAAAACCTTTTACGAGGTGCTTTCTGCAAAAAAAGATACACTAAGAAACTGGAAACAATTCAAGTTCCTTTTTAAGAAAGACGCCAAACTGATTCCTACTGGCGAAGGTAAAATGGGCGTGTATCAAGTGGGCTACTTATCGCCCGATGAATACAAGAAAAAATCGAGCGAATGGTTCAAAACCCACGGATTTTTAATTCATGAACTGCATAGAAAAACTCAAATCTATGGCAATATCGCTCAAGTTTTTAGCACCTTTGAAGCTCATCATGATCTATCGGATGAAGAACCTTTTTTAAGAGGCATCAACAGCTTTCAACTGTTATACGATGAGGAACGTTGGTGGATTATCAATGTGTTTTGGACACATGAAACGCATAGATATTTAATTCCTAAGGAATATTTGCCTAGAAAAGGGCGGTATTAGTTACTGGTTTTTGGTAGCTTACTCTTGTGAGATTGTTACACAGAGCTTCGGGGAGATTTCGCAGAGACTCACAGAGAGTTTTACAGACACAGATTTCACTAATTCTCACTAATTATTACTTACGACACCTTTGCGCCTTCACGTCTTGGCGAGGTATTATTTTAGTTATTAGTTACTGGTTTTTGGTGGCTTACTCTTGCGAGATTGTTACACAGAGCTTCGGGGAGATTTCGCAGAGACTCACAGAGAGTTTTATAGACACAGATTTTACTGATTTTTATTGATTTATTACGATTCGCGTCTTTATGTATCTAGGTCTTGGCGCTTTATTTTATTGCCTGTCAGAAACGTGCTTGACTCCGCTCGAACATCGGTTCCTTTGATGTTTCGTGACGGTCTTCTTCGGAGACGAGAAGCATTTTTTTGTATATATAACTTAAGATCTCCTCTGCCTACAACCAGATATTTTCCTATTAATTTTTATCCTCTAATAAGGGCACAAATCGAAATTCACCAAACTCTTCTTGCTCAAATTCTTTTGGGCCTTTTCTTGTAAACATGGTCATGGTTTGTACATTATCGCCTACCGGAATAACCAACCTTGCCCCTACTTTAAGTTGCTTCAGTAAAGCTTTTGGTACATAAGGTGCTCCAGCGGTTACAATAATACCATCATAAGGTGCTTCTTCCTCTAAACCGATATAACCATCACCGAAAATAAACTTCTTAGCCCGATAGCCTAATTTTGGTAAAAAACGGCTGGTAATTTTAAATAATTCATGCTGGCGTTCAATACTATAAACACGTGCTCCCAATTCACAAAGTACCGCGGTTTGATACCCGCTACCCGTGCCAATTTCTAAAATCTTATCGCCTCTTTTTATTTGAAGTAATTCTGATTGAAAGGCTACGGTATAGGGCTGTGAAATGGTTTGATCAGCAGCAATTGGAAAAGCCTTATCTTGATAAGCATGGTCTAAAAAACTAGAATCCATGAACAAATGACGCGGAATCTTACCAATGGCTTTCAAAACGTTTTGGTCTTTTATCCCTTTATCTATCAATACATTAACGAGTTGCTGACGTAATCCCTGATGTCTATAAGTATCTTTCAATTTGGCTGGTGGTTTGGCATACAAAAATAAGCCAACCTTTTTAAGAGCAAACCCTTTTTTGAAATTTATTTTTCATTTTTTAAAAGCAAAAATTAAGCATCAAATAGCCAACTTCGTGTTTTAATTATCTTATTTTTGTTGAAAACCTAAAAAATTATGCTAAAAGCTGGAGTACTAGGTGCGGGACACTTAGGTAAAATTCATTTAAGACTGCTTAATCAATCTGAAAAATACAATCTGGTTGGTTTTTATGATGCCGATGAAGAAAACGGTAAAAAGGTTGAAGCCGAATTTGGTTATAAATTTTTCAACTCCATTGACGCCCTTATTGAAGCTGTTGATGTGGTTGATATCGTTACCCCAACACTTTCACACTACGATTGCGCAAAACAAGCCATTGCTAATGGCAAACATATATTTATTGAAAAACCTATTACCAATACGGTTGAAGAAGCCGAACATATTCGTGAGCTTCTAGCCGAACATAATTTACGCGGACAAGTAGGACACGTAGAGCGTTTTAATCCGGCCTTTATCGCGATTAAAGACGATATTAAATCACCAATGTTCATTGAAACACACCGCTTGGCAGAATTTAACCCTAGAGGAACTGATGTGCCTGTAGTTCTAGATTTAATGATTCATGATATTGATATTATTTTAAGTATCGTGAAGTCTAAAGTGAAACACATATCAGCCAGTGGCGTTTCTGTTATTAGTGAAACACCAGATATTGCTAATGCACGCTTAGAATTTGAAAATGGTTGTGTGGCCAATTTAACCGCGAGTCGTATTTCACTTAAAAAGATGCGTAAAGCGCGTTTCTTTCAAAAGGATGCTTACATCTCGGTTGATTTTTTAACTAAGAAATGTGAAGTGGTTAAAATGAAAGACGCACCAGAAAACCCTGGCGATTTTGATATGATTCTTCAGAATGCTGAAGGCGTAAAAAAGCAAATCTATTTTGATAATCCTGAAGTCCCTGATAACAATTCAATTTTAGATGAATTAGAAACTTTTGCCGATGCGGTTAACAACAACCAAACGCCAATTGTTTCTTTACATGACGGCACCGAAGCACTTCGCGTAGCCACACAAATTATAAACTGTTTCTAAATGAAAAATGTTGCAGTTATAGGTGCAGGAACTATGGGCAACGGTATTGCGCATACTTTTGCGCAAAGCGGATTTAAAGTCAGTTTAATTGATGTGAACAACGAAGCTTTAACAAAAGGGCTTCAAACCATCACGACGAACTTAGACCGCATGTTGGCTAAGGAAAAAATTACTCAAACGGATAAAGCTTCCACATTAAGCAACATTGAAACATTTACCAATTTAGCTGAAGGCATCTCGCAATCCGATTTAATTGTTGAAGCGGCTACTGAAAATTTAGAATTAAAGCTCAAAATTTTTAAAAACATTGATGAAGCTTGTTTGGATAGCGCCATTTTAGCCACCAACACCTCTTCGATTTCAATCACACAAATTGCGGCTGTTACTGCAAAGCCAGAGCGTGTTATTGGTATGCATTTTATGAATCCGGTGCCCATTATGAAACTGGTGGAAATCATTCGGGGTTATAACACTAGTGATCACGTGACCAAACGCATCATGGCACTTTCTAGAACCTTAGGAAAAGAACCTGTTGAAGTCAACGATTACCCAGGCTTTGTGGCCAATCGTATTTTAATGCCCATGCTAAACGAATCGATTGAAACCTTATACAACGGCGTGGCTGGTGTCTATGAAATTGATACGGTAATGAAACTAGGCATGGCACACCCTATGGGCCCATTACAATTAGCTGATTTTATTGGTTTAGACGTGTGTTTATCAATTTTAAACGTCATGTATGACGGTTTTAAAAATCCGAAATACGCCCCATGTCCCCTTCTCGTTAATATGGTTAGAGCAGGTAAATTGGGAGTGAAATCTGGTGAAGGCTTTTACGATTATTCAGAAAGTAAAAAGGCTGAAAAAATTGCCAAACAGTTTGTGAAAGCTTAAATTCCATTTTCTTTTAACTGAAATTAAAAAATCTTGTCGGTTTAACGGCTTAACAAGAAAAACAATATATATGACAAGCATTTCAGAAAACCTGAAAAACATAAAATCCACATTACCAGAACAGGTCACTTTGGTGGCGGTTTCTAAAACCAAACCTGTAAGTGATTTAATGGAAGCTTATGAGGCTGGACAACGTATTTTTGGAGAGAATAAGATTCAAGAAATGGCCGAAAAACACGAAATCATGCCTAAAGACATCGAGTGGCATATGATTGGTCATGTGCAGCGCAACAAAGTAAAATACATGGCTGAGTTTGTGTCCTTAATTCATGGTGTTGATAATTTCAAGCTCTTAAAAGAAATTAATAAGCAAGCCGAAAAACATGAGAGAACCATCAACTGTTTGCTTCAGATAAAAATTGCTTCGGAAGATTCTAAATTCGGAATGACCTTATCAGATGCTGAAGCTATTTTTCAGTCGGAAGACTTTTCATCATTAAAAAACATCAAAGTCACCGGCGTGATGGGCATGGCCACCTTTACGGAAAATGAAGCTCAAATTAAAAATGAATTTAACAGCTTAAAATCGGCTTTCGATAGCTTAAAAAACATAGAACATCCTAACTTTAAACCCGAAACTATAAGCATGGGCATGAGTGGCGATTATAAATTAGCCATAGCCTGTGGCAGTACCATGGTTCGCGTGGGAAGTAGTATATTTGGGCATAGGAGTTAATAATGAATAAGTAAAAATGAATAATGAAGAGTGACAGAGTACAGAAGACTATTGATTATTGATTATTGAAAAATGATGATTAAATATTTATAAATTAACTTTTAACTACATAGCAACTTAACTCCTTAACTACATAACTACTTAACTACTTAACTACTTTAACTACTTAAAAACGTAAAAACATATATTGTACGCCATACTAGACATAGAAACCACCGGAGGAAAATTTAACGAAGAAGGCATAACCGAAATAGCCATCTATAAATTTGACGGATATGAGGTGGTCGATCAATTTATAAGCTTAATCAACCCCGAACGTGAAATTCAACCTTTCGTAGTAAATCTAACCGGTATAAACAGTAATATGCTTAAGAATGCCCCAAAGTTTTACGAGGTAGCAAAACGTATTGTTGAAATTACCGAAGGATGCATATTAGTGGCTCACAACGCTCAATTTGATTACCGTATTTTACGTACGGAATTCCGTCGTTTAGGTTTCGACTACGAGCGTAAATCCCTTTGTACGGTTGAACTGTCTAAAGAATTGATTCCTGGGCAAGCCTCTTACAGTTTAGGTAAACTCGTACGCTCACTTGGCATTCCTGTAACCGATAGACATCGTGCTTCTGGTGATGCCCTAGCTACAGTAAAGTTGTTTAAATTACTCTTAGACAAAGACACAACTAAAACCATTATAAAAAATTCAATTAAGGTCAATCTTAAGGAGAAAGTCGCCCCCAAACACCTTGATATTATAGCTGAAATGCCTGCGACTACTGGCGTATACTACATGCATCAAGAAGATGGCGACATTGTTTATATCGGTAAAAGCAACAATATCAAAAAACGGGTGAACCAGCATTTTACCAATACCAATTCAAAAGCCAAAAGGCTTCAATCTAAAGTCACCAATGTCACTTATGAACTCACAGGCAGTGAGTTAATCGCCCTTTTGAAAGAAAACGAAGCCATAAAACGTATAAAACCACGATTTAATCACGCTTTAAAACGCTCCATTTTTAATTATGCTCTTTATCATTTTGTAGATGATAACGGCTACATTAATCTAAAAATTGACAAGGCTGACGGCCGAAAAAAAGCCATAACAACCTTTACTAACCTCCAAAGTGCCAAAAGTTTTATCACACGTGCTGATGAGGAATTCGAACTCTGCCAAAAACTAACGGGCATATACAAAACTAAAAACAGTTGTTTTCATTACGAGGTAAAAAGTTGTCACGGTGCCTGTGTACAAGAAGAATCACCAGAATCTTATAACAAACGGGTTCAAGCGCTCATTGATAAATATAGCTACGCCAATAAAAACATGGTGATTATTGACCGCGGTCGCGAGGTTGATGAACGCAGTGCCATCCTCATTGAAAACGGTGTATTTAAAGGTACAGGGTTCTACAACCTCAACTACCAAATTAACAACTTAGACGTTCTAGAATCCATCATCACCCCTATGGAAAATAACCGCGATTCCCAACATATTATTCAAAGCTATTTACGAAAACACAAACGCTTAAAAATTATAAACTTCGATTAAAACCAACACCAACCAACCACCAAACCAACTAAAAAACATGAATAAAGCCTTACTGGTGCTATTCTTATTATGCACTTTCCTTCACATTTTTGCTCAAGAAAATTACAACGCCGATTCCTTTAATATTACTTCTGGCGACCTTACCACAAACACCTTTAAAAAAGATTCTACCGCCAACGCTATCGTCATTTATGAATATGGTAATAGCTATGTAGATAAAAACGACTTCAAACTAAGAACAGAAGTAAAACGAAAAATCAAAATCTTAAATCAAGAAGGTTTTGACCATGCCAACGTACTCATTCATTTATACAAAAATGATAGCGGACGCTACGAAAAAGCTTCTGAAATCATTGGGACCACCCGCAATCAAGTTGGCGGACAAGTTGAAACCACAAAACTAAAAGAAGCCCATATCTTCAGAGAAGAATACGATGAAAACCATACCCTAGTCAAGTTTACATTGCCCAACATCAAAGCAGGTTCGGTAATTACCTATAGTTATACCATCACCTCACCGTTTATGTTTAAATATCATGGTTGGGCTTTTCAAAGTGATATCCCTACACTTTATAGTCAGTATGATACGAGCATTCCAGGCTACTGGGATTACCACATAAAACTTGTAGGCGGTAAAAAACTAGCAATAAACGATTCTGAACTCAAGAAAACCTGTTTGGAAGTTGGCCGTGGATCTGCAGATTGTGCCATTTCCACTTATGTCATGAAAGACGTTCCTGCTTTTATTGAAGAAGATTTTATTACAACCAAACAAAATTACCTAGCTCGTATTGAATATGAGCTCAAAACTTTTACTCAAGCTGATGGTGTCAAGCAACACTATACCAAATCATGGAAAGATGTAGACAAAGAACTTAGAACCGATAAAGACATTGGCAAACAGTTAAAAAAATCAATTGATTTAGAAGAATTTCTAGCCCCAGAAATTATAGCTGAAAACGACCCACTTAAAAAAGCACAAGCCATTTTCTCCTATGTTCAAACAAACTACACTTGGAATGAAGAATACGACATTTTCAACGATGTAGCTGTAAAAGACCTTATCAAAAATAAATCGGGTAACGTTTCGTCTATAAATATTTTACTCCATAATCTATTAAACGAAGCTGGAGTTAAGGTTAAACCGGTTTTGCTTTCTACTAGAAATAACGGTTTTCCTACTATGCTTTACCCTGTGCTTTCAGACTATAATTATATACTTGTTCAAGCCATAATAAACGATAAAACTTATTTACTTGATGCTACCGATGACTACCTAAGCTTTGGCCAAATTCCGTACCGATGTTTAAATCACCACGGTCGATTATTTGATTTTAAAAACGAAAGTAAATGGATTGATTTAAAACCCAACAATCAAACAGCCAGTTACTATATGGCTGAATTAAGTTTAGACGACAACAATGCACTTAGTGGTCAAGTACGCACTAAAAAAACAGGCTATCATGCTTATGATAGTAAAAAAGCCTATCGCAATGATGAAAACGCCTATCTTAAAGACTTAGAAGAAATGCATCTCAATAGCGAAGTTTCAGATCTTGAAACCGACTTAGAAGACCACAGTAGTCCCGAATTTAAGGAAAGTTATCATATCAAACATGAACTGGAAAGCATCGCAGGTAACATTTATTTAAGCCCGATTTTAATGCAGTTTTTTAGCGAAAATCCGTTTAAACTACAAGAGCGCACCTACCCTATCGATTTTGGTTATAAGGACACCTATTTTTATTCTGCTAACATCAATATAGGCAGCGGATATGCTGTTAAAAGCATGCCAGAAGATATGGCCTTTCAATTACCAAATAACACGGGTACTTTCGTTTTTACTTCAAAACAAGTCAATAATGCTATAAACGTCATGCTTAAGATTACTTTCAATAAATCCATTTACGAACCGGAATATTATGAGTACTTAAAGGAATTTATGAGTAAAATTCTAGAGGTACAAAACAATTCAACCATACTCATTACCAAAAGCTCGTAATCATTTATTACATTTAAGCCCTATGAGTCAACCCCAAAAATCGTGGAAACGCAAACTTCATGAAATCATTTATGAAGCAGACACCCGTGCGGGTAAACTTTTTGATGTTATTTTACTCATCACCATCATTGCCAGTATTTTACTTGTGATGTTGGAAAGCGTTAAAAGTATAGACGAACAATATCATGCGTTTTTAAATATTTCAGAATGGATTATCACCATACTCTTTACCATCGAATACATCATACGCATTGTTACCGTCAAAAAGCCCATCCGTTATATTTGTAGCTTTTATGGCATTATAGATTTACTTTCTACCGTACCAAAATACATTTCATTGTTTTTTGGAGGCATCCACGCTTTGGCAGCTTTACGTGCCCTACGTTTACTTCGTGTTTTTAGAATCTTAAAACTCGCTCGTTACCTAGGCGCTTCAAGAAACTTAGTCAATGCCTTAAAAGCCAGTCGTGCCAAAATTGGGGTATTTCTTTTTGCCGTAGTCATTATTGCTATCATTTTAGGTACCATTATGTATTTGGTTGAAGGTGAAGAAAACGGTTTTTCAAACATTCCACGAAGCGTCTATTGGTGTATTGTAACCCTCACAACCGTTGGTTTTGGAGATATTGCGCCTCAAACCCCACTAGGTCAATTTATCGCCGCCATAGTTATGGTTTTAGGTTACGGAATTATTGCGGTTCCCACCGGAATTGTCTCTGCCGAATACACCAGCCAAAGCAATAAAAACCCTGAAAAAGAAGGGAATTCCGAGCCCTTTGTTCACTTAAATTCACAATCCTGCCCTAATTGTACCGCCGAACATCATAAAGACAAAGCTAAGTTTTGTTACCGTTGTGGTGAAAACTTATAAATGTATTTTGGGCGTTACCACGCTCTGGCGCGGTCAGGCTTTCCGTTGCAATCTTTTTAAAATTACTCATTTGAAATTTCCGTACACCATTAAGCTTATCGGTATTTTTTAATGGCTATGGCTAACTTCATGTTTTAAAAAGGATTTCCACTGCAATCCTTAACGCAAACCAGAACTCCAAACATATTTTCATGTGAAACATTTGTGCAATCCGTTTTTCAATATAACTTTACAAAATATCTAAATTTTAATATCATAAACTCAACAAACAAATACCTTATTGCTGTTGTTGGCCCTACGGCTATTGGAAAAACAGCGCTTAGTATCAAGCTAGCACAACACTTCAACACCGAAATTATTTCAGCCGATTCCCGCCAGTTTTTTAAAGAAATGCAAATTGGTACCGCTGCCCCAAGTCCAGTAGAACTCGCAGCTGCTCCGCATCATTTTATTCAGCATAAATCTGTTGAAGAAAATTATAATGTTGGTGCTTTTGAAAAAGACGCCCTTAATTGCTTAGAACACTTGTTCAAAAAACATGATGTAGTGGTTTTAGTAGGAGGCTCGGGTTTGTATGTAGATGCTGTGGTTAAAGGCTTAGATGATTTCCCTGAAGTAGACCCCAAAATACGCGAAAGCCTAAATCAGGATTTAGAAACTAAAGGTTTAGAACACCTACAAAACCAGCTCAAAGCATTAGACCTAAAAAGCTACAACACCATTGCTATAGATAACCCGCATCGCGTTATCCGTGCTCTTGAAATTTGTTTGGGTAGCAACAAACCGTATAGCTCGTTTTTAAATAAAGGCAAAGATAAACGTCCATTTAAGACCTTAACCGTTGGACTAAAAGCCGACCGCGAAATCATTTACGACCGTATTAACAGGCGTGTAGACATTATGATGGAACAAGGCTTACTGGACGAGGTTAAAAGTTTACAAGAATTTCAACAATTAAACGCCCTAAATACGGTAGGCTACAAAGAGATTTTCAACTATTTAAATGGCGAATGGTCTTTAGAATTTTCCATTTCAGAAATTAAAAAGAACTCTCGCCGTTTTGCAAAACGCCAGCTTACTTGGTTCAAAAGAAACCAAAATACGCTATGGTTTGATTATGAAGAAAGTCTGAATACAATAACTTCTACTTTAGAGAAAGAAATGCGAAGTTAACCACTATCAAGAGTCTAAATGACTTAACATTCTATAAAAAATCAGGTATAAACACGTGGTGCCGCGTTAGCGATTGAAGTGGCATCCTTTTTTGAGGATACGAGAAAAAGATATAACGTAAAGCGCGACCCCGATTTTTCATCGGGGTAACGCCCAAATTATTTTAATTCATTTCCATATTATTGAAAGTGAACTATATTTTTATGAATTAAAAGGCATTAACGATTCCGAAAAAGTCTTCGGCATTAAGCGCAGCACCTCCTATTAATCCGCCATCTACATCTGGTTTAGAGAAAATCTCTTCGGCATTTGCTGGTTTTACACTACCACCATAAAGGATAGAAACGTCTTCAGCAATATCGTTACCGTATTTATCGGCTAAAGTTTTTCTTATGAAAGCGTGCATGTCTTGTGCCTGCTCTGCTGTGGCTGTTTCTCCGGTTCCAATGGCCCAAACAGGCTCGTAAGCCAATACGATATTTTGAAAATCGGCTGCAGACAAATGAAATAAGGCTTTTTTAATCTGATCGCCTACAACATTCTCTTCGTTTCCTGATTTTCTGTCGGCTAATTCTTCTCCGAAACAGAAAATAATACGCATGCCTTTTGCAAGCGCAGCATCTACTTTTTTGGCTAGAGTTTCATCGGTTTCATTGAAGTACTCACGACGCTCACTATGCCCTAAAATCACTGTATTGATTCCGATACTCTTTAGCATGGCTGCACTAATTTCGCCTGTGTAAGCACCATTTTCAGCGAAGTGCATGTTTTGAGCAATCACTTCAATACCTGCATTCTTTGTACTGTTATAAGCATGCCATAGATTGGTTGCGGTAGGTGCAATCATGACTTCTGCATTTGAGGTTTTCACTTGAGCTTTTAAACTTGAAATAAGCGTTTCAGTTTGCGCTAAATCATTGTTCATTTTCCAGTTTCCTGCTACAATTTGTTTTCTCATGGTAGTTGTACCTTGTTTTATCAAGGATTTTTATTTAGTTGTTTAAAATGTGTTCTATGTTTTGGTCATCGGCCTCAACTGCTTTGAACAACTTAATGTTTCCTGCGGCATCAACAACCATATAGCGTGGTATCCAATCAATATTTACAAATTCACCAAAAGCACTCTTTTTCCCTTGCTCTAGGAAATAGTGCTCACCTTCTACTTCATATTTTTCAATCCCGTTTTTCCACGCACTAATTTTACGATCTAAAGATAAAAAGATATAAGCGACATCCTTGTGCTTAGCTTGTAAGGCTTTCACTTTAGGCATCCCTTTGATGCAGTCACTACACCATGATGCCCAAATTTCGACGACAATATCCTTGCCTTCGTGTGCTTTTAAAATATCTTTAAGTGCCACAGATTGGCCTGATAAACTTAAAAATTCATCATTTAAAGCGGCTTCGGTAAATTTTTCTGGGGTTTGTGCGTCACAACCCGTAAAACTCAATAAGATAACAAGTAGGTAAACTATTTTTTTCATTTTGAAGACAATTTAATATTAAACTCATTGGTCTTACTTTCTTCATTAAACTAACACTAGTAAAGTTTATTCTAGCTTCACTTTAGGGTCTAACCACACGTAAATAAGATCTACAAAAATATTGATGATGATAAAAAGCAATGCTATAATAAGTACTGCTCCCATTATTACTGGTAAATCTAGGGTATTTAATGCATTTACTATCTCTTTCCCTAGTCCATTCCAGCCAAAAATATACTCCACAAAAACGGCTCCGGCTAGCATGGACGCAAACCATCCTGAAATGGCTGTAACCACCGGATTTAAAGCATTTTTAATGGCGTGTCTTTTTATAATTTGAAACTCACTCAAACCCTTGGCGCGAGCGGTTCTGATATAATCTTGATTAAATACTTCTAATAATGAGTTACGCATGAGTTGAATCACCACAGCTAGCGGACGAATACCTAGTACAATAGCTGGAAGAATTAAGTTTTTCCAGCGGATATGCATGCCTTCACCAAAATCATCCAGCTCATACAGACTGCCTGTCATTTCTAAATTGGTGTATTCATGCAAGACATAACCAAAGCACCAAGCAAATAGAATGGCACTAAAAAAGGATGGCACACTCATACCAAAGGTGCTTATAATTTGAATCAGTTTATCGAGCCAAGTATCTTTATTTAAAGCGGAAACAACCCCTAGAGAAACGCCTAAAATCATGGCGATCACAATAGCTGTTATGGCTAAAACAAAGGTATTAGGTAAGGTTTCACCTAAAACCTGACTCACCAGTTTGCCTTGTTTGGTGAAAGATTCTCTTAAATAGGGTAATTTCAATACTACAGTGGTATTTCCCACTGAAAACAATTGTGTTTCGTGATATTTCCCTTCTCTTAAAAAGGTATAATCGTCGGGATTATTTGAGTGAAAGGATACAGGCGATAAATCATTAATGTAATACAGATATTGGGTACTTATAGATTTATCAAAACCATATTTTTTCTTAACAAGCGCTAATTGTTCGCTATCTTCATTCTGCCCCAACATCATTTGTGCAGGATCACCAGGAAGTACATTAAATAAAAAGAATATCACGGTAACCACCCCAAAAAGAGTCAGTATCGCATATAAAATTTTATTTAATAAATAGCCTATCAAATAGTTTCGGTTTGGTTTGTTTTTTCGTTTAACTGTGCTAAAGTTACAATTCTAAATCTTCAATATCGTTCCAATGTACCTTTTGTTTTACAGTACCTTGATCTAATTCTATAACTCCAGGGTTTGAGCGAACAACAGTTTTCAATGCTTTTTCGTCACAAAGATAAAATTCAAAATCGATATTATAAGTGTCTTTGATACGTTGTTTAGCATCTTCTCCTGAAGCAGTTAAGCCAATAATTTTGAATCCGTTTTGACGGGCTCTATCCTGTAGGGCTTTTAATTTTATAGCGCCCCCTTTTTCAATATTTTCAAGGCTGTAAGACACCACAACAATAAGATTTTCTTCACTTAAGAACTGTGCGGTTAGATCTTCGCCGTCCGTTTCAATAGAGAAATCATAAATTGGTGGCACGTAACCCTCTTCAATCACTTTAGTTTCTACACTCACGTAATCACCATCTACAGAGGGGTATGATCCGTTGGTTTTGATGACCTTTTCTTCGCCATTCACATTGAAAGTCCAACTGTATTCCTGAACCGGTTTTGGAGCATTTTCTGGAACCGTCATGCCTTCTGTAATATTAGCTCCAATTTTATAAGCTCTAAAATCTATAGCAGGTAAATGTTCTAAAACATGAAATCCAAACCACAAGCTTAAAATAAAACTCAATAAAGCTAAAATGGTGGTTTGTAACTTTCCGAACACCGGATGAATATATTTAACACCTACAAAAAGAATAAGAATAAAGATCAACAAGATTACATCTTTAGTAAAACTCTCCCAAGGTGTTAATTTTAAAGCGTCTCCAAAACACCCACAGTTTTTAACCTTATCAAAATAAGCTGAATAGAACGTTAAAAATGTAAAAAAGACAATCATTAACAGTAAACTCCAAACTGTGAATTTAGGCCTATACCCTATTAATAAGAATACCCCTAAAACTACCTCAAAGACCACGACTAAAATCGAAATACCAAGGGCATAAGGAATTAAAAATTCGATGTTCAAAACATCGGCACTAAAATACTCTTGTAATTTATATGAAAACCCAAGCGGGTCATTAAGTTTAATAAATCCTGAAATGATAAATAAAATTCCAACAAAAATTCTTGAAAGTGCTACTAATATTCTCATGCGTTGTGGGCGTTTAAATGAATCATGGCGAAGATGGCGTAATTAATCATGTCTTGATAATTGGCATCTATACCCTCGCTTACTAATGTTTTTCCTTGATTATCTTCAATTTGCTTGACACGAAGTAATTTTTGCAAAATTAAATCGGTTAAACTACTCACGCGCATGTCACGCCAAGCTTCTCCGTAATCATGGTTTTTATCTTCCATGAGTTTTTTGGTGGTTGCCGCCATTTTGGTGTATAGCTCGGTCGCTTCTTCAGTAGATAAATCAGGTTGTTCTACTACCCCTTTCTCTAACTGAATTAAAGCCATAATGCTGTAGTTAATAATCCCAATAAACTCGCTGACTTCGCCTTCATCAACCTTTCTAACATCATTTTGCTGCAAGCCTCTAATACGTTGTGCTTTAATAAAAATCTGATCGGTAAGTGATGGTAATCTTAAAATTCGCCATGCACTCCCGTAGTCACTCATTTTCTTAATAAATAAACTTTTGCAGGTATCTATTACGGCATCGTATTGTTTTGAAGTATCTTGCATGAATAAATTGAATTTTGCGTAAATTTCGCATAAATAATTAGAATGTTCAAAGGTTTATGTCTTAAAGTTATATTAACATGGCTAGACCTCACAAAACCACATTAATGACCATAAATTGCAAAGGACAGCTCATCGATTTAACGTCACCAAAAGTGATGGGCATATTAAACATCACGCCCGATTCGTTTTATGATGGCGGGGCTCATAAAAATGAAAAAGAGGTACTTCTTGCTGTTGAAAAAATGCTCAAAGCCGGTGCTACTTTTATAGATGTTGGCGCTTACAGTTCTAGACCCAATGCCGACCATGTGAGTGAAACCGAGGAATTGAATCGTATTATTCCCATTATTAAGTCGCTGGTAAAAAACTTTCCTGATATTTTATTATCTATCGACACCTTTAGAAGTGAAGTCGCCAAACAAGGTATAGAAGCCGGCGCGGCTTTAATTAATGATATTTCAGCGGGGAAATTAGATGATAATATGCTACAAACGGTGGCCGATTTAAAAGTACCCTACATTATGATGCACATGCGTGGCACTCCAAAAACCATGCAACACCAAACTGATTATAGCGATTTGACAAAAGAGGTGTTATTCTATTTTTCTGAACGTATTGCTGCCGCTAAAGCCTTTGGAATCATTGATGTTATTGTAGACCCTGGTTTTGGATTTGCGAAAACCTTAGAGCAGAATTTTGAACTACTCAATAAACTTGAGCTTTTTAAAATGACCGACAAACCTTTGCTAATAGGCGTTTCAAGAAAATCTATGATTTATAAATCCTTAAACACTACAGCTGATAAGGCTTTAAACGGTACTTCAGTTTTAAACACCGTAGCTTTACAAAAAGGCGCTTCAATTTTGCGTGTTCACGATGTCAAAGAAGCTGTTGAAACGATCAAACTCATTGAAGCCTTAAAACAATAAACAACATGAGATATTCTATTTTAATACTGTTAACCTTTGTTTTTTTTGCCTGCGGAAACGAAAAAGTAATTGAGCTTCCTGTAATTAACCATTCTGAAATTAACGAAATTAACGATGTTTCTCCTGCTTATTTGTTTTATGATGAAACACAAAAAGACAGTGTAGAGCTCAACCGAAAAAATTTAATTGTATCAACCAATTGGTTGGTGAATGTTGACAAACGACTTACTTTAAGACAGGTGCTGCCACACATTCAGTTTTTACAGAGCAAAAAGGAAAACTCTAGTCATAAGAATGAACATGCAAAAAACTACTATACCTGTAATGACTTAAGCCGAAAAGATTTAGGCTTTATTGAATTTACCGATGTTGTTTATTTTACTGAAGAAGACGAGATACTTCCTGAAAACACCTACCATGTGGCTGTTTTAGATTTGAACCAGATTATTGTTTATGGATTAGAAGGCGCCGATTATAAAACCAACCTCAACGATTTACTCGCAACGCTTGAAGAAGCCACCGCAGTTGGTATAGGTGAACGTTCTATAGGCTTATCTTTTTACGACAAGCTATCCTTTAACGATTATATTGCTTTTAAATCTGAACTAAGCACATTACATTTAGAAAATGTTAGCGTCTCAAATCACGAATTTATTTTTAATTAGAACGCTTTATCATATTTCACTAAATTTACCAAAAACCGCTTAACTATTGGAAATATTTAAAAACATCCTAAACTTTACTATAGTAGATATTATTGATGTTATTCTAGTTGCCGTCCTTCTTTATTACCTCTATCGTTTGGTTAAAGGCACCGTAGCGATTAACATTTTTATCGGAATCATTATTATTTACGGGGCTTGGCGTTTAACCGACTTCCTGAACATGGAACTCCTAACCAGTATTTTTGGAGGTTTTATGAAGGTAGGAATTATAGCCTTAATTGTTGTTTTTCAACCTGAAATACGGAAGTTCTTGCTTATGGTAGGCTCAACAAATATAGGGCGTCGCGGACAAATATTTAAGCAGTTTAATTTCTTAAAAACTGAAGCGAGTAACGAAACGGATGTGGATGCCATTATGACCGCCTGTACTAAAATGGCGCAGACCAAAACTGGTGCTTTAATTGTTTTTGAGAGAAATAACAACTTAGATTTTTTATCAGAATCTGGTGATGAAATGAATATCAAAGTCACCCAACCCATTATTGAAAGCATCTTCTTTAAGAACAGTCCGCTGCACGATGGCGCCATCATAATAAACCATAATACGGTAAAAGCGACACGTGTAATTTTACCGGTAAACAATGAAAAGAACATTCCAAAACGTTTTGGTTTACGTCATCGGGCTGGTATTGGTGTTTCCGAAAAAACGGATGCCTTGGCTCTAGTCGTTAGTGAGGAAACCGGACATATTTCTTGCTTTAAAGATGGTGAATTTGTGGTTTATGATGATTTAAATGAATTGAAGAATATTATTAAGGGAGATTTACTTTAGTTAACCTACGCTACATCCTCCTTTAAAAACTGTACTTCATACAAGTTTTTATAGTAGCCATTTTCCTTTTTAAGTAATTGCTCGTGTGTGCCTTGTTCAACAATTTCACCAGCATCCATAACAAGAATTTTATCTGCTTTTTGAATGGTTGCTAAACGGTGTGCAATCACAATAGAAGTACGTCCTTTGGTGATTTTGTCAGTGGCATTTTGAATGAGTTGTTCTGAATACGAATCTACCGAAGACGTGGCTTCATCTAACACCAAAATACTCGGATTGGTCACATAAGCACGTAAAAAGGAAATGAGTTGACGTTGCCCCGAAGACAACATCACACCGCGTTCCTTCACGTTGTAATTGTAGCCATTTGGAAGTGTCATAATAAAATCATGAATACCGATATCTTTTGCTGCCTGAAAAACTTGTTCTTCAGTGATTTCTGGGTGATTCAATGTAATATTATTCATAATCGTATCGGCAAACAAGAACACATCTTGCAATACCACTGCAATTTGGGTTCTTAAAGACCCTAAAGTCACTTCTTTGATATTGATGCCATCAACTGAGATAACACCCGATTGAATTTCATAGAAACGATTCAGTAAATTAATAATGGTCGATTTCCCTGCCCCAGTCGCGCCAACAATAGCAATGGTTTCTCCCGCTTTCACGTCAAAGGAAATACCTTTTAGTACTGTTTCTTCTTCTACGTAATTAAAATATACCTTCTCGAAAGAAATCGCGCCTTTAAAATTATCGGCAATAGTTGTACCGTGATCATCAATTTGAGAGGTGGTATCAATGACTTTAAAAACTCTGTTAGCCGCAACCATCCCCATTTGAAGCGTATTAAATTTATCGGCTATTTGACGTAATGGTCTAAAAAGCATAGGCACAAACATAATAAAGGCCACTAAATCACCTTGAGAGACACCGCCTGTTTCCAATACCACATTTAAACCACCATACCAGGCAACCAAACCGATTGTAATGGAAGCTGATAAATCGGCTAAAGGAAAGAAAATAGAGTTATACCAAACCGTTTTTAACCAACCTTTTTTATGGCGCTCATTAATAGCTTTAAAGTTTTTATATTCTATATCTTCACGCGTAAACAGTTGCAAAATTTTCATCCCTGTTAAACGTTCTTGAACAAAGGAATTCAAGTTAGACACTTCATTTCTCACTTCTTCAAAAGCCTTTTTCATATACTTCTGAAAAACACGTGTGGCATATAACAACAGCGGCAACATGGCAAAAACAATCAAACTTAATTGAAAATTGATGTAAATCATCACCCCAAAAACCACAGCCATGGTTAATAAGTCACGAACAATCATAAACAATCCCTGACCAAAAATATCGGCAATGCGCTCCATATCAGTGACCGCTCTCGTGATTAAAACCCCAACCGAAGAATTATCGTAATACTTCATCTTGAATCGCAGCAAATGGTTGAATAATTTGATACGTACATCAACCACCAAATTCTGACCTAACCAAGTGGCATAATAAATAAAGAATAATTGTAAAACGGTTGAAAATATGAGCACACCTAGCATAACCATCACATAAAACAAGAAATCTCTTTCCTCCTTTTTAGTGATACTTTCATCAATGGCATATTTCGTCAAATAAGGTGTAGCGGCACTAAAAGCTGCCAACAAAATTACGCCCACAATAAGACTATAAAAAACCGCTTTATATGGTTTGATATAATCAAAAAGCCGCTTAAAAAGCTGAAAGTCAAATAAATTTTCTTTTGGTTTACTCATCTATTCTTTTAATATCTTCTGGGTATTCAATATGGGTTAAAAACAAACCGTGAGCTGGCACTGAAAAACCGGCTTCACACCTACTTTTCGATTGGATGACCTCATGCAAGGCCTCCACTTCCATTTTTCCTAAACCGATGTTAATCATGGTTCCAACAATGGCGCGCACCATATTTCGTAAAAAACGATCGGCCTTAATCACAAAATGAAGCTCTTCATCTTTATAAAACCATTCCGCCTTCATGATATCACAATTATAGGTTTTAACATCAGTATTACTTTTTGAAAAGCATTGAAAATCTCTATATTTAAATAGCACCTGGCAAGCAGCGTTCATTTTATCAATATTTAAGGACTTCTTTACAAAATACGTGCTTTCATATTGAAACACATTTTTCTTGGTCGTAATACGGTACAAATACTGTCTGCTTAAAGCATCAAACCGTGTATGTGCTTCAGATTTCACCTCAAAAACATCATGCACCGCGATATCTAAGGGCAAAAATGAATTAAGTTTATATAGCAAGTGGTTGTTTTCAAATGGTCGCTCAGTATCAAAATGTGCAAACATTTGTGAAGCATGAACGCCTGCATCGGTTCTTCCCGCTCCCATAATGGAAATAGCTTCACCTAAAATGGTGCTTAGCGCCTTTTCTAAAACTTCTTGTACCGAAATGGCATTGGGCTGATTTTGCCAACCGTGATAAGGTTTTCCGTTATAAGAAAGTTCTAAAAAATATCTCAATTTTAATACATTTGTTCAATCAACAAAGATAGACAGTTTTATGCTTCTTTAGAAGCCTGCGTCTTAATTCTACATTAAAAGATTTTCATGACTAAAATTTTATTGCTTTCAGACACCCATGGCTATATTGATGAAGCTATTTTAAAACACGTCAAGCAAGCCGATGAAGTTTGGCATGCTGGCGACATAGGTAGCTTAAAAGTGACTGATGCTATTAAAAAACTTAAACCACTACGCGGCGTTTACGGTAATATTGATGATTCTGAAGTTCGTGTAGAATTCCCAGAACACAACCGTTTTACCTGTGAAGGCGTTGATGTTTGGATCACTCATATAGGTGGTTATCCACCCAAATATAACAGTCGCGTGATTCAGGATATTAAAGCCAATCCGCCACGTTTATTCATTTGTGGGCATTCTCATATTCTTAAGGTCATGCCAGACAAAAAACTCAATTTAATTCATATGAACCCAGGAGCCGTTGGTAAACACGGATTTCATAAAGTGCGAACCATGTTGCGCTTCACAATAGACGGTCGCAAAATTGATAATTTAGAGGTTATTGAATTCCCGGTAAGGCACCCAGGTAGGCAATAAGCCATAAGCTCTATGCAATAAGCTTTACGCAGTATGTTTCTTTGAAACTTTACCTCTTTGTAACTTTTCGACTTTATAACTTTATAACCATAGAACTTTAAAATTTCCCAAATTAACAGGATTTAACGTATAAAACTGTGGTGTTCAATTCATAAATTGTAGTTTTGCCTTTCGATTTATTAAAACAGAAAACATCATAATTTATG
Organism: Pseudotamlana haliotis; assembly: GCF_008806375.1. Lineage (GTDB taxonomy): Bacteria > Bacteroidota > Bacteroidia > Flavobacteriales > Flavobacteriaceae > Pseudotamlana > Pseudotamlana haliotis. Next base: position 134,583 of record NZ_WAAT01000050.1, on the reverse strand, counting down.
AGTCAAGTAAAAGAAAATGATACTGTAAAAGTTCATTACACAGGAAAATTAGGAAATGGTCAAGTTTTTGACAGCTCTTTAGAAAGAGAACCTTTAGAAGTTACTCTAGGACAAGGGATGCTTATTCCTGGTTTTGAAGCAGGTATCATTGACATGAAAGTAAACGAGAAAAAAACAGTGAATATCCCTGTTGCTGAAGCATACGGTGATGTTCGTCAGGAATTATTCTATGAGGTAAAAAAAGAACAATTACCACCAGATATGACTCCTGAAGTAGGTATGGGCTTGGCTTCTAAAGACCCAGATGGTAGAGAAGTACAGTTTAGAGTTGCTGAAGTACAAGATGAATTCATCGTTGTTGACGCAAACCACCCATTAGCTGGTCAGGATTTAACATTCGATTTAGAGCTTGTAGAGATTAAGTAATATCTAATTGCAAGTTAACACTAGTATAATTATATAAAAAGTCTGGACTTCGGTTCAGACTTTTTTAGTTTAATACCATTTTAACCATATAATGTCGCATATAATTTGTAGTGATAATAGACCCTTCAGGTTTTAAAAACCTGAAGGGTCTGAAAAACAATTATATCTATGAGAATTACTGAAATTCGTATCAAAAAGGAAGCTTGATGAGTCTCTGTGTTATAATCTCAATGTAATCAATAAGCCTCTACTTCGGGTTAATAAAAGTTTCAATATCATAAGTAGACAACTTAGGGTTAGCCCCTTCCCTTTCCGTAACAAGTGCTCCAACAGCACTGGCAAAATTAATAGCGATTTGTGGTTCTACATTATTTAATAACTGGCTCACTAATGAAGCTAAAAAAGAATCTCCAGCACCTACGGTATCGGCTACTTTAATTTGATAACCACTGTTGTAGTAGAGTTGATTCTCATAGAGTAAAACCGCACCATGCGCCCCCTTGGTCACACAAATCGTTTCAGTATTTGTTTTTTCGGCAACAAACCTTAAGTTTTGCTCAAGGCCCTTAAATTTTGAACCTAAATAGGCGCTCACTTCAAAAAGCTCATCGTCATTAAACTTAATAAAATCAGTCTTATTCATCAAATAGACTAGAATTTCTACGGTATAAAAAGGTGGTCGTAGATTCAGGTCAAATATTTTATATTTTGCAACTTCAAGTAAATCAAAAAGGGTTTGTTTTGAAATGGCATCACGAGTCACTAAGCTTCCAAAAACAAAAGCGTCAGCGTTTTTTACCGCGGAAACGGCTGGAGCTTCCACAGTGATTTTATCCCATGCACGGGGATATTCAATGGTATAACTGGCGGAACCTTTTTCATTCAAACTCACTTGAACATCACCGGTTTGAAAGCTTTCTGACTTTTGTATGTGCTCTGTATTAATGCTATTTTCTTCAATAAAGCTTAATAAACTTGCGCCTAGTTCATCATTTCCTACCGCACTAATCATGGATACTTCGTGTTCAAACGAAGCCAGTCTTAGGGCTACATTTAAAGGTGCGCCTCCTATTTTTTTATGCTTTGGAAAAACATCCCAAAGTACTTCTCCAAAACAAACAATATTGGACATGTCTTAATTTTTATTAGTTTTCATCATGCTGAATTTGTTTCAGCATTTCATCATCTTTATACTAGGAATAGCTTCCTCAAATTGAATTTTCCTCAATGTGTCAAATGAAGCCTGCTTATCCGAAGACAGGCGCAGTCGTAACCAACAGCATCAATGTTCTCGACTCCGCTCGAACACCATCACTAGAAGGCCTGAGTTCAGGTTTATCATTCTAAAAACGCTTTCGACTACGCTCAAACTGACATCGCAATCTCAGATCAACAGCAGTGCTCTAGCTGAAAAACGTATGATCTGAGAACTTAACCTTTACATAACGGAAATCATTCAATTTAATAAATATTTGATTCCATGGTTTGCTGATTAATGGAGTTCTTGAATATCTCCAAAATACGTTTTGCAATACCAGTCCATCCAAAGTTACGACGCGCAAAGCGAGCGCCTTCCACAGACAATTCATTTCTTAAATTCGGATACAATAAAGGCATTGACATCATAGCACCAAACTCCACAGGGCGATGTGGATCAGCAAACAAGGCTTGATTTCCAAAATCAATTAAATCATAGAGACCACCATGAACAGTCACGACACTTGGTGTACCGCAGGCCATAGCTTCAATGGCTACCATCCCAAAAGGTTCGTAACGTGAAGGCATGGCAAAAATATTCGCCGAACGATAAACATTGGCTAAATCTTCATCGGCAATGTAATTTTTCCACTTAATTTTATCGGCAACACCTAATTCTGTGGCTAACTTTACTAATTTCTCAACCCCTTGTTGATCTTGTTTGGAATCGCCACCTACAGCTGCAACGAGTCGTGCTTCAGGACAAAGATCAAATACCGTAGGCAATGCTTTAATTAATAAATCATAACCTTTATTATGTGCCATTCGGCCAAGGGCTAAAATATCGGTAGGGTGAATATCATATTTGAGTCTAATTTTATCATTTTCCTTTGTAGGTACCGGGTAAAATCGGTTTTCATCAATTCCTGGTGGAATCATGCCACAGTTACGCGGTAACACATCATATTGCTGGGTTAATAAATCGACTTGAGGTAGCGTTGTTGCAATCACGTAATTACACATTTGATACACAAAATACTCTTTTCTAATACGTTCCTTAAAACGGTAGGTCTGCTCCATTTTCTTTTCATCCATGTCACTCCCCATAGAATGCTGTTTCCACCAACCTAGTGAGTGCGGCGTATGTACGTGTGAAATACCTAACTCTTCAGCAATTTTTTGTCCAGCCCAACCGGCATCCCAATAATGCGAATACACAATATCATATTTTTTGCGTTCTTTTTTAATGGCCGCTAAAGTGTTGGTTACAAAAGCCTTCAAATGGTCGTGCATATCTTCTTTTCGAATGAATTTTTTTCCTCCGAAAGGAATACGCCAAACATTATAATTTTCATTCACCTCATCATATTCAGGCTGCTCCTCAAATTGACGGGTTACCAAATCAACATTACGCCCTAAACGACTAAAACGCTCGGCGAGTTCTAAAACATAAACTACTTGTCCGCCTGTATCTGGTTTTCCTAATTCTGGTTGTGCTGCAACGTAACCGTGCAACGAGATCATTAATATTGACTTCATTGTATCTATATTTTAGTTATTATTTAGTTATTTTTAAATCGTGACAAGCTGAAATGTACTGCGCAGCAGACCATGCCTGATAGGCTTTACCCATAGGTTTTCCGGTAACGCCATGAGCCCATTCAGTAAACTCCCATTCTTCACTCATCCCCTCTTTATTAATTAAGGCTAGTTTGTACAGCTCTGAAATGGCCATTTCCTTTTGGCCGAGTTTATTAACAAACTTCACCCAAAAACCACCTACAAAAGGCCAAATACCACCATTATGATAGTGATTTGGTAAGTTTAAGAGATTCACGGTATAATAGGGACGCCAATCAGGATCACCTGGCATCACAACAGGATATACATTGGCCACTGGAAAAGGATCATTTACTCCAGCGCCCAACATAAATCGGAAGGTTTGATGAGCCTTTTCTGAGTCTACTGTACCATGTAGAAAAGCTAAAATATTTCCTAAAGTATCACAGCGCCAGCTAAAATCGAAAGGTGTGGTTTGTGCAATTAAATATGATGTATCACCTAGGGTGAATTGTTTTTCGGCAAAAGACACCGAATTAAACATTTGTTGTTTTGTGGAAGGCCAAAAATTCTGAACGATTTCCTTTTTAATCACTTGTGACCATCGAATGTATTCTCCTGCCTGTTCAGAATCGCCTAACATTTCTAACATGCGTCCGAAACACACATTAGAGCGGTACCATAAAATTTCATCGTAAAGAATATTATAACTTCTTCCGAATAAGTCGGTCCAATCTCCTGCTTCAGGAATTTCTAATAAAGCATCGTTATTACTATCGTGAGCCCCAAGCCAATTCATGGTTTTCTTAATATCGTCTATATGAGTTCTTAAGAATTCGATGTCTTTCGTCACATTAACATATTCATACAGTGCTATAATCACCCAAATACCACTATCAATTGAGCAAATGCCACCCACACCAGAATAATCAGGAACATTGTCTTTAATACGCACATTCGATGGAATCTGACCATTTCTAGAAATGTGTTCTAACAAGGTTAAGAGGGTTTGACGCTGACACTTATGAATCTCTTCATCATGAATAAGTGGTAAAGAACCAATCACGGTAATCGCGCCGTCTCTTGCCCAAACACTATGATAATTAACATCGGTTCCATGGGTAATATTATCTTCAATAGAACATGCCGAAAACCCTAGAGGCGTAATGTTTTTCTTTAAGGCTTCAACCGCTTTTTTATAGCCTTCTTTAATGAGGGCGATTTTTTCATCTTCATCTTCCGAAGCCATATTATTTAACTCCTGCTGAACAAAGAAATCATCGGTATGATCAACATCTACAGCACAGTTTGCTTCTTCTGGTAATACATCATAAAACACCAAACCTTCTATTATACCATCACCTTGTTCTTTTTCTGAATGGTAAACCTGACGGTGTTTGGTATAGGCATAAAGTTCTTCATGAGCATTAGCTACAACAATACCTTTAACATCCTTTAAATCGAACATAGCCGAATCATTACCGCTATCTCCAGCGACTACAACCTCACAAAATTCTATATCGAGATTTCGAAGTAACCATTGTAAAGCATTTCCTTTATTAGCCCATTTAGGTAAGACATCCAAAAACTGGTTTCCTGAGTACACCAGGTTGATGTCCATATTGGCCTTGATAAAATCCTTTTCAATACTTTCTATTAATGCAGGTTCTGCATCGTGAAGAAAGTAGCTTCTCTTATAAGCATGTTGAAATCTAGAAGGTTGATCACTTATAGGGTGCGTTATGCCTTTTACCACTTTCTCAACGGCTTCTAAGTTCCAGCCATCATCTAAAATGTCATTAAACTCCTTAACAACACTTTTAGTTTTATAATTATAAATGTGTGTTCCTACTCCTGAAATGATATAATCAGGCTCTGGTAAAACCTTAGTTTTTATAAGATTTAAAACATCATCTATAAGCCGTCCCGTGTTATAGGTTAATAACACATCGTTTGACGGTTTATACTGTTCCCAAATTTTACGAAAATTACTTTTGTAGGTGTGAAATTCTATTAACGTGTTGTCAATATCGAAGGACAAGAGCTTAATGGTGCTCTTATTAACAGGGTTTGTTTCCATATATAAGAAAGACATTTTTTAAGCGTTTTTGATTGATTTCGACTAAAAACAATCAAAAAAACAGGTTTATTGGCTTAATTTACGCAAAAAAGCCATAAAAACGTCCTCTATAGGATTTGATATTAACTGTTGAATTTATTTTTACTGAAATAAAAATATTACATGCATGAAAATATGTATTTAAAAATATAAGCAGCTAATACCATGAATATGGAAATACCCCAATACAAAACTAAATTCCGCTTATAAAACCACCATAAGGATCTTTAAATTGCAAGCCTTCGGTAAATCGATGTTTACTAAGTTGCTTAAACTCGACTAAAGCCCAAAGCACAAACTCTTTCACAAAGTAACTATCTTCAACAGCGAGGTTGGGCTGATGCTTTCCTAATAAATCATCTAAAGGCGAAATTACGTTTAACAAGTTTTGGTAATCCTTGTCTTTGGCATCATCTAACAATTCAAAACCTTCCTTTTGATTAAAAAACCAAGACACAATATCATCATACTCTCCATCTTCATCTTGCTTTTTAAGCTTTTCTATTTCAGGAAAATATTCTACAAATAGAGTTTTTACCGCTTCACCTATTAAATTAAAAGCTACTAAGGCAGCACCTTCTTGCTCACCTTCATAGACTAGTTCTACTTTGCCTGTTATAGACGGAATCACTCCCACAAAATCAGACAAACGCACGGTCGTTTTTTCATCACCGGCTATTAAAGCACGACGCTCGGCGGTGCTTAATAAATTTTCTAAAGCCGTAATACTTAATCGGGCACTCACACCACTTTTAGCGTCGATATATTCACTATCACGGGCTTCAAAAACAATTTGCTCTAATAAATCGCGAGCTAAATCTGGAACTGTTACAGTAGATTTCTGTGACTCCACAAGTTTTGCTTCTTGTTGCGTAATTTGTCTTGCTGTTTCAATATTTATTGGATAATGCGTTAAAATTTGCGAACCAATACGGTCTTTTAAAGGTGTTACTATACTTCCTCTATTGGTATAATCTTCAGGGTTTGCCGTGAATAAAAACTGAATATCTAAAGGCAAACGCAGTTTAAACCCTCTAATTTGAATATCACCTTCTTGTAATATATTGAATAGCGCTACTTGAATACGGGCCTGTAAATCTGGTAATTCATTAATCACAAAAATGCAGCGGTTCGCCCGAGGAATCATGCCGTAGTGAATCACACGATCATCGGCATAACTTAACTTTAAATTGGCCGCTTTTATTGGGTCTACATCACCTATGATATCAGCTACTGTCACATCGGGAGTGGCTAGTTTTTCTGCAAAACGCTCGCTACGGTGTAACCAAGCAATGGGTGTATCATCTCCTTTTTCTTTTATCAACTCTATAGCAAATCTTGAAATAGGTTGCAAAGGGTCATCGTTAATCTCTGAACCTTCTACATAGGGAATATATTCATCCAATAAATTCAGCATTAAACGTGCTAAACGTGTTTTTGCTTGTCCGCGTAAGCCTAATAAATTAATATTATGGCGTGATAAAATGGCGCGTTCCAGCTCAGGAATCACCGTGTTTTCATAACCATGAACCCCTTCAAAAGTGGTTTCTTTATTTTTTATTTTCTGAATGAGATTGTTTCGTAATTCATCTTTTATCGACTGACTTTTATATTCTGAAGCTTTAAGAGCTCCTAAGGTTTTTATGTTCATTGTATGTTGAGTTGTTTTTAAGGAGTTGAGGAGTACAGTTGAAAAGGAGTTAAGGAGTTAAGGAGTTAAGGAGTGTGGTAGTTAAGTAGCTTGACACTTGACACCTGAAATTTTCAACTTTTAATTCTTCATTTTTCACTTTTAATTCTTAATTCTTAACTTTTAATATTTAATATTTAACTTTTAATATTCAACTTCATCCTACCCTCGTATTCGTTTCTTTCTATTTGTTTCGTAATCTTCAAAAATCATTTCGCCTAAGCCTTTAATGCCGGTGTAGAATGCTTTACCTTGATTGGCATGGGTAAATTCTCTAACAAACTGGCGTAAATAAGCGTCTTGAGCTATCATGAATGTGGTTATTGGAATATGCAAACGCCGTGCTTGCTGGGCCATGGCATAGCATTTATTCACGATATGTGCATCTAAGCCCATACTATTTTTATAATATTCGCCGTCGGGAAGCCTTAAACAACTTGGTTTTCCGTCGGTAATCATAAAAATTTGCTTGTTGGTATTCCGTTTACGGCGAAGTAAATCCATAGCCAATTGCAAACCAGCCACCGTATTGGTATGATAAGGCCCTACTTTAAGGTAGGGTAAATCCTTAATTTCAATCTGCCAAGCGTCGTTTCCAAAAACTAAAATATCTAAGGTGTCTTTGGGGTAACGTGTGGTAATTAATTCGGCTAGAGCCATAGCTACTTTTTTGGCTGGTGTGATGCGGTCTTCACCGTATAAAATCATACTGTGACTGATATCAATCATAAGTACGGTACTCATTTGCGACTTATGCAAGGTTTCTTCAACCACCAAATCGTCTTCCGAAAGGGTAAAATCATCAATACCATGACTAATTTGTGCATTTTTCAAACTCTCGGTCATAGAAACTTTATCGAGCGCATCGCCAAATTGATAGTTTCTGAAATCACCGGTATGCTCATCGCCTGCTCCGAGGCTTTTACTTATATGATTTCCTTGTCCGCTACGCTTGATATTCCCAAAAATACGGTCTAAAGCCTGCTGCCGGATAGCGCGTTCGGTTTTGGCTGTAATCGCTGTACCACCTTTACCGTCTGGTTTAATTTCTTCGCGTATATAACCCTTCTTTTTAAGATCTTCAATAAAATCATCAATGGTATATTCTGGTGTGGTTAATTTGTATTCCACATCCAATTCGCGCAACCAAGATATGGCTTCATCAAAATCGCCAGAAGTATGGGTAATCAACTCTTTGAAAATTTCAAAAAGTTTATCAAAAGGCGATTGATAAGGCGCTTCGAAGGTTTTGAATACAAAGCCTTTCCGTAGTGTCTGTTTATTATTCATAGCTCCATAAAAATACTATAATTTTATAGAAATATGAAAATGGGTTGATTAGTTTTTAGTTTTAGACTGTTACGTGAAGTTAGTTGTTGGTTGTTGGATGCTTACTCTTGCGAGATTATTACACAGAGGTGCGCAGTGGTTTCACTGAGTTACACTAAGTTCTTTTTAGACACGAATTTCACAAATTAATCACTAATTTATACGTACTACATCTTGGCTGATTAACATCTTCGCGAGAAACATATTAGTTGTTGGTTGTTGGTTGTTTACTCTTACTAGATTATTACACAGAGGTTTCACTGAGGTGTTTTTAGACATGAATTTCACTGATTTTCACTGATTTTTATGCACCACTACTTGGCGGCTTAACGTCTTCACGAGAAAATTGTTAGTTGTTGATCGTTGGCTACTTACTCTTGCTAGATTATTACACAGAGGTGCGCGGAGGTTTCACAGAAGCACACGGAGCGTTTTTAGACACATATTTCACTGATTTTACACCAAAGCCAAATAAAACTGCGTTTGCAGCTTAGTAGTTATTCCATTTAATTTATCTTTATCACCTATTTAATTCTCACTATTAGTATGAACACCTTTTTAAAACGCATCTTAATACTATTATCTGTGGTAGCATTAGGGTTATTTTTATATTCAGTTTTTGTTGAAAATATTTTTGCTCCGAGATTAAGTCCGGAAGACACCGTTGAGTTTAAATTAAACGATTTAGAACTAGAGGTTTTCTACAACAGGCCTTTTAAGAAAGACCGTGAAATCTTTGGAGCCTTAGTGCCATACAATCAAGTATGGCGAACAGGTGCCAACGAAGCCACTACTTTTGAAACCAACGAAGATCTTGAAATCAATGGGATGCCTTTGAAACCAGGAAAATACACGCTGTGGACTGTACCAAAAGATTCTACTTGGACAGTTATTTTCAACTCAAAACAATACAAGTGGGGTGTTAATGCACAAATGCAACCCATGTGGGACCCAAATTACGATGTGATTACCACAGAAGTTCCTGTCCAAAAACTTGACACTACCGTAGAACAATTTACTATTGCGTTTGATAATTCAACCGACCATTTATTTTTAACAATGGCTTGGGATAACGTAAAAATAGCATTACCTTTGAAGTAACTAAACGCACGCTACCATTTCTTGGATTTTTTGTCTAAAAAAAATGATGTCAAATCATAAAAAATTCAAAAAATCCAGTATTTATTTCTTTGAATTTTAGAAATAAATTATATTGATTAAATCAATAGAACTTAAATTTTATAACAAAAATAATAACAAAATGGAACGAGTAAGTCAGAAGTACGTAATTACGAAAAACATGGACTGGGAAGAACTTGGTGGCGGAGTATCAAGAAAATTCTTAGGTTACGATAACCAAATTATGATGGTTAAAGTAAAATTTGATAAAGGTGCATTAGGAGCTCCACATCAACACTTCCATACACAAGCTACATTCGTTGTTGCCGGTAAATTCGAATTCGAAATTGACGGTGTTAAGCAAATCGTAGAAGCTGGTGACGGTGTTTATATCGAGCCAAATTTACTACACAGTGCTGTTTGCTTAGAAGAAGGTATGTTAATTGATACATTTAGCCCAGTAAGAGAAGATTTCTTAACTGGTGGTGGTGTATCTTATTTCGGAGATAAAGACTAAGTTTTTTATAAACGATTATATGAAGCGTTCATGTGGTGGATAACATCATATGAACGCTTTTTTTTTGTGACTTAACCTTATCAAGTAGTATTATCTTCTTTGTTCTAGAGTTAAAGCACTTAAATTGTAATTGTCCTTGCGAGACCCACTATAAAAATTTAAAAAAACGGTGATATTGACGTGTTTTAAATTTTTGTTTTGCAGACCCTTCAGGTTTCAAAAATCTGAAGGGTCTTATCACGTCAATGATAGCGCATCCGGTCTCGACCGCGAAATCAAAAGAACACAATCTAAAATAGAATTTGAGAGCACCTAGCTAGTAGCTTAAGTCTTTAAAGGTTTTCATGTATACTGTATTTACAAAAAGTCTCTTCTGAAAAAACAAAACACGTAACACTTTCACATAATTTGTACATTTATAAAAAGTTTTAAATCCGTGTTAGACCACAGCAAACATAGCACTTCTTCAGAAGCCAATGATTCTACCCCAGAACTTGGGCAAGCCGCGGCCATCAAAAAATTTAAAGCAAATAAAAAAGCAAAGGCATCTCCTAAGAATTTGTTCCAAGGTATTCGAAATCAAAACATCAGCGCTTTAAGCCAAAGCATTACCCTAATTGAAAGTCATAAACCCTCCGATACCGAGCAATCAAGCACCCTTATTAAAGCCTGTTTACCCCATGCTAATAAATCCATTCGTATTGGCATCACCGGTGTACCTGGTGTTGGAAAAAGCACTTTTATTGAAAGTTTTGCTAAGTTTTTATCAGATCAAGGCAAACGTGTTGCGGTTTTAGCCATTGACCCGAGTAGCGCCATAACCAAAGGGAGTATTTTAGGCGACAAAACCAGAATGGCTGCTTTGGTAAGTGACAAGAACGTTTTTATTAGACCTTCTGCGGCTGGAAAAGCTTTGGGAGGTGTTGCTAGAACCACTCGTGAGTCTATAATTTTATGCGAAGCCGCAGGCTTTGATGTCATAATCATTGAAACCGTTGGTGTGGGACAAAGTGAAACAACGGTGCATAGTATGGTCGATTTCTTTTTACTTTTAAAGCTTCCCGGTGCTGGAGATATGCTTCAGGGCATCAAACGTGGTATTATTGAAATGGCTGATGCGATAGCTATTAATAAAGCTGATGGTGACCATCTTAATCAGGCTAAAATCGCGCAAACCGATTTTAAAAATGCCCTACACCTCTACCCAAAAAACCAATCGGGTTGGCAAACACCTGTAAAGCTTTGTAGCGCATTAAAAAATGAAGGTATTGATGTGATTTGGAACTTGATATTGGACTATGTACATGTCACTACAGCGAACAACTATTTCAGTATAAAAAGGCTAGAACAGAATAAATACTGGCTCATTCAAACCATTGCGAACAAATTATCATCTAACTTCTTTAGTAAGCCAGAAATCCAAGAAGCTTTAAACCAACAAATAGAATTATTAGAAAGGAATAGAACCAGTCCTTTTGCCGCCGCTGAAGTTCTTCTAAAATTAAAGTTCTAATCCATCGCGTAACGCTTTAAGGCAAACTGAGCTATATAGTAAAACAATACGCCAGCAATAACACCAAAGGTGAGTCCGCACAAAAGATCTAACGGGTAATGAACCCCGACGTAAACACGACTATAGGCTACCATTAAACTCCACACGATTAAAATAAGCATGAGGTATTTATAATACGGTTTTAGCATCAATCCTGCAAAAATAGCAGCTGCCATAGAATTAGAAGAATGCCCTGAGAAAAAACCATATTTACCACAACGCACAGCTATAAAACGCACCTGATCGGCAATACTTGGCTCGCCACAAGGTCGTAAACGTTGAAAACCACGTTTAAAAACATTGGTAATTTGATCGGTGAAAGTAATCATTAAGGCTATCACCACCACCATAATCAATAAAGATTTAAGTCCGAGTTTCTTATAAATTAAATATAATAATAGCGCGTATAAAGGAACAAAAGTGAGTTTATCGGTTACTACCAACCAAAAGTTATCCCAAGCTGGTGTACCTAAATTATTTAAAAATAAAAATAGTTCGGTATCGTATTTTATTAATTCTTCAATCATAAAAAAACTTACTCTTCGTATTTGGCTACTTCGTTATCGTAAAAGTCTGTTGCCAATTTAATAGCATTTTCAGTTTCAGATTCTAGTTCCTTTTGGTCTTCAGCATCAAAATCTTCAAACCACTCCACCTCATCATTTTCAAGGTTAATAATAAAACGCGGAAATTCGGTATGAATAACATAGATAGCATTTGGAAATTCGGTATTATCACCTAAAATAAACTTTGGAAGACTCATGTTTCTTATGATTTGTTGTTCGACAAAATTAACCTTTTCGTTAAATAATTAAACCTTATATACAATAAAATCGCAGCGGTAGTTAAACCCGCTAAAAGTCCGGTCCAAATACCAAAGCTTCCCAGTTGGTCTGCTTTTCCAAAATACCAGCTCACGGGAAATCCAATAAGCCAGTAAGAAATAAAGGTGATTAGGGTTGGGATTTTAACATCTTGTAATCCGCGTAAAGCCCCCAAAACCAACACCTGAATACTATCACTAATTTGAAAAATTGCTGCAGCAATCAGTAAGTTAGAGGCAATGCTCACCACTTCGGTGTTATCGGCAAGGTTTTTTACATCATCAAAATCTACATAAATTTTAGGTAAATACGCATGAAAAGCAAAGAAAAACAAGGCGAATACAGTTGCCATTAAGGTGCCCATTAAAAACAAAGAGAACGCTATACGTCGTAATTCATGATACGCTTTTAAGCCTTTTTGGTTTCCTACTCTAATCATGGCTGCAACGCTTAAACCTGTAGCCACCATAAAGGTCATCGAACTTAAATTTAAAGCAATTTGGTTAGCTGCCTGCGGATTTTTTCCTAGTAACCCACTTAACCAAATAGCCGCGGTAAAAATGGCCACTTCAAAAAACATCTGCATGGCACTTGGAGCCCCTAAATCTAACAGCTTCCGAAGCATGAGTTTATCTAAAATAAAAAACTTAATGTTGGTCACATAGGCTTTAGACTTCTCTCTTCCTTTTAATAAGTACCACAGGTACCACACCATAATTAAACGAGACACCAAAGTACCATAAGCCGCACCTACAATACCCATTTCTGGCATGCCGAATTTCCCAAAGATTAGCATGTAATTCAAAACAATATTAATCACATTTCCTAAAAGCGTAGCATACATGGGGAATTTGGTCATGGACAAACCATCACTAAATTGCTTAAAAGCTTGAAAAACCACTAGGGGGATTAAAGAAACAGCCACCAAATCTAAATACGGAATAGCCAAAGTCACCACTTCTTCTGGTTGCTGCATCAAATACATAAGTGGTTTGGCTAAAAACACCAATAGAAATAGTAAAACACCAATAACGGTACACAAAAACAGTCCGTTTTTAAAGGCTGATTTTCCATTTTTAAAATCATTGGCTGCATCAGATTCTGCGATGATTGGTGTAATCGCTGTTGAAAACCCAATACCCAATGACATGGCAATAAACATGAAGCTATTTCCTAAAGACACAGCTGCAAGTTGGGCGGTTCCTAATTGCCCCACCATGATATTATCAACAAAACTCACGAAGGTATGTCCCAACATGCCAAGCATGACAGGCGCTGCGAGTTGCCAATTGTATTTAAATTCTTTGGTGTATTGAGATAATTGCATGCTGCAAAAGTAGCCTTATTTTATCGGAAATAATCAAAAACTATTGAAAGTAAAAGGCTTGTTATTAAGCTTAATAAATATTCAGATTTTGGTTTTTAGCCTGCTCAAATTCGGCCATAATTTCTGAAACAATTTCAGCCACCGGCTTAATATCATGAATTAACCCTGAAACTTGTCCGATTTCCAATTCTCCAGCTTCTAAATCACCTTCAAACATGCCTTTTTTGGCACGACCTCGACCTAATAAGTTTTTCAATGCTTCGGTAGTCGGGCTCGTTTTGTACAAGTCTTCCACTTCCGTAAAGAACTTATTTTTAAGTAAACGTACCGGAGCGAGTTCTTTTAAAGTCAATTTGGTATCCCCTTCTTGGGCTTCAACCACGGCATTTTTAAAAGACTGATGGGCAGAACTTTCTACACTAGCAACAAAACGACTACCAATTTGAACCCCGTCGGCCCCTAAAATCATGGTAGCCAACATGGCTTTTCCTGTGGCTATACCTCCAGCGGCAATGATAGGAATTTGAATTTTTTCTTTAACCATGGGGATTAAAGTTAGCGTGGTTGTTTCATCCCTCCCGTTATGACCTCCAGCCTCAAAACCTTCAGCGACTATAGCATCAACCCCAGCATCCTGAGCTTTCAAGGCAAATTTTAAACTACTTACCACATGAACAACAGTAATGCCACGTTCTTGCAACCAAGCGGTCCAGGTTTTAGGATTTCCTGCAGAAGTAAACACGATTTTAACCCCTTCCTCCACAATAATACCCATAATCTCTTCAATATTCGGATACAACATGGGTACGTTTACGCCAAACGGTTTATCGGTAGCTTTCTGACATTTCTGAATGTGTTCGCGTAATACTTCGGGGTACATAGACCCCGCGCCTATAAGTCCTAATATACCAGAATTACTAGCCGCTGAAGCTAGGCGCCAACCACTATTCCAAACCATACCGGCTTGAATGATAGGATATTTTATTCGGAACAATTCACAAATACGATTCATTATTTTTTAATGATTTTAAAGCTGCTCTTTTCATTTTCTAAATGAATTTCACCTAGATACAGCCCTTCAGGCAAATGACTTAAAGAAACACCGTTTTTATTATTCACAACAGTATCTAATACTAAAACACCCAATGTATTATATAACTTCAATTGTGCTTCACTGCTACCTGAATCAAATGTTATAAATAGGGTTGAAATTACAGGATTTGGGTATATTTTGAAACTTAAATTATTGAATTCGGTATTCGACAAGCCTTTTTGAAAAGCTTGGTACAAATTAGGAACGCCATAACCCAATTGATTATCTGGGCTATTAAACTGAGAACCTGAAGCTCGAACGAGTGCTAAAATATCTTCATGGCTCTTATCTGGCAAGGCTTGCATTAAACAAGCCACACCCCCTGCCATAATAGGCCCGCTAAAAGAGGTACCATTATTTTGAACGATGGCATCATTTCTATCTATAAGGTAAGCGCGATAGCCTCTAGCCACCACGTCTGGTTTTTGAGAGGGTTGGTTTGCACTGCCAACAGAACTAAAACTCACGTAATTTTCTGAAGCATCAACTGCTCCAACAGACAACACAACAGGCGAATCGGCCGGTGCTCCTACACCAGAACTCCCCGAGTTTCCGGCTGAAGTCACCAAAAGCAGCCCTTTTTCGAAAGCGATATTAGACCCTTTTGTGATAAACGCTGTGTTACCGTTCATTTCGGCATTGGAATAGCTGTAATTTGGGTAATTCGGACTGTAATCTTTATAACCTAATGAGGTGTTTATGATATCAACGCCTAAACTATCGGCACGTTCTGCAGCTTCCACCCAATAGCTTTCCTCTACGGGATTTTCATCATTGCCATCTTCAGTTCTAAATAAATAATAAGTCGCATCGGGAGCCGTGCCTACATATTCATCTTGCACATAAGCAGCCATACTACTCAATACTTGTGTGCCGTGGCTAATACTTCCAGCTCCTGGCGCATAAGCATAAACATCATGGGTACGGTCTACAAAATCATAACCATCTTTTAAGTTCCCTGCGGTTCTTAAACGTTCAAAAGCATTCATCGTATTCACATTCGTAAAGGCTGCATCTAAAACCGCAATACTAATGCCTTCACCTGTAAAATCATCTTGATGTAATTGATGAGCAGCAATCATTTCGACTTGATTCTGCGTATTACCATACACAAAATCGGAATTTGAATTTTCTAAACTGAATTTATCTGTGACTTGAGCTATTTTTGACCGTGTAGCGTATTTAGCATTCAAACTTTTATCAGCAAAATCAATATAATCTATAAATGAAAGCGTGGCATTGCTTCTTAAATTATCGATAGCTGTTTTTGAACCACGAATATGAACGGCATTAAACCATTTGGACTTCGCCAATACAGAAATTCCGGTAGCACTTTTAAGCACTGTGATGTATTGTTCATTGACAGGAACATCTCTATAATCTATAGCTACGCCATCTTTCTGTTTTCTATCAATAGCTTTTTGAGTGAGGATACTGATAGGGTTATTTAAAGCCGCAGTGACATTTTCTTTATCAATGAAGTACACCCAAGCGTCTTCGACTTGAGAAAACACAAGGCATTGTAAGAGAAGAAAGCCCAAACAAAGTAATTGTTTCTTCATAGTTCAATTTTAGAATCGGACTAATTTACGAAATTACCCCCGAACCAATAAGCTCGTCTTCCAAGTACCAAGCCACAAACTGTCCTTCGGTAATGGCTGATTGCTTATTATCAAAAGTCACATATAAACCGTTTTCTACTTTATGCAGTGTTGCCGTTTCTAAAGCTTGTCGGTAACGAATGCGTGCTTTAACGTCCATGGTTTCACCATCTGCTAAGGCTAAATCCTCACGCACCCAATGCAATTCTTGGTTGGTTACAAACAGGGCCTTTTTATATAAGCCAGGGTGTTCTTTGCCTTGACCTGTGTAAATGACATTTTCTTCAACATCGGTATCAATAACAAACAGAGGCTCTACGGTGCCGCCTATACCTAAACCTTTACGTTGCCCTTTCGTAAAATAATGCGCACCTTGATGCTTACCTACTACTTTACCATCAGCAATTTGATAGTGTTGTTTTTGAGATAAAAAGGCTAAACTCTCTTCTTCCGAAGAAAAATCGGGAACGTCTTGATTGTAGTTTTCAAAATTATTAGGAATTTCAACAATAACCCCTTCCTTAGGCTTTAATTGTTGCTGAAGAAAATCTGGAAGTTTTACTTTTCCTATGAAACAAAGGCCTTGAGAATCTTTTTTATCCGCTGTAACCAAATCTAATTTTGTGGCGATTTCACGTACCTCAGGCTTGGTTAACTCCCCTATTGGAAATAAAGATTTAGCCAATTGTTCTTGAGATAACTGACATAAAAAGTAGGATTGGTCTTTATTACCATCTACACCAGCCAATAACTGGTAAGTTTCAGCTCCATCTTTTTCAATAGTGCCCTTCCGGCAATAATGGCCTGTTGCCACATAATCTGCACCTAAATCAAGGGCGATTTTCATGAACACATCAAATTTAATTTCACGATTACAAAGCACATCAGGGTTTGGTGTACGCCCTTTTTCATATTCATTGAACATGTAATCTACGATACGTTCTTTATACTGTTCGCTTAAATCGACGGTTTGAAACGGAATACCTAATTTTTCAGCCACTAGCATGGCGTCGTTACTATCGTCTAGCCACGGACATTCATTAGAAATGGTTACCGAGTCATCATGCCAGTTTTTCATAAACAAACCAATAACCTCGTAGCCTTGCTCCTTTAACAAATAGGCTGCTACACTTGAATCTACACCGCCAGATAGGCCAATAATTACTCGTTTCATTCTAAAAAAATTAGGGCACAAAGATACATATAATTACAAGATGCGTAAAACAATATAGTTTATATCAAATGTAACATAAAACGATTTTTTTAACAGTTTAACAAAAAAAGCATTACAAAAATTGTTATTTAACATAATTGTTGCTATATTTATACGACATCAATAGTAATAATAAAACTACATACAGAAAAGTATTAATTTAATTCGTGTTATTTTTCTGTCTTTTTTATTATATTTACTAATAGATACGTGAAATTTGACATTTACAAAACAAGATATCTTTAAATACCGGTATCTGTTTTTTTTAAAGTATACAATAATCGATAAACCGATTTATTGAAACAATATTAGTTTAGTTAGTTTTGGTTTGTTAGTTTGTAGACAATTATCACTCTTTCCACCCTCGAATAATTGTCTATAAAAAAAGAGAGCTCCTTAAGATTTAAGGAGTTTTTTTTGTGCGCTTAGAGACATAAGAAAAGTTCTTTTCTTCAACCAATTTGCCATTCTCGTAAAACTTCCACATGCCAATTTTTTTACCATTTTTGAACATGCCTTCAGACACCAGTTGGCCTTTAGCGTTATAAAACTCAGACTTCCCATGAAAAACGTCATTTTCATATTCGTTTTTAGTGAGCATCGTATTGTTTTCAGTGTATGAATAACCCGTGCCTTCTAATTTCCCGTTTATATAGTTGTTTTTTTCAGCGATCGCTCCATTAGGATAATACACCAAACGTTCACCAGTCAATTCACCTGAATTATTATAATGTTCTAAAATCAGTATATCTTCTGAGTTTTTTTGGTAGTATTTCCAAGTACCAATATGTAATTTACCATCCATTTTTCCTTCACTAATCACTTTTCCGTTAGATGCTAAAAACTTGACCTCAGCAATCGAAGTGCTGTTATTAAACTGCTTCGTAGCGCTCAGTATGGCTTTGTTCTTATAATTCTTATAGAATTTAAACAAACCAACTTCCTTACCATGCTTAAACTGCCCTTCGTATCTTAAGATATCTGTGCCTTCAAAATTCTTTTTCCAAACGCCGTGACGTTTGCCTTCAGCATCAAGTTGGTTAATCTCCTGAGCAAAAGTTGGATAACTTATCATTAAAACAAGTAGTAACCCTATTATCCTTTTCATATATTAAATTATTTATAACGCTTTCGCGGAAATATACTTTACAAACGTCTAATACCTCTTTAATTGTATAACATTTATAATTCTCGTCATTTTGAAGACGACAATAATTAGTTCGAGGTTGAATGACATAAAAATTCAAGATGTTTTTATAACAAAAAAGCCGCCAAAATAAATTTCAGCAGCTTTTAAAATATATCAAATGGTATTATTTACCTTTTTTCTGAGCTTTTTGTTGTGCTTCAGCCTGCTCCATCATTTCTGCCATTTTCTTTTGGAAACGGTTTTGCTTCTTAGGCTTCTTCTTATTCTCCTGAATTTGTGCATGAATTTTATCTTCATCAAGAATAAAGTTCTTAATCACCAAGATAATACCAATACTAATTAAGTTTGAAATGAAATAATATAAACTCAAACCAGACGCATAGTTATTAAAGAAGAATAGCATCATGATTGGTGAAAAATACATCATATACTTCATCATTTTAGCCATATCTGGCATGCCCTCTTGTTGCGGTTGCGCTGCTTGCATGTTCTGTCCAGTCGTTAAACGCATGTAGAAGAAAATTGCTATAGATGCCAAGATTGGGAACAAACTCACGTGACTTCCATAAAACGGAATATTAAACGGCAATTCTGCAATAACATCATAAGACGATAAATCATCTACCCAAAGGAACGGTTTCTGTCTTAAATCGAAAGCTGAAGGGAAAAATTGGAATAAAGCATAGAATACTGGCAATTGTATTAAAGCTGGCAAACAACCCGCCATTGGGCTTGCCCCTGCTTTATTTTGCAAGGCCATAGTTTCTTGCTGCGCTTTCATTTTGTTATTCTTATGTTTTTCGCGAATTTCATCCAATTCCGGCTTTAAAATTTTCATTTTAGCCTGTGATAAGAATTGTTTGTATTGTACAAAAGACAATAATATTTTAACCAAAATAGTCATAACTACAATGGCAATACCATAAGACATATAAGCCCCAAGAAAGCTAAATAAGGGCATGAACACATAACGGTTAATCCACCCAAAAATACCCCATCCAAAAGGTACTAACTCATCAAGATTTCTATCATAAGCATTTAAGATATCGAAGTCATTCGGACCAAAATACCAATCCATCGACTCGTTAAACTCACCGCCTTGTAATTCCAAAGGCATTTTAGCCGCAAAATCTTTAGTATAAACCGTATCTACAACCTCATCATCAACAAGATTTTCTGTTTTGATATTAGCCGTTTTAAAGGCCTTATCGGTTAATAAAACTGATGAAAAGAAGTGTTGTTTAAAACCAATCCAAGTGACATCTTCAATGTCTTTATCGGCATCACTTGCCCCTGTATAGTTATCTTTTCCTCCTTCATATTCATAATGCACATCAGTATACCTGTTTTCATAAGTGATACTTTTTGCATGACGGAATCCTTTAATTTTCCAATCTAAATTAATTTCAGAAGCACTATTGATAACATTACCCAATCCTTGCGAACGCACCGCAAAGTCAATCATGTAATCGCCTTCCTTAATGGCGTAACGGTACTCTAAAAACTTGCTTTCAGAAACTTTAAGCTTCATAGAAACCACAGTCTCATCACCGTTTTTAGTTACTTCAGGAACAAATGGTAAATCTTTTGTGTTTAAGTTGCGACTATCTGAAGTTCCAAAATTAATATTGAAAGATGAATTTTTATCTTGAAGCAAATAAATAGGAAGTGAATCATAATCTACAAATTGCTTTAAGCGCACTTCTGAAAGATACCCCCCTTTGCTGTTGAATTTCAATTCAAACAAATCGGTTTCAACCGTAGTTTCTCCACCTTTAGATTGCATCGCTGAATAAGCGAAAGCCCCTAATTTATTTTTTAATGCTATTTGCTGTAACGAATCAAGGCCTGAACCTGTAGTATAATCTGAAGCTGTAGTTACCGCAGTTTCACTGTCTGAGTTCGCTTTCTTTTCAGCAGCAACTTGTTCTTCTTTTGCTTTTTGCTGTGCTTCAATTTCTTCAGGTGTTGGCTGATTTTGCCACAGCATGTAGCCTAAAATTCCGAAAATAAGGACAAAACCTATAATCGAATTAAGATCTAATTTTTTTTCTTCCATATTTTAATTGAAGTCATTTTAACTTATTGAAACCTTTCTTTATATAAAAGATTGTTTATGATTTAAAATGACAAGGTATTTGTTATAATCTGAATGGGTTATTCAATAAACGCTCCAGTTTTATTTTTTTGCCATACTGGCACTTCTTTTTCCTCTGCTGTTTGTTAAGGCTGCTTTTACGAAAGCCACAAATAAAGGGTGTGGGTTAGCCACTGTACTCTTATATTCAGGATGGTATTGTACACCAACAAACCAAGGGTGTTCTGGGATTTCAACAATCTCAACCAAACCTGTATCTGGGTTTAATCCAGTTGCTTTCATACCTGCAGCTTCCAATTGGTCTTTATATTTACCATTAAACTCGTAACGGTGCCTGTGACGTTCGCTAATGCTTTCTGCTTTATAAATATCACGAATAGCAGAACCTAGTTTTAAATCACAAGCCCAAGCTCCTAAACGCATCGTTCCGCCTTTATCGGTAATTGTTTTTTGGTCTTCCATCAAATCAATTACAGGATTCTTTGATGTAGAATTCATTTCTGAAGAAGCGGCATCTTTAATACCCAATACGTTTCTAGCAAATTCAATAACTGCCATTTGCATACCAAGACAAATACCTAAGAAAGGCACATTGTTCTCACGCACATATTGCACTGCATCAATTTTACCATCAATACCACGCTCTCCAAAACCAGGTGCTACTAAAACAGCATCTAAATGACCTAATTTCAACTTCGCGTTATCTTTATTGATGTATTCTGAATGTACAGATTCTACATTTACTTTTACTTCATTTTCCGCGCCAGCGTGAATAAAAGCTTCTAAAATAGATTTATATGAATCTTGTAACTCAACGTATTTACCAATTAATCCGATAGTAATTTCAGATTTCGGATTTTTATGACGGTGAACAAATTGATTCCATTTTTCAATATCCGGCACATCACTTTGAAGTGCTAACTTCTCAAGAACCACTTTATCTAAACCTTCGTCTAGCATTAAGTTAGGTACATCATAAATGGTTGACGCATCAATAGACTGAATGACTGCATTTTCTTTTACGTTACAGAATAAAGCCAATTTACGACGTAAATCTTTTGGTAAGTTGTGCTCGGTTCTACATACTAAAATATCAGCTTGAACTCCACTTTCCATTAAGGTTTTAACACTGTGCTGTGTTGGTTTCGTTTTTAATTCGCCAGCAGCAGATAAAAATGGTACAAGCGTTAAATGAATTACGATACCGTTATTTTCACCTAAATCCCAACGTAACTGACGTACAGCTTCGATATATGGTAAAGACTCGATATCACCAACGGTACCACCAATTTCAGTAATCACGATATCATAATCGCCAGATTTACCTAAAATTTGGATACGCTCTTTAATTTCATCTGTAATATGAGGAACCACCTGAACGGTTTTTCCTAAAAACTCACCACGACGCTCTTTTTCAATAACACTTTGGTAAATTCTACCTGTAGTCACGTTATTCGCCTGACTAGTTGCACGGTTTAAAAAACGCTCGTAGTGTCCTAAATCTAAATCGGTTTCTGCGCCATCTTCAGTCACATAACATTCCCCATGTTCATAAGGATTTAAGGTTCCTGGATCAACGTTGATATACGGATCTAACTTTTGAATAGTAACTCGGTAACCCTGAGCTTGTAACAGTTTAGCAAGAGATGCTGCTATAATTCCTTTACCTAAGGATGATGTAACTCCACCGGTTACAAAGATGTATTTTGTAGTACTTGTCATGTTGCGCTTTTAAACGCAGGCAAATTTACGAAATTTTAATAGTTATTTGAGTGGTATTTACAAACATTATTTCAGAAGTCTTTTTGCAGCGCTCGCTTAGTTAAAATTCACATAACTCAAAACCATAAAAACGATATAAAAGATATGAATTAAGCTGTTCTTAGAGAAAAAAGCTCTATAAATCATGGTAATTTTTAGGGCGTTCTAGCTAGGCTTTTTATCTTTTTTAATAACATAGGTATAAAACCACATGATTGTAAAAGTTGGAATAATATCTAGCCCCGGCATTGCTTCTTCTACAAAAGCAATAACTCCAGCAATTTTTCCTGCTTTTCCTTTGTACATTTTTGTCATCAGCCAACCTGAAATTGGCGCCCAAACAATATCAGATAACTCCCCTGCTCCTGGAAAAAAATATGAGAGACAACCAATAGCATCGAAGATAATGCCTAGTATGAGTTTTTTATTTTTATTCATTTGTAATTTTGGTTGTTGGTTGTTGGTTGTTGGTTGTTGGATGTTGGTTGTTGGTTGTTGGTTGTTGGTTGTTGGTTGTTGGAAACTAATACTTTATTTATATGCAAGAAAAATTACTTATTAAACATTATTAACTGAACTTCCAAAATAGAGTTGACCATTTTTAATTATTCACTTTTCATTTTTTACTTTAATTCTCCCCTTAAATATAGCCTTAAAAATAGATATGACAATAAAAAGCATTCTTAATTGTCCATAACGCTTTAAAGTGGTAAATTCACCCCTATTATTTTTTATCGATGATTAAAGCAAAAAACATTCATAAATATTACGGCGACTTAGAAGTATTAAAAGGCGTTGATATGCATATTAAAAAAGGTGAAGTGGTTTCAATTGTTGGGGCTTCGGGCGCTGGAAAAACAACCTTGTTACAGATTCTTGGCACTTTAGACCGTGCTTCTTCACGCGAAAAATTTGATTTACGCATAAATAATACTAAAATCAACGATTTAAAGGATAAAGCCTTAGCGAAATTTAGAAATGAACATATCGGGTTTATTTTTCAGTTTCATCAATTACTTCCTGAATTTACCGCTTTAGAAAACGTGTGCTTACCCGCTTTCATCAAAGGCACCAATAAGGCCGATGCAGAAAAACGAGGTAAAGAACTTTTAGACTTTTTAGGCTTATCACATCGATACTCCCATAAGCCCAATGAACTTTCGGGCGGTGAACAACAACGTGTTGCTGTAGCTCGTGCTTTAATTAATAGCCCAGCTTTAATTTTTGCCGATGAACCTTCTGGTAACTTAGATAGTGAATCTGCTGAAAACCTTCATAATTTATTTTTTAAACTTCGTGATGAATTCGGACAAACATTCGTGATTGTAACGCACAATGAAGATTTAGCCAATATGGCGGATAGAAAACTAACGATGGTTGATGGAAAAATAACGAATAATTAAACCTGTCGTTTTTTTAATAAAGCAAGAACCCCCAAAAGGGGGCCGACTGCTAGTACCACAAAAAGATATTCTATAGCAACATAAGCGCTTAAACTATTTAAAAGCATTATGCTCACTATTGTGATGCAGTAACCTATACAATTCACAATGGTTAAGGCTGTGCCCTTAAATTCTGGATTTACAGTTTGTGCGATTAGTGTTGAAAACAAAGGTGAATCGGCAATAACCACCATACCCCAAAAGACGATAATCCCTATAAAAATGACTTCGGAAGTGATTCCGAAAAACAACGGCGAGCCCAAGCAACATATCCCCGATAAAATTAGAGCTGTTAAGGCCACACGTTTCGTTTGAAACTTTTGTGACAAATAGCCTGAAATCACGCAAGCAATTCCGCCTAGAGCGATAACACTAAAACTTAACACCGAAATATTAAACCCTGCATTAGGATGTATCTTAACATAAGTGGTTAAAAGTAAGGGTACAAATGCCCAAAACGCATAAAGTTCCCACATGTGACCAAAATACCCAAAAGCAGCAGAACGAAAATCTGCATTTCTAAATATTTTATACATCACGGATAAATCCATCGCTTTCGCGGATTTTCTAAAAGGCCCGTCGGGAACAAAAACTAAAATTAAAACACCACCTAGCACCGCTAAAGCTGAAGTTGTGTACACAATATTTTCCCAGCCCATAAATTGATTAAACCCTTTTAATAGGTGTGGAAATGCGGTCCCTAAAACAAGGGCACCAACTAAAAATCCGAGAGATTTCCCTAAGCCTTTTTGATAATAATCGGCTGCTATTTTCATGCCCACAGGATAAATACCCGCCAAGAAAAAGCCCGTTAAAAACCTGAGCAATATTAAAGTATGAATACTATGACCCTTCAAAACAACCAAACCATTAAAAAAAGCGGCTAAAAGCGCACTCACAAAAAAGACCTTTGAAGGCGAAAACCTGTCTGTAATTGTAAAAAAAGCAAATAGCAAAGTACCCATGATAAACCCAAACTGGACTGCTGAAGTTAAAAGTCCTAATGCCGAAGGTTCTAAATTAAAGGTGGAAATTAAATCGGTAATCACACCATTTCCAGCAAACCATAATGAGGTACAGCAGAACTGAGAAACGACAATAGTGGGTAAAATAACTTTGGAGTGGTTCAAATTAATGGGGTTGGGAATGTTTTGTCGTGGTTTAATTCCAAAGTTAACATTAAAAACCGAACAATTATAAAAGTAAAGTTTGAACCGCGGGTACACGATTCAAACTTATACTTATATAATTTATTCCAATTCTCATTTTAAACAAGAATTGGTATTATTTAATCCACTAAAGGATAAGTCACACCTAAAACAGTGATGGTTTTTTCTCCATAATTTAATTTGATGTCTTTAAAAAACCCAACTTCAAGAGATAGAATACCAGATTTCACTTGGCGTGGTAATAACACAAAGTGAAGCGATTCATCAATAGTTAAAGTATATTCTACACCTTTTGAACTTTCACCAGATTGTTTACCATCTAACAAATATTCATCATCCCAAATATTTAGAGGCGTATCAAAACCAGAAATCCAAGTACGTGTAGAATTTTCTTTGTACTGAATGCCTGCCCCAGCTTCTGTTGCAATTTTTCCTTCATTAATAGTAACTCCATATTCCAAGAAACCATCTGCATTTTCTCCAAGGTTTTCAGAAACATGCGTGCCTTCAACTTTATAATCTTCATGATAGTAATTATCGAAAGTCGTAGTATGCACACTCCCTTCTACTCTATACCAGTTGGAAGATACAATAGTTACGACTCCACTACGCGTGATACCATCTTTACATAGAAGTCCGTCACCAAAATCAACAGTTATGGTTTTTGGAAAGCTTGTTAAATCAAAAGGTTCTATGGTAATATTAGGTTCGTTTTTAGCGCCAGAAATTTTAGAAGTTTGCGAATTTTCAGAGGTTAATACGGCATCACCTGTATTGTTCCCTATATCCTGAAAAATTTGATTGACTAAAGCATACTCTCTAACAGCCTCAATACTGGCCTCTGGATTTGCTGAATTTTTTACATCGTCTACATCTTCCTGATCACAGGCTATAAAAAATAAGGCTAAAATAGGTACAAATAGTTTTTTCATAAGTTTCTGTGTTTTTAATGTTTAGCGAAATAACGTATTGCTTCTAAAATTTAGTTCATTTTACCAGTTAAAAACTCAAATTTCAGACAAACAACTACCGTTTATCGGTGATTTTTACCATTCAAAGATATGAAAACCATTTTATTTCAATTATACATACCACAATCTGCTTCCCAAATCACATAATAAACAGTACTTTTGATAAGCTAAATCAATGTTGAATCTCAATTTATTAAGCTTGAACACATCAGAATTAAAAGAGTTTTTAGACTCTAAAGTCATAGCGTACAATAACCCCAAGTTTATTGAAAGTGACCCCATTCAAATTCCGCATCGATTTTCCTTAAAGGAAGATATTGAAATCGCTTCTTTTTTAACGGCCACCATAGCCTGGGGAAATCGCAAAATGATTATAAAAAATGCAGACCGTATGATGCAATTACTAGGGAATTCGCCTTATGATTTCATCATCAACCACAAAGAAAGTGACTTAGAAGCTTTTAAAGGTTTTGTGCATCGCACTTTTAATGCTGAAGATTTAAGTTATTTTGTAAAATCATTGCAGAACATTTATGTAAACCATGGTGGCTTGGAAGCTGTTTTTGAAAAACATGCTTCAGAAAACGGCATGCAAACTGCCATTCATGAGTTTAAAAAGACCTTTTTTTCTATAAATCACCCTTCTAGAACCTTAAAACATGTTGGTGACCCTAAAAAAGGTTCGGCAGCTAAAAGATTGAACATGATGTTACGCTGGCTCGTGAGAAGCGACCAAGCGGGTGTTGATTTTGGTATTTGGAAAACAATTTCCCCCTCTGCATTATCTTGCCCTTTAGATGTGCATTCTGGAAATGTAGCTAGAAAATTAGGCGTACTAACCCGTAAGCAAAACGACGCCAAAGCCTTATTAGAATTAGACACCGCTTTAAGAACCTTAGACCCTAAAGACCCTGTAAAATATGACTTTGCCTTATTTGGTTTAGGCGTTTTTGAAGGATTTTAACAAAAAAACATTTAGTAAAACAAAAAAAGCGATTATGAACTCGTTCATAATCGCTTTTTTAAATTCCACTCAACCTGAGCCCGCGAAGTAAAAATTCCAAGTACTGAGCTTGCGAAGTACAAACTCCTCAACTCCTAGCCGCTGAGCCTGCGAAGCCAAACCTACTTAACTCCTAAGAGCTGAGCCTTCGAAGCGAAACCTACTTAACTCCTAGCCGCTGAGCCCGCGAAGCGCAAACTCCTTAACTTCTTAACTCCTAAAAAAACTACCCACGCAACCAAGCCTCACGCAAGGCCTTCTCAGCATCAGTAGCATCTTTCTTCTCTAAAATCCCCATACCGCTAACATAGGTTTTGGTCACTTTAGTTTTTATATTAATCTCTTCTCCATCACGAACAACAACCACATCAATATCCTGTCCAGGAGTCCAAGTATAAATTTCTTGTAAAATAACATTGGCATTTTGGAAGTTCATAGGTTTTCCGCCAACACTTTTTAGAATATCATTAGGTTTCACACCTTGTTCTACCCAAAAACTATTTTCAGCAACCTTTTCGGTAAAAAAGATAACTTGTTTTTCAGGATCA
The DNA here is from genome assembly GCF_008806375.1 of Pseudotamlana haliotis. Lineage (GTDB taxonomy): Bacteria > Bacteroidota > Bacteroidia > Flavobacteriales > Flavobacteriaceae > Pseudotamlana > Pseudotamlana haliotis. The sequence goes on along the minus strand of NZ_WAAT01000050.1, from coordinate 106,874 downwards.
CCATCAACGATAGGCGCTTCATCCATAATAATGTAGTTCCCTTCTACTTTACCTTCACCTATTTCTAGTCCGACTTTAGCAAAAAACGCATTGTAATCAATTGGTACATCACCTATAACATGCATTTCAAAAAAGTCCCCTAAAGACGGATAAGTCATCGCTACAATTTCGTCAATTAACTTATCATCTTCAAAAGGTTTTTCTTTACCATATTTATTAGATAGTTCTTTCATCAATGATAAAACACCACGATTTCCGTCACTTTCTTCACGCATTAAAATATCAATGCACATTCCAATTAAAGCTCCTTTTTGGTAAACATTTAAGTACTGATCTTTGTAAGGTTCTTTAATAACGTTTTCACTCATAATGGTAAAACTCATGGAATCATCCATTTGTCTTGAACCATTTATTTTTTCCATTATCGTACTATAAAAACTACTGTCATCAACCAAACCTTGGTTTACTTGAAATAAGGTTGCAAAATATTCAGTAACCCCTTCATACATCCATAAATGCTTAGAAAACGTCGGGTTGTTATAGTCAAAATACTGCACATCTTCAGAGTGTACACTTAATGGTGTTACAATATGAAAAAATTCATGCGACACCACATCAATCATATTTTTATTTAAAAAACTGGCAGACATATCATCTGGAAAAACCACTACAGTAGAGGTATGATGTTCTAAGGCTCCGAAACCTTTAGGTGAATCTTCTTTCCCTTCAGATAAGTATAAGAAAATATCATAGCGCGGTGTGCTGTTAACATCTCCAAGGTAGGCTTTTTGAGCTTCCATCATTTTGAAAACCGTTTCTTTTAAGGTTTTAGCCGAATGCGTTTTACTTGGCGAATACACACTTAATACTATTTTAATATCACCTACTTGAAAAGTTTCAACGTCTAAATCACCAAACATTAATGGGTTATCGGTAACTTCAAAATATTTATGTGCTAAATAGCTTGTTGTGGTTGTACTACCATCTTCGCTTGTTTTAGAACTTATTTCTTGAAGTGCTCCTGTACGCACAAATTCAGACGGACTCGTAATATCAACTTTGTATTGATTGGTTTTTAAAGAATCAAAATACCCGATAAAACCATGTAAATTAAGCACATAATTATTTTCTTCTATATTCGTTCCGGAAGGTGAAAAAGGCGTTTCGTGACCAATACCTCCATTTTCTTCAATATCAAAAGTATCATTGACCAAATAAGTGATTTTATCTAATTCTTTGGCGTTTGAAATCGTCCAAGTATTGGTATCTACATGGTTAATAGCCATTTCCTTACCGTCATAGTCGTAAGCTTTGATATCATCAACATACTTTCCAAAATCACTAACAGCGTAAGTACCCTGAACGACTTTAGGCAGTCTGTAAGTCACTTTATCAACTGTAAAACGTCCTGGATCAATGGTTACTGGCACACGGTCTTCGTTAATATTAACTAAGTCTAAGGTCGTTTCAATGGGTGTATTTACAGCCAAATCATTGGTTGATGTTTTTTTGGTACCACAACTGGCTAACATTAAGCCTGCAAGGGACAAGGCTAAAAATCTGTTTTTCATGTAATTTAATTTATGTTAAAATGATGTGCAAAATACTATTAACTAACGGGAGCATTCGCTAAGGTTTTGTTAAATTCGCCGTATGCAAAATCCGCTTGTTAGTATTTTAATTCCGTTTAAAAATACAGAAAATTATATTACGAATTGTCTGACTTCTATTATTAAACAAAGTTATCCCCATTGGGAAGTGCTCATTGTAGATGACCATTCTACAGATAACAGTTATAGTATTGTTGAAAGCTTTGCCAAACAAGACCAGCGCATCAAACTTTTAAAAAACTCTGGAAGCGGAATTATTGATGCCTTAGCACTCGCTTTTGAAAATTGTCAAGGTGATTTCATTACCCGTATGGATAGTGATGATGTGATGCGTGAAAATAAAATTGAAGTTTTAACTGAAAATTTATTGACCTACGGAAGACAGCATGTAGCCCTCGGAAAAGTCCATTATTTTGCTGAAACAGGTATAAAAGCAGGTTATAAAAGTTATGAACTTTGGCTAAATGCCTTAACGGAAAAAGGCACAAATTACACCGAAATCTATAAAGAATGTGTTATCCCTTCACCATGTTGGATGGTGCACCGTGAGGATTTGATAGCTTGTAAGGCCTTTACCCCCAATACTTACCCGGAAGATTACGACTTAGCTTTCAGGTTTTATAAGTATGGTTTTAAGTGTATTCCTTGTGATGCGGTTTTACACGATTGGCGTGATTACAGTGACCGTACATCCAGAACCCATGAACATTATGCCGAATATCATTTTATAGATATTAAACTGAAATATTTTCTAGAATTAGACTATAAAAAAGACAAAACTTTAGTCGTTTGGGGCGCTGGAAACAAAGGCAAAACCATTGCTAAAAAACTAACAGCTTTAAATATTCCGTTTGAATGGATTTGCGATAATCCTAAAAAAATAGGTAAAGATATTTATGGTACGGTTTTGAAACCCTTCCGCAGTTTAGAAGCCATTAAAAACCCACAAAGCATTATCAGCGTTGCCAATAAAGAAGAACAAAAAGTTATTTTAGACTACATGGAACAGCTGAAATTAAAAGCTATTGAAGATTATGTTTTCTTTTGTTAATGACTAAAAATTATGTACGTTTGACTAATTACCAATACTATGCAGTTTAAACACCCCGAACTTCTTTACGCCCTATTTTTACTGCTTATCCCCATCATTGTTCACTTATTTCAACTGCGTAAATTTCAGCGTGAAGCCTTCACCAATGTGGCTTTTTTAAAAGAAGCTATTTTACAAACGCGAAAAAGTTCACAAATAAAAAAATGGCTTATTCTGCTAACGCGTATGCTTCTATTAGCAGCCTTAGTATTTGCATTTGCCCAACCCTATACCTCAAAGAAAAGTAGTTTTAAAACCGAAAAGGAAACCGTCATTTACTTAGATAATTCCTTTAGCATGCAGGCCAAAGGCCCTCAAGGTGCTCTATTAAAACGTGCCGTGCAGGATGTCATATCTAACATTCCTGAAGCAGAAAACATAAGTCTTGTAACCAATAATCACGTTTTTAAAAACACGACAATTCAGGCCATTAAAAACGATTTACTAAAACTAAATTATAGTGCTACTTCACTGACATCACAGGCCGCTTTATTAAAAAGTAAAACGTTTTTTAGCAAAGACCAAAGTAGCTTGAAAAATTTGGTTTTTATATCAGATTTTCAGCAAGATGAAGATGAATTCAACATAGAAACCGACTCGCTTACTCAGGTCCATTTGGTAAAACTACAGGCGGTCAACAAAAACAATATCACGCTAGAGAAAGGGTACCTATCGGAAACAACGGCCAATAAAATGACGCTTTCTGTGACTCTAAAAAATAGTGGAGATGCTATAGACAACTTACCTATTTCCCTTTTTAACAACGACACTTTAATTGCCAAAACTTCAGTCACTATAAAAGACGAAGCAGAAACGGCCTTTACGCTACCCACAAACCAAGTTATCAACGGAAAAATCACCATTGAAGACGCCAGTTTACAATTTGACAACAGCTTATTTTTCAACATCAATAAAGCTTCAAAAATTAATGTTTTAGCTATAAATGCTACTGATGATGATTTCCTAAAACGCATTTACACTGAAGATGAGTTCAATTACCTTTCAACTCAGGAAAAACAATTAAACTTCAACCTCATTAACAAACAGCACCTTATTGTTTTAAATGAATTGGATGCGGTGTCTACGGCCTTGGCTTCAGCTTTAAAGCAATTTACAAATCAAGGTGGTTCGCTTATTGTTATTCCTTCAGAAGCCATTCAACTAAACAGCTACAATCAATTTTTAAATCAGTTTGGTGCCCAATTTTCAAAACTCATAACACTAGAAAAGCGCATCACAACTATCAATTACAGTCACCCGCTTTATAGCAATGGTGTTTTTGAAAAGCAAGTTAAAAATTTTCAATACCCAAAAGTGAGTAGTTATTACGGATTGCGTTCAAACCGAGCCTCAAAAGCCTTACAATTGGAAGACGGTAAAGCCTTTTTAGCACAGAGTCATCGTACTTTTGTGTTCACATCTCCCTTAAATAGTGAAAATTCTAGCTTTAAAAGTTCGCCACTTATCGTCCCTACCCTATTTAATATAGGAAAACAAAGTTTTAAAACGCCTCAATTGTATTATACTATAGGCGAAGAAAACAGCTTTGATGTTGAAACCCAAATGCAGCAGGATGCGGTTTTATCTTTAGTAAAAGAAAGTGTTAACTTGATTCCGAGGCAGCAATATTTTGAGAATAAGGTGGTCATTAAAACTTCGGAAGAACCTTCAGAAGCCGGAATATACACAGTGATGAACAAAACTGAAGCCCTTAAAAATGTAAGTTTCAATTTCAACCGAAACGAAAGTCAGTTGAACTATCGTGACTTATCCTATTTAGAAGGCATTTCACAAAGTGATTCGATTACCAAAATATTCGACACCATAAAAAGTGACACAAAAATTAATGCCCTGTGGAAATGGTTTGTTATTTTTGCACTAGCGTTATTGATTATTGAAATGCTCATCTTAAAATTCTTTAAATGAACATACTTATAAAATCGGCCACGATTATAGATTCTAAAAGCGAATTTCACAATTCTACGCAGGATTTATTAATTGAAAATGGCGTGATTACTAAGATTGCCCCAAACATTAAAAATCCTAAAAATTATCAAGAAATCACCCTTGACAACCTGCATATTTCACAAGGCTGGTTTGATAGCGGTGTAAGTTTTGGAGAACCTGGTTGGGAGGAACGAGAAACCATTGCAAACGGATTAAAAACTGCGGCATTTTCAGGCTTTACTTCGGTAGCCTTAAATGCAAATAGCAGCCCTGTAATTGATTCTAATTCCAACATTACTTTTATAAAATCTAAAGCCTTTAACCATGCGGTAGACCTTTTACCTATTGGGGCTTTAACGGTATCGAGCCAAGGTGTTGATTTAGCTGAACTTTATGATATGAATAGCGCTGGAGCCGTAGCTTTTTACGATTACAAAAGACCTATTGAGAACCCAAATCTTATGAAAATTGCCTTGCAATACGCTGCAAATTTCGACGGATTGGTATTTTCATATCCGCAAGAAAACCGCATTGCAGGAAAAGGCGTGGTTCATGAACATATTGCCAGTACCCGCTTAGGTTTAAAAGGGATTCCCGCTCTTGCGGAAGAGATGCAAATTGCGCGTGACTTGTTTTTATTAGAATATACCGGCGGAAAACTTCATATTCCAACGATTTCTACTAAAAATTCGGTGGCACTTATTCGTGAAGCCAAAAACAAAAAACTGGACGTGACCTGTAGTGTGGCCATTCATAATTTATATTTCACCGATGAAACCCTAAACGATTTCAACACCAGCTTTAAAGTGTTACCGCCATTACGCACACAAAGTGATGCCGATGCCTTAATAGAAGGAGTTAAAGATGGCACGATTGATATGGTGACTTCAGATCACAACCCGTTAAACATCGAGCTTAAGAAAATAGAATTTGATTATGCCGATAACGGTACCATTGGTTTAGAAAGTGCTTTTGGCGCTTTACAGAAGCTGTTCACCACTAAAAAAACCATTGATATTTTAACCAAAGGAAAAAGTCGTTTTGGTATTGAATCTTCTATTATAGAGGAAGGCAAAACAGCCAACCTCACGCTTTTCAACCCAGATAAAAAATACACCTTTAGCACAGCAGATATCGTTTCAAAATCGAAGAATGCGATTTTTGAAAACGAAACTCTAAAAGGCCAAGTTTACGGTATTGTTTCTAACAATCAAGTGGTTTTAAAATCATAAATAACATGACAGAACAAGATATTGAAACGGGCCGAAAAAACGCCATCATCAGTTATATTACAATTTTTGGTGTTATCATTGCCTATTATTTAAATGCTGAAAACAAAACCGATTTTGCAAGTTTTCACATCAGACAATCGTTGGGACTTTGGCTAACATTCTTTGCCTTAGGTTACATCATTGGGGCTTTTGATAGCTGGCTAATCACAACAGCGTTCTACTTATTTTTCGCTATACTTTTTATTTTTGGCTTTTCAAATGCCTTAACACGAAAAGCACAACCTGCACCTTTAGTTGGTGCCTTTTACCAAAAAATATTTTCAAACCTTGGAAAATAACATGACAAACACATCACTTTCTTTAGAACACCTCGTTAGAAAATCAAGTTTAACCGAAAATGCGCCTTTATTAATCATGATGCATGGTTATGGTAGTGATGAAAATGATTTATTTTCTTTTGCTACTGAACTGCCAGAAGAACTTTTTATTATTTCTGTAAAAGCGCCTTACCCTATGGAACCTTACGGAAACGCTTGGTACGCCATTAATTTTGATGCCGAAAAAGGTAAATGGAATGACATCGAGCAAGCTTCACAATCGCGTGATTTAATTGCTAAATTTATTGATGAAGCGGTAGCAACTTACCCAGTGAATAAAGATAATGTGTCGCTTTTAGGTTTCAGTCAAGGTAGTATTTTAAGCTATGGTGTCGCTCTAACCTACCCTGAAAAAGTTAAAAATATTGTGGCGTTAAGTGGCTACTTAGTTCACGACATTTTCCCTGAAGACATAGAAAGTAAAGACTATTCAAACTTAGATTTTTATTGCTCTCATGGTAGTGTAGACCAAGTCATTTCAATTGACTGGGCGAGACAAACCCAACCCTTTTTAAATCAATTAAACATTAAAAATCAGTATTCTGAATTCCCTGTAGGTCATGGTGTGGCTCCACAAAACTTTTTTGAGTTTAAGGAGTGGTTATCTAGTAGGATGATGTAAATACCGCATTACAAAAATAATTTTCACTGGTACTTTAATCACTTCATACCTTTATTCAGGACGGGTCAACATTGTACACAACGTTTATGTATATGGCTCGTAGCGTGCAAATTAGAAAATCATTTTTGGATTAAGCACAAGCCAGATTTTTAAATTTTAACTATTTATCTTTTTTATTGAAAATCGTCAAATTTAAAAATTTGGCGACTTTGCAAATATGTCTTAATTTCGATTAAGCAACTAGCTAGCTGTGAGCTATATACTGTGTTGTACGCAGTTTTTTATTCGTTGTAAATTGTTAGTTCAACATCTCTCTGGCTATATTCCAAAACAACAATTTTATTGTCTTTTGTCCATTTTTGTTCAACGCCATTTTTTTCCGATTTAGAACTATCAGGTTCTCCCAATTTTCTTTTTAGATAGTTTGATATGTAATCAAATTTCTCTTTATATATTGTTTCTACTTTTTCTTTATTGGACATTGAAGCAACAACATCCTCTATGCTTTGATTTTTGTTTCTGTTTTTTCCCCACTCAAAATTTATTAGCTGTATTTTTTTGTCATTTTCCGAATAGTAATACATTCCTATTAGCCTCAACTTATCACTCTCAATTTTTCGGTAAATTCTTGGTGTCTCAACATTTCGTCCATCAAGTCGATAAGTTGAAATTTTATGTTTTTGGGTAATATCCGTTGCATTTAACTCCTGCTCAACTTTATCTATTTGGTTTAAAGTCAATGCGCTAAAATTTGAATAATAATTGTCAAAGGTATTTTCAAGCCATCTATTCATTTTCTTTTCACCAAAAACAGGTTCTATATAAATATTCTTGAATTGGGTAACTTTAAAATCATTTTTGTTAATCTCTATAATTCCGTAAACAGAATTCTTGTCTGTCTGGAATTGAACAGATTGAAAGTTATTGTTTTGAATTGGGTTTCTTGTGTCATAATACCATTGAAAAGGTCTGACTTCAGATTTAAATTCGTAAAATGGAACCAACTTTTTATTTTCTACAGTGCCAATTTTGGTAGAAATACTGTCTTTGTATAAATGGTAAAGTTTTTCATTCGCAATGAATGATGTTGCTAATGAAAATGTCGGATTGAAATAATCGTCATTTTCATATTCAAACGCTGTTTCTGCTCCGTTTGTAGAATAATTACCTTCTCTATGGTATCTTTCATCAATTACCGCTTTTTGATAGTCGTAAGGCTCATCGCCTTTATCCAGCTTTTTAGGATTGTCAATTTTTAAAACAGATTTTCCTGTTGTTAAATAGTATGAATCTCCTAATCGATTTATAACTGGTGTAGTAGCACCAATCTCAAATTGTTGTCCCGTTTGTTTGTCTTTGAACCAAGTAACGCCACCCCATTCTCCAAAATCGAGAGAATAAACTGAATATTCTTTATCATCATAATATAAATCAATTCCTTTTTTTGTTTCTACCCAAGTGTTGTTTGTTTGGTCAAGATAAAAAGTGTTATGGTCATAATATTCAGTCGTAAATATTGTGTCGTTCTTAATGTATAAATCGTAATAGACGGTTTGAATTTTTTTGGGAACATCAATTTGAGATTTGATTTTACCGTCTTTATCAAGAACGTAAAATTGATGATTAGAACCTGAACTAAATTTGTCATTGTCAGTTTTAAAGTAACAATAAAAATTATCGTTGTATTTCAACCAAGGTCCTGGACTTCCAGGAATATTAATTTCAACATTTTTGATATTCACATTCAGTTCTTGAGGTTGGCAAGAAGCTGTTATAAATGTCAAAATTATTATGTGAATTACGGTTTTCATAAATTGCGTACAACTATCAAATATACAACATACAAGAAGAAATCAATTCTTTATTCATAAATGTACTAAACTCTCCTAGAAGACCGTATAGTTTTTATAAATCACATAAAAACCTCAATACATTTAGCTCCTGAAGATTTAAGCTCAACTGAAGGAATCGCAGCTGGTAATAAAATGGTTTCACCTGTTTTAACTGTGTAATTTACATCATCATATTGAAGCTCTAAATCACCTTCTACGCACATGTAAATTACGAAGGAATCTAATGCCGTATGGTCACGTTTTAGTGTGCCCTCAACCTCAATGATATTGGTTTTAAAATAAGGTGAATTGACTAAAATATGGGCTTCGTTTTTCCCAATATTATAGTCTGTTTTGTAATTGTCGTGTACGGTATAATCTAAAACATCAATCGCTAAGTCGTTATGAAGGTCACGTTTTTGGCCTGTTTTAGCATCAACGCGGTCGTAATCATAAATACGATAGGTAATATCTGAAGTTTGTTGTATTTCGGCTAATAAAACCCCGGCACCAATGGCATGTACACGACCCGTTGGTATATAGAAGGTATCACCACTTTTTACAGTTTCATGGTGCATCACATCTAAAACCGTGTTATTTTCTAGGTGTTTTTTATAATCTGCTTGAGAAACTTCTTCATCAAAACCTACAATAAGCTCGGCATCATTATCGGCTTGCATCACGTACCACATTTCATTCTTTCCGAAGGAATTATGACGTTCTCTGGCAATTTCATTACTAGGATGTACTTGAATAGATAGCGGTGTTTTGGCGTCTATGAATTTTATAAGTAACGGAAAATCACTTCCAAATTCCTTGTAAACCTTCTCCCCAACAAAGGCGCCTTTGTATTCAGAAATTAAGTCTTTTAGGGTTTTGCCTTGTAAAGCACCGCTAACGACTTTGGTTTCATCACCTTCAACATCTGAAATCTCCCAGGATTCACCTATATTTTCTTCTGAATAATTTTTATTAAGCTGCGTTTTAAGTTTCTCGCCGCCCCAAATTCTGTATTTAAATAAAGGTGAAAATTGTAAAGGATATAAAGTCATAAAAATTAAAATAGTAGTTGTTTACACAAATCTACATATTTTAAAAAAATAATTTCATGTGTTTTAGCAGGAATACCTTCAGTTTCACAAAAAACTAACGTCTTCTTCCACCAGAATACTCCATGGCATCTCCTTTACCGAAGCCATAACTAAATCCGAATGTTACAAAGCGACCGCGTTGCCTATGGCTATAGGCTTCAAAATCATCTTGAATGGTCACCGCTTCATTGTATCGGGATGCAAATAAATCACGTACACTCATGCTCACAACACCTTTACCTTTTAAAATCTTTTTACGCACACCTAAATCTAAAAAAGCAATAGCACTCACTTCACTCTGCAAGGTACGGTAAGCCGAATTGTAATTAGAAGTCGCTTCAAAATCTATATCAGCAGGCAACTTAAATTTGGCTAAGATTTTATAGTTCCATTGGTTTCCCTTAAAATCGAATACTGTTGACTCATAACTCCCTTCACGAACAAAGTGGTTGTAATTGAAATCGACATTAAAGCTCAACCAATTTACTGGCGTATATTTGGTATTAAACTCGATACCAACCGTACTATTGGTTCCAATATTTTCTGGTCGTGTTACAATCACATTATCTACCGATGTTTGTACGCGTTCAATTACCTCTGTCGTGTATCTATGAAACAAACCAAAGTTTAGTGATGTGCCTCCTACATCAAAAATACTAGTGATTTCATAAGAATCTGTAAACTCAGGCTGTAAGTCTGGATTTCCCTGACGGATATTAAAATTATTTCTAATGTTGAAAAATGGATTTAAATCCCATAGTCTTGGTCGGTAAATACGGTTAGAGTATCCGGCTTGCAAAGAAATAGCATCTGAAACCTTGTAAGAGGTATGAATACTAGGAAACAGGTTGGAGTAATCCTGACTATTGTCCTCATCGGTATCTACTAAATAGGTATCTACCTGAGTGTACTCGTATCTTAAACCAGGTTTAATCCCCCATTTACCATCTTTAAAGGCGCCTGTAGCATAAACACCTAATACATTTTGATCAAATTCAAAAATATTAGTAAGCCCTACATTTGTTTCATAATTTCCATTTATTAAATCCTGAACTTCATAATCATTACTCACATCATTGATGACATATTGAGCACCGGTTTCCATGCTCCATTTTTCAGAAAATGGTTTGGTATAATCAATTTTAAAGGTATAAGTGTTTTCACCAAAATCAGTTCTGGTTTTCTGAGAAGCATCTCTATCGTCACCAGAAATAGTTTCATCATGGAAGGTAGAATTTTGATCTTTACTAAACGAACGCCCCGTTGCACTAATTAATAAATCATGATCTTCATGATCTTCAAAATCGCGTTTGTATTGCAATTCGTATTGCCACTTTGGATTTGAAGCTTCGGTAGTTTCAGAACGTGTCCACTCTGAATCTAAATTATCATTCACATCAAATAACTGGTAGTTATTATCAGAAGGCTGGTCTTCATCTTCAAAGGCATAATTCCCCGAAAGGGTGAACACATTATTATCATTCAGGTAATAATCGGTTCCTAAAGTAATGGTATAAAATTTCTCGTTTCTGTATTCCTCACCAATATTATAAAGGGTTGTATTGTTTATTAAATCTTCATTGATATACTCATTATCTTGTGGTCTTGAACGACGACCTAAGCCCATTTGAGTAAACAGGTTGAATTTTTCTGAACGTTTATTTAAACTCACACCTACACTATTATTATCTGGCACACCAGCGTTCAAACTCACGGAGCCATTAACCCCTTTACGCTCTTCTTTTTTGATGATAATATTGATAATCCCAGAAGTTCCTTCAGCTTCATATTTAGCAGAAGGATTGGTAATCACTTCAATTTTTTCAATCATATCAGAAGTAATACTTCCCAAAGACCCAGAGTCTTCGGTTAAAATAGAAGGTTTTCCATTGATTAACACCTGAACCCCTTGACTGCCACGTAAACTTATATCGCCATCAATATTCACACTTACTGAAGGCACATTACCTAGCACTTCTAAAGCACTGGCCCCTGTGTTACTAATATCTCTTCCTACATTAAAAACACGCTTATCTAACTTAAATTCGTTTCTAGACACCTCTGCACGAACCAACACTTCGTTTAACTGCTCAGCATCTTCAGTTAATAGAATAACGTCAAGATCTACCTTATTTTTCTTAACCTCAAAGGTTTTAATAGACTTCGTTATAAAACCCATATAACTGACCTGCACGTAAAAATTAGTTGATTCAGTTTCTAAATTAAAATGTCCGTTATCATCAGTAATCGAACCACTTAACGCTTTATTGGTCGTTTTTTCAACGATGGCCACCGTAGCAAAAGCTAAGGGCTGTTTACTATTTTCTTCTACGACTTGCCCTTTGATTTCAATATTTTGGGCAGCACCTGTAAAGCCAAATAACAGCGGTAAAATCCAAATAAATGCGGTAAAATAGGTTTTGATATGATTCATTACTTCAGTTTCGTTTTTACAAAAATGTTCAATTTTTCACAAAAAAACGATTGTATTCTGTAAACGACAATAACTCTCCACCAAACAACAAGCAAAGCTAAAATAGGGGCTTTTAAGGACCACAATGAAGCGTTAAACCCAAGTAAAAGTCCTTACAACATACGTTTGCATGCTTAATCTTGTTGTTTACAGAAGGGCTTTTTATTATTGTGCTTTATATTGTAAATTCGAAGCATGTCCAGAGCAAAAACTTTTAACAAAATCAACTGGAAAGAATTATTATTCCAGATTTTTTTACACCTACTCGTCTTTGTCTTTTACGCTTACAACGGAAAAACCAGAGCCTTTGATTTTGAACCGTATCGTATTTTTTCATTTATAAACTATGCCTTAACTGCTTTGGTTATTAGTTATGTTTTAATTCCTGTTTTTTTCTACAAGAAAAAATACCTGATGTTTACAGCGAGTCTCATTTTAGTGATTGTTGTTGTGATTCTTACGGAAGAATATTTCCTCGAAAAAGTATTTTTCCCGAACACCAAACGCTCCAGCACCTTCCCTGGTTGGTTTTATATGTTAGCTGATATTCTACCAATCATTACCATTTTATCGGGTTTTAAGTTTACCTGGGATGCTATTGTAAAACAGCGCCAAGTGGAAAAACTTACCTCACACATTCAAGAGAGTGAGCTTCAGTTTTTAAAATCACAAATCAATCCGCATTTTCTGTTTAACAACTTGAATAATTTATATTCATACGCGATTGAATCCTCACCAAAAACACCGGTGATTATATTAGAATTGAGTTCTGTTTTACGCTATATGCTTTATGAATGTAAAGCCAGATTCGTATCTATAATTAAAGAAATTGAACATTTAAAAAACTTCACGCAACTCAATGAACTTCAGATAGAGGAGCGTGGACTGATCAATTTCTCTTCGGAAGGCATCAATGGACAGTACGAGATTGCACCGCTCATTCTAGTAGTTTTTATTGAAAACGCCTTTAAGCATAGCCAATCAGCACAATCGGAAGACATTAAAATTGACATTACCATTTCCATGGAAGTTGACACGCTGAAGTTTCACTGTAGAAACAATTTCATGCCTTTTAATAAACCAGATAACTTAACCCATGGTATTGGTTTAAAAAACGTCAAAAAACGTTTAGATTTACTGTATCCCGATGCGCATGAATTAAGCATTAATGATTCTGATAACATTTACGATATTAAATTAACTTTAAAGCTTCATAAAATAGCCGAATGATAACCTGTATAATTATAGAAGATCAACCGCCAGCACAGCGTATTTTAAAACGATACATTGGTGAGGTGGATTTTTTAAGTTTGAAAGGCGTGTTTTCAGATGCTGTACAAGCCATGGAATTTCTAAAAACAGAAGCTATTGATTTGATGTTTTTAGACATTCATTTACCTAAAATATCAGGTATTGAGTTTTTAAAAAGTGCTAAAAACATTCCGCAGGTGATATTAACCACAGCTTTTTCAGAATATGCTTTGGAGAGTTATGAGCTTAATGTGGTTGATTATTTACTGAAGCCCTTTTCCTTTCAGCGGTTCTTTCAAGCTGTTTCAAAAGTGAACACGACAATACACGCAAACCCTTCCGAAGAAACCAAAGAAATCTTTATCAAGTCAGGCTATGAGCATATTAAAATCAACATTGATGACATTGTATTTATCGCATCAGATTCTGATTACACCGAAATTATCACAGCAGAAAAAAAATACTTATCAAACGAACCTTTACGCCATTGGAATGAGGTCCTCCCTCAACATCAGTTTTACCGCATTCATAAATCTTATATTTTAAACATTCATAAAATAGAGAAACTGGTGAGTAATTTAGTGTACCTGCAAGGAGGATTTGAGGTTCCTATGGGACGTGCTTATAAAGAGCACTTTACTAAAAATATTTTAAAGTTGTAAACTAGTTGTTGGTTATTGGTTTTCGTATGCTTACTCTTGCGTGGCTATTACACAGAGCTACACTGAGGTTTCACAGAGTTGCACTGAGTTTTTTCGCACCTCAGAACAAATTGAAATGCCTAAATAATCTTGACCATTTGAACTTCCCTAAATAGAGTTGACCGTTTTTAATTATTAATTTTTCATTATTAATTATTTCACTTAGCCCCTTGGCGAGAAATTATTTTGCTTGTTGGTTGTTAAAAAACCATAAAAAAGCCTGTTAACTAATGCTAACAGGCTTTTTTTATGTCAATAAGCTAATTTCTAGCTTTCTTAAGCGTTTACTTTCTTTTTGTTTGACTTATCTACTGTTTCATACATCGCAGGCGTTGCTATGAATAAAGAAGAATAAGTACCAACAATAACACCTACAATTAAGGCGAACATGAATCCTCTAATAGAATCTCCACCGAAAATAAAGATTGATAATAATACCACTAAAGTTGTTAAAGAGGTATTTAAGGTTCTACTTAATGTGCTACTTAACGATACATCTACCACTTTATCAAAATCCCAAGAGGTATGCTCGTTAAGGTATTCACGTACTCTATCAAACACTACCACGGTATCATTTAATGAGTAACCAATCACTGTTAATATGGCTGCGATAAATGCTTGGTTGATTTCCATGTTGAATGGCATGAATTTGTATGTTAAAGAGAATACCCCTAATACAATCACAACATCATGGAATACAGCTAATACAGCTCCTAAAGAGAATTGCCATTTCTTGAAACGGAATAAGATGTATAAGAATACTACAATTAAAGATCCGATTACGGCCCATAAAGAAGCTTGTTTTATATCATCAGCAATCGTTGGAGATACTTTATAAGTTTCTAATAAACCAACTTGCTTGTCTTCATCATTTAAATCGATGAATTCTTCATATGAAATCCCTTCTAAGTAAGGTACTAAAGCATCGTAAAGTTTCTTTCTAATTTCTTCATCAGCTTCTGTTCCTGTTTCGTTTACTTTATATTTTGTTGTGATTTTCAACTGATTAGAAGAACCAAAGGTTTTAGCATCTGCACTACCAAATACAGCAGGATCAGATAAAACATTAGTCACTTCAGAAGAAGAAACCGACTGAGCAAAACGAACTTGGTAAGTTCTACCTCCAACAAAATCAACACCTTGATCTAATCCATTAGTTAATAATGAACCAATAGATAATACGATTAATAATCCAGAAATGATGTAAGCAATCTTACGTTTCTTTAAGAATTCAATATTAATGTTTCTGAAAAGGTTTTTTGTAAGACTCGTAGAGAAATCTAATTTACCACCTTTATTTGCATACCAGTCAATTAATAATCTAGTAATAAAGATTGCTGTAAATAAAGAGGTTGCGATACCAATTAATAAAGTTGTTGCGAAACCTTTAATTGGTCCTGTACCGAATACAAATAAGATTAAGGCCGTTAAACCAGTTGTAATATTCGCATCTAAAATCGAAGATAAGGCATTTCCAAATCCGTCTTTAATCGCTTCCACTTGACTCTTTCCTTTGGCTAATTCTTCACGAATACGCTCAAATATAAGTACATTGGCATCCACAGACATACCAATGGTTAATACAATACCGGCAATACCAGGTAAAGTTAGTACTGCTCCTAACCCTGATAACACACCAAAGATTAATAAGATGTTTAATAACATCGCGATATCAGCAAATAAACCAGATTTTCCGTAATAGAAAATCATCCATAATAACACTAAAGCCAAGGCAATCATGAAAGACATGGTACCACTTTCAATAGCTTCTTTACCTAAAGAAGGTCCTACAACCTCACTAGAGATGATATCTGCAGAAGCAGGTAATTTACCAGCACGTAATACGTTTGCTAAATCGATAGCTTCGTTTAAAGAAAAATCACCAGAAATAGAAGAACTTCCTCCTGAGATAGCACCTGTAGTCACACCTGGAGCAGAATAAACAATGTTATCTAAAACAATGGCAATCTGACTTCCTTGAGCGTAAGCATTTCCAGTCATTTCTTCCCAAATCTTAGCACCTTTTGCATTCATTTGCATAGATACTTCAGACTTTCCTACAGCGCTAAATTGGTTTCTAGCGTCTGTTACGACATCACCACTTAATGGTGGAATATTTTCTCTGTTACCAACTAAGGCATATAAATCAATTAAGTCGCTATCTTTTTCTGGCTTACCAAAAGCAAACTTTGCGTAACGTTGTTCTGATGGTAATAAAGCTCTAACTTCCTTTCTGTTTAAATAATCAAGAACAGTGGCTTTATCTTTACTTTCAAATTTTGCAATGATTGGTCCACCTGGGTAACCAACACCTCTAATTAAGTCGAAAATTGGGTTAACCGCAGCTACAGCCGTAGAATCTGTTTCTGCATCCCCTAATAAATCATCAATTTGAGAAGATTTAGCATCTTCTTCAGTTTCTGCTGTTGCTTCCGAAGCATCTGATTTAGCTTCAGTAGAAGCTCTTATTACTTCATTAGCTTGTGCTATAAATTGACCAAATTGTTCACCTTTATAAGCATCCCAAAACTCTAATTGCGCTGTACTTTGTAATAAACTTGTAGCACGTTCAACATCTTTAACGCCTGGTAACTCAACTAAGATACGTCCTGAAGTCCCTAAACGTTGAATGTTAGGTGACGTTACACCAAACTCATCAATACGTTTACGTAATACTTCAAAAGCCGATACGATAGACTCATCAATTTTTCTTTCGATAACTACTTTTACATCGTCATCAGACATGCTTCCGTCAATTTCACCATCTAAGGCTTTCGTATAGAAAATATCTGGAGAGGCTAATTTCTTATCACCTTTAATCGCATCAAAAGCGGTAAAGAAATCTTCTAAATAGGTGTTTTGACCATTTCTTTGAAGCTCTGTAGCATCTTCTAAAGCTTTATTAAAAGTAGGATCGGCTGTATTATTTGCTAATCCTTTTAAGATATCTTTTACAGATACCTGAAGAATTACGTTAATACCTCCTTTTAAATCAAGACCTAAATTCATGGCCTTTTGTTTCACTTCATTGAAAGTGAATTTTGCAACACCCATGTTATAAACGGTATCTGTTGCAATAGATTGCAAGTAGTCTGCCTCTTCTTGGCTGCGTTTTGCATGATAATTCTCTTCAGAAGATGGAATCTTTTGAGCTGCTAGTTCTACAGCTTCTTTTTCAATTTGATTTGCCTTGAATGTGAATGATAACTGATAAATACTTACCAAACCAAACAAAAGGGCAAACAATTTTACTAGTCCTTTGTTTTGCATTATATATTTTTTACGTCAATTTTTGAATCGGGCAAATATAGAATTTACCTTCAAAATTGACAATGTTTTGTGAATTAAGATTGTGGCTTCATTTTTCTAATAATTATGAAGCTTAATTTGATTGTTTATGAATTGTAAAGCACTCGGTTTATTGAAGATTATTATAAACCATATTACGCTTCTAAAGCTAAGGGGCCTGCACGAACTTCTGGAATCGCATGTAAAGCTTCACCAATGGTTAGCATTACATTTTTGCAAACTTTAAAAGTTGTTTTATATGAAGTATTTGATTTTAAATGTGCTAAATCTCCAACTGACATGCTGGTACTCGGACTCACAAAACGGTCACTCTTGGTATCTATTTGTAAAGCTAGAGTGCCTTCAAAACCCCAATCGGCATGGCTTGCAGATTGTATTTCGTAAACGTCAAGGTCATATTTAATTGGAGCATCTGAAACAGGGAACTGCTCAGAAGAAGAATCATCGTCAGCTAAAGCCAATGCGATATATTCAGATTTAGATAAGGCCGCTTTTATACTAGAAACATCGGCATCACTGTAATAGCTTATTTTTAATTTGCCATGGCTCTGTGTCTTAACCTTAATATGGCTTCCGCCTACGGTTAGCAATTGATTTTTAACCCCTTCAATGGTATTTTGAACGTCTTGAGATGTTAATTCAACATCTGTAAACTGCAATACAATTTCTTGGTTAGGTGCCTGTACTTGGTGTTGAGAAACAACGCCAAATAAAGTTAAGCTTAAAATAAAAGTACTAAGACACCATCTTGCTATCATGGCGCCAAATATATAAAAATAAAGACTTTATTACTACTGTCTTAGTGAAATTATGATTTTAATTGAATATCAAACGACCCTAGGATTCTATACTTACTAGAATCTTATTTTTTACTTCCATAACCAATAAGCATGAAAGCGTACTTAGGAAACAATCTAGTCGTAATTTTGGCCAACACGATACTAAAAGCAACTAGTAAAAACGTAAAAAACAAGTACGCTAACCAAGGTGAAGTAATATAATGTTTGAAATGGTCATGAATTACAAATAAAAAGTTAAGAACATAAGCGTGTAAGAAAAATATAGGGAAGCTAAATTTTGCTAAGGTATCTATCCAAGGGTGCTTTCTATCTTCAAACCTATTTAACCAAACCATAAAGAAAAAGCACATGATTATTTTTTGTAATAAAATAAGATCTATAGATCCATCAATTTTATCAATATCATAGTGGTAATTTCCAACATAGCCCAAATACGACTGAAATACAGCTAAACCTAACACAGCGCCTAACAAAACCAACTCTTTATTTTTCAGCATCTTATAAATATTATTTCTTTGTTGCGCACACAGGATACCCAATAAATATACCGGCATAAAATAGAACAACGAATGTATCACTTGATAGGCTCTAATTTTCTCATGAGGCCTATGCACAAACAAAGCTATAAGCAGTAAACCACTGACTATAAACACTTGATAATTCAATTTCAACTCAATAAATTTAACATGTAATGGCGAAAATAAAAATAGTAGCATAGCAAATGGTATATACCAATATGCCACCATATGAGCACCACTTATTAAAAATTTAAAAATTGATATGAAATAATGTGCAACAGACCCTTGTGTAAGATCATAATTTAGAATGGAAACCTCCCAAAAATCAGGTTTTGCATAAAGGTATAAAAATATTGGAACCACCGACAAAAACAAATAAGGCAATAAAAGCCGCTTAACTTTATTGTTTAAAAACTTTTTAAAATCAAAGCGATGGTAAAAAACCGTGTAAAAAAGAAACCCTGAAATGAACACAAAATTAATGGTTCCGCCAGAAATTAAATTCTTAATGACGCTTTCAAAAAAAGTATCAATGGTCACTAAGGAAATATCAAAGGCATGTGCTGAAACTATTAAAACAATAGCTAAGGCTCTATAATGGTTAATTGAATTTATAAAGGTCATCAATGGCATTAAAAAGGTTAGATTAAATATAATTGATAAGCACCTAAGCAATTTATTTAATGGACTTACTCCCAAAAAACACGATAACATGAAAAAACAGGCTAATTACTACACCTAAACCTCTTAATATTCAATAAATTGAATAAAAAAAGTCCTGAACATTAATTCAGAACTTTTTAAAAATATATTGATTGGCATTAATTTTTGGCACCCATCGTAAAGCCATAATGAAATTTCAAGCATAATAGCATGACCACACTAAGCACCTTTAAACTAACTTCCTATTACTTTTAATATCAATTCGTCAATCGAGACTTTATCTTGATCTCCTGTAATCATATTTTTTAAGGTAAACTGATTGGCTTCAATTTCTTGTTCACCTACTAAAACCACAAACGGAATTTCACGCTTATTGGCATGATTCATTTGCTTTTTCATTTTAGCTGCATCAGGATACAACTCGGCATTCACATCATTTTTTCGTAGGACTTTAATAGCTTTCAAGCTGAATAAAGCTTCTTTATCTCCAAAGTTTATGAATAAAACCTCTACATTTTTGTTAACGGTTTCAGGAAATAAGCCTAATTCTTCTAAAACCAGATAAATACGATCTAGTCCGAAGCTTATACCAACACCACTCACATCTTTCAACCCGAATATCCCCGTTAAATCATCGTAACGACCACCGCCACCGATTGATCCCATTTTCACGTTTTCTGGAGCAGAGACTTCAAAAATAGCTCCTGTATAGTAGTTTAAACCTCTTGCCAAAGTCACATCCAATTGTAATTTAGCTGTAGAAAGTCCTAATTCAGAAATTGCCGCGTCAATAAAAGCAAGCTCTTCAATACCTTTTAAACCTTCTTCGGAAGTACTTAAAATACTTTTTAAACTGTCTATTTGAGATTCAAAAGAACCTGAAAGTGTAAATAAAGGCTGAAGTTTTGAAATCCCTTCTTCTGAAATTCCTTTACCTAGCATTTCTTCTTTTACTTTCTCCTCACCTATTTTATCAAGCTTATCTAAAGCTACAGTGAAATCGATTAGCTTATCACTAGCACCAATAACTTCAGCAATTCCAGAAAGAATTTTTCTGTTATTGATTTTAATGGTTACGCCCTCTAATTTTAAAGCTGAAAACACCGTATCGTAAAGTTGAATAAATTCCACTTCTTGCCACAATGACTTAGAACCAACTACATCGGCATCACATTGAAAAAACTCTCTAAAACGTCCTTTTTGCGGACGATCGGCACGCCAAACTGGTTGAATTTGATAACGCTTAAACGGAAACTCAATCTCGTTTTGGTGTTGTACCACGTAACGCGCGAAGGGCACGGTTAAATCATAACGTAAAGCTTTTTCTGAAATCGAAGCTGTGATTTTAGTAGAATCTTTTTCAGCGTAAGCTTCAGCATTGGCTTTGGCTAAAAAATCTCCAGAATTTAAAATTTTAAAGATTAAACGATCCCCTTCATCGCCATACTTCCCCATTAAGGTGTTTGAATTCTCAAAACTTGGTGTTTCAATAGGCTGAAACCCGAAGGTTTGAAAAGCACCTCTTATGGTGTTAAAAATATAGTTTCTCTTAGCGACTTGCTCTGGATTAAAATCTCTGGTACCTTTTGGTATGCTTGGTTTTTGAGCCATATAAACGCCTGCAAAGGCAGGTATCTTTTTAATTATTAATATTATTTTTTAATACGCCAAATCATGTTCGTCATGCTGAACTTGTTTCAGCATCACATTTTCACAGTTAGACCATTCTATACTTATAGAGAGCCATAAAAACACGCTAAGCGTGACAAATCAACGGTTTCTAATTAATTATCTTATTAAAATACTTAAACAAATCGCCTTTTGTAATTACAGCACCTTGTTCAATCATTTTAAATTTATCAAGATTTTTATCGTCTGTATAATCTTTATCAGCTTGTAAAAACTCAACTTGATCGTCCATTAGGTTATTACGAAGCCACTCATAACCTTCAGGCGTAGTAATATCTTGATCATTTTTAATATTTACTACAATGGCTTGCATATTGGCTTCTCCCAATCGAAATAAATACATGTGTTGTGCTGAAATATGCTCCATATATTCCGCTTTATTTAGAACACCTTCCCAAATTAAATCACTAAACACATCCAATTCCATTTCTGCTAAATCAGGTTTGTTTTCTTTTAGATTTGCCCACTCCTCGCCGGTAATAGACTGCGTAGCTAAAAAATTTATGAATTCTTGTTCCAATTCTTCGAATTGTTCTTTTGTAAGTCTTGAATATTTCATGTAATAAAATCTATAGATAAAATGCTTTAATTGAGGTGTATTTCATAGAAAAAACCCTATTAAAACAGCTTGCAAATTTATAAAATATCTCTTAGTTCTCTGTACTTATAGTCCATAAAAAAGGCCATCTAAAACAGACAGCCTTCCTTTTATAATTTTTAAGAAAACTAAAACCTATCGAGAATAGTTAGGTGCTTCTTTCGTAATTGTTACATCATGTGGGTGACTTTCAGCAATACCAGAAGCTGTAATTTTCACAAATTCTGAATTGTTTTTCTGATCTTCAATTGTTGCAGAACCACAGTATCCCATTCCCGCTCTTAATCCACCAATAAATTGATGCATTGTTGCGTATAATTCGCCTTTATAAGGTACACGACCTTCAATACCTTCTGGAACTAATTTTAAGCTGTCATCTTCTTTTCCTTGGAAGTAACGGTCTTTTGAACCATTTTTCATAGCCTCAACAGACCCCATACCACGATACGATTTAAAACGACGTCCGTTAAAAAGAATCACCTCACCTGGCGCTTCTTTTGTTCCAGCTAACAGAGACCCTAACATAATAGAATCTGCTCCAGCGGCAATGGCTTTAGGAATATCTCCAGTAAAACGAATACCACCATCTGCAATTACAGGTACTCCAGAACCTTTTAAGGCTGAAGCTACGTTCATTACAGCAGATAATTGCGGATATCCTACACCTGCAACCACACGTGTTGTACAAATTGATCCAGGACCAATCCCTACCTTTACAGCATCAGCTCCAGCTGCTACTAAATCTAAAGCAGCTTTTTCAGTTACGATATTACCAGCAACCACATCTAAATCTGGAAATTCAGCTTTAACTTCTTTTAATTTCGTTAAAATGTTAATAGAATGTCCGTGTGCAGAATCTAAAACTACAGCATCAACACCGGCAGACACTAAGGCTTTTACACGATCTAAACAGTCTGGTGTCACACCAATCGCGGCTGCCACTCTTAACCTTCCGTATTCATCTTTATTGGCGCTAGGGTTTTCTCTAACTTTTATAATATCTCTAAAAGTGATTAAACCTACTAACTTATTGTTTGCATTAACAACAGGAAGTTTTTCAACTTTATTGTCTTGCAAAATATCTTCAGCTTGTTTTAATGAAGTCCCTTCTTTAACTGTAATTAAATCTTCCGAAGTCATCACTTCAGAGATTAATCGCTTTTCATTTCTTTCGAATCTTAAATCACGATTTGTAACAATTCCAACCAATTCATTTTCAGAATCGATTACCGGAATACCACCAATTTTATGTTCAGCCATCAAATTATTGGCGTCTAGAACAGTATCAGTTGCCTTGATTGTTACAGGTTCTAAAATCATCCCTGCTTCAGAACGTTTTACCTTTCTTACTTCTAAGGCCTGTTCTTCAATAGACATGTTTTTGTGTAAAACACCAATTCCACCTTCACGAGCCATAGCTATTGCCATTGCCGCTTCTGTTACCGTATCCATTGCTGCAGATATGATAGGTGTGTTTAAAGGAATGTTTCTTGAAAATTTTGAAGTGATATTTACCGTATTTGGTAACACTTCTGAATAAGCAGGAACTAAAAGTACGTCATCGTAAGTAAGACCTTCTCCTAGAATTTTGTTTTGATGTGAAATCATGATGCAATTACAGTTTAATTGCGTGCAAATATACGTTAATTAATCTCATTAAACTTTGATGCAACGTTAAAATATTACTAATGATTTTCGCAGTATGTGCGTAAAACGTTAAGCGCATATTCATACCGATTTTCTGTAACACTAATATCTTCCTCAAAACGTACCTCCTTAGGAACCATAACTTTATAGAATCCTTTGCCTTTTGCCATGCGTTCTATGGTACGCAGCCCGGCTTCGTCGATATCTTTATATATTGGATTTAGCCAAAGATATTGTTCTTTATGAATTATGAATTCATCCCAAGTTAAAGCTGAGTCTGCTTTTAAAACACGTTCATTTAAATACAAGGCCTGCAACCATTCAAAAGCTTGATTGAACACTGTTTCACTACCTTGATAGGCATAGGATTTCACACTTTTTTTCGTGAACATGCAAAAGGGAAACGCATCAATTAACCGTAATTTATTCGAAATAAACGAGGCCATTTTAGGCCAAATCACTTCACAGCCTCTTTCTTCCATGATGGCATCAAACCACAAATAAAAATCACGACGCTGTTTAATGGTTTCATACTCTAGAAAGCGATTGTTATTTAGATTATAGACATTGGCATCATGCCAAACACTGTTGTTTTTTCGTCGATCGGACTTTAACCAATCGGAAGCGTTTAGCTCTGTTTTTCCTGTAGTTTTTTCAAAAGCGTTTAAAGAAGACCACTCTTTAGCATGCCCGAAGGCTGCAGTAAAAAGAAACCCCACAAAAAAGAATACGCGCATTGAACTTCGGTTTAAAACTTAAAAGTACGGGAATTATTTAAAACTTAATTTCTAAAGTCGCATACCAGTTTCTGGGTGCCGATGGAATGATTCCAGGACCAGGGTATCCTGTAGCACGTCTTGTAAAATAACTATTATCCAAAAGGTTATTAATTCCTGTTTCAAGCTTAAACCTTTTATAGCTATATGATAATGAGATATCTAAAACATCATAAGACGGAATTTCACCAATAACGCCACTTATTCCTGGGGTTACCGAATTTGTAGCATCGGTAAACTGGCTTCCCATATACGTGTACTGAATACTCCCTAATAGGTTTTTATAACCACCACGCAAACCCGTTTTCAGGTTTACATCTGGCACAAATTCCACTTGATTACCTTCAACACCAGACTGGTCAGAATGCGTGTATTCTGAAGCAATAAAAGAAGTATTTACAAAATAATTAAGCTTGAAGTTGTTATTTAAACCTATAATAGCTTTTAAATTAAAATCGAATAAGGATTCTACGCCATACATTACGGCATCACCAATATTACCGCGCTCGGCTACAATACGACCATCGGGAAGTTGCTTTTGAGCAAAACCAATACGATTATCATAAAAGAGCCCGAATAACCCTAAATCATAAGATAAAAAGCGTCTGTAGGTCCCTCGAAGGCCCATGTCAGCTGTAAAACCACTTTCATCTGTGATATCGGGGTTGATAGTAAAGGCTGGATTTGTAATATTAATATCAGAAAAAGTTACCGATCGGTAATTCTGTGAAATATTCCCATAAAGTTCAAAATTCGTATTGGGCTTATAACTTAGACCAAGACCTAACAAAACAAAGGCACGCTCAAAATTTTGATCTTCTTCAACGGTTTCTTCAAAAATCACATTACCAGCCCCGTCTAAATTAAAGTTCTTGTAATAGCCGTCACTTTGGGTTTTAATATATTCAAATCGGAAACCAGGTGTCACCGAAAACTGATCGTTCAAGTAAAAGATATTTTCACCAAATACCGAAACATTTAAATTAGGCAAATCAAACTGTGATTGGTTGGCATAATAAGGATAGTCGTCTGTAGCCATTTCGAAATCAGGACCGATGCCATCACTACCGGGACCTTGTTCTTGAAAATTATTGGCTTTATAAAACTTAGTCCCTATTAAAAAGGTGGCGTCTTTATCTAAAACCTTGTATTTAGATAATAAACGTGATTCAAATCCGAAATTACTAAAATCACCAATAATTAAATCGCGTTCGCCACCAGGATCTACTTGATTCACCCGATTGGTACGAAACCCTAAAGCCTTCCTAGAAGCTTGCAGGCCAAAAAAGTTAAACGTAAAGTTCGTATTTTCTGAAAACTCGTGAGCCAATTTCAAATTATATAAGAACCAATCTACGTCAAACCAGTTTCTTGCACGATTACTTTGATAAGGATCATCCTCAAACATATCATCAGTCAAACCACCAGCTTGTTGCGCCAAATAATCCATATAAGTAATATCTCCAGTCAGTGAAGTCTTATCATTAAACTGATAACCAATTTGAGCAAAGATGTTTTTAGACTCAAACTCTGAATTTGGTCTAAACCCATCACCTTTTTTGTAATTGAAATACGTATAATAGCTCCATTTATCTTTGGTGCCACTTAAGCTTGTAAAATTCGTATATAGTCCGAAACTCCCTAAAGTGTTTCTTGTAATCACTTCAATTGGTTTATTCGGATTAGCTTCTTTCATTTTAAAGTTAATCAAACCACCAAATTGGGTCCCGTATTGCAAAGAAGCGGCACCACGAACGACTTGAATTTCGGCAATGCCTTCTGAAGCAGGCGTATAATAACTCTCTGGGTAGCCCAGAACATCGGCACTGATATCATAACCGTTTTGGCGGGTATTAAAATTTGCCGTACGATTCGGGTCTAAACCACGCCCACCAACATTTAACTGCAAACCGGCATCATCATTCTGATAAATATTCAAGCCTGCCACCTGACTAAAAATTTGACGTGCATTATTAGACGCTAGATTCGCCATAGACTGATCTACTAAAATAACTTCGGTCTTTTTACCAGCGTAAATGGCGGTTTCTTCAACATCATTTAAACGCTGCATTTCAAAAACCTTTTCCTTTCTGGCTGTAATTTCAACTTCAGAAAGTTTGGTCGTTAAATCCTGTAATTCAATCTTTAATTTTTTGGCTTCCGCAGTATTAATTGTGATTTCTTGAGTTTCATATTCAAAAGAAAAAAACACTAAAATCATTTCGTCTTTTGCGGTTTCAAACTGAAACTGCCCTGCAGTATTGGTTTCTGCCACGATTCCTGATGCCTTTTCATACACCTGAACATTGGCTATTGGTTTTTGAGTTTCTGAAAACACAACCACACCATTTACAGGGTTTTGTGCATAAATGGAAACGCTAAAAAGTAGCGCTATTAATACTTTATAAGCCTTTAATGTCATCGTTAAAAGGTAAGATCCAGTGCTTGGGTTTAAATGATTCTTTTTCTTGGTACAAATCTACTGTTTTATCTATATATGGCGCACTTAATCGGCCATTTAATGCCACATAACTTTCAACAAAAACTTGTACATTTTTATGCCCTTGCGATGTAAAGTGATCACCTAAATAATGGGCATACTCTAAAATAAAATCAGGCTGAGACCCCATTTGCTTTTCCTGAAAAGGGGTTAAAAAATCTTTATTATCTACATAAAAAAAGTTTCCTGTTTTAGCATCAACAATTTTGAAAGTAGACATCCCCAGTTTTTCCATAAGCATCACGCGCCATGAAAAGCGGTAGCCCTCTTCAGTCCAAAACAGTTCTCCCGGATATAATAGATACCGAAACGGAAAAGCTAACTGAAACACAAAGAATAAACCAAGAAATGCAATAATTGGCTTTTTAAATCTGAATTTATATTTGCTTTGAGTAGAAACTAAAGTTGAAGGTCTTATGTTCTGAAACAAGTCCTTTATTAAGTTGATGATTTTTTTATGAAAGCTAGCATCAAAGAAAATTAAAGCAGAAGCAATCATCACAAAAGGAAACATGCCAATAGGAAAAAGCACGCGTGTAAATACGTGGAAAACAACCACTAATAAAAAAGCAAAACCACGTGTACGTTTATATAGCAATAAAAACGGAATCGCTAAATCATAAAGCATTCCGCTCCAACTCATGGCATACTGAAACCAGGTTTGATGCATGAGCGTATCGCCTATAAGTGGTAAGTCATATTTTGAGGGCAACCATATTTTTAAAGGCATGGCCCTAAAAAGCCAATCGCTGTTTAATTTGGCCAATCCCGCATAAAAATACACGATGCCTAACAGAAGTTTTACCGCATCAATAGTCCATTTTGGAATGTTTTGATAAGATTGTTTTCTTATGAGATTATCTACCGAGAACTGCGCATTAGCAGGTAAAAAAATCATTAAAAACCCCATTAAACTAATAAAGTAGTAATGATTCAGATAAGTGGTTTTATCCATCAGTTCAATGTAAGTGAAACTGAGAAAAAAGGTGATAATCGCGATTCTGTATTTCAAACCAATAGCTACAAAAATAGCCGAAACTGCGCATATTATAAAAAGTAGATAGGTATAATTACCAAGGGGTTTTACCCATTCAAAACCATAATAAGAAAAGTGAAATTTTGGCTGAATGTATAAGGTTTCAATCCATCCGTGATACCAAAATCGAATCATGCCATAACACATCATAAGCCCAAATAACACACGGAAGACCGCCAGTGGCGCCGCATTTGTATTTTGACTAAAATATGATTTTAAGGTCATGGCTTTAATGTGAAAAAGCTATCTACAAAGTTAAAAACTTTACAGATAGCTTTAAATATGAATTTTATAATGGACTAATCACCATCGGCATCAACATAGTCTACGCTAATATCGAAGGCCTGTAGCATATCCACCTTAAAAGATACTACAAGTAGTTGTAAAGCGTCATAGGCTTGGGTCATCTTTGTATTGTCCGTATTAACTTGTTCATAAAAATTGGCATTTAAACCGCTTAATTGTGTTTCAGCATCACTAAATTGTGTCGTGATTTTTGAAACTAAGTCATTACGATCCAAATACTCTAAATAAGTTTTAAAGCTTTCTCCAGTTGTACTAGTAGCATAGGCCTTTCCGTTAAACATATCGAAAGATGCAGAAAGGGCCTCTAACGCTAGGTCTTGAGAATAAATTTTACTGTATAAACCTTCTACGGTATCAGGTAAGGGCGTGCTTGAAAAATTTCCTGCAGGAATTCCTATTTTGTTAGCGCGTAGTCCTTTTTCAAAATAAAACACATAATCATTAGTCATTTTATTCAAAGCACTGGTTGCTGTATTGCCTGTTTCACTTACAAAAGTATCACGGTAAGAAGATGTCCAATCGTTTAATACGGTTTCGGTTAAAGCTTGCATCTGATCAATAACCTCAGATAAATAGGCTTGGTATTTCGCATCTGTGTATTTTGAAACAATAGTGGCATCATCGGCCGCAACACCATATAACAAATAATCTACCGCAGGAAAACCAACAGCGTCATTATTTTCTGGGTGCGACAAATTATATGAACCATTGGCTATATTGTCTTCAACTTCTTGCACTGAAGTTGGATACACATTCATTTGAAAACCATAAAGTAATGCTTCTGCTTTACCAATGTTATACATTTCAACAGACTGCCAAGCTTTATAGGCTGTTAACCAAGAACCTCTTAAAGCTTCCAAATTGGTTTGATCTGGAGTCGCAATAAAATGATCTTTATCGGTTTTGAGAGTTTTAAGTTTAGTGTTTAGGTCTTGAAAAGCTGGAATAATGATATTATCAGCAAGGTTTTCTAACAAGGCCCCTCTATCGAAAGCATCTGTAACACCCGAAGGACTATCATCTGATGACGATGAACTACAGGCATATAAAAATGTCGCGGTTAATAAGGCTAAAAAAACGTTTCTCAATGTACGCATGTCTTTATGATTTGTATAAAATAGCAAAAACAGCAAATGTATCACTTAAATACATTTGCTGCTTAAAAAAATCTTTTTTTAGTTTGCCGCTTCTTCAACTGTAAAGCCAAATGCAGCTGCAATATTCCCAGACATAGTGTCTAAAGTCGTATCTGGAACACTCCAAAATCCTTCACCAGCCATTAAAGTATCTAACATCACCTCAACTTCAGACTTAGAAAAATAAGCTTCTCCTGTATCATTATTTCTTGTGAACTGTAAGCTATAGATAAACCCGTAACCCTCAGATAAAGAATGGAATGCAGCACCATTATCACCAGAAGCTAAACCAGCTTTACCAGCTTGTAAATAATAAACGGCACGTACTGCAGGTACTAAAGAGATTTTTTCTCTTAAAATTTCAACCTGCTCATCACGCACTGAGTATTCACCTTCTGTGATTGCTGCTCTACCTAATTTAAAAGCGTCATAAATATCATCAGCAATTCCTGAAAAATCTGAATCACCATCTACACTCGCTAAGTATTTGTTTAAAAATTGATCAGCGTTTAATTCTGGTACATCAGGATTCTCTTCGTTACCATATAAGTAACCGTAAGCTTCATCCCATTTGTGTTCCATAGTCGTATAAGCATTGCTACCATCTAAAATTTCAGCATCGTTATTTTCAATATTAGAACCAGCATCTAAAACAGCATCACTTAAGTAGTTGTTTAAAATTTGGTCTATCATTAAACCACCAATAAGTCCTTTAGCAAACGCTTGGTTATACTCTAAACCTTTAGCGTTAACATAACGAACAGTACCACTTGCTTGTTGAATCGCACCAGCAGCACCTTCAGAAGCAATATCACCCCAACTTGGGAATACTTCGTCAACTTGTGCCGCAATCCAAGCATCAAAATCTCCTTTTATTGCATTAGAATCAGTACTATTTGCAGAATAATAATCAGTAGAAGCTGCAACTTTACTTCTTACATTTTTATTTGAACTATTTAAACCAGATTCTAAGAAGTCATCGCCATTTTCAACATGAGCAAACATATCGTCTATTTGCGCTTCAGTAGAACCGTTATCTTTTAAAGCAGAAACAATTTCATCTGCCATTTGAATTCTAGTGGTTTGACCTGAGAAACTTACGGTTGAATTTCCATCTCTTGTAAATACATAAGTTGCAGGAGCTTCAACATTTTTTTCATTGCTTCCTCCGTCATCATCACTTGAACATGATTGAAATAAAGCAGATACTACAAAGAGACTTAAAACTAATTTTTTCATTACTAATTAATATTTGGTTTTTATTCTTATTTAGACTGACTTGTAATAGCCGTCCGTTTTCGGCCACAAATATATAACTACATTTCAATCACACAAAATTAATTTAGATTAGATTTAAATAAATATTGAATTAATAATAAACCTTGAATATTTTTGAAGCTTCATTAAAAGCGCTTTCAAAACTAAGCGCATTCAAGTTGTTTTTCTGCTTTGTAGTAAAATAAGAGAGTAATTTTTCGGTTGGCATGTTGCCAATGAGTTCATCTTTCGCCATGGGACAGCCACCAAAACCTTGAATAGCACCATCAAAGCGTGTACAACCTGCTTTATAGGCCGCGTCTATTTTTTCAAACCAACTGCTGGGCGTGGTATGTAAATGGGCACCAAATTCAATGTGAGCATACTCAGGAATAAGGTTAGAAAACAAATAATCAATAGTTTCTGGTGTAGAAGTCCCTACCGTATCACTTAAAGACACTATTTTAACCCCCATTTGGGCTAATTTTTCTGTCCACTCCCCTACAATATCTACATTCCACGGGTCACCATAGGGATTTCCAAAGCCCATAGAAATATAAACAACCACCTCTTTATTGGCTTTATCGGCGATTTCTAAAATTTCTGAAAGGGTTACCACAGATTGAGCGATAGTTTTATGCGTATTTCGCATTTGAAAATTTTCTGAAATCGAAAAGGGATAGCCTAAATACTGAATCTCTTTATGCTGACTCGCGTCTGAAGCACCACGCGTATTAGCAATAATAGCTAAAAGTTTACTGCTTGTCTTGCTTAAATCTAATTGTGCTAAAACTTCGGCTGTATCTGCCATTTGCGGAATGGCCTTTGGCGACACAAAACTCCCAAAATCGATGGTATCATAACCAACACGAAGTAAAGACTGTATATATTGAACCTTTTGAGCCGTAGGAATAAATTGCTTTATACCCTGCATAGCATCTCTAGGACATTCAATAATTTTTATGGGTGCAGACATAAACTTCTAAATGAAAGCTAAAAGTAATATTTATTTTTAAGTATTCAGAATATGCGTGTATCGGAAAATTCAAGCCTTATTTATTTAGAATGGCCTTATTAATTTCCTTAATCAAACCAGGCCCTTCGTAAATAAAACCGGTATAAATCTGCACCAAATCTGCGCCAGCATCTAGCTTATCAAGAGCATCTTTTCCAGAGTGAATACCTCCAACTCCAATGATTGGAAAGGCTTTATTGCTTTTTTCTGAAAGGTATTTGATAACCGCTGTACTTTTATCTTTTACTGGTTGTCCGCTCAAACCTCCGTTTCCTATAGATTCTAATAATTCATCTGAAGCCTTTAAATCACTTCTATCGGTTGATGTATTACTAGCGATTACACCATCTAAATTGGTTTCATTAACCAATTCAATGATTTCATCTAACTGCATGTTATTTAAATCTGGGGCAATTTTAAGTACAATAGGTTTTTGTTTATCGAAATTTTTATTAGCTGTTTGCACCGCGCCAATTAATTCTAACAAATAATCTTTGTCGTTTAATTTAGCGTGACTCCCTACATTCGGACAGCTTACATTAAGCACAAAATAATCTACATAAGGATGTAAGGCATTAAAACACTCTAAATAATCCTTGGTATAATCTTCAGGTTTTGTAGTGGTATTTTTGCCAATGTTTCCTCCAATAATGAGTTTGCCTTGATTCTTTTTCAACTGAGAAATGGCAGCCTCTAAACCTTCATTATTAAAACCCATTCGGTTGATAATCCCCTGGTCTTCTTTTAATCTGAACAAACGTTTTTTCGGATTTCCGGCTTGACCTTTTGGTGTTACGGTTCCTATTTCAATGAAACCAAATCCGAAATTAGCCAATTCATTATAAAGCACGGCGTTTTTATCAAATCCCGCAGCTAATCCCACCGGGTTTTTAAATGTTAATCCGAATAATTTTCGTTCCAGACGCTGATCATTAATCACATACAGACTTCTAAAAATCGCTGAAACGCCAGGGATTTTAGAGGTGATTTTAATTAATGAAAAAGTGAAATGGTGAATTTTTTCAGGATCGAACAAGAAAAATAAAGGGCGAAGTAATAGTTTGTACATCTTTATTATTTGTGCAAAAATACCGCTAAATAATCTAAATAAAAAATCAACCAATTGTTAAGCACAAAAAAATTAATATTCGTAATTTAGAAGATAAATCCAAAAACAAATAAACTCTTAAAAGTCAAAGGGTTTAAATCTTAATTTGATTAATATTTTTTTAGAATGATAGCAAAAGAACACATCATAAAGCGATTTGTGAGTTATGTAACCGTTGACACCGAATCTGACCCAACCTCAAACACCACACCGAGCACCAAAAAACAATGGGATTTAGCCAATAAATTGGTTGAAGAATTAAAAGCCATAGGCCTATCTGATGTGAGTATCGACGAGAACGCCTATATCGTGGCGACCCTTCCTAGTAATGTTGACCATGAGGTTCCAACGATTGGCTTTGTATCACATTTTGATACCTCTCCAGATTTTACAGGCGCTAACGTAAACCCTCAAATTATAGAAGAATATGACGGTAAAGACATCGTTTTAAATGAAGCTGAAAACATCGTGTTATCCCCAGAATATTTTGAAGATTTAAACCAATACGTGGGCCAAACATTAATCACAACCGACGGCACGACGCTTTTAGGTGCCGATGATAAGGCTGGTATTTGTGAAATCGTTTCGTCCATGGAATACCTTATCAATCATCCTGAAATTAAACATGGCACCATTAAAATCGGTTTTACACCAGATGAAGAAATTGGTAGAGGCGCTCATAAGTTTGATGTTAAAAAATTTGGTGCCGATTGGGCTTACACCATGGATGGAAGTCAAATTGGGGAACTAGAATATGAAAACTTCAATGCTGCAGGGGCTGTAGTCACCGTAAAAGGAAAAATTGTACACCCTGGTTATGCTAAAGGTAAGCTTATAAACTCGATGTATATTGCTACGGAATTCATCAATTCCTTACCAAGAATGGAAACCCCAGAACATACCGAAGGTTACCAAGGTTTTTTCCATTTACATAATATGAAAGGTGAAGTTGAAGAAACTGTACTTGAATATATTATTCGTGACCATGACCGCGGACATTTTGAAGCCCGTAAAGAAGTGATGATAAAACTTACCAACGAACTTAATTCGCAGTACGGTTATGAAGTGATTTCTACCGAAATCAAAGACCAGTACTTTAACATGCTTGAGAAAATTGAACCTGTAATGCATATTGTTGATATTGCTGAAGAAGCTATGAAACAAGTGAACGTAACCCCTATCGTTAAAGCCATTCGTGGTGGCACCGATGGTGCGCAACTGAGTTATATGGGCTTACCTTGTCCGAATATATTTGCTGGCGGACATAATTTTCATGGGCGTTACGAGTATGTTCCTGTGGAAAGCATGATTAAAGCCACCGAGGTGATTTGTAAAATCGCAGAGCTTACAGCCATAAAGGAATAGTTCTTGTAAAACTAAAAACACCTTTAACCGAGGATGCTTGGCATTCTATAAAAACAAAAATTATGAAAATTCATATTTTAATGCTTTCCGCAGTCTTATTGGTTTCTAGCTGTAAAGCGCAAAACACAACAAATAAAAACGAAGGCAGCATGTCTAAAACTGAAACAGTAACCCACGACATTAGTATGTACCCACAAGCTAATGATGATCAACTTAGACACATCATAGAGCTTCCAAAAACAGAAGATGACTATGCTTATAAAGTCGAGCTTTATGTTGGAAAAATGGCTGAAATCGATTGTAATCAAAGTATGCTTTCCGGTGCTTTTAAATCAGAAAATGTATCTGGTTGGGGCTATTCTTACTACAATTTTGAAACCAACGGACAAATTGCAAGCACCAAACGTATGTGTCCAGATAACACCAAATACGAAGCCTTTGTAAAATCAACAGGTGAAATTGCAAGGTATAACAGCAAATTACCTATTGTGGTTTACACCCCTAAAGGTTATGAAGTACGATATAAGATTTGGTCGAGAAACAATACAGAACAAACAGCTACTGTAAAATAAATTAAAATGGAAAAGGTACATTCCGTAGATGAGTATATAGATAATCATAGTTCTTATCGCGAAGCTTTGGAGCTTTTACGTGATATTGTTTTATCCACAAATCTCACTGAAACCATAAAATGGAATGCACCCACCTACACCTTAAACGGTAAGAACGTTTTATCTATAGCAGCGTTTAAAAATCATTTTTGTATTTGGTTCTATAACGGCGCAACGTTAAAAGACAAGTATAATTTATTAGTTAACGTACAGGAAGGAAAAACAAAAGCCCTTCGGCAGATGCGTTTTGATTCCCTTGAAGCTATTAACAAAGTTCAAGTATTAGCTTATATCAGAGAAGCCTTTCTAAATGAAGAACTTGGTAATATTGTAAAGACAAAGCGTGTTAAAAAAGAGCTTTTGATTCCAAATGAATTCCAATTAGCTTTTGATTCTAGCTCCGAATTAAATTCAAGTTTTCAAGCTTTAACACCTTATAAACAACGAGAATACTGTGAACATATTAGTTCAGCGAAGCGTGAAGCCACCAAACAATCGCGATTAGAGAAAATAAAACCGTTGATTTTAAAAGGCGTTGGCTTACACGACAAGTACAAAAACTGTTAACCATAAGGAATTAACAAATATATCATATCATGAAAATCAATAACATATTAGAAAACATAGGCGACACGCCTGTGGTTAGATTAATCAAGCTCTTTCCAGAGGCTAATGTTTGGATGAAACTCGAAAAGGCAAACCCAGGAGGAAGTATCAAAGATAGAATTGCTTTATCAATGATTGAAGATGCAGAAAAGAAAAACATTTTAAGCAAAGACACACAAATTATTGAGCCTACTTCTGGAAACACAGGTGTAGGTTTAGCCATGGTTTGTGCTATAAAAGGCTACCAACTTACTTTGGTGATGCCAGAATCTATGTCAGTTGAAAGACGTGCCTTAATGGCGGCTTACGGCGCTAATTTAGTTTTAACACCAAAGGAAGAAGGCTTAGGTGGTACCATTGCCAAGGCTAATGAACTACTTGAAACTACAAAAAATGCGTGGATGCCTTCACAATTTACCAATCCATCAAACCCTGAAATTCACAGAAAAACAACGGCTTTAGAAATTTCTAAAGATTTCCCTGATGGTTTAGATTATTTCATCACTGGTGTTGGAACTGGTGGTCATATTACTGGAATTTCAGAAGTCTTAAAAGAAAAATATGCCGACTTAAAAGTTCTAGCTGTTGAGCCTGATGATTCACCAATCATTTCTGGTGGCGAGCCAGGACCACACCCTTTGCAAGGTATCGGGCCAGGTTTTTTTCCTGAAGTATTTAACAAAGAAGCGATTGATGGCGCAGTTAGAATCACTAAAGAAGAAGCTTTCGCGGAAGTTAAAAACATTGCTAAAAAAGAAGGAATTCTCGTTGGAATTTCTACCGGAGCTTCTTTAGCAGCTGTTAGAAAACAGTTAACTAACTTCAAAGAAGACGATGTGGTTTTAACCATGAATTACGACACCGGTGAGCGCTACCTTTCTATAGAAAGTTTGCTGTAAAACCTGTGTTTATAAATTAAAAAAGCTTCCTCAAACAGGAAGCTTTTTTGATTTTAGACAACATAAATAGTGTCTACTTTATTTATAGAGATACTTTAGTACCTACATCTTTTCCATCTATAATATCGATAATGGTATTTGGGTTTGTACCATTAGCAATATAGGTTGGTATATTTTTGGCAGCAGCAGCCTGTGCATAGTCTAGTTTAGACCCCATACCACCTCGGCCTTCACCTTCAGCTTTGTTACTACTTTTAATAAAGCGCCCTAAATCATCTTCTGGGTCAACATTAGAAATTAAGTTACTGTCTTTAGATTCTGGATGCCCTGAGTAAAGTCCATCAATATCTGTTAAAATAATCAGCTTATCTGCTTGAATCAGTTGCGCAATTAAACTTGCCAATTCATCATTATCAGAGAACATAGAGTTTCTCACTGAAACAGCATCATCTTCATTAGCGATTGGAATAACGCCTTCTTGCATTAAACCTTCCACGCAGTTAATCATGTTCTCACGGTGTACCCCTGGTGAAAAATCACGCTTGGTAGGCAATACCTGAGCACATTTCATGCCATAATCATAAAAGATATTATAATACAAACGCATCATTCTTGGTTGTCCTATTGAAGAATACACCTGACGGCGTTGTGCTTTATTTTTAATTTTAGCCTTACCTAGAACTTCTTTACCTGCGATTACAGATCCTGAAGAAACTAAAATCACCATGACATCTCTATCATAAAGTTCGGCTATTTGTCTTACTAAATTTCTTAGTACTGGTCTAACAATTCTGTTATCCTTGTTGGTCATCACATTGGTACCAACCTTAATTACTACTCTTTCCTTATACATCTTATTAATGTTCTTCTCCTAATTCAATTGCACGATTAAATGCAGCATAAGCAGCATCCCTAATTAACACATCTACTTTATTGTCTTCCAAAGAATTCAATGCTGCTCTTGTTGTTCCTCCTTTAGAGGCTACACGATCCATCCACTCTCTTGGTGTGATATCAGATTGACTAAAAAGCTCAACGGCACCGGCAAAAGTTTGTGTTACTAATGTTGTTCCGTCTTCTTTTGAAAAGCCCATTTCTGCAGCAGCTTTCATCATACTTTCCATAAAAAAGAAAACGTATGCTGGTCCGCTTCCAGAAATACCTGTTGAAGCATCAATAAAATTTTCATTGGATACCTCAAGTGATTTCCCTGTAGTACTTAACAAGGTTTCTACTGCTGAAGCTTCATCTTTCGATACTTCGGCAGAAGCCACAAAAGACGTTAATCCTTT
This sequence comes from Pseudotamlana haliotis, assembly GCF_008806375.1. Lineage (GTDB taxonomy): Bacteria > Bacteroidota > Bacteroidia > Flavobacteriales > Flavobacteriaceae > Pseudotamlana > Pseudotamlana haliotis. The sequence goes on along the minus strand of NZ_WAAT01000050.1, from coordinate 69,517 downwards.
TCCAATTTGTGCTGGTAAATTAGGCATAGCTCTTACCACTTTATCTAAACCAGACATTTTTTGCATAGCCCCTATAGTGACACCTGCCATAACAGATACTATAATTTGATTTTTGTTGGTATAAGGCTTAATATTTTCAAATACGCTTTCGGCGTGAAATGGCTTTACGGCTATAAATATAACATCTGCCGATGGCACACATTCTTTTAAGTCTCTATAGGCGTCAAAATATGGAATTTCGTCAAGTTCTTTCAGCTTTTCTTCGCTGTTATCAAGAACCATAATGTTATTTCCTTCTAGAAGTTTGGACTTCGACATGCCCTCGGCATAGGTTAATCCCATATTTCCGGCTCCGATTACTAGTACTTTCATGTGTTTTTTAACTTATTTTATTTGGTTAATAGATTGTTGTGTTTCAATTATCATTTGTCAGTTATACAAATAGCATAGCATTATTTTTATCTTTCACCTCTTTATAATAAGTCTCCTTATTCGTTCGAAGTGTTTGAACAGGCAAACCAAAAAGGTACTTCTTAATTGAAGTGACTTTCGTGATTAATTGCCCCATTTTAATGCTGTATCGTTTTTCGTATTGTGTTTGACGTTTAATATATAAAATTTTCATGTTTTCTGTTTTAAATGTATTACAATTAACTGTTATTATCTGGTTAATCGCATTTCAATGTTTCTGGCCTCAAACCCTTCATTTTCAAAAAGCTTAATCATTGGGTTGTTTTTATTAATATGTATCGCAATGGCCCCTCGGCAATACGATTTGGTGTGTTTAATCAATTCTGAAGCAATGCCTTGGTCTGCAAATTCTTCTTTGACAGCAATATACACCAAAATATTTTCTGACAAATACTCGTTCATCCCCGTTTTATTCACAACTACTGCCCCTACAATTTCAGTTTTATGCTCCATTAAAAATACAAAACCACCTAACCCTGCAATTTCCTTAGCCGCATATAACAACGATTTCCTTATGGCGCTTTTAGAATCTCTAAATTCACCAGAATTCGCATATATAAAATTCGCTGTACGGTTAATATCGTTAATTGACAACCTCGTAAAGGCATCAAATGTTTTTATGGTCATTGACATGATTTCGGACATAAAAAAGTGTTACTTGTATGTATTAGACAGAACAAGAGGCTATTTAAAATAAAATTTACCTATTAAATAACCATCAAAAGCTCGTACGGATTATTTAAAAGGTAAGGGTTTAAAATAAATTTGATAAGGATCGAAGCGCTAACGAGAAGGTGGAATAAATTTGTCAGACTGGTTTCTAAAAACTAGAAAGTTGAAGTTAAATATTCTGCAATTTTTTTCATTTATTCCTTTACTCATTAGCCAAATTTACGTAAATATAGCCCCATAAGCAAATTTGAAACGTTAAGATATTTTAACAAGAAAAATACTAAACAAAAAAAAGCCCCCAAATTGGGAGCTTTATCAATCATTTATAGAAATGATTATTTTTTTTCTGGAGCGTTAAGTTTTGTACTTAATTCCATTGAAATGGCCGATTTATCGAATTTCAATTTTCCAGACAAGGTTTCTAACACACAGGTATGGTCTTTATCATTCAATTCTAAAACCTTAGCGTGTAAACCACTTTTCGTGATTACTTTATCACCACGTTTTAACTCGGCTGCAAATTTCTTTTCTTTCTTGGCACGTTTCATTTGTGGTGCAATCATAAAGAAATACACAACAACAAACATTAATACAAATGGCAACATACTGCCTAAACCTTCACTCATTTATTTATAGTTTTAGCTTGTTAAGCTGTTAATTAACTTTTCGCAGCTTCTGGCTTTACAAATGCAGTAATTCTAACTACTTCTGTACCTTTTTCAGTATTCGCTGTAACCGTAATCGATTTTGTTACTTTATTAGATCCACTACCGTTAAACTTTACTGTGAATTTTCCACTGGCCCCTGGCGCTAATGGCTCTCTACTCCAATTTTGAGGTACTGTACATCCACAAGAACTTTTAATATCAGTAATCACCAAAGGTGCATCACCAGTATTCGTGTAATTAAACACAGTTTCTACAGGTGTTTTAGCTACTATTTCACCAAAATCATGCTCTTTCTTATCAAATTCTAATACTGGGAAGTTTGAAGCATTTGCGTCACGTTCAGCCGCTGCCGTTACATTTGTTTCTTCTATTTTCGCTGCTGCGTTATCCTTACAAGACGTAAATGCAACTAAACATAAGGTGGTTAACCCTAAAATAACTTTTTTCATAAATCCTTCTTTTTTATAGTTTTGGTGTGTAAAAATAGTAATATTTTAAGCTTTTAAAAATTTTTGCAATTTTCTTAACAGTTCTTAACAGGAACAGATTACATCAATCCGCGTCCAATTTTATTTAAGTTCCCTTCAGCTTCATACTCCTTTACCAGTTTATCTAATATACCATTAATAAAGATGCTACTTTTAGGTGTAGAATATTCTTTAGAAATTTCTAAATACTCATTCATGGTCACTTTCACAGGAATTGACGGAAAATTTTTAATTTCAGAAATAGCCATTTGTAAAAGCACGTAATCAACGTTTGCGATACGATCGGCATCCCAGTTTTTTGTTTTTTGCTCAATCTCTTTATTAATGGCCGAACGATTCAACAAGGTTTTCTTAAACAATGTTACAGCAAACTGCTTATCTTCAATATCCTTATATAATTTTGGTGTAAAGTGCTTTTCAGGAGATGTGAGCTTCGCTTTTCTAAGTAACTTTAAAATGGTGGTGTTTACCGTTGGTAAATCGTCTAACCAGGTTAAGTTTTTATCTTCTATATACTCGTAAAGCTTTTCGTTAGGTGCAATAATGTCTTTAAAAACATCGACTATAAAACTTCGGTCTTCTTTAAAATCTGAAACGCGTGTTTTCATGTATTCGGCATACAACTCGCTTGAAGTAATGGCCTTAAAAATAACATCAACATACTCACTATCTAATTCCCAGTTGATATGGGCATTACCCTTAATCTCATCTTCTAATTGAATGTTGTCTTTTAAAAGTTTGAGAAGCTCGTTGTTTACAAACTTTCTATTCGGGTCTTTATCTTCCTTGGTTGCAAGGTGTTTGTTTTGTTTCTTCTGTAAATCGCTTTCAGCTCGCTTTTGCACTTCAATCAATAAAGAGATGATTAAAAGGTACAAATTGTACATATTTTCAATACTGTAGACTAAAAACTTCTGATCTTTACTAAAATCATCACTTTCACTACCTTTAAATGCATACATGGTTTGCATTACTTTTACGCGGATATGTCTTCTGCTTAACATCATTACAAAGAACTTTAATTAAAAAAGATGAAGTGTTTCATTGTTTTCACGCCGCAAAAATAACACTATATTTAAAAACAAATACAGTATTATAGGTTTTATTATGAGAAAATAGCGTTAAGATTATTTAACAATTCACATAAAAGCGAGCCCGTATTAATTATCTTTTATACCCTATATTTGCCCTACTATTTTAAACATTGAATGAAAGAATTACAACACCTAAATAAATACTTCTTAAAATATAAAACCCACCTCCTTACTGGTATTGTAATTACCATAATTGCTAGAATTTTTCTGCTTTTTACACCACGATATGTCAAGCAAATTTTCGTAATTATTGAAAACTACCTCAAAGGTGGTGTTACCGAGGCTGCAATTAAAGCCGATTTAACCGAAGCCATTTTATACATTATTGGCGCCGCAATAATTGGTGGTATCCTTACTTTTTTCATGAGGCAAACCATCATTAACGTTTCACGTTATATCGAGTACGATTTAAAAAATGAAATTTACGAGCAATACCAAAAACTCTCCTTAAACTTCTATAAAAAAAATAGAACAGGTGATTTAATGAACCGTATTACCGAAGATGTTGGCCGTGTTCGTATGTATGCTGGTCCAGCCATAATGTATAGCATCAACACCATCGCGCTTTTTGTGATCGTGATTATTTATATGTTTAATGCTTCGCCTAAATTGACCCTTTACACCATTTTACCTTTACCTATTTTATCAGTTATCATCTATAAACTGAGTAAAGAAATACACAAACGCAGCACCATAGTTCAGGAGTATTTATCAAAACTCTCTACTTTTACGCAGGAATCTTTTAGTGGTATTTCAGTTATTAAGGCTTATGGTATGGAGCCACAAACCGCTCAAAATTTCAACATTTTAGCTAAGGAAAGTAAAGATAAGCAAATAGACCTCACCAAAGTGCAAGCTTGGTTTTTCCCTATGATGGTTTTACTTATTGGCGTGAGCAACTTACTCGTTATCTATATAGGTGGGATGCAATATATTGATGGGGAAATAGAAAGCATTGGGACTATTGCCGAATTCATTATATATGTTAACATGCTCACCTGGCCGGTAGCAACTGTAGGTTGGGTAACGTCTATTGTACAACAGGCTGAAGCTTCTCAGAAACGTATCAATGAGTTTTTAAAAACGGTTCCTGAAATTAAAAACGATGTATCAAGTCACACCGAAATTACTGGAGGCATTACCTTTAAAGATGTCTATTTCACTTATGACGACACCAATATACAGGCCTTAAAAGGCATCAGTTTTTCAATTCAAGCTGGTGAAACATTAGCCATTTTAGGAAAAACAGGTTCTGGAAAATCAACCATTTTAGATTTGGTTGGTCGCCTTTATGATATTGACAAGGGTTCTATTTTAGTTGGCGACACTGAAATCAATCAGCTTAACTTAAATGATTTAAGAAACAATATCGGCTACGTGCCACAGGATGCTTTTTTATTTTCCGATAGCATCAAAACGAATATCAAATTTGGAAATCAAGAAGCCACTGATGACGATGTGATTGAAGCTGCTAAAAATGCGCAAGTTCACAAAAACATCATGAAATTCAATAAAGGTTATGATACCGTTTTAGGAGAGCGTGGGATTACGCTTTCTGGCGGACAAAAACAGCGCGTTTCCATTGCGAGAGCGATTATAAAATCACCTAAAATATTGTTATTTGACGATTGTTTGTCTGCTGTAGATACAGAAACGGAAGAAAAAATATTAAAAAACATCAATAAACTCTCTACAGACAGAACGAGTATCATTGTAAGTCACCGTATTTCTTCAGCCCAAAATGCCGATAAAATTATCGTTCTAGATGCTGGTGAAATTGTACAAGAAGGCACACACAATAATCTCATCAATAAAGAGGGGTATTACAAAGAACTTTATTTAAAACAACTTAGCGAGGACAGCTCTAACTCACTGTAAATCTTTACACTAAAACAACAACAAAAGTCCTTTTTTTTAATTATATGCAACGAAACCTGACATTTCAAAAAGAAAGCTCAAAATTTGTTGTTTAGTAACTGTTTTTTTTAGATTTTTGATATTATTATGATGATAAATAAATTTTAATAGAACTATGAATAATAACGGTATGATGGAGAAAGAGGAAATATTTTCAAAAGTTTTAAGAGCAGGAAGACGCACTTATTTTTTTGATGTAAGAGCTACTAAAGCAGATGATTACTACTTAACAATCACAGAAAGTAAGAAGTTCACAAATGACGACGGATCATTTCATTACAAAAAACATAAAATTTATATCTACAAGGAAGATTTTTCAGAATTTAAAGAGATTTTAGCTGAAATGACCAATTATATCATTAAAGAAAAAGGTGATGAAGTTATTAGCGAGCGTCACCAAAAAGACTTCAAAAAAGAATACGACCCTACAAGTCGTGTTACTGAAGATGAATTAAAAACACCTGATAGCTTTACCGATATTAGTTTTGATGATATCTAAAATTAAAGGAATATAAAATTATAAACCGTTAAGCTTAAGTTTAGCGGTTTTTTTATGCTATAGTTTGTCATTCTGAACTTGATTCAGAATCTCATCATACTTATAACCACACATTCTGTCGATCTGTATCAAGTTCCGACGATAGTAAATTTACTTTTTAAAGGGCTCTGTTTTATACTATAATTTAAAATTTTACAGCCAACAATACCACGGTTAAACTAAGCGCCACATAGATCAAGGCCAACAACCAACCAAAACACAACCCAAGAATTAAAGCTGTAAGCAATAACCAAAGTGGCCCCAAAACTATGGTAACCGCAAATCTAAAGGTCGCCACAAACTCTAGCTCCTTAATTTTTGGTTGGGCGTAACGCTTCCAAACCAAATAAGGCATGATATAGTTAATAATTAACAGCCTTCTGAACAGCTTTTTCAATCCCACAAACGTTTCTTTAGGTTTTGGTACTGGAGATTGAAAATTATTTTTGATACAGGTATTTACGGCCTGAGGTTTAAGATAATCAACATTTAAAGCTTCAAGTTTACTAAGAGATTCGCTGTATGTTTCAAGTGGCACCACCGTTGTGAGCTCAGATAATTCCGCTTGAACTCTAGATTTTAAATGTACCAAATCCTGATTTCTTTCTCCGGTACAAATAGCTCTAGCCTTTATGGGCTCTCCATAAAAAATAGACACGCTATCTGGAAACATTAAGGGGTCTTCATAATTTAAACCTACAGGAAGCAATTGTAAATCGGTTTCAGGGTGCTTTTTTAAGGTGTCTAAAACAATTCTTGTAAAGCCTTTGCTTAGCGGACGAATGGTTCGCTTTAAATCATGACCACCTTCAGGAAATATTACCACAGCCTCATCTTGGCTTAACAGCTTTGTGCATTTTTCAAATATAGCATTGTTGTTTGTGAGATTCCCCCAGCCATCACGAATACGATAAACGGGTAGCATTTGAAACACATGAAACAATTTTGCTAATGCTGGTTTTTTAAACACCCCTGCACGGGTTAGAAAGTGAAAGAAGCGCTTGCAGGTCACTGCGATTAACAACGGATCTACCAATCCATTTTGATGATTACTTAATATAAGGACAGATTTATCCTTTGGCATACGCTCCTGATTGTAAACAGTGATTTTTTTGAAATAGAAAAACATTCCTAATTTCATATAACCTCTTACAATACTTAAAAAAATATATTTCAACGATCTTATTTCTTATATTAATAACGCTTACAAAAACAGTCTGGTTTTCATATTAACTTACAGCTGTTCCGTTTTTCACTTTAGTTTCAGGGTTCAAAAGTACTACATCTTTAGCATTCACAGCACCTATTAGCAAACATTCACTCATGAAATTTGCTATTTGTTTCTTCGGGAAATTAACCACAGCAACCACCTGCTTGTCAATTAAATCATCTTTTTTATAAAGCGTGGTAATTTGAGCTGATGTTTTTTTAACCCCTAATGACCCAAAATCAATATATAATTGATAAGCTGGATTTCTAGCTTCTGGAAAATCATGCACTTCTATAATAGTGCCTACGCGTAAATCTACTTTTGTAAAATCTTCAAAAGTTATTAAGTCTTTCATTTTTTAAAAATACAATTATTCACGAAATTTGAGCAAACTTTATTATTATGGCAGATACTCCATCAAATATGCTTCCCTTAGGAACCACAGCTCCTTATTTTGAACTTCTTGATACCATAAGTCAAAAAAACTTAAACTTAAATGATTTAAAAGGAGACCGAGGCACCGTTATCATGTTTATTTGTAACCATTGTCCGTTTGTGATTCATATCAACAAGGAAATCGTAGCACTAGCAAACGCTTACGCGGAAAAAGGCATCGGATTTATCGCCATTTCAAGTAATGATGCTGTTAAATACCCGCAGGATGGTCCGGAGAAAATGATCTTACACGCAAAGAACGAAAACTACCCCTTCCCCTATCTTTACGATGAAAGCCAAAGTGTTGCAAAAGCCTATGATGCCGCTTGCACACCAGATTTTTACTTGTTTGATGGGGATTTAAAATTGACCTATCGCGGACAACTAGACGACTCTAGACCTGGAAACGGTAAACCCGTTACTGGTCATGATTTAAGACAAGCTCTAGATTGTTTGATAGACGCTAAAGAAAATACCACGACACAAAAACCAAGTATAGGTTGTAGTATTAAATGGAAATCTTAGTTAAGCTTTAATTGCCAAATTCCAACATGCTGCCAAGTATCAAATTTATAACCCACTTCTTTTAGGTGAGCTACTTTTTCGAAGCCAAATTTCTCATGAAGTTTAATGCTTGAATCGTTAGGAATGGTAAGCACCCCTAAAACCGTATGAAAATCACGCTCAATGAATTGGGCAATGAGTTCTGCATATAGCTTGGTTCCAATAGCCTTGCCTTGGGCATCATGCTTCACATAAACTGTAGATTCTACCACATCGTTGTAAGCTGCCTTTGGACGAAACCGACTTCCGTAAGCATAGCCTAAAATTTCGTTGTTTTCTTCAAAAACTATAAAGGGATAATCTTTATAAATTTGCTCTATTTTGATTTGAAACGCTTCTAAAGTTAACGCATCAATATCAAAAGTAGCCACAGAATTTAAAACATAATAATTATAAATATCTAACACCGCTTGGGTGTCTTTTTTTTTGAGGGATCTTATCATTTTAATTATAATCTTTTTCGATTTATAGTATTTTCAATGTGTGCATAGTGGTGATTACTATGCCAGGCATAATTACTTATTTGATAATTAAGCTTCACTTCACTGTTTGTTTCAGGATGAATGAAACTTTTGTTTAAATCTGCTATAGACAAGGTTCTCAATAAGTATACCAATTTAAAATGAATAGCCTTGATATGATGCAGAGACATTTCTATAGGAGCTGATTTAGAATCTACAAGCTCAGCCCAGCGGTCTTCAAAATACGCTTTTATCACAGGTGTGTCTTCTGTAAGCGCCCATTTAAACCGTGTATAACTGTGATGATGACTATCAGAAATATGATGAACAACCTGTCTAATGGTCCACCCACCTGGTCTATATACGGTATCCAATTGGTCATCATTTAAACCGCTTACTAGTTTTTCTAAACGATTTGGAAATTCTTCTAAAACAGAAATCCAATTCTTAATACTTTCTTCTGAAATGTTTTCAGGACATTCAAAATGTCCGATTGGATATTTTAATTTCTCAAGTGTTTCGTCGGTCATAGGCATTGATTATATACCAATTATAACCTAAAATGAGCCCTATAATTTGTTTCTATTAAACTCATATTTCAAACTATTTAGGGCGCCTTTTAAATCATAATTGGTATTACATCTGAAAATTACGCAAATAGAAATTCATAAAAAACAAAAAAGGCTGTTTAAAGTTACATTTAAACAGCCTTTATAAAATTATAATTTAAACGATTATTTCACGTCCATTAATTCTACATCAAAAACTAAAGTAGCATCTGCAGGTATAACCCCTCCAGCACCTCTACTTCCGTATCCTAAGTGACTAGGGATCACAAAACGTGCTTTATCACCAATACTTAATAATTGGATACCTTCATCCCATCCAGCGATAACTTGTCCCATTCCTAATGGAAAATCAATTGGTGCGTTACGCTTGTATGACGAATCAAAAACAGTACCATCAGATAACTGCCCTTTATAGTGTACAGAAACGGTTTTACCTTTTTCAGCTTTAGCCCCTTCACCTTTTTGAATGATTTGGTAGCGTAAACCACTATCAGTTTTACTAAAACCAGCAGCTATTTTATCCAATTCAGCTTCGGCAGCAGCCTTAGCTTCAGCAATACGTTTTTCTCTAGAACCTTCAAAAGTTCTAAAAGCTTCAACAGCATTAAACGCTTCGGCTTCAGCACCAACACGAATAATTTCTAATGAATCAATTTTATCACCTTGAGCAATAGCATCAACAACATCTTGTCCTTCTAAAACTTTACCAAAAACAGTGTGCTTATTATCTAACCAAGACGTTTCAACGTGGGTGATAAAAAACTGACTCCCGTTTGTACCAGGACCAGCGTTAGCCATAGATAAAACTCCAGGACCATCATGTTTTAAATCTGGGTGAAATTCGTCATCAAATTGGTAGCCTGGGTTTCCAGAACCAGTCCCTTGAGGACAACCACCTTGAATCATAAAATCAGGAATAACTCTGTGGAATTTTAAACCATCGTAGTATTTTGTGCCTTGAGGCTTAGCAGAATTTTCTAAATTCCCTTCAGCTAAAGCCACAAAGTTACCAACTGTACCAGGTGTTTTTTGAAATTCTAAAGCAACTAAAATTTCTCCTTTTGTAGTATTAAATTTTGCGTATAATCCGTCTTGCATTGTTCTATTTTTTAAGAAAGCACAAAGATAGTGATTGCAATAAGATTAATAAATTTAGTAAAGCTTTTTTTTAAGCGTAGCACTTCCTCTACTTAACTCCTTTACTACTTACCTCCTAAACTCCTGAACTCCTCAATTCGCTACCTCACTTATAAACTTAATCCGATACAACCTCAACTCTTCATCATCATAATCGCCATCAAACTCATCAATAGCTTCGGTAATATTATCAGATTCTGATTCCATGAAATAGTCGTGAATCTCTTCCTGTTGGTCTTCGTCTAAAATATCATCAATCCAATAATCGATATTCAATTTGGTACCAGAGTACACAATCGCCTCCATTTCTTTAATAAACTCTTCCATGCTTAAGCCTTTAGCCGCAGCGATGTCATCAAGAGGCAGTTTTCTATCAATATTTTGAATGATGTATAATTTATTAACCGAGTTACTTCCCGTAGATTTCACTACCAAATCATCAGGGCGTGTGATATCATTTTCATCAACATATGTTGCAATCAGTTCAATAAAACTTTTACCGTATTTTTTGGCCTTACCTTCACCAACACCGTGTACATTAGCCAATTCTGCTAAGGTAATTGGGTATTTTAAAGCCATATCTTCTAAGGATGGGTCTTGAAAAATCACAAAAGGTGGCACGCCTAATTTCTTAGCATTCTTTTTACGTAAATCTTTAAGTAAACTCATTAATGCGGCATCAGAAACGGCTCCTCCTGTTTTTTGAGCAGTAATCACAGTTCCATCTTCTTGTGCACCTTCAAAAATATGATCTTCGGTCATTAAGAAGGATACTGGGTTTTCAATAAAATCTCGACCAGCATCTGTGAGTTTAATCACGCCGTAAGTTTCAATGTCTTTTTTAAGATAACCAGCCACTAAGGTTTGTCTTAGAAGGGCCATCCAATATTTCTTATCATGGTTTTTACCCGTACCAAAAAAAGGCTGCTCGTTACTTTTATGAGAGTTAATCAAGGCATTTTCCTGCCCTACAATAACATTTACTAAATCTTTAGATTTATACTTGGCGTTCGTATCACGAATCACTTCAAGCAATAATTTAACTTCCGTTTGAGCTTCGGTTTTCTTTTTAGGATGTCTTACGTTATCATCCATATCACCACCTTCACCGGTGGCATTATCAAAGTCTTCCCCAAAATAATGAAGAATAAATTTTCTACGCGAAATGGATGTTTCCGCGAAAGCGACAACCTCCTGCAGTAATGCATGCCCTATTTCCTGTTCGGCAACGGGTTTACCTGACATGAATTTTTCTAGTTTTTCAATGTCTTTGTACGCGTAAAAAGCCAAACAATGGCCTTCACCACCGTCTCTACCTGCACGACCTGTTTCCTGGTAGTAACTTTCAATACTTTTTGGAATATCATGGTGGATGACAAAACGCACATCGGGTTTATCGATACCCATACCAAAGGCAATGGTAGCTACAACCACATCAACATCTTCCATAAGGAATTTATCTTGATGACTAGAGCGTGTTTTAGCATCTAACCCCGCATGATAAGGCACAGCATTGATTCCGTTTACTTGTAAAACTTGTGCCAATTCTTCAACACGTTTTCTACTTAAACAGTAAACAATACCAGATTTCCCATCGTTTTGTTTGATAAATCGAATGATATCGGCGTCAACATCTTTAGTTTTTGGCCGAACCTCGTAGTATAAATTAGGTCTATTAAAGGATGCTTTAAACGTTTTAGCATCATGAATCCCTAAGTTTTTTATAATATCTTCTTGAACTTTTGGTGTCGCGGTTGCAGTTAAACCAATAATTGGAATATTATCGCCTATACGTTTAATGATATGACGTAAATTTCTATATTCTGGTCTAAAATCATGGCCCCACTCACTAATACAGTGGGCCTCATCAATGGCCATGAATGAAATTTTCACAGATCTTAGAAACTCAACATTTTCCTCCTTGGTTAAGGATTCTGGTGCTACATATAACAACTTGGTTACCCCGTTGGTAATATCTTCTTTAACCTGTTTAATTTCTGTTTTATTCAGTGAAGAGTTTAAAACATGGGCTATACCATTTTCTTTAGAAACACCGCGAATGGCGTCTACTTGATTTTTCATTAAAGCAATTAAGGGGGAAACCACAATGGCTGTACCTTCTTGCATTAATGCTGGTAATTGGTAACATAAAGATTTACCGCCACCAGTTGGCATGATCACAAAAGTGTGTTGCCCTGATAATATACTTTCTACAACTCCTTCTTGTAGTCCTTTGAATTGATTAAATCCAAAATACTTTTTTAAAGCTGCATGTAAGTCGTTTTTTGCTATTGACATCAATTTAAAATAATTATTTTACTTGCTTCTTCTTAATAAAATAACCAAAATCAAAGAACTAATAATTTAATGTAATTAAAGATCCCTCATTTATTTTTTCGTTAGTTTTGTAACGAAAATTCAAATTACATTTAAAATTCAATTCTGATTATTACTTAAAGATACTAAATTCTTTAAAAATCAGATCAAAAATACGAAATTTTGAAAGACAAAAAGTCTATTATTAATATTGCCAAGCAGACCATTGAGATGCAAAGTCAGGCTATTGCTAACTTATCTAACTTTGTTACCGAGGACTTTGCTAATGCCGTTAATCTGATTTATGACTCCAAAGGTCGAGTTATTATCACCGGAATTGGTAAAAGTGCCATTATTGGAAACAAAATTGTAGCCACTCTAAACTCTACAGGAACTCCTGCTGTTTTTATGCATGCCGCCGATGCCATTCATGGAGATTTAGGCCTCATTCTTGAAGATGATGTGGTGATTTGCTTATCAAAAAGTGGTAACACACCAGAAATAAAAGTGATTGTTCCGCTAATAAAACGTGCGAAAAATAAATTAATAGCCATTACTGGGAATGAAAACTCGTTTTTAGGTCAACATGCTGATTTTGTACTGAATGCATACACCGAAAAAGAAGCTTGTCCTAATAATTTAGCACCAACCACCAGTACAACAGCACAATTAGTTGTTGGAGACGCCTTGGCCATTTGCTTACTAGAATTACGAGGTTTTACCAGTAATGATTTTGCAAAATACCACCCAGGAGGGGCTTTAGGAAAAAAATTATATTTAACAGTTCATGATATTTCATCGGTAAACGAAAAACCTCAAGTGGGGCCTGATACCAGTATTAAAGAGGTGATTATTGAAATTACCGAAAAGATGCTTGGTGTCACCGCGGTCGTTGAAAATCAAAAAATCATTGGTATCATTACTGATGGTGATTTGCGTAGAATGCTCTCTAAAGTGGATGATTTTTCTAGTTTGAGAGCTAAAGACATTATGGGGGCTAATCCTAAAACGATCGCCTCTAAAGCCATGGCTATTGAAGCTCTAGAAGTAATGGAAAGTAACGAAATCTCACAATTATTGGTAGAAGAAGATGGAAATTACGCCGGTATTGTTCATTTACATGATTTAATCAAAGAGGGGATTATATAATGGCGAAAAAGAATATTAACGAGATGTCTTTTTTAGACCATCTTGAAGATTTACGTTGGCACCTTATTCGTATTTGTGGTGCTGTTGTTTTAGTAGGAACATTGGCCTTTATTTTTAGTCGATTTATCTTCAACGAGATCATTTTCGCCCCGTTAAACATGAGTTTCCCTACTTATGATTTCCTTTGTAAAACGGCTAATTTATTGGGCTTAGACACAACATTTTGTAATGAAAAAATTCCACTTATATTACAAAACCGAACCATGGCCGGACAGTTTTCTGCCGATATTTGGACAGCCATTTTAGGCGGATTCATCATCTCATTCCCCTATATTATTTACCAACTATGGAAGTTTGTAAGCCCTGGTTTACACAGCGACGAACGTAAACACTCTAGAGGTTTCATCATAATTTCTTCGGTACTATTTTTTATTGGCGTACTGTTTGGCTACTATATTGTCACCCCTTTATCTATAAACTTTTTAGCCAATTACAGCATCTCTGAGATGGTGGATAATCAAATTGATATTAGTTCTTATATTGCCTTGGTGCGCTCTTCGGCATTGGCCTCTGGACTTATTTTTGAATTGCCTATTATTATCTATTTCTTTACTAAAATAGGCTTAGTAACCCCAGAAATTTTAAAGAAATACAGAAAATATGCTTTGGTTATCGTACTCATTCTATCCGCTGTTATTACTCCTCCAGATATTGCGAGTCAAGTCATTGTAGCTATTCCTATATTAATTTTATACCAAGTAAGTATTCTTATTTCTAAAATTGTAGTTAGAAACCAAAAACGTAAAGAAAAACAACATGTCAAATAAGGTTCAAGAGTTCAACGACTACCGCGCTAAAATGAACGATAAAATTTTAGCCGACAACAATAAAATTATAAAACGTATCTTCAATCTAGATACTAACGCTTTCGCGGAAGGCGCCTTAGATGTTAAAACAAAAGAACTACTAGGGTTAGTCGCTTCTACCGTTTTACGTTGCGATGACTGTGTAAAATACCACTTAGAAACCTCCTACAAAATAGGTTTAAAAAAGGAAGAAGTTGTTGAAGCTTTGAGTATTGCGACCTTAGTTGGGGGCACGATTGTTATTCCGCATTTACGTCGGGCTTATGAGTTTTGGGATGAGCTAGAAACCCAAAGCTAACCCTAATATAAATAGAAAAATTACGACCTTACTCCTTATCAATTTAGTATTTTTGGCATTCAGTACATAAGATTATGATTTTAAAAGCTCAAAATTTAATGAAGTCCTATAGCGGACGAAAAGTGGTAAAAGACGTTTCTCTTGAAGTTAAACAAGGGGAAATCGTCGGACTTCTAGGCCCTAATGGTGCCGGAAAAACCACCTCTTTTTACATGATTGTAGGCTTGATAAAACCTAATGGCGGACATATATTTTTAGACAATACTGAAATTACCAAATACCCCATGTACCAACGTGCCCAAAACGGTATTGGTTACTTAGCACAAGAGGCCTCAGTATTTAGAAAACTAAGTATTGAAGACAATATTTTAAGTGTGTTACAGCTTACGAAGCTTTCTAAAAAAGAGCAGCTTCATAAAATGGAGGCCCTTATTGATGAATTTAGTTTGGGGCACATTCGTAAAAGTCGTGGTGATTTATTATCTGGTGGTGAGCGTCGTCGTACCGAAATTGCACGTGCCTTAGCTACCGATCCTAATTTTATTTTACTCGATGAACCTTTTGCAGGGGTTGACCCTGTTGCCGTTGAAGATATTCAACGTATTGTAGCGCAGCTTACCAAAAAGAATATTGGTATTTTAATTACAGACCACAACGTACAAGAAACTTTAGCCATTACCGATAGAACTTATTTAATGTTTGAAGGTAGTATTCTTAAAGCCGGTGAGCCAGAAGAACTCGCCAATGACGAGATGGTTAGAAAAGTTTATTTAGGTCAGAATTTTGAATTGCGTAAGAAGAAGATTCGGGAGTAGCTGGGAGTGTTGATTTGTTGAATCGTTTATTTGTTTAACTGTTCTCGACTCCGCTCGAACACCATAAATAAACAACTTCAGAAGTGATGTTCGAGCGAAGTTGAGAACCTGTATTCTTTATTATAAAATCGGAACATTTATGTTTTTAACCGTATAATCGGTGGCCATTTTTTTCATTTTTAACTTTTCACGATTAACGATTCACGTCTCACGTTTTGCATCTCACGATTCACTTTTAACCAACCTAAGGATTCGTTTAAAAACTTCCACAACAATAAAAGCGCTTAAACCAATTAAAATTCCGAAAATTAATTCTCTTACCACAAAAGGCAGCTCATCTAAAAAGTGGTGAAACAGCTCAATATGATGGACAAAAATACCACCTGACACAAGTAATAAGGCAATAGTACCTACTACTGACAAGGTTTTAATCACCCACGGCAGCATATTGACAAGTAAGCCTCCTAATAGGCTAGACCAACTTTTCTTACTATCGTTTAAACTGATGAGTTTAAATCCGAAATCATCCATTCTCACAATGAGTGCTACAATACCGTAAACCCCAATAGTTGCAATTAAAGCAACAATGCTCACTACAAGAATTTGCGTTAAAATGGGCTGTTCCACCACCGTGCCTAAAGCAATGATTACAATTTCTATAGACAGGATAAAATCAGTTAAAATAGCAGCCTTAATTTTCTTTTTTTCAGCTATTACACGTTCTTCTTTCGTTATATTGACTTTTTCTTCTTTTGGTAGCTCATGCTTTCCTTTTGGCGGAAACAAAAAATGAATTACCTTTTCTACCCCTTCAAAAGCCAAATACACTCCCCCTAAAATTAAAGCTAAGGTGATCCCCCATGGCGCAAAAGCACTTAACAAAAAGGCTATAGGCAGAATAATTAATTTATTAAGCAGCGAGCCTTTTGTAATGGCCCATAAAACAGGTAACTCTCTAGAAGCCATAAAACCAGTGGCTTTCTCAGCATTTACCGCCAAATCATCACCTAAAATACCCGCTGTTTTTTTAGCTGAAACTTTACTGATTACAGCTACATCATCCATTAAACTGGCGATATCATCTAATAGTGCAAAAAAACCTGATGCCATGATTTTATTTTGAAGTTACATTATCGAATACCGATAATATGAGGTACAATAGAATAATTGCAGGTATAGCTATAAATTTTAAAACTACAATAAACACAAGTGATAAGATTAAAAACACATAACGTATCGCATTATCTTTAAAACCAAAGTTTTTAAACTTTAAGGCAAATAATTTGATATCGGCATTTAAAATATAGCAGCTTAAAAAAGTAAGCCCTATTAAAAACCATTTATTAAGAATAATTGCTTGAATCACCTCACTACTCTGAAACTCTAAAATTAAAGGCAAGCCCAAAATTAATATGGTATTGGCAGGCGTTGGTAATCCTTTAAAGTAAGACTGTTGTTCTTCATCGATATTGAATTTAGCCAATCGATAAGCCGAACCAAGCGTGACTAGGAGTCCGAAAAACGGTAAAATCATATTAAACTCCAAATTTTCGAAACTTAAAGCTGTTAGTTCAGAAGCTTCTGAATCACCCCAAACTGGAAGTGATAGCTCTAGCAACTTGTACATCACGATCCCTGGCACCAAACCACTAGTAACCATATCGGCTAAAGAATCTAACTGCAAGCCCAGTTCACTAGAAACATTAAGTTTCCTTGCAGCAAAACCATCAAAGAAATCAAAAAATATACCCAGAAACACAAAAAAAGCAGCGCTTACAAGTTGATTATTGACTGCCAAAATCACCGCTATGCTTCCGCTGAATAAATTTAAAAGTGTTAGCGCATTAGGTATGTGTTTCTTCATAATTTAGATGAAATGGTTTTAGTTTTTTACTATTTATACTTAGTCTGTCATGCTGAGCTTGTCGAAGCGCAACTTAATCAATGCTAATCATGTCTTTCGACAGGCTCAAGCTGACATATCAGGTTCCTGACAAAACACTCTAATTTACGTTTCCTAATTCCAAGAATTAAAACAACAACTTTTTCAAATCGAGCTCAAAATTTCAGTAAAAATAACAAACAAATTTCGGCTGTAATAACGAATAAACAATAACTAGTATAAATTGCAGTTTATAGGTTTATAATTTATGTGCATATTTGTAAAAAATTTACATTTGAGAACCAACCTAATCGTATTCATTTTTATCCTTTCGCTTTCTGCTTTTGGACAAACCGCTAGAAAATACTCTAACGAGTTTATGAATATTGGTGTTGATGCTGCGGCTTTAGGCATGAGTAATGCTGTAACCTCGCATTCCGCCGATGTTAATTCAGGCTATTGGAATCCCGCAGGACTTTTAAAACTAGAAGACAATCAAGCGGCACTTATGCACTCCAGCTACTTTGCCAATATTGCCAATTACGATTATGCGGCTTTCGCCATGCCTTTAGACGATCGTAGTGCTGTGGGGTTCTCGCTCATTCGTTTTGCTGTTGATGATATTCTTAATACCACTCAACTCATCGATGCGCAAGGTAATATTAACTATGACCGAATTAGTTTATTCTCTACTGCAGATTACGGCTTAACCTTTTCATACGCCAGGCACCTCCCCGTTCAAGGACTAAATTACGGCGTAAACGCCAAAGTGATTAGACGTATTATTGGTGAATTTGCCACTTCCTGGGGTTTTGGCTTGGATTTTGGAATGCAATTTGAAACCAACAACAACTGGAAGTTTGGTGTGATGGCTAGAGATATTACAACGACTTATAACACTTGGGCTATTGATGAAGAACAGTTTGAAACCATACAAGATGCTATTCCGGGTGAAAACCAAGATTTACCAGAAACGACCGAACTCACCATTCCGAAACTACAAGTAGGAATCTCAAAAAAAGTCAACTTTAATTACGATTATAGCTTACTGACTTCAATGAATTTAAACGTACGATTTGAAGAAAACAATGATGTGATATCCTCCTCGTTTGCAAGTGTAAATCCAGCATTGGGTTTTGAATTTGGTTATATCGATATGGTATACTTACGTGGTGGTATGGGGAATTTTCAAAATGAACTTCAAATTGACCATTCTGAACAATTAACCTTTCAACCAACCTTTGGCGTAGGCTTTAACTACAAAGGCATTCAGGTGGATTATGCATTTACAGATATTGGTGATCAAAGTGTGGCTTTATATTCTAATGTCTTTTCATTGAAACTCGATTTTAGTATTTTTAGATGATGCAAAAAACACTAAGTATTCTCTTTTTCCTTTTAGCAATTTCGCTAAGCTCAGCCCAACAACATATTTTATCTGAAACCGCCACAATAAGTGTACTCACTGTGGGTCCTGGCAATAACTTAAATGATGCTTTTGGACACAGTGGCTTCAGAATTAAAGACCGTTTATCGGGGCTTGATGTGGTTTATGGCTATGGCGAATACGATTTTGACACGCCTAACTTTTATTTAAAATTCGCTCAGGGTAAGCTAAATTATTTAATCAGTAAAACGGAATACAACCGTTTTTATCAAATATACCGCTACTACGACCGCTCGATTCGTGAACAAACCTTAAACCTTTCGCAAGCGGAAAAACAAAAGCTATACGATTATTTAATTGATAATTACAAGCCTGAAAATCGAGGATACTTGTACGATTTCTTTTTTGATAATTGCGCAACTAAAATCAAGGATGTGACTAGTATTGCAGTCAATAACAACATCACTTTTAACACCCCTAAAGATTTTGAAGACGCAAGCTTTCGTACACTCATTCAAAATGAACTGAACAAAAACTCTTGGGGCAGCTTGGGCATTGATATTTGTTTAGGTTCGGTAATCGATAGAACTGCCACACCTGAAGACCACATGTTTCTGCCTAAAAACATTTATATATTCTTTGAAAACGCAACCATTCACGGTAACAACACCCCACTTGTGGCATCTCACCGCGTTTTATACGAACAACAAAACATAAAGAAGCCAAACAACTTTTTTAGCAGTCCCCTATTCATTTTAGGACTTCTTAGTGCGTTCATCATGTTTATCACTTTTCAAGATTATAAGAAGAAAAAGCAAAGCAAGTGGCTTGATGTGGTGATATTTGTTGTTACAGGTATTATTGGCGTGCTACTACTACTTCTTTGGTTTGCTACAGACCATCAGGGTACGCATCATAATTACAATCTGCTTTGGGCATTTGCTTTAAACCTTTTTGTGATTGGTCAGTTTTTTAAGGCTACACCTTCCGCCTGGTTTGTGAAATATGTAAAACTACTAATTATCCTATTGTGTCTAATGACTTTACATTGGATTATTGGCGTGCAAGTTTTTGCGATTGGATTGATTCCTGTGGTTTTAGCTTTGTTGGTTCGGTATGTTTATTTAGTAGTTAGGCGTAATTAGACCGCACATCAAAAATCATCGACAGAACAAACAATACGGATTATTTTATTATATTTGTACGTATAAAATAATTCTGTTATGGATACTAAACTAACATTAAAGCTTAATCAACATATTATTGAAAAAGCAAAAGAGTATGCTTCCAACAAAAAAATGAGTTTGTCTAGAATTGTAGAAGCCTATTTACAATCTTTGACATCTGAAAGTGACACCTCTGAATTTGAAATTTCACCATTCGTAAAAAGTATCTCAACCGGAACTGAAATTCCATCTAATTTGGATAATAAAAAAGAATATTCAGATTTTTTAATTGAGAAATATAAATGAGTAAAAGAATATTTATAGATACCAATGTGATGTTGGACTTTCTAGGAGAGCGCAAGCCATTTTACGAACCGATTGCAAAAATCGCAACGTTAGCTGAAAAAGAAAAATTAACAATGGTTGTATCCCCTATTTCGTTTGCTACTGTAAACTATTTTCTCGAAAAATTTGAGAACGGAAAAATAGCAAGAGAAAAACTAAGAAAATTTAAGATAATCTGTCAAATATGCTCACTCGATGAACAAACGATTGAAAAAGGACTCAATTCCTCAATTAAGGACTTTGAAGATGCTTTGCAATATTTCAGT
This sequence comes from Pseudotamlana haliotis, assembly GCF_008806375.1. Taxonomy (GTDB): domain Bacteria; phylum Bacteroidota; class Bacteroidia; order Flavobacteriales; family Flavobacteriaceae; genus Pseudotamlana; species Pseudotamlana haliotis. The sequence continues at coordinate 48,803 of NZ_WAAT01000050.1, read as the reverse complement.
GCAACAGAATCAGAATGTGAAATAATAATAACAAGAAATGGAAAGGACTTTAAAAAATCATTGTTACCTGTTATGACAGCAGATGAATTTTTAAAATCTTTGAGTAAAATATAACTACAACCAACATTGCTATGGGTAATTGCTCGTTCTCGCCTACTTCTGAAAATCCTAGCCACTACTCATAGCCTAGAACCTCAAGGGCTTAAGATGGTAAATAGTAATTTAAGTAGGCTTAGATTAAAGCACTACTGTCCTCTTAGGAAGACTACGGTACTCATGGTTTTTACTAAGATTATCATATCGAGATAGAAGCCGCGGTGTTTGATGTAGTATAAATCATACTGTAGCTTCAGTAAACTATCATCTAACGATGCGCCATATCGGGTTTTCACTTGCGCCCAACCTGTTAATCCAGGTTTTACGATGTGACGGGTTTCATAAAACGGTAATTCCTTTGACAAAGCATCTACAAACACTTGGCGTTCGGGCCTTGGTCCGACAAAACTCATGTCCCCTTTTATGATATTGATAAACTGCGGAAATTCATCTAATCTGGTATGACGCATAAATTTCCCAAAAGGTGTAATTCGTGCATCGCCCTTCTGTGCCCATACGGCCCCTGAATCCTCCGCATTTTTAATCATGGTACGGTATTTTATAATCTTAAAAGGTTTACCATTTTTACCCACACGTTCTTGTGTATAAATGAGTGGTCCACGATTTCCTATAAGGTTTCCAGCTAATATAAGCGGAAGAAAAAGGAGTCCGATTGATAAGCCTACTACCGATAGTATTAAGTCGAAGATTCGTCTAAAAAACAGATATAATTTATTTTGATTATTTCTACTAAAGGGGAAATATTTATAAAAATCCTTTCCTACAAACTGAACCGGCACCCTTTGAGTCATTTCCTCATAGACGTTTGTGTATTCATTAATAGGAAAACCTTCCTCAAGTAACTTGATTAGTGTCTTATAAATCTCTGGTGTAATCGTTTCAGCGTGATAACTGGCTACAATAACTTCCGAAATGCCTTCCGAAGCAATAACATCTTCAATAGCATCAGGGTGATACTCTTCAACTCCTTCAATTTGAATACTGTTTTGCTTATCCGTTTCACAATTCACAAAAGCAACAATCTTATAATTGGGGTCGGTTTCATCAAAAGCACGAACGACCTTTTCAATGGTACTAATTTCACCAATGATCAATACTTTTTTATAGAACCTAGGAGATGTAATTAATAAGATATAAGCCCATCTCCACACAAAAAGCGCAACGAGCATGGCAAAATAAAACACTAAAATTTGAAGTCGGTTATTGGGTAAAACTGGCGTATAAAAAGGTGTTAGCAGGTAAAATAACACCGTTACAGAAACCGTAATACCAATTCCAAAAGCAATGCTTTCAATTTTGCTGGATTTCTGTAGATCGTAAAGTTCGAAAATGGAGCCGAAAACAGAAACATACAACACCAATACAAACACCCAAGTCCAATTCTCCTTGTTTATGGTAAAATAATCAAAATGAAGAATTTGGCTTACTAAATACAAGACCCCCAATATAGAAAACACATCAAAAATTCGTAATATTATTTTACGTTCTGATATATTAAAATGCAGATTACTTTTAGCCATGGATTAAATTTTTGAGGGATGGTAAAGATAATAAGTCCGTTACACTATACCTGACTTTCATTAAAAACTTTCAACCATTGTTTTTCAACATTTTTCCAGGCGTATTGTTCGGCAGCTTCACGAGCCTTTAAAGTCATGTTTTCTATTTGTGAGGTGTTTTCGGAAAATTTCATAATCGTATTAGCAAAAGCCTGTGCATCATTGGGTTTTACTAAAATGCCGGTTTTATGATTTTCTATCAAAAAAGGCATGCCGCCGACATCGGTAGAGACCACAAACAATCCTAAAGCCATGGCTTCAATCACACTTACCGGCATGTTATCTACATTGGTGGTGTTTATGAAAATGTTATAATTTTTTGAAAGGTCAATCCACTCTTGTTTTGACAATTTCCCTGTAAAGGTTACCTGAACACCTAGGCTTTCAGCATAATCTTTGGTGCTCTTCAAGCTTCCGTCTACCTCTGGGCCAACCATGCATAATTCAGCAGAAATTTTCTTGTCTTTTAAAATTTTCAGAATATCAACGGCTAATTTCGGATTATATATTTCAGAAAAAGAACGCACCCAAAGTAACTTAATCACCTTAGTAGTGCGTAATTCGAACGGATAATTACTTAATTCTATGGTGTTAGGAATACAAATCGTATTCGAATAGCCAAAAGCTTCAAAATTTGACTGGGTATATTGAGAAGGCGCTACATTTATATAAGCACAATTGAATAATAGTTTTGAAAGCCTTGGAGTGTGCTTCAAACGATTTGGTAAATTTCCGCCGTGCAAAATCGGGACGTATTTAATTCCCAACCACTTGCTTAGACTTCCGCAGCAAACAGCATAATAAAAATTATCTGTACTGTAGGTATCAATAAGTACATAATCCAAACCCTTTCTGTGCTTCACAATACGGCTAAGCATATCCAACAAACGCCATATTTTATTTGCTTTACTAGAGGCCGTAATCACATGGTAACCAGAATTAGTCAGCAACCGACTTAAGGTATCGATGGTTGTAACTGTTTTGTTGCTTTGGGCTAACTGGTTGCCTATGTAGAGTAGTTTTTTCATAAAGTTTTAAGCAGACTCTCCTTCTGTTTTTTTAGGTTTTACTGGAGTTTTATAACTCACATTTAACAAGGACAGCGCATAAACAAACCCTGGAGCCGCAATACGCATCGCCGAATGATTTATGGTTAGCAACCAGAAAAAATAAAAGGAAAAGAAAAATAAGTTTTGCCTGTTGCCGATGCGGTAAACTAGCGGTGCAAACAATAGAATTGAAAAGGCCAAAATCCCCATAAGTCCGTGTTCTGAAATAATACGGCTCATTTCGTTGTGTGAGGCAGCTACTATTCCTGTTTCATTGAATCGAATTTCTTTTATCTTCCCCACGCCTACCCCAAAAAAAGGGTGATCTAAAAACTCATTAAATTCTTGAGTAAATAAATCGACACGACCGGTGGTCACATCTTCCTTTTCGCGTCCCGCCGCATCCTGATTCGCATAACGTTTATCCAAATACCCGCTGGTTTGAATAGAACTCACCAACCAAATAAGCACGATTGCTCCGGAAAAAATGAGTCCTAAAAACTTAATTTTGAACTTCGTTTTTAAATTCCCTTTTAGGTAATACATGCCTAAAAAAGCAATAATCATAATTACTGCTGTAATCACGCCGCCTCGACTTAAGGTAGCTAAAGCCCTAAAACTTAACAAACCTAAAAGTATCAAGTCGAAAGTTTTATGCCAAATCGCTTCCTTGGAAATAAAAAATCGAACCGCTAAAACAAAAATACCGATCCCTAAAACTGTAGCCACTTGGTTAGGACCAAAACCTCCTGAGGTTGCAAAATTTGAACCTGTACCTGTAATTACCTCCCTTAAATCAGGTGTATACAAAAACAAATAAGTGGTTATGCTTACTAAGGGCAATAAAAAAGCCCATAGAATAATTTTTAATTGGTTGATGGTTACGGTGCGCCTATAACAGAAAATAGCGGCAATCCCCAAACAAACAGGACCACTCAAATTAAAAGCAATCGCTTTCCTGATATTCGTTTCAAAGCCCATATCGGCAACGGCTACGAAAATACCCGGAATTAACAGCAGGATATACACCACATAAATTAAAGACTGCCTAGAAAAACCATTACTCAAAATGCCCATCACAGAAAATACAATCACGAGATATTTGCTTGCTTCATAAAAAATAGTACCCCCATTCATCCTTAAAAACACTTCGATTCCTACCACATAAGCACAAGCTATTAAAACATAGAAGGATTTATACTTTCTAGAAGCCTTTAAAATTTTATAACTAAAAAAAACTGTAGTAAATAAAAAGTATAACAAAGCCAGAGGTTGAAAAAGGTACACTCCAATGGCCAAAACCACATGAAAACCGAGCAATTTATAAAATAAGGTCAGTTTCATAATTTATGTGAATTATATATGGAGATTAAAGATTCTATAACAGCTGTTTCTGAAAAATCACTTAATACTTTTGCTTTTAAATGCGTTGCAGCCAAATGTCGTAAATTTTCATGCTCTATATACTTTAAAATGGCTTGAGATAAATCTTTATGGTTATTTGGCTCAACCAAAATACCTTCGTTAGGCTTCGATACCACCTTATAGCAGTCTCCCACTTGTGTAGCCACCACAGGGAGCCCTGCTAAACCATATTCTAATAATGCTAAAGGTAAACCTTCAGACTTTGACCCTAAAACGCCAATATCACCTTGCTTTAAAACATGGTTGATATCTGTACAACTACCGTAAAGAAAAACATTTTTATTTAAGTGGTTTTTATTAATATAGCCTTTAATTTCTGAAGCATAATCATCTTTAAAATCCTTTCCAAGCAAATGCAACGTCCAATCTGAATATTTTTCTAATACTAATTGGAAAGCTTTTAGGAGATTTAGGTGGTCTTTTTGCGGACGCAAATTTGCCAAACACAAAATACGTTTGCCTTTGGTTCCTTTTAACCCAGTCTTGGGTTTATTGGTATCCACTTGAGCGAAATTAGGTAAATAGGATACTGGTACTGATGGCAGTTTAGTTCTAGCCCATGCTTCAAGTTTCGAATTCACCGTAAAAATGTGGCTAAACCATGCCGAGCACCTTCTTAACACAAACAATGGTCGGTTTTCTAAAAACTCACTGTTCCCGTAATGGTCGTGCCAGACTAAAATCAGTTTCGGATTTAATATTTTTATAAGTGTGGCCAAAAAGAACGAAGTGGCATGGGCATGAATCACATCTATGTGCTCCTGCTTCACGAACGTACTTAAACGCTTTATTGCAGATAAATCAATCGTTTTTTTTCTATTTAAAAACAGATACCCTACATTTTCAGAAAGACTCTCTTTAAGCAATCCTTCTTCTCGAGTAGCACACAAATAGGCCCCCTCTAAACGAGACGTTAATGCATTGGCGTAATTTACTGCCATGCGTTCGGCGCCCCCCGCATTTAAAGAATCTATTAGTTGTAATACCCGCACTTTTGCTTTTTAAGGGATAAATATAATTGTATTCTTTAAAAGGACATGGGGTATGGGTAGTTTTTTGATGGATTGGTTGTTGGGTTGGGTTGTTACGCGGAGATGCGCGGAGATTTCACGGAGGATCAGCAAGGGTTTCAGACACAGATTTCACTGATTTTCACAGATTTCACCTCGAAATCTTATTTTTGACACGAATTTTTACCAATTTTTTACTTAATTCACCTTGCGACTAAGCAGTATTTCGAGAAATTATTACGCCGAAATACGCGGAGATTTCGCAGAGGATCACCGAGAGTTGGACTTGCAACAAAAAACTTTATCTAAAAAAAATCCTATAGTCAGACCAACTTTTGGGTGAATGTATGCAATTAAAATTTTTGACCTCATAATTCACCTAGAACTTTGATTAACTGAAGATCTCAATTTTTCAGTATGCACATTTTACTTTCTGAAATCTTCTCAGGGATCGTTTTTAATTGTTCAAATCCTTCTCCTGAAATAAAATTTTTCATATTAACACCTTGTTGTATATTACACACATACGTTTTTGAATCTTGCCAGTTTGTTTTTTCATATACTGTTTTATCTAACTCCCAATTATTAGTATCAACATACTTAATGTAATGAAAAGATTGAAAATTTCCACCATCAGGAAATACTGTATGTAAAACAAATGTATTTTCATCCTCTTTTGAAGGGTAAATATCCTTAATTATGTTTCCTCCGTCTTCTGAAAAATTAACACTTTTCAAAGCAAAAACATATCTATTGTTTTCTTTACAAAAGAAATACACCCCATTTCCCTTATAAGGCTTATTACTCACCACTTTATCCATAATACCATCATTATTAATGTCTATATCTTTAATAAAGAAATCCTTATTGTTTTTAAAGACCGAGAATGATTTGACCTGGCTATTTAATTTTGAGTAATAATCGATCAGTGAATATTTTAAAGGTTTTCCCTGAACATAATCTATAATAAACCATGAGTCTTTAAAATCCTTCTTGTTTATTGTCATACTTTCTTTAACGAAAGAAAAACTATTTTTTGAAGAACACACAACATCTTTAAAATTCAGAATCTTTGTGATTTCCGCCATGTAAAAACTAGCATCATCGGCTATTGTATAAAAGTTATCCTCTCCATGTTTTTTTTTGAGCATTTCTATTTCTGCCGTATTTGGTATAACGAAAATAATATTAGGAGAGGTGATTATCGTATCGGAAACAGCGTAGGTGTATGTACTTTGAGTTAAAGTTAGATTTTCTGATTTTGTTTTTAATTTTCTCTCAATAGTTTTTGATTTTTCTTGTCTACAAGAGCAAAAAAAACATAGCGTTAAAACTAGTAAAATCCTTTTTTTCATTATTGATTTATTTGAATATGATAACGTTTCTTTGGAATCAGATATGATATTCTGTACTCACACACTTTATAGGATAGTGTCAAATAATGATTAGTATTTTAATTCCTGAGAAGAGTCAATCAACTAATTGTCTAGTTTTTTTTTGAAATCATTCGCCATCCTTTATCTCACAATACTTCTGGGTAACAAACTTATCGAATAATTCTTCCTCATTTATAGCACTAATATCTAGTTCTAGATTTTCCATAACACAATATTTAGCGCGTCCAAAAAGATCTTGTTTGAGAGGAAAAAAACCTTCTATTCTACTAAGGTATAAGTTACAATCTGTTGTATTAAATTTAAACAGCATTGTAACATGATTTCCATAATGATCTCTATTTGTAAATTGGAATGAATTAGAATTAATTTTTATGAATTCTACATAGGAATCAAATAAAAGTTCGACAGCCTCAAACTTATAGATTTTACTGCTTGATAAACTAATTACAAACTCAAAATCCTCCTCTAAAAAAACAATACTTTTTACCGCCAAAAGTTCTTTTTTTTCATTAGCACTTTTTTCCTTACTATTCTTACAGGATAAACAACAAAAGCAAACAACTAACAATAAACTTATTTTCCATAATTTCTTAACCTGCTCCATCAATCTTAGTGATAAAAATGACATTATTATTCTTTTCTAATGTATAGCTATAATATTCTTCTCTAACATGTTCTTCATCCTTATCTTTTATAATCTCTTCTACACAAAGCACCTCTAAAAGTATTGTTTTGGTACAATCCTTTCTCAATACGATTAATTCGTTTTCACAGAAACGATCATTAAAGATATAAGAAATGTTATTTTCCTGAAGACTAGTATATTTTATAGGCGCTGTTGAAAAGTCGTAATCAATATTAGATCTGATTGCGATTTTTAATTCTCTAAAATGTTTGTTCAACAGTTGCACATCGTCCTTTGAAAAGCAATTTTTGTATCTATTAGTCTCTTTATCTTTAATTACACCTACTCCATCAACTCCTTTGTTTTGATAGTCATTTAATTGGTTGTTTCTTTTTTTACAAGACAATAATGTAATTAATAATAAAAACACCAACTTTATAACGGTTTTACAAAATTTAGTGTGTTGTTGCATAGCTACCATCTTCATTTTTATTTAATTCAGGTAATTCATATAAATTAGGCTCATAACTTATAGGCTTCATAATCGCATATTCCTTTCCTATTGATACTGTTCCATATTTAATTTCCTGAATGCCTTTTCCTTGATTCCCTCCAATATAAACATATTTATTCTTTGGTGTATTTTTGCCAACAATTACTGCACAATGGGAATAATCTAATACAATAACTGCTCCAACAAATGCCTCACACGCTTCCCCTTCTGCCCAACCAGATAAGTTTTTATCTCCAAATTTTTGAGATTTTTCTTTTGCTAATTCATTCGCCTCAGGTCCCCAATCAAATGCAAATGAATTAGAACCAGAATTAACGTTTTTATAATTAGCCTGTTCAAAACACCAATTAACAAAGGATGCACACCATGGTATTTTATAATCTCCACTTCCTCTTCCTGATTTATGATATTTTATTATTTTTTCCTTGAGTGGAGATTCATTTTCTTTTACACCTTTAAATGCTAGATATTCCTGGTAAACAAATTTAATCCAAGGAGCCTTGTCTCCTGAAATTATCTCTTGTCTATTTTCGTTATTTACACAAGTATAATCGAATCTAAAAACTTGTTTAAGTACATTGTAATACTTCTCTCTTTCTATTTTTCCATTTCCCCCTCCATTAACAAAAGTGGATATTATATTAACATACTTATCGTCATATAATGCAACTTCATTTAAAGATTTACCCAAAATATTGACATACTTTGATTTACTTGCCTTTGTTCTAAAAGCTATTTTTTTATAACTTGTCCAAAACCACCCTGCGGAATCCATAGCGTAATGTAAGTTATCTGAAATATATTTTTCATAATTATTCTCTCGTAACTCTAGCTCATTATCTGTTTTTCCTTTTAGCTCTCCTTCAGTATCTTTAGCCACTTCTTTTAAATATTTAATTTGTGTATTACGCCAAGTTAACTGCATAAAACCACGCCCCCTATACTTAGGGCCATCCCCTGCTATGGTATTGCCCATTTTTTCAGAATCACTATGATTCCCGGGATTATACCGCTCCCCATTGGAAATCTCTAGAGCCGTTGTAAACCTACCAGACTCCCAATATATTTGACTAATGAACTGAATCTTCTGAATACACTTATTGATATTATATCGCTTAGTAGTCTTATTAAACTCTTCAGTTAATCTTTCATAAGTTTTATCGCTATCCGGTATAAGACAATTTGAATGATTAAAGATGGTTTTTCCTCCTAAGCCTTCACTTTTCCTCAGCCTTTTTATTATACGTGAAAATTCTTCGACTGTCAAATCACGGTTACAATAACAATCACCACCCCCCTGCAAATACATCCCCCGCATCTGCCGAACAAAACTATTCACATTAAAATGCCAAAGCATATCTGAACTTGGTAAACGGCGGGTTTCAGCTTTTTCTTCTTTATATTTACCTTTTTTGTATTCTTGATCTAATTCATCCAACTGGGTGTCGAAGTAAGAATTATTTTCTGCAAATTGTTCACTAGTTACGTAATAACGCTTATACCTTTTCTCTAAGGCTCTTTTTTTCTCTTCGTATTCTTTGTCTTTTTCCGTCGTTTTAGGCGTATAGGTCGTGTTTTGTAGCTCTTGCCAAAACATGAGGTTTGTGGTTTTTTCAACCAGATGCTCTAATTCGGCATCGCGTTTTTGCTCGAGAAGTTTCTTTTTATCTTGGTCTTTTTCTAAATCAATGCCCAGTTTATAAAATTCTTGGGCTTCGGTTTTTATTTTTTCTGGGGTGTAACTCCATTCACTTTTATGTTTCACCACCATTTTTCCCATACGTTCAGATTTCTCTGGGTCGTGTTGGGCGCATAAAAACTCCATAGGCGTAAGTACGCCATTGCCATCTTCGTCTACTATTTTCCAAACTTCATCAATGAACACATCAGTTTTAGGGGATTTATGATAGTCCTTCATCGCATAAACATACTCATTACCAGCATCGAAAGTATCAAAACCAAAATTACGCCAAATAAATGGGTTGATATCTTCTGTATGCAGATCACCCGCCTTTAGCCATCCGGTATGCAAATAATGTGTTTTTTCGTGGTTATAGCTTTCCTTTATGAAGTACCATTCCTGTCCGTCATCATCAGTGATAGTGATTTCTGGCTTCCCCTTAAGCACTATGTCTTTTTTAAAAGTGTTCCCATTTTCGTGAGGTACAAGAGGTGCTCTAGGGTAAACATGACAACTATCAGAATCTAAGACCGTTTCTACCCCAGAAGTAACGGTCCCACCTGCTTTTAATTTTAATAATGACTTATCTATCCAAAATTCTTGGTCCCAAAATGGTGGTTCTATAATAATTTTTCTAAGATTACCTGTATCAGTGGTATAAAAATAAACGTAATCCCCTTTAGTTAACAGACCATTAAATTGCTTATTAACATACTCAAAACTACTCGCTTTAATTTTATATCTCGTTCGGCTATGGTTACATATATTGTCCTTGATATAATCAAACACACCTTTAGAATTTTCACCTCGATGTTGTGTAATCAGGTGTTTTTTCTTGTCAATTACCTTAATTAGGCGGTTTACTTTCACTTTAACATAATCTTCTTTTATGTCCATAACCTCAACCGGAATCCCCGCCTTAAGTACCTTTTTACTTTTCAAATTAGGCTCTAATCTAGCCCCTGACAAAACTTTATACCGCAGAAAACGGTCTTCACCATCGCCAGCACAATTATCAAGTAATGACGAAACATCTTCATCCGGATCATCGGTAAATAACTCCACATGACTGGCGTATTTTTTTTCATTTTTACGGAAACCAAAAGCTCCCACATAAGCCACGGTATCTCCCGCTTTGACAGGAATATCACAGGCTATAATTTTATCGGTAAGGTTCTTATTTACACTTTTCAGTGTTTCAAGATCGTCGACTTCCACATAACCTCGGTATTCCCTTTCTGTACTCTTTACCTTGACCCATTTCTTATCTTCAGATTCTGACCCTTCAATGATGCTAACCTTTGTTCCTGTTGGTATGACATCAATACATGCTAGTTTCTCAAAACCATTTACTGTGATATCATAACATAAAGCACCATTTTTCAATTCAGGGTTTAGAGGTGCGGTTTTGGTTTTTTTATTACCGTTAACAGTAGTGGTATTAGTATCTACCCCATACGTCACTCTATATTCATTTGTTTCACTAGAGACTAACTTTAAACAGTTCGAATGAATATGAATATCTTCATAAATGGTATTGGTAAAAGGATCGGTGTAAGTGTAGCTATAATATTTTTGCTTTTCAGAAGATTTTTTTGTGTTATAGCTAATAGCCCAATCAGCTAAAGAAGATTCACTATTACGGGTAACCATATGATTTTTGGGTATGAGTACGATTTCTGGTCCACGCTTTTTTTCTTTTTCAGCGGAAGCCGATCGTCCCCTTACACCTTTTGGGGTCTGAGCAGCCTTTATTTTGGTCACTTTTTCACTAAGGTAATCTGGAATTTCTAAATTATTGGTTTCTATATCAAACTGACTGGCAATATGGTGGTATAGACTGTAGAAAGTGAGTTCATGCCCTTTCGGACTCTTATACTCATGCTGCAAGAGGATAAACCCATTGGAATAGGTCTCTGGGCATTCATGTTTGCTTTCTAAATATACAGAAGGTAATCTAAAAGCAATAATCCGTGCATCAGATATAGCCACTAAAGCAGCTAAAGGGCTTTCAACATGAACACCACCATGCCACGTATTATAAGAGCTCAATGGATAATGACCAAAAGTAGTTGAAGTTTTACGCTGATCTAAATTATGGTCTTTTTCGGGGTAAAAAAATTTCAAGGGAATATACGTAAGGGTTAAACACTAAAGTCAAAATCACCTAAAAAACCGTTTTTTTTGGCTTCTTCTTGATTTTTATGCTGTTGTTTTGTTGCTTCTTTCACCTGTTTGCCTCTACCGCTAAGCACGGATAATGTACGTTTTGTAAGGTTTATATTTGGAAGCTCCATACGATCTACTGGTGTGAGACTTGGAGAAGTTCCTGCTCCCGAGTTCACTAAAACATTGGCTTCCCCAACGCTTATTGATCCGCCGTGAACCGTTAAACTTCCTGTTGTCGCTACAGCCATGCCGTTGATGAGTATATTAGATTCGCCACTCATTATTGTATCTGGCGGCCCCGTACAAACACAGATACTCCCAACTGTGGCAATGGGTTTTCCGTTGGCAAGCACATTAACTGCGCCTTGTGACACTGGTCCCCCTACATGAGGCACCGTTCCTGAACACATCGGGCAAATGTGCATACTTCCTACTGTTGCTATTGGTCCTGGCATTTTTATGTATTTTTAACAAATGTAGGAAAATATTTATATTATTTGAAAGATAATTATATAAAATTCAAACGTACTTGTCATTCAGAACGAAGTGATGAATCTTTATGTTATGAGATCCTTCAGTCGTACCTCCTTCTGAATGACAGTACAACAACCTTCAAGAAAATGTAATGCCCAAACATGCTTGTCATTCAAACAAAGTGATGAATCTTTATGCTGGGAATGAGATCCTTCAGTCGTAACTCCTTCTGGATGACAGTACTGCAACCTTCAAGGAAACGTAATGCTCAAACATGCTTGTCATTCAGAACGAAGTGATGAATCGTTAATGCTGTTGATGAGATTCTTCAGTCGTACCTCCTTCTGAATGACAGTACAACAATCTGCAAGAAAACGTAATGCCCATACATGCTTGTCATTCAGAACGCAGTGATGAATCTTTAATGCTGTTGAAGAGATTCTTCAGTCGTACCTCCTTCTGGATGACAGTACATCTGATTATTCCTACATCGTTTAATGTTCTTACCTTACCACCATGAAAACAATAGGAAATCATAATTATTACGTCTATATACTCACAAATAAAAATAAAACTGTACTATATACTGGAGTAACAAACGATTTAAAACAACGGCTTTATACTCATAAAAACCCGCTACCTTTCTCAAAATCTTTTACTGCTAAGTATAAATGCTTCTACCTCATATACTATGAACATTTTAGTGATATCAATTTTGCAATTAAGCGCGAAAAACAAATTAAGGGCTACAGTCGATTCAAAAAAGAAAGTTTAGTTAATAGTTTCAATACTTCATGGAAGTTTTTGAATGATACCATTTGATTGGAATAGATTCTTCAGTCGTACCTCCTTCTGAATGACAACACAGTAACCTTCAAGAAAGCGTAATACCTAAACTTACTTGTCTTTCAGAACGAAGTGATGAATCTTTATGTTGTTGATGAGATTCTTCAGTCGTACCGCCTTCTGAATGACAGTACAACAATCTTCAAGGAAACGTAATGCCCAAACATGCTTATCATTCGGAACAAAATGATGAATCTTTATACTGTTGATGAGATCCGTCAGTCGTACCTCCTTCTGGATGACAGTACAGCAACCTTCAAAAAAACGTAATGTATAAACTTACTTGTCATTCAGAACGAAGTGATGAATCTTTATGCTGTTGATGAGATCCTTCCGTCGTACCTCCTTCTGGATGACAGTACAGCAACCTTCAAAAAAACGTAATGTATAAACTTACTTGTCATTCAGAACGAAGAGATAAATCTTTATGCTGTTGATGAGATCCTTCAGTCGTACCTCCTTCTGGATGACAGTACAGCAACCTTCAAAAAAACGTAATGTATAAACTTACTTGTCATTCAGAACGAAGAGATAAATCTTTATGCTGTTGATGAGATCCTTCCGTCGTAACCCCTTCTGAATGACAGTACAGCAACCTTCAAGGAAACGTAATGCCCAAACATGCTTATCATTCGGAACGAGGTGATGAATCTTTAGGCTGTTGATGAGATCCTTCTGTCGTACCTCCTTCTGGATGACAGTACAGCAACCTTCAAGGAAACGTAATGCCCAAACATGCTTATCATTCGGAACGAGGGGATGAATCTTTAGGCTGTTGATGAGATCCTTCTGTCGTAGCTCCTTCTGGATGACAGTACAGCAACCTTCCAGAAACAGTAATGCTCAAACATGCTTGTCATTCAGAACGAAGTGATGAATCTTTAATACTGTTGATGAGATCCTTTAGTCGTACCTCCTTCTGAATGACAAAACAGTAACCTTCAAGAAAGCGTAATGCCCAAACATGCTTGTCATTCAAACAAAGTGATGAATCATTATGCTGATGATGAGATTCTTCAGTCGTACCTCCTTCTGAATGACAGTACAATAACCTTCAAGAAAGCGTAATGCCCAAACATGCTTGTCATTCAACCAAAGTGATGAATCATTATGCTGATGATGTGATTCTTCAGTCGTACCTCCTTCTGGATGACAGTACAGCAACCTTCAAGAAAACGTAATGCCCAAACATGCTTGTCATCCAGTACGAAGTGATGAATCTTTTTGCTGTTGATGAGATTCTTCAGTCGTACCTCCTTCTTAATGACAGTACAACAATCTTCAAGAAAACGTAATGCCTAAACTTACTTGTCATTCAGAACGAAGTGATGAATCTTTATACTGTTGATGAGATCCTTCAGTCGTACCTCCTTCTGGATGACAAAGTAAATAACATTTAAACAGCAAAATCAAAGTAACTTCGCGATTTCAGTTTCAAAACGCTCTAAAGTATACTGTTGCGACCATACTGCGGCTGCTTCAGACATTCTATTTAGAGTATCTTGGTTTTGCAATAAGGTTGTTAAACTAGTAAAATCCTTTATGAAATCATTGGTAAACAAAAAGCCTCTGTTCCCATGGTCTAGCATATAGGGTACACAAGATACTGGTGTAGCGATAGGAATGGTTCCAAAAAACATGGCCTCTGCAATAGCTTTTGGCCAGCCTTCCGACTTTGATGGTAGTATAGAAAAATGAGCTGTTTTTAAGGCTTCTTTAACCGTCGTTTGGGGTTGGTTCCCATGGAGGGTCACGATAGTCTCTAAATTATGGTCTAAAATATAGCTTTCAAGGCTTTCTCTTAAAACCCCATCACCATAAAAATCTAAGCTTACTTTCTTACCTTGTTTATGTAAAGCTTCTACCAACTGAATGGCCAACAAAGGTTGTTTCCCTGGAGTTAAGGTACCTACAAACACAAATTTTAATACATCTGTATAATCTCTAACCATGGGATCTCTTCTTTCTGAATTCTTATACGTAGCAGTAAAAAAGGATTTGATATTTTTAGATTGATTTGGCCAATCCCCGTAAACTAAAACCTGAATATTTTTGGTCAAAAAAGTGTTACTTAAAATCCATTTTTGAATTTTATAACTTATGGGTTGCTTAGCCTTAAGATCCCAATTCCCTGCATATTTAGCCGTTTTAGGTTTCTTTGGAAATAGTATTTGAACCAAGCAGCCTAACAAACCGATGTTTCCTGGGCATCTTAGGTGAATGTGGTCTGATTTCCTGAAAACTTTAAATAATGTGAATGCAATAAATGGTATTCTGATTACACTGATAAAACTATTTTTAAACGATGTAAAATTTAAGGCGGGTACTGAAACTACTTTGGGTTGCTTGGAAAAGGTGCGAGTCAAAAGAGGTGCATTATGTGTTGTAGGAGACATCACAGTGATATCAGTGACATGCTTAAACCACATACCCATTTCTAATACATAAGGGGCATAAGCACAATAGAGATCATCTTTTTTTAATGTTGGCGCATCTGAAACTACAAAGAACTTCATTAAATATAATTTTTTGATGTATTATCGCTAATAACCTGCGCCGGAACACCAAGAACAGTTTTATTATCTTCAATATTCATGTTCACTAATGAATTTGCACCTATAACGCAGTTATTGCCTATTTTAATTTTTCCTACGATAACAGCATTTGCTCCCATATACACATTGTCACCTATAACAGGTACGCCTCTTTTTTCATCTCTACCACTCACCCCAATGGTTACGCCTTGAGAAATATTACAATTCCTTCCAATTATGGCAGAAGGGTTAACGATAACACCACCAAAGTGGCCAATATAAAATCCTTCACCAATTTGAGCAGAATAAGGCAAAGAAATTCCTGTAACGATTTCGATGCCCTTTTGCCAAAACACGAATAAAAGAAGTGCAACTCTTTTAAAAAAAACGGGGAGCTTACTTCGATAACAGGCATTACCAAGCCTATAAACAAAAAGGGCCCACAACCCTTGGTTCGTTAAAATCAAAAGCAAAGCTGACTTCCTTCCACTATACTTTTTATATTTTTTTATATCTAAAAGAAAACGAGTCATTTAACTATCTACCTTTGGCGCATTAAAAATTAAAGATAACCACCCTACAATTCTCCCGAAGCTTTCTCTAAAAGCTTCTTGCTTATTTTTCGTGTTAACCACATTTGTAAGACGCACTAAAGTAAGTAAAAAAGCGGTGGCATGCCATTTCATTACGGCTTTAAAACTTGGTTTCGGATACTTCACCCGCCATACATACCAACCGTTCCGAATCACCATTTTTCCATATTTAAATTTATTTGGGCGTCCAGATGCATCATGAAAATGCTCCAATTTAGCTGCGGTGTTCACGTAAAGCTTGCCTTGTTTGGCAACTCGCAAGGAGAAATCGGCGTCTTCATACAGGCCATAACCTTCAAAATAAGTAGAAAATTTTAAAGTTTTAAAAACACTTTTCTTGCATGAAGAAACGCCTCCCATAAGCTGTTCGACCTGATATATTTTTTCCGAAGGTGGTAAAAAACTAATAGAGCGTCCGTGTGAAAATGTAGGCATAAAACCAGGCTCTACATCTGGTAATAATCCAAATTTTTTACGCATTTTGAATCGAGAAGGTTCATTGCGCATCCAGCCATCATAATAAAATTTACTTGAATCATTTTGATCATCAGTTCGTCCCCATGCCACCTCATTCGTGATATAACCACCTACGGCTAAGGCCTCTGGTTTTTCGGCGTAGGTTACCATCAATTGTTCAAAATAATCAGATTCTAAAATTACATCATCATCTAAAAAACAAACCACCTCAACAGTCTCAGACACTTTACTTACTCCAAAATTTCGTTGTTTGGTTAACCCTCTTTGGTTTTCTTCTACTTTGAAATATTTTAGGTTTTTGAATGGGTTTTCATTAAAAATAATTTCCGTTTCATGATTTGTAGAACCGTCAATAATTAATATTTCATTGGGATATAGGGTTTGAGCCTTCACAGAGTTTAATAGCTTTAATAAAGGCTCTGGACGCATGTATGTACAAACTATTAAGGTGAAGTTCATTATTGTGAGTTGCTATTAATTTAAAGACCTATTATTTAATTACAAGTGTACAAATAGTCCGTAAAGCCCTAATTCTATCTATTTTAACAAAGGTAATATTCCTTTCTTTTAATTATTTCTATTCCGTTCTTTTCCCTAACGCCATTAACCGCTTGGCATAAAACACCGATTTATTAAACTTTAAAACCCGTATTGGAAATTGAATAACACGCTTAGGGAGCTCAAACACTTTTGCCTTTGTAAAATAAAAGACGAAGTACTTTATTTTATATTCGCGCCGCTGGTTTGTATCAAAATGCTTATAAAGTTGGTACATTATTGTAGGACTTGGTACCGGCACTATTTTTTTTACAGGAACATCTAATTCCCAAGGTTGTTGTTTTCGCTTTTTCCCTTTAATACCTGCTTGTTTTCCCCAAAATCGATACCCTCCTAAAGGCGGTTTTAAATGCAAATTAACAGAAAACGGATTATGCATAACAGTAACACCTAATTTTGAAATTGATAATCCAAAATCGCTATCTTCACCATAACCTCCATCATAATTTATATCATTCCCAACCAAAATATCAACAACCCGTTTAGACACGCATGAATTTGCATTACTAAATGATTGTGATGCTCCTACTTTCCACCTAGAATCTTCTATCTTTTTTAATTTACTATCTAAATCTATTAACGTTTGTCGTTGATGATCTGCTCTTATATCTAACCCGTTACATGCCTCGGCGTTATAGGTTTGTAATAATTTAATATGGTTTTCTATGAACTCAGGTTGAATTCTGATGTCATCATCACCAAATATAATATAATCTCCAGAACACAATTTTATCGCTTCATTTCTTGCACGACAACTACCTTTTGTAGTCTGCCACTTAAAAACAACTTTAAACGAATAATTATCAGCATTATATAAGGTCTCATTTCTTGATCCTTCCGGTGTAGCATCCACTACAATAACCTCATAAGGTTTGTAGGTTTGATGCTCCAAATCATTCAGCAAGTTCATTGTATACTCCTGACGTAACATGGTAGGAATAATATAACTTACTTTTGGAGCTCCTTGAATATCTAGTAAACTCCTTGGCGGCAAAATCTTGGTTTTACTTGATAACTTAAAATTGCGCAAAGCATTAAAAAAATCAAAAACCTCAAAAGGCCTCAAAAACATACGGCGACACAACATGTAAACACCTTGTGATTTTTTAAAATTTTTAATATAAAATGCATAAACATCCTTGGAAGAAATAGAGACAATTTCACTTTGGGCTTGAAATAACTCCTTGACATATAAAGGCACAACACCTTGATAGCGTAATGCGTTAAATCCAAAATCTAAAGCAGCTGTTTTTATATTATCGTAGTCAGTATCAAAACCTTCTAAAGTTTCCCAAACCTCTTTTCGTATTACAAAAGCATGTGGGTTAATACGCCAACTCACCGATTTGTCTAAACCTTCAAAATCGTTAGCATACCAAAAGAAAACAACCGTTTGATAAATTATTTCTGGGAATGAATTTTTATAGCCTTGATCTAAACTGCTATGCCAAATATCACCTTCTCCTTTTGCTAAGACTTCTAACAACTGGAAATTAGGGTTTCCTGTATATAACAATACGGTTCCCTGCTTTGTATAATATTCCTTTAATTCCATTAGGGCTTTAATAATTTATTGTAAAATTCAACCGAACGTTTTGCAACGATATCATGACTAAATTTATTTTTTACTTTTTGACGTGCGGCCATGCCAAATGTCCTTTGTTTTATAGGGTTATCTAGTAACTCCAATATGCGTTGTGCATAAATGTCATGATTTTTGGGGTGCACTAAATAACCATCAACACCATCATCAATCATTTCCTTAGCCCAACCAATGTTTGAAGCAATAATTGCCTTTTCCATAGCCATGGCTTCCAACCACGACACCGGCAAAGCTTCTGCGAAGGTAGGAAACACACAAACCGTAGTTTCATTAATTAAATCTTGAATTTTCGAATAAGGAACCGCCCCCAAATACCTTACTTTCTTTATTGCTGATTTATTAAACATTGGCTTCATCAACTCCCAAGTAGATTTAGAATCCGTTTTAATATCCGGACTATCTTTTCCAACTAGAATTAATTCAACTTGCTTATTATTTTCATGAACTAAATTAAATATTTGAGGTAACTCCAACAGGCCTTTTTTACGAATGAGCGTTCCAAAATAGAGTATGGTTAACTTTTTATGTTCATTTTGCTTAGGCTCAAATTGTGAGGCATCAATACTGTTTGGTATAACAGTAAAGGTTCTGTTTATGGCCATTAACTCATTGGTTAAATTACCTGTAAAAGCACTCACGCTAATAATACCATTTGCATTTCTTAAAGCACGCTTTTCAAGAAATTTATTTTTAAATTTTACGGTTCTATCATCTAAATGGCAAAAATAGGTGTCACTGCCATTTTCTCGAATTACCAACGGACATTTTGGTTTAACAAAAGCTGTAAACCCTGTCCAATCAGGTGCTTCAACAATATCAATCTTTCCCGAATCATATAAGAAGTTAAGCAACCGTTCTACTTTTTTTTGAGTAAATAGAAGTGATAAACCTTTCACTTTTACATTCTTAATTTTATAAAAATCAATGTTATTTTCAGTAAAATGATCGTCTTCACCTTGTCCGTAAACTAAAACACTAACATCATGGTTTAACTGCGACAATGCCTTTGCTAAATTCAAAATACTGGTACCAATACCCCCAGCATGTCCTGTTTTGGGGTGTGGATATTCGGGCGTTAGGAATGCAATTTTCATAAACTGAGACTTTCTATAAGTAATTTTGAAAAAACTTCAGCGCCATTTTTATTTAAATGACTACAATTCTGAAATAAAGAATCACTTGGAATTGATGATGAAAAATCTTTAAAATTAGGAAGCTTTTCTTTTAATTTCATTAAATAATCATTAGTCTTTAATCTGGAACAAAATGGTGCACAAAAATAAATAACATCTATTTTATTCATTTTGCATAGAGAATCTATCTCTTTTAAACTTTTATTAGATTTCAAGATTGATTGTGGTAACTCAGAACCTCCAAAATCATTTTTATTTATTACACCAAATAATGGTACAAATCCGTCATTAAAATCGATTTTAGACTTTTTATTTACGAGACTCGCTATAAACTCTCTAAACCCTAATCTATAATCATTTTTTGCATATCTATAAAAAGGAAGGTAATAGTTTTTAAAATAATTAGAATCCACTCGCTTCAAATATTCTTTAATAACACTATTAGTTTTGATGTAAGGTAATGCCTGAGAACGAACAATATCTGAACTTGACTCATGGTTAAAAATATAATCTACTTGTATAAAAAGCTTTTCTATTTTTACATTCTTTTCTATTAAAAGTCTTAAAAAAATATTGATATCATCTAATTTTGCTCCTTGGGTTCCAAGATTTATCGTTCTTTTTCCTGTGATATTTTCAATTTCTCTACTAACAATTGAATTTTCTACTCTTGAACTTCCTAAAAAAACATAATCTAACTTTTCGCCTTCTTCTAAATTTAGAATATGTTGCGTTTTATTTCTTGGAAAAGAATTTTCATAAACATTTGTATATATAAAATCTAGCCCATAAAGTAATGTAATAATCCCAACACTTAAAACAATACTATTTCTTAGAAATCTCTTCATTTAGAATTGAAAATATATGAAATCTGAATGTTCTGAATAAACACCTAAAACAATGATTAAAAAAATAATAAATGTTAAATATATTGTTTTATACTTTCCTAGAAAAGGATGTTCATAATTTCTAGAAAACCATTCAACTAATATAAAAAAGGACACTAAAATTAATGCTTCTATTGCATAACGTTCTATAGATAAATATTGATTTGTAAAATTCAAATCGGATATAAAACGTTTTAAATATGCAAATGCTTCGGTAATGGTTTTTGATCTAAAAAACACCCAAGTAGTTACAACTAAAAAAAATGTTATAAACATATTTATTATATTCATTAACCCTGAAAGGTTAAAAGAAATGGATACATTATTTAAATATTTTCGATTTTTATTTAATAATAATAAAGGCAAAAAATATACTGCATTTAATAATCCCCAAAAAACAAATGTCCAGTTAGCACCATGCCAAAATCCACTAATTAAAAAAATAATAAAAACATTCCTAACTTTACCAACAGGAGTGCCTATACTGCCTCCTAGCGGTATATACACGTAATCACGAAACCAAGTGGATAATGATATATGCCAACGCCTCCAAAATTCTGCAATATTTCTTGAGAAATAAGGCTTATTAAAGTTCATCATAATATCAAATCCCAAAAGTCTTGATATACCAATCGCAATGTCTGAATAACCAGAAAAATCACCATATATTTGAAAAGCGAAATAGACAGCTCCGAGCAAAAGACTTAGAGAATTCATGTTTTCATAATTATCAAATATGGTGTTTACATATGTAGCACAGGTATCAGCAATAACTATTTTTTTAAACAACCCCCAAACAATTAAATAAAATCCCGAGACTGCTTGGTCATAATTGAAGACCCTTTTTATGCTAAATTGCGGCAATAAATGTGAAGCCCTTTCTATGGGTCCTGCAACTAACTGAGGAAAAAATGCTACAAACGCTGCGAAATTAATTAATGAATTTGAATGCTTGATTTTATTTCTATAAACATCAATAGTGTAGCTCATTGTTTGGAATGTATAGAAAGAAATCCCAACTGGTAAAATAATATTTAATGATGAAATATTAGACTCAAACCCTATACTCTGCCAGGCGTCAACCCAGTTATCAATAAAAAAATTATAATACTTAAAATAACATAGCAATCCTACATTAAAAATAATACTAATAGCCAGTAGAATCTTTTTTCTAATAGTATTTAATTCTTTACTAATTAGCTTCCCTAAATAATAATCAACTAAAGTACTAAGTGCAATCAACCCTAGAAACCTCCAGTCCCACCAGCCGTAAAAAATATAGCTTGATGCTAGAATAAAAATATTCTGTGATTTTGTTTTATCCTTTAAAGCGAACCAATAACATAAAAACACAATGCTAAAAAACACAAAAAAAGTAAATGAATTGAAAAGCATTAATTGTTATTTATTAATTCAAAATGCTTTTTCACCATCCTATCAATTGAAAATTTATTTTCAATTAAAGTTCTTGTATTCCCAACAATACCTTTTTTACCTTTCATAATAGAATTTAATAATTCTGATAATTCTCGACTGTTTTTTGTCTCAAATACAAAACCATTTTTATCATGGGTTATTACTTCTAAATTGCCACCAACAGGTGTTGTTATTACTGGAATATTAGCTGCCAAACTTTCTAAAATAGACAAACTAAAACACTCCATATGAGTAGGCTGCACTAAATAATCAAAATTTTGATATAATTCATTAATGCTAGAATGACTGCCCTGAAAATAAAAATTAGATTCAAGATCATACTTAGAAACTAATTGCAGTAATTCACTTTTATAAGGACCATCACCATACAAAGTAATTTCCAAATTAGATTTTAAATTGGTAGGCAATACATTAACAGCTTCAATTAAATCTTGAATACCTTTTGAAAAACGCAGGTGCGATACCACCAAAAACTTCGGGTTCTCTGTTCGTCTTTCTGTTGTTTTAGGAATAATGCTATCAATCAACACCCCATTATAAATAGTGTGGGTTTTAAGCTCTAAAAAACTTCCGAAATCCTGTAAAATAGCTTTACGGGTATAATCGGAAACACCAATAAATTGATTGATGTGTTTTGAATACAAAGCTCCTTTAATTCTTTTTTTGATTCTTTTTTTAAGGGAATATCCTACTAAAGGCCTTGGATTATGGTCGACGACAATAATTTTTGAAGTTTGACATTTTCTTATATCCGCAAAAAACGAGGTACATAACTCCACAAAATGCGTGATAATATGAGAATACTGAAGATTTTCGGTTTTAATATAATGTATAAAATTCTGTTCTAAACTTATAGTTTCAGTGGGAATTATATGAAATGTTCCATAGTCGCCATGAGATGCCATATTCGGGAAAAACCAATCAATTTTTATCTGATTTTCCCTGCATTTCTTATTAAAAGCCCAGAAAAAATAATCCATACCGCCTACTCTGCTTTCAAGTAGTTCATAGTTGCAAATAATGGCGATATGTTTTGGTTTTACGCCCATGCTTTTAAACCCTCTACTAATTCTTTACTTGTTTTTTCTAAAGAAACACCCACCTGTTGGTGAATGAAGTTTTCCCTATGCTCACCACCTACATCATCCATTAAATAACTAGCAATAGCTTCCAATAATGCTTCTTTAGTTTTAACCACTTTTGATGCTTGACTGTTCACTAAATGTTCAATATGGGCATAACCTAAAAAACGTTGATCGTCGTACAAGCCATTGGTTTTATTCCCAAAAACAGGGTTGATAACCGGTTTGTTAAACAGCATAAAATCCAAACTCATGGTGGATAGCATGTTGATATTTAAATCAGAATATTCCAATAAAGCTCTTAACTGTTTAACATCATCTCGTGAGGGGATGCGTTGCGACCAAGATTCTTGATGGTTTGCCCTCACTTGATTCCATTTAGGGAAATTCCATTTTATAGACGGATATTTTTCAACTAAATTTTTAAACCGAATAGGGTCTTCCGCAGGCGATGTTCTTACAACAAAATTTACGAGTTGTATGGTTTTATCTTGAATGGCTTCAGCAATGGTTTCAATATATAATTCATCATTTTTACTGGTTGAAATATCGCCACAGCTAAAACAAATGGTTTTTAAATTAGTATCTAAACTAAATTCAGAAATAAAATCCTGTTTAGATATTTTGTATTCAGGCAACACGTAAGGTACAAATTGCGGGGTGCCAACAATTTTAATATGCTCCTTGTTTATGGAGGTATAAAACTGATTTAAATCCTGTTTCATCAACGAACTCCAAACCAAATAATAATCAAAACTTGAAGCCATACGCCCTTTGGATGCTAAATTATCCCAGCTAAAAATAAATGCTGCTGTCTTAAGTTGCTGCTGTTGCGCAGCATAAACCAACGGTGCAATATATGGTGGCCGCTGGTGGGTAAAAAACAATAAACTAAATTGTTCTTCCCTTAAAATAGAAGTATATGCATGGGTTATTTGATGATTAGCAAACGTGCTGTTTTGCAACTTCTGAAATTGTTGAATGTTGGATTCTGAATGGAAAATTGACGTTAATTTATAAATGAATCGGGTAGCGTATCCCCTTGTCGTTTTAAGTTTTGAATCATTCGTTTTTAAATTATCTTTAATGCCCAAATTTCCTTTTTGGTGTAATTTAAGATGTGCTATTTCTTTTGCTTTTCTAAAAAACCATGTTTTAAAAGTTTCTTCAAAAACATCCAACTCAATTACACGCACGTGGGTATGAAGCCTATAAACTTCTCTGGGCAAGCATGATAAAATAACCACCTCACCAAAAGTAGCCTCTGCTTCTTTTAAAAAATCGCTTAAAATAAAATTTCTAAAGCCTACTCCGTCGGTTATTACTATACCTAATTTACCGTTCATTTAAGTTCTCTAAATTGTTTTTGATGATTTAAGCTCCAAAAACCTTGCTGTTGTAAGGATTCCAGAAAAAGCTCAGCGCTTTGCCCGCCTCCAAATTCAGAAAATTGTGATTTTCTTTCTAACTTTGGAATACAATTTAAAGCTTCTAGAATATTGGGCTCTTCATAATTTATATTTATGATTTCAGAATGCGTCACACGATTTTTTTGCCGTGTTCCAATGTTTATTACTGGCACACCATAATAGGGGGCTTCCCGAACACCTGCACTACTATTACCAACAATACTTTGAGCATTTTTCAACAAAGTTAAAAAATATTCAAAACGCAAAGATGGTATAAGCTTAAATTTCGATTTCCCTTCCAGACGTTTAAAAGCCTTTAAAACACTAGCGCTTCCTAAATCATTATTAGGGTATATAATCACATAATTATGCTTGCTAGACATCAAGGCATTTACTAAAGCTTCGGCGTAACCTGACATCTCAGAAAACTCAGTTGTTACTGGGTGAAACATAACAATACTATAAGTTTCAAAAGGAATGTCGTAATATGCTTTTACATTCTCTAACGTTGGCAGCTTTTTTGAAAACATGATATCTACATCTGGAGACCCAATGGTATAAATAGATGCTTCTATTTCTCCCATTTGAACCAATCTTAACTTGGCCTGATGGTTTGATACGAAATGTACGTGACTCATTTTACTTGTGGCATGGCGTAATAATTCATCTATTGTTCCAGAGACTTCTCCGCCCTCAATATGTGCCACTAAAATATTGTTTAAGCTCCCTACAATAGCTCCTGCTAGAGCTTCTACTCGATCCCCATGAATAACAATTAAGTCTGGCGCCATCTCTTTTACATACTCAGAAAATCCCGAAATTGTTTTAGCCAAGGTTAAATCCATTGACGTTTCATGGGTTTGATTTTCAAAAGTATAAATATTTTTAAACCCACTTTTTTGAACTTCAATCAGTGTATAACCGTATAACTCTTGTAAATGCATCCCTGTTACAAAAATATGAGGATCAAAATCAGTTGCATCCTGTAAAATAGCAATCAATGATTTTAGTTTTCCAAAATCAGCTCTTGTTCCCGTAAGGAATGCAATTTTCTTCATGAATTATACTAAAAAATAGGTTAGAATTGTTTCATTATGGTTCTAGCCAACAATTTTAATGCTTTTATTTTAAATGCTAAAGTATTAGTGGGTGTATTTAAATATGACACACCCCTAACCCCGCTCTAGAGGGGAACACTCTGTCCCTAAAAAAACTAAAAAAATCACCTAACATCTAAAAGCTGTAATTGTACATCATTCTCTAAATCTTTAGCGGCTATTTTACCTATTAAACCATTAAAATGTTCTGCTAAAATCTCACCAGTTCCTGGACGTTTTACCCAAATATTTTCTTTAGTAAAAGCTTCACCTTTTTTAATTGGAGCTATGGTACAAACCGTGGCAAAAGCAAAATCAATAGTTACTTGTTCTTCTTTGGCTGGTTCTTTAGTACCTCCACGCATTAAAGCTAATTCCGCACTGTTTTCTATTAATGCTTTACAGGTTTGCTCATCCATACTGCATATAATATCTGGACCTGTACGTTGCATATGATCTGTAAAATGACGTTCTAAAACAGATGCTCCTAAGGCTACAGCTCCCAAACTTGCATTATTATTTAAAGTGTGGTCACTAAGTCCAAAAACCTTCTCTGGAAAAGCTTGATGTAGTGCTTGCATTGCGCCAAAACGAACCAAATGACTAGGTGTAGGATATAAATTAGTAGTATGTAATAGTGCCACTGGGACTTGATATTTATCAAAAATAGCGACTGCTTTTTTCACACTTTCCAGAGTGTTCATCCCTGTACTTAGAATAACAGGTTTTCCAAACTGAGCAATATGTTCTAGTAATGGATAATTATTACATTCGCCGGAGCCTATTTTATACGCAGGAATATCGAAGCGTTTTAAACGATTGGCTGCAGCACGTGAAAATGGGGTGGATATAAAAATCATTCCCTTGCTTTCCACATAGTTTTTTAAAGCCAATTCATCGGCTTCGTTGAGTGCGCAGCGTTCCATAATTTCGTAAATTGAAATTTCAGCATTACCTGGAATGACTTTTTTAGCAGCACCACTCATTTCATCTTCCACAATATGAGTTTGATGCTTCACGACCTCAGCACCTGCTCGCGCTGCCGCATCTACCATTTCTTTTGCAACCATTAAGGATCCTTCATGGTTTATACCTATTTCAGCAATAACCAATGGTGGATAATCTTGACCGATTTTACGTCCTGCTATTTCAATAAATGGGCGATTCATTATTTTATATTTTTTCTTCAACAATTAGAGACTTCTTTTTATAATTCATTTTATAAGCCTGATGAGGACGTCCTTGATTTATGAAACAAAAATTCGGCATAATCAAAATCTTCTTGAGTATCAATGTCCACCTTTGCAAAAACATGATCCACCTCGAAGGGATAAGCTTTTTCCGTAATTATTACGTTCTTTAAAATGTGTTTCGCCTTGGTGATATACAGCAAACCGTTTTCATAATACAAAGGTTCCAAATCTTGGCTACGCTGTCCTATGGCATAATTAAATGATTTAAAACAGCTATTTTCAATTTTTCCAAGCTTTTCATAGCTTCTAGTCACTGTAAACAGGCTGTCAAAATCCTTTTCAACAAATGTTTGAAATGCGTCTTTCAGTAAGTCTTTAGGACGCAATGGATTCGTGGGCTGTAGGAGGACCACATTTTCAACATCACAATCAATAGACTCTAGAACATGCTTTAAAGCAGACACTGTGGGTTCTAAATCCCCAGATAAGCCTTCGGGCCTGTCAATTACCTGAACTCCGCAGTTTAAAGCTATTTTTCTTATATTTTCATCATTTGTAGACACATAAATCGCATCTATAAAATTATGTTGTTTAGCATAATTTATACTATGAATCAATAATGGCACACCTCCTAACAATTTGGTGTTTTTATTAGGCAAACGTTTAGATTTTCCTCTGGCTGGTATAATGGCTATGGTTTTCAATACTCTTCCTCTTTATGATAATTAAATTACCACTATAAAGTTTAAACTTTATTTAAATTTATTTTCCTTTGAATCTTTGTAATAATTTTTAAGATCTTCATTCTTGTATAAAAGAAACGATCTTTAAATATTGTAATATTTAAATCTAAATCATTGGTATCAATATTAAAATCTATACCCAAGGTGTTAAAGACTCCATTAATTCTGTTAGTGTGCTTTTCATTTTTATTATAACTTCTAGCATACCAAGTATGATAAGCCACTTCTTGATTACTAAATAAAATAACATTAGAAATGTTATCATCTAACATTTTAGATTCCAAATACAAAAACGACTTTCCTTTTCTTTTTAACCATAAAAAGAAACAATAATAAGGTTCATATAAACTGTCAATATCAAAAACACCTCTTAACTCTGCATTATCTATATTAAATTCTAATGGTAAAAGGTATTGATTTTTTAACACCTTTTGCTTATCCCATATTTTAATAATTTCTCTAAAGTTTAAGACTGTAAAAAAAGTGTTGACCATATGAGGATTATAGGTTCTATGTTTAACAACACCACCATCTCTAACACCACAAGCGGTAAATTGGTCTGCTTCCATCTTATCTATTAAAGAGAAAATAAGATTGTTATTTTTAAAAATCACGTCTTCATCCGCTAAAATTAACCAATCTATATCTTTTTTAGATAACTTATCAAACATGTAAATTAGACTATGAATACCATGCATTCCATTACTTCCGTCTATTACATATTTTTTTATATCATTAGGGAACAATTTTGATGTTATCTTATATAAATCGAAATTAGCAACCGTAGTTAATATCGCTATTTTGGATTTATTCATGAGGGATTTTGTTTTTAACTAAAAAATTAGACAATTCATTATTCTCTCCCTTATAAATAAATATCATGTTATGATAAAAATGCATCGAAACAATATGTTTATCAAAGTAAGATTTTTGATATCCTTCAATAACAAACTCTTCATTATTTAAGCCATCTATTAACCCCTTAAAAAAACCATAGATTGTTTCTTTATTGTCTAAATTAATTGAATCACCACCATAATCCTTCCAATATGATGTTTGAGTGTCTTCAACTACATATATACCTCCATTTTTAAGTTTTGGAAAAAGGTACTTAAAACTTTCTATAACATGTTCATTTATATGACTTCCATCATCTATTATAATATCAATACCCCCTATTTCAACAGTAATTGTATCTAAAAAATTAAAATCTACCTGACTTCCTTTAAAAATTTTAATCCTATTTTCTTGAAGGAATGATTTATCATGTATATCCAATGAATAAATTTTGGAAAACGGAAAATACGATTTCCACATTCTTAAAGAGTTCCCTCCCAGATACGGGTCTTCATAACCTCCAACCCCTATTTCTAAAATAGTATTTCGCTTAAACTTAAACTTCGAAAAATGGTTTTGATAATGCGGTGTATAAAAATGACCACCAAACTTATCAGTTTTATGAATTCTAGCTATTTTCGATAAATTAAAAGGATATAATTTAGCAAATAAAGCCCGCCCTTTATATCTGATTTTCAACCTGTTTTGGTATGTAATAAATTTTTTAAACATTTGTTTCATCCATTTTATGACTCTAAAGGTTTCCAATACAGCTTCGTATCTGGTAATTTTTGATATTCTTTAAACTCCCCATTTGTTAACCTATTGGCATATTTAATTAATCGTGGAAAATTATACACGACATCTCCCATTGCTTGAAATATAGCAATAGTAGCTTTAACATCTCCTTTAAAAGTTTTCTTTTTTATTTGTTGC
Source organism: Pseudotamlana haliotis (assembly GCF_008806375.1). Taxonomy (GTDB): domain Bacteria; phylum Bacteroidota; class Bacteroidia; order Flavobacteriales; family Flavobacteriaceae; genus Pseudotamlana; species Pseudotamlana haliotis. The sequence goes on along the minus strand of NZ_WAAT01000050.1, from coordinate 19,418 downwards.
CAAAAAGTATAAACAAGTCTTTTAGGGATTTTGTTAATAGGGTAAAATAAAAAATATAAATACCACCCCGACCTTAAAGACCTTCTTAACCTTAGTCTGTAGTCTTTTTGTTTTTTTCTAGACTTCACATCCACTCTATGGTGAACTAATACATTAGGGTTATAAACAATATTCCATCCTTTCTTAAATAATTGATACGAAGCAAAATCTTCTTCGCCATAAAACACAAACCAATCTGGGTAATAAGGTATATCTCTCCATGCTTCCATGCGCCATACATGGCCACAACCTACAAAGCCCTGGACCCTTAAAGAAGCTTTGTTACAGTTTAAATTAACAGGTAATGTTTTACCCCAAAAAACCCGAAGAGCCATAACAGCACATTTGGGATGAGACTTAAAAAAAGTCTCTATAATTTCTAATGAGTTTTTAGATACTATATGTGCATCATCATCTAAAGTGATGGCGTATTTTGCTTTTGTTAAAGCAAGTAGCTTATTGCGACTGTATATAAGGCCTTCACTCTTGTTGTTTTTAATTAAACAAATCGTTTTATATTTGGTAGCTATAAAATTTGAAGTCCCATCAGTAGAACCATCGTCACAAATAATAAATTCTACCTCATTATTATCAATAAAAACCATCAATTCCCTAAGCGTTTGTTTTAGGTCTTCTAGTCGGTTTTTTGTAGTGATTAGTATGGAGAAAGTTGGGTTTAACATAAAGCTAATATTTATTTATCATAGCTTTAGGCAGGCCTTTGCTTCTTAAAAAACATTTATATAGAAATGGGATGGAAATAAACTTAGAAAACAGTCTATTCTTTAAGAAAAACATAAAATGGCTCATAGGTTTACGCTTTGAAAAACCTGAATGAGTAACCTGCTGTGTATTTTTTACCGGATAATCGGTTTCCATCCAATCTTCAAGAGTATTCCCCATATGGTAGGCATAGTTATCTTGAGTTGTTAATCGCCAATAATCTTTTTTAAGTGATGATTTATCAAGATAAGCTTCGCTTAGCCCTCCTAATTTATAACCTAAATAAGATTTCACCTCATCAAACATATCTTTTTTATAAGTTGCTACAAAATGCCCAGAACCAACTAAAACCTTAAAATCCTCACTCAAGTCAAGTCCTAAATTATATTTTAAATAATCTTGATTATAATCATTAGCCCAACCAATACTTTTGTAAAACAAGGCTAAGGCATCTGGATTTTTTACTGGTAAAAATTTTAGTTTTTTACTAAAAAAAGTATCAAAAAGTACATTACCACAATTGGCTTCAAACATTTTAAATTGAGGTACAATACCTACCACTCCTGCCTTTGGTACATTTTCAAAGATCTTTACCGTTTCTTGTTGCCAATTAGGAAGAAACAGTACATCGGCATCAGAAATTGTTACTAACTCTATCCTATTACCTACCACCCCCTTTAGAATAGCATTAAGCTTACCTATACATATTGTATGAATAAGCTCATGAATTAAATCTTGATGAAATAAACTATTTAAGAAGTTCTTTACCTCTTCACAGCTCCCGTTATTAACCACAGTTATATATGTGTTTTTATGAGATGTTTTAAACAAAGATTCTAAACTATATTCTAGAATTTTAAAACTATCTTTAAAATAGCCTTCAAAATGGGGAATATGCACCGGCATTATAACCTGATGCGTATATTCAACCTGGTCTATTTCTTTATCTTTATTAGGGTTAAAACCTACTCGCATATTTACAATACATTATTTAAGACGTCTAAATAATTTGATTTCAGAATCGATAGCGAATAATTTTCTAGATACCTACCTCTATTTGTTTTAGAAATCTGTAATACTTCAAGACTTGTCAAGTTTTTCACCCTTTTCAATTGTCTAGTAAGACTATCTACATCTTGTTCGAACCAAAAGGCATTAGTTTCTATTAATCGATCAGGCATCGCTCCAACTTTTGTGGATATTATAATTTTTCCACCTGCCATAGCCTCGATACCAACCAATGGCCCTGTTTCCTCTTTTGATGCAATGACAACAGCATCCGCAATATGAAAATACGTTTTTAAACTTTGATAGTTAACAAATCCAGTAAAAATAATAAAATCATTATTTCGTGATAACTCTTTTAAATTTAACAACTCACTTCCTGCCCCAATTATATATAAAAGATCTCCTTTCTCTTTAACTTTAAGAAATGCTCTAATTATAATATCTATGTTTTTTTCCTTTTCTATTCTACCTAAAACTAAATACTTTTTTACTTTTTTACTGATCAACGGAATTTTTAAAAGTTCTTTTTCATTAAATGCACATTGATCTATAACTTTATATGGAAGGTTCATTTGTGAATTTAAATTAAAAGCATTTTTCTTTGAGTGATGAATAAATTGAGTTACTAATTCTAAATAATTAGATTGACTTAAGTTTATTGATTTAATGGTTCCTGTCGTTCTGAAAAAAACAGGAATTTTTAATTTATTAGCAGATATAATAATCGTTTTAACATAATTTGAGGTTAACTGAGCACAAATTATCACAACATCTGAGTTTTGCACCATTTGTTCAAGCTCCCTTTTTACTAATTTATTAAGATTAAAATACTTTTTATTAACTTTATTTGAAAGATATAATAAAGGAGAACCTTTTACATTATTTTTTAACCATGAAAAATATGTAAAAAGCTTAATCAAAAAGTTTCTATCAAAAACCAATGCCTTAAGGGAAACCACTTGTTTCCTATTAACAAAATTAAACACTTGAGAATCATTAGATATTACACCTGTTGAACAAATAAGAATCTCTGCGTTATTTTTTAGAGAGTCTGCAATAAACCCAGCCTCCAATTCTCTTCCTCCAAAATCACCTATAGGCCCTATGATTAAAATTTTTTTCAAAACAACATACGTTTTATACGATTCACTAAAGAATTATATCTGAATTGCTTTTTAAAAAAATATAAATGCTTTAAAATTAAATTATAATATTTCTCATTCAACTTCAAATAACAATAATCCTTTCCATTAGTAATATAATCCTCAAAATATTTTAAATCCTTTATTCGCAAGTATTGCTCAATAAGTTTCCAACTAATAATTAAATGTTTTGCCTTTAATAGGCTATCTATGGAACTTGTATTTCCCCCTTTATTATTACGATACAATACAATAGTATTTTCAACAAAAGCAATTTTTTTAGAAACAATTAATAATCTACAAAAAAACTCACCATCTTGATTTATTTTTAAATCTTCATTCCATAAACCAGACTTAAATATATTAGTCTTTTTTATTAAAAATACGTGGGATGGAAAAAACTCTGAAAAACTTCCATAGTCTTTAATAAGCTCTATACCCATATTATAGTCCTTATAAATATTTAAGCTTAATTTTAAATCTAAACTATTAAAACCCTGCCCTCTCCCCCATTTACATGTGGAAATATCAGCTGATTTTTCAATTAAATAACAAATTTGATTTTCTATTTTATTACTTGAAAACAAGTCATCACTATCTAACCAATTCACATACTCACCCTTACTAAGCTCAAACCCATAATTACGAGCCGCATTTCCGCCTGGTAATCGGTCTTTTGGCCTGTGATGATACTGAAACCGGGCATCCTTTTCACAGTAGGATTTCATTACCGCACCAGTACCATCTGTACTCCCATCATCTACTACAATACACTCCCAATTCGTGTAGGTTTGTGCTAACACCGAATCTAAAGTTTCACCAATTAAGTGAGCGCGGTTGAAAGTTGGGATTATTATTGAAACTAAGGGCGTTTTCATGAAAATAGATATGAGAGCAAATATAAATTAATTTTCAAGAGACTTAGAAGAATCATTATAGAATTCAACGTTTTCAACCAACAGCATCATAATATTAATACAATTTTAAATACCCTTTATTTGTTTGTTTTAAATTAAAATTTGAATTAATATGCTCAATAGCATTGTTGCTCACGACGCTTAACACCTTAGGGTTATTATAAAGTTCTTCTATTTTCTTTGAAATCCCTTCAACATCTCGATCATTAACAACGAACCCTGTTTGTTTATCCACTAATGTATCCACGACACCTCCAGAATTAAAAGCAATTACGGGTAACCCCATAGCCTGCGCTTCTAGGGACACCACACCAAAAGCTTCACGCCTACCACTTTTATCGTGAGTGGACGGCATAATAAACACATCATGATCCTCCAACAAATGCTTTATTTCCTGTTGACTTTTAGCTCCGGTGAAGGATATGTAATCCTCTATATTTAATTCCTTCGCTAATTGCTTTAAGAGCACTAAATCTGTACCATCACCAACAATTGTGTAATGTAAGTTCAATCCTTTTTCAATTAAGTTTTTCACTGCTTTAATACCGTATCGTTGCCCTTTTAAAGGAATCAAACGACCTACAGTAATGAGTTTTAATCCAGGTCCTTGGTTAATGACTTTCGGCTTCGATCTCCTAAAAAAACTTACATCAACACCTATAGGAACTATGGATATTAACACTTCAGGAAAACCTTTGTTTAACAAAACGTTTTTAAGGTAAATTGAGTTTACTGTAATGTGGTCAACGTACTTTTTATAATTATTTGTTAACTCGTTTAACATTTCACCATGTGGTAAATAGTGAGCATCATAACCATGAAAGGTTACAATTATTTTACCTTTTAGAAAACCAATTCTCTTTAATACTAAAAGTGGCTCTAAGGCAGTCGCAAAATGCACATGAAATGTATTAGTTTCCGCTCTGTATTTTTTATAAAAATTTAGATAAAACACATAATCTAAGCTACGTTTTTTACAGGACTGATAGAATTTTAAATAGAAAAATAAATAAACAGGATGTAAGCAAAGCTTAAGAAAAGCATTCATGCGCCTAGATTTATCTTTAGGTTGCTCAAAAACCAAGGTTTTATCGAGTAACCTATATTTATTTATAAGGTCTAATTGTGAACTTTGGCGTAAAGAGTTTAGTATATCGGTTACCACCATCACGTCATTTCTACTTTCAATCGCCTCTATTATAGAGTTAACAACAAAAGTCTCGGAGACTTGAGGGAAAGCGTTTAATTTAAAAATTAAATTTTGTTTATTTAACCCCAATCTTCTTTAACTTTAAAACTGTTTTAAACAAAAACTCATATAGAGGCAAACCATAATATAAGCCAAAAGCTGTAATAAATGACCATCTATTTTTATTACGACTTAAAAAAAAGTCTCCTTTTATTCTATCAAATGATTTCGCTGCTCTTTTAGCTAATTTAGGATAATCTTTTTTGATTATTAAATATTGAGTATAGTACAGTCTTCTAGGGTAAGTTAGTAAAACAGGGTTCATTGTTTTTTGCAACAACTCTTCTATTATTTGGTAACTGTTATAGGCTGAATTAATTTTATCTACAGAATTTAAATTACTTAAACTAATGGTAGGTAACACTCTGTAATAGCTTAAAATTTGATTGATACAAATTACCTTTTTGGCATTGTACAATACTCTAGAAAAATACTCCCCATCATCATTGTTGGTAATCTCAATATTCCAATTACCAGCTTTTTCAATCAAGCTTTTATGTGTTAACCAACAAAAAACGGGCATAAACCAATTTTGCATTCCAAAACTAATCATCATTTCTTTACCCGTGCAAATTTTAGGAAAATTTATATCCTTAAACTTAAAAGTACTATGCCTATTAATATCCGTTGAAAAGTGTGCCCAAGTAGTATATGATAGGTCTGCGTTTTCAAGTAACATGTTTTCAACTTGCAATTCAATTTTATTTGGGTGCAGTATATCATCGGCATCTAAAAATTGAATGTACTCCCCTTTGGACTTAGACAAACCAATATTACGAGCGTTTGAAGCTCCTTGGTTTTTAATAGTATAACTGTGCACTCCCTTTTGCTGAAACTCATCAAACAATGCTTTTGTTGTATCTGTAGAACCATCATCTATAACAATAATTTCAATGTTTTTATAGGTTTGCTGTAGGGCACTTTCAACCGTTTCTGGCAATAAATCAACAGCGTTATAGGTAGGGATTATAATGCTAACTAAAGGTATGTTCATACTAACGTTTTTTAACTATTTTAGTATAAATGCGCTTTATTTTAAGCATTCTAAGGATCCATTTATTGTTTTTAAACTTAGTATAATCAGTGTTCAACTGATTATAGTCTTTCAATAAGTTTAAAAAATGTGAATCAAAATTAGTTTCCAAATACCGCTTTCTATCTTTAACCCTTAATTCAATACTGCCACTCACACCATTAGTGTCATAAACAGGAATTTCTAAATCAATATGGCGCGAACTAGCGTTTTTAAATATAATAGCATTGTTGGTAAATACCCAATCTGAACAAATTTTATATGTACAATCATAACGACTCCCATCATCAAATAATCGTTTATTATAAAATATAGTTTGATGATTGATTGTATTTGTTAAACACTTAGCGATACTATTAATTGACTCAGCCATCTTTTTTAAAACCAATTCGCCATTAATAACTATTAACGTATTACCATAAACAAGATCTTCGACAGGGTTAAATGCTATAAATTTTTTCAAAACAAATTGATCTACCAAATAATCCCCACTATTCAAAAACAACACATAATCTCCAGTAACTTGATCTATCCCCTTATTCATGGCATTATAAATTCCAGAATCAGGTTCACTTACCCAGTAGGCCAAATCGTCTTCATGACTTTTTATATAGTCTTTGCTTCCATCTGTACTACCACCATCAATTACAATGTATTCTACATCTTTAAAAGTTTGAGATAATACACTTGTCATGGTTTTTTTTAAACCTTCTAAGTCATTATAGTTAATAGTGATTATTGAAATTAACATATATTATCTCAAATTTAAAATTAAGACCATTTTTCTTTAAATTGTTTTATCTCTTCCAAAGTATAAAAATGAGAGATATATTTATGAGTATAAAGCGTGCTTAATTCTTCTTTTGGAAATTTAATCGTTTGTTGTAATTCTTTATAAATATTTGAAATTTCTTTTTGTGATGATTGGTTGGAATTACCACTTAATTTCAAATTTAAATCAAAAAACTCCTTCATAGCACCACTATAGCATTCATTTAACTTTTCGAGTTTAATAATTAACACTTCAAAGTCGTCATGATGATATATAGAAAACCCTCTATCCTTATCAAAAGGTTTAGAATAAACATCAAAGCCCGTATAATTTAAAAATTCAGTATCAAACCAATTTAAGGTATAATCATAATTAAGTTTTTGTAAATAGCTGTTTTTCAAACTATCTAATGATTCTGATAAAATATCTCCTTCTATAAAATCTTTTGGATTTTGCATGAAATTTGAAATTTCACGAGAAACAGGTTCTCTTACAAGAGCTATAATATACTTTTTTTTATCTGAGTTTTTATCTAAATAGGAAAACACCTTTTTTGCTGCCTTATAATTAGATTCATAATGATTTCCTTCTTTTAATTTTACATTTAGCCACTCATTGGATAAAAAATGAGTATGAAAAATATTTTTCCACGGACTAATTTTTTTAAGCTCTTCATAAATAGTAGAAGAACCTACTTTGCCCAACGTATGTACTATTATCGTTTTATTTTTTAACTTATGGTAGTAACAAGTACGGTATATGATACTAATTTTTTTGTTTATTTTAGATATTATTCTTTTCATCAAGCTGCTTTTTACTTAGGCGTCTATACGTTTTGGTAATTAAATATAAATCAGTATGAATTTTCAAAAACGTTCCTAATGCCAATTGACAATGTGTACTCCAACTTTTATCATTTCTTATATAGCACTTTATAGCTTTCTTTATATAACTTCCTCTATTTTTTAATGTTAAACTATTTACTTTTTTAAAAATACCATTATAAAAAAACCAATTATAAAGATTTAATAAAGGTTGTGCTTGTTTATGCCCTTCCAGTAATTTTATCAAATACTCATCGGTAAGTCTATTTTTTGTAATATAATGTTTAAACCGTAAAGACTCTAAATACCATAATTTATAGTCCATTAATAGTACCCATTTACATATTTCACTATCACCACCAGAGGACAATTCACTTCCAACCCTATCTGTTAATAATGATTCAAAGTTGATATCGTATAATCTTTGTAATATACTACTTCTAATAACCAGACCAGCCCCCCAAACATAACCTCTTTTTGTAATATCGCCATCCTGACCCCCTTGTACACCTACCGCATAATTAAGTTTTTCTTTGTGCCACCAATTTGGTTCTTCTATTTCTAAAACACCTTCAGATTGTCCTCCTAATGCGCCCACTTTGGGGTTACTATTCATAAAACCATAAGCTATTTGTAAATAATCTACTTGTAACCAATTATCATCGTCACAAAATATAATAATACCACCTTTACTAGCTAAAACCCCTGTTTTTCTTGCATAAGATAAACCTGGTTTCTCTTCTTTAATAATATTTAAACAAACCGTTGTTTTAAACTGACTCCATAAATCTCTTGCTACTTGGGCTGTTTGATCACATGAATTATTGTCTACTAAAATAACTTCATACACAAAACCATCTTTAACGTCTTGTTTTACCAAATGAGTTAAGGTCTCTTTTAATAATTTTTCACTATTGTAACAACAAACTATTACTGAAATATGAACCATGTTAGTATAAAAAATTATTGACTTGTGTTGTACGAAAGAAAAAGGCTTAATTTATTATAAGAAGTAACTAACTTCTATAAATGATATTATATAACTCTTCTCCAGCATCTTTATGATACCTTTTCATTATCATGTTATGAGCTACTTGTCCCATCTCCTCCCATTTATCCATTGCATGCCATGCCTTTTCCATTGCGTCATCTAAATAATGTTTTAATGGTGCCTGAGCAATCCAACCGTTTATACCATCTTCAATAACTTCAGCAATTCCACCAACATCTGTCCCTACTGATACTCGACCACTAATTTGTGCTTCCACTAACGACAAAGGTGTTCCTTCGCTTATCGATGGTAAAATCAAAACATGATTTAAATCCCAAATCTCTTTAACAGATTTATAATGCCCACGAATAAAAATTTTATTGTTTAAGCCATAAGCTGTAATCAAACTATTAAGGTATTCATAATCTGGTCCATCACCATACAAATTACATTCCCATTCCCTTAACTTCCATTTTTCTTGACTTAAAACTTCTATTAATACATCTTGCCCTTTAAACTTACAATCTAACCTAGCAACCACTCCAAAACTTGGTGTTTTCTTTTTAGGATATTCAACTACAACTTTATTATTTAAGTTTACAGGGTTATTTACTAAAAGAAAATTATCACCATTAGAATTTAAATACCTTTTAGTAAGCTCAAGAGAACGGTTAGAAACAAAAAAGAACTTCTCAATTCTATTTAATGAATTTCTTGCAATCTTTCTCATATTATCATTTGGTATTCCTGTATCTGATAAATGCTCACTGATTAAATAAATTGGTTTATTAGTTTTTAATAAATTTTGAAATAAAACATTACCAAAAGCCGAGAAAGTATCACCTTGACTCACCAAAACCTTGTCAATCTCTGACAAATTTATATTCCCAAAACCAGTATCATTTGTATTAGAGCTTTTACTAATAAGTCTTTTAACAATACCTTTCTTTTTGGGTTGATTATCATTAAAATAGTGAATTTTGGCACCTTTCAATCTTAACTTTGTAATATTCACATGATCGTTTGGCCATTTCTTTATCAAAATATCTACACAAGTACCTTCTGACAATGAATGAATTGCTGTTTTAAACCATAATTCTTCACTTCCACCCCATGGACAACCTTGCATCAAAGAAATAATTAATAAACTCTTATTTTTTTTCATAAACGACTAATAAACTATCTCCTTTTACTAAACTTCTTTTAAAAAAAACCTTTTTAAGTTTATTAAAAATTTTTTTATTAATACTTAAATTTTTTAATATTTCAGTATTCAACTCATTTCTTCCTACATGAATTGGCTCCTCTTTTATACAAACGGACTCTAAATTTGAGTAATGATCTGCTACACTCTTTAAAGACTTTTTATCCCAAAGCCCCATATGATGAGGTGGCATATTAAGCGCTAATGTTTGTAATTGGTTAATAAATCTAACATTACTTTTTGGAAGTGTTTTTTTTTGATTGAAAAAAAACGCATCATTATTAGGCACGGCAAAAATCAATAATCCTTTTGGTTTTAACAAGCTCATACAATGAGTTAAAAACAAATCAATATCCCATATATGTTCAAGTAATTGAAAAGCACAAACAACATCAAATTTCTCAATCACTTCTTTAGAGTATTCTTCAACTAATTTGTTTAATACGTTAATATCATTCTCATTTGCATAAGCCATAGCTTCTTTATTCAGTTCCAAGCCTACGGTTTTAATATTTCTATTTTTTAAATGATCTAGAAAATGCCCTCTACCACAACCTACTTCTAAGACTCTCTGTCCTTCCTTAATAAATGAATTAGCTTCTTCATATTCCCATTTCCATTTCTGATAATACCAATTATTATCCAATTCTAATTTCTTATAAAAGGACTCTTGTCCTGCTATATTAAAAGGATAATAAAATTTATAACCTGTATCAACACACTGATATAAATAAATGTATTCAAGCCCGTTAAAGTATTCTTCTATAGACACACCCAATCCTTCTGAGTATAAAAAACTCAAATAACTTATTGGAAGTTTTTTTAATAATTTTGTACTTCCTGATGTTATAGGAGACTTAACTTTCATGCATTTATTTTTTCATTAAATAATTGTTGTACATGTTTATATGCTGCTGCGTCTATTGAAAAAGATTCACTTGATTTTAGTTGAATTGAAAAATCATAACTTTCGTCAAAAAAATCATGATTTACACCCAAAAAAACAAGTACCTCATTTAATACTTCTATTGTGTTTTCCGTATATCTCTCAAAATCAATTTCGAATATATTTTCTTTAGGAAAATGCAATAAAAATCGATTCATTTGATGCTCATAGTTCCCTCGTGATATAAGACTAGGTTCATATATAAAATCATTATTTATTTGATCAAGCAATTTGATTTCTTCTTCAACTAAATTCACAAATTCAGGAAATGGTTTTCTATTTAATAATTCAATCATTTTAGATTGTAAAACACTATTATGCATTTTAACTTTTTTCAAATAACTTTTTGACCACAGTTTACCCTCACTTAAAGCCCTATACATTTTATAAGCCGACACTGCTCGTTTAAAAGGGTCTCTTTTTATTATAATAAATTTAGAATTAGAATTATATTTTTTAATCCTTTCTGCACAATATGGTATGTACAAATATTCTGTTGAGGAATCAAATTTTAATAACCAATTTGGTTTTAGGTTTAACTCAAAACATTTATGATACCATTTGACACCCTTTTCATAATACCCATCGAAACTAAAAAAATCAGTCTCTTTTGGTTGTGAACCAACTAATAAAGGGTGTTGATCTAGGTAATAGTGTAATGAAGTAGTACCACATTTTTGTGCACCTAATATAAATAAACCAACTTTATCTCTTTTCTTATTTTTAAAAATATTTAATAAACTCATATTTTTTCTTTTAAATAAAGTGGTGCAAAAACTAATCTTTCAGCACCGGTGACTTGAAAGCTTCTATAGTTTACATAATTAGAAACTACAAGTGCTTTTTTATTATCTAAATCATCAAAACGAACTGTTATAAAATAATTACTTATAGACAGAAAACTATCACCGAAATCAAAAATGAATTTTTGACCTTTTATTGATTTAATACTAATATATCTAGATTCAAATAGCGCAACATTAATTTGAGCCATATTATAAACAAGTATGGAAACTTTCACTTTTGGGTAATCATTTAATGAATCTATATTTATTTCAAAAATTGATTTTTTACCATATTCTATAATACCTTCTAGACGTGGGTTTTCTGAATGTATTTTTACATTATTAAGGATTATATTTTCTTCACCAAAATTTAAAGCCCCCAACAATTTTTGATTATCAAAATACGATTGAACCCCAAAACCTACGTCATTTGTTTTTAATAGCATCTTACCTTTGTCCATCAAAATAATATTATCACATATCCTAGAGATAAATGGCATACTATGACTCACAAAAATCACAGCAGATGTTTTTAATATTTGACTAATAGCATTAAAAGATTTCATAGCAAACCCAATATCTCCAACAGCCAATACCTCATCAATAATCAATACATCAGGCTCCATTTGAGCAGCTACGGCAAAACCCAAACGCACTTTCATTCCTGAGCTGTAGTTTTGCACAGGCATATCGATAAACTCTCGAATTTCAGAAAAATCGATTATGGCTTCAACCTTCTCGTCAATTTCTTTTTTACTAAACCCTAAAACCGCACCGTTATTATAAATATTTTCACGTCCGCTTAGAATGGGGTTAAATCCGGCCCCTAGTTCAATTAATGCACCAACGCGACCTCTTATAGTCACTTTTCCTTCATCTGGATTTATTAAGCCATTTAGTATTTTAAGTAAAGTGGATTTTCCTGCACCATTATGACCTATTAACCCTAAACATTCACCACGCCTTAATTCAAAATTAATATCCTTTACGGCCCAAAATTCCTTATCGCGTAATTGACGCACGTTTTTATTTCCAAAAACATTAGCGGTTAAGTCTTTCACACCATACCATAGACTCGTTTTTAAATCCTTACAGAATTTTTTACTAAGCCCTTCTACTTTAACAAGAACCTCACTATTTGTATGTATGTTTTTTTCTTCTTTCATTTTTTTTATAACGTGAAACGTTAGACGTGAAACGTGCTCATTAGCCTGAATAGGCGTGAAACGATTTCCGTGAGACGTAAATTTCGTTTCACGTCTCACGATTGACGCTTCACGTTTCACCTCTCACCACACTACGCATTAGATCGTTCTACTAAAATAGGAATCGATATGCGGTAAAATACCAAAGCTACTGAAAACAACAGCGCACTTACGGCAAATAGTATTAAAAAATAGTTTAAAAAAGCAGGTGGATTACCTAATATCAAATCTCTAGAGGTTAAAATTAGCGGCGTTAAAGGATTAAGTTCCATAATGGTTTTCATTAATCCTTCTTTAGGAATAACATAAACCACTGGTGTAACATACATTAAAAAACTAAGGCCGACACTAATAATTTTACCCACATCATTATATAGCATACCTATAGGTGTTAAAAATAAGCCTATGGTGGTTCCAAATAAAATGGCCATTAAAATAGCCAATGGAAAAAATAATTGCGACACATGAAAACCTACTCCATAAAAAAACACAAAAAACAATAACAAAAGGGTTTTTATACAGGTGTTAAACAGAAGTTTATAGACCCCCGATAAAACTAAAGCTTCTTTGGGGAAGTTAATTTTAGACATGATCCCTTTAGCACTTTTTGTACTTGCTGTAGGTGCGTTTATGGACTCTGTAATGATGGACCAAATTAAGGTGCCGGTAAAGGCAAAAACGGGATATGGTGCTCCAGTTTCAGTAAGTGTGACTGTACCCGATCGTGATAAAAACACCCAAACTAAAGCCGTAAACATAGGGGTTATAAAGGCCCACAAAATTCCAAAAAAACTTTGTCTGTATTGCGCCTTAATATCTCGTACTGCCAGTTGTTTTGCTAAAAACCGAGAACTAAGCATATCTTTAAAACTGGCCTTAAACAAGTGACCTAATTTTAAGTGGTTTTCCTTTTGATATATTCTAGTTTCTAATGGCATTATTTTTTACAATTGATGGGTTCGTTTTTTATGAGCTTCTGAAAGCAGTTCAGTGTGACGATAGGTTCGAGGCTAACTATTATAACTCTAAAACAAAATCAGAATAACAACAATAATGAGATACCGAATCAAGTTCGGCATGACGCTACGTGTTAAGTACCTAACTCAAGTTCCCGCCGTCACCCCTAAAAACTAAGCCCTTTTATTCTTATTAAAAAAACCTTTTATCTTATTAAAAACACCCTTTTTCTTTTTATCATCTTCATGATACCCATTGGCATAATTTCCGTATCCATAGCCGTAGCCGTAGCCATAGCCATAACCATAGCCGTATTTGGCTTTTTGGTCGTAACCATTATATACAAAACTGAGGTTTTTTATTTGTTTCGAAAGGTACTTTTCATTAATAAAATTAAGCATCCCCTTTTTAGTATAATCTTGGCGTACCACGTAAATGGAAGCATCTACAAAATCCAAAAGCTCTAGGGCATCGGCTACTAGACCTACTGGCGGTGTATCCAATACAATGTATTCGTACTCTTTTTTCAGTTCGGTGATTAAGGTTTTCATGTTTTCCCCAATCAATAATTCTGAAGGGTTTGGCGGAATAGGTCCAGACACAATCAAATCTAAATGCTCAATACCACTTTTTTGAACCACTTCTTCCAATGTCGATTGTCCGATTAAGTAATTCACCACCCCTAAATCATTCTTAATCTTAAAATCACCAAAAATCTTTGGCTTTCTAAGGTCTAAACCTAATAAAATGGTTTTCTTTCCGCTTAAAGCGAAAACTGTCGCCATATTAATGGAACAAAACGTTTTACCTTCACCACTAACCGAAGAGGTAATCATTAAGGTTTTTGTACCGTCAAAATCTTTGGTCTTATAATAGTACTGTAAATTACTTCGAATGGCCCTAAAGGATTCTGCTACGGCTGATTTTGGCTTTCGGTGTACCACCAAATTATCGTCTAAGGCGTTCTTACCGATAACTCCCAACAACGGAATGGTAGATAACTTTTCAATATCTAACGGACTATGAATATTATTATCTAAAAAGGTTAAAATAAAGGCGATAATTAAGGGCACCAACAAAGCTGCAAAAAAGGCAAAAACGTAACGCACGTTTAGGTTTCGCCCCAAAACTGTTGCGCCTGTATTTTTAGCTCGATCTACGACCAAAATATCAGAAACATTGGAGGCTTTTATAATTTCGGCCTCCCCTCGTTTTGCTAAAAACACGTTGAATGATTTCTCGCTTAAGGTGTATTGACGTTGAATGGTTAGTAACTTTTGCTGGTCTTCTGGCAGTTTACTAAATTGTAATTGTAATTTGTTTAAGTTGCCGTATGCCCCCTCCAATTCTCGTCTTAGCACACTGGTTACCGAACTGATGTTTTCTAGAAGTACATTTTTTAAACCTTCTATTTGTCGGTTTAAATCATTAAAAATAGAAGCATCATTTTTAACCGAGTATTGTAATTTCGATTTTTGTACTGAAAGCTCATTAATTTTAGAAACATTAGATAGAATATTCGGATCAGTCACCCCAGCAATTGAAGGTGCCGGAACATCGGTAAAGGAATTACTAGTTTGCAAGTAATTTTTAAGATTGGCATAATAATCCAACTGTTTGTTTATGGCTTCCTTTTCTTCCTCGTACTTGGATAGTTTTTCATTCAATAGCGAGCCATCACTATCGAGTTGATAAATTTTATTTTCTTTTCTGTAGTCGTTTAGCTCTTCAACATTATCGGTCATTTCAACTTTAACACGTGCAATTTGATCGTCTATAAACTGAATGGCGTTGGTTACATATTGATTTTTTCTACTCAGCTCATCTTCACTTAAAACATCAACTACCGCATTTAAATAATCTACGATTTTGCCTTTATTTTTATCGACTAAGGTAATATCTAAAATTGAAGACGATTTCATATTAGAAACTCCTAACCGTGAATTATAACTGGCTACAACCCCATCAAAATTATTAAACTGGATAAAATATACCGATCCAGCACTGGCCTGCCTGTCTTCTGCTAACCTCACAACTCCTTTTAGAAAAGGTAAATTAATAGGTTCACCTAACTTAAATGGCTGTTTAAAAATGCCTAGTGGAACATCGACATGAGAAATTTCTTTGGTATTATAGTTTTGAACGGCCGCTGTAACCCCTGTAAACTCTACTTGCAACTCAAAAGTTTCCTCATCTAGAAACTTTATTTGAATGGGTTTGTTTATGAGTTGTCCGAAACTATTGTCTTGATAAAACCGAAATGGTGCAGCCTTATAAATATCATGTTTTCTAAACCGACCTTCCTTTAGGTAGCTTTTATAAAACTCTAAGCGATCTACAACCTTTTCGTGATGCGACCTTGATTTTAAAGTCACAATCATAGTTTGCACCTTAGCGGTAACACCTCCCCAGTTAAAAGTTAAACTGGCATTAGAAGTAAAAAGTGGGTTGCTATCGTCTTCAATAGAAATTTTTGTTCCTAAACGGTATGAGAATTCCTCTCTAATGTTTTTTTGATACACAAAGAAGACACCTATAGCTAGAAGTAACACAAACAGTTTCCAGTAGCTTAAGGCTCTAAACAAGAACTTTTTTATATCAAAGCTTGCTGCTGATGATCCCGAATTCTCAAATTCTTCTGTCATAGTCTGGCTTTTATAAACTTTTGGTTAATACGTAAATAGAGGTTATCCCTGCTAAAATTGACAAAACGGTGGCAAAATTTTGCATCACTGTTTGTCCAGCACCTAAAACTTTACGTTTTAATGGTTTTACTAATATAATATCGTTTGGTTGAATGTAATAATAAGGGGAATTCATAGCCTTAATATCTGTTAAATCGATATGATGAATCCGTTGTCCGTCTGGATATTGCCTCACGATAAGTATATCTTTTCGGTTTCCTGTAAGACTAATATCACCGGCATTGGCAAGTGCATCAATAATATTGACCCGATCTTCAAAAATGGTATAAATCCCTGTACCGTTAACTTCACCGGTCACGGTATAAGTCACCCCTGGAAGTCTTACTGTTACAAACAACTCGGCAGTTTCTTTAAAATACTGTTCTAACAGTTCTTGCTTAACAATTTCTTCTATTTCGGTAGTGGTATAGCCTAAAACGGTAATTTCTCCTAAAATCGGAAACTTGATTTTACCGTGATCATCTACCGTAAAACCGTTGAAATATAAAGCAGACTGGCTCTGTTGAGTATTGGTACCATTAGTATTGGTTTGAACTGGATTGAATATTTTAGTAAGTTCTTCATCTAAAGCCTTTACATTGATACTCAACAGGTCGTTCACTTGAACTTTGTAGGGTTTTGGTAACTCTCGTAAAACAGGAATGCTGTCGCTGCCATCTTCGTTCTCTTGGAGATACACCACATCTTTATTTGTAATACAGGACACAAAAATGGTATTAATAATGACCAAAGTCACAAGTAGCCATTTCTTCATATTAGGGTTCGTTTTGTAAATCACAAATATAGCTTTTCGAAAGCAACCATGAAACTTATGGTGTTTTTTTTGTTGTTGTTGATTTAGGGGACTGTAAGCGTGTCACTAAGTCTTGCTGTTGAGCCCCTCTACCCCCCTCGAGGCGACTACAGCTGTGCATTAATTAAACCTTCATTTATATTACACCATTTAATTTTCCGTTATTTGCAAAAAAACAAATACACTTTGAATTATTTAACGGTTGAAAACATATCAAAATCTTACGGCGAACATGTGCTTTTTGAAGACATTTCATTTAGTGTGCATAAAGACCAGAAAATTGCCTTTGTGGCCAAAAACGGGACGGGAAAAACTTCCATCTTAAATATACTTTCTGGTGATGATCAAGCCGATTCTGGAAATGTCATATACCGAAAAGATATTAAGGTGTCCTTTTTATCACAAGACCCGAAATTTGATCCGAATTTAACGGTTGAAGAAACCATTTTTGCCAGTGACAGCCCCATATTGAAAGTCATTTCCAATTACGAAAAATCACTCCTAAACCCCGATGACACCGATGCATACCAAGCAGCTTTTGAAGCTATGGAACGCCATCAAGCTTGGGATTTTGAAACCTTATACAAGCAAATTCTTTTCAAACTGAAACTCGAAAAGCTTGACATGAAGGTGAGCGTGCTTTCGGGCGGACAAAAAAAACGTCTCGCTCTCGCCAATGCTTTAATTAACAAGCCAGACCTCTTAATTTTAGACGAACCTACCAATCATTTAGATTTAGAAATGATTGAATGGTTAGAAGCTTTTTTTGCCAAAGAAAACATCACCCTGTTTATGGTCACTCACGACCGCTATTTTTTAGAACGTGTTTGCAATGAAATCATTGAGCTTGACGAAGGCCAAATGTATAGTTATAAGGGCAACTATTCGTATTACCTTGAAAAACGCGAAGCACGCATTGAACGTGAAGCTGTTGAAACTGGTAAAGCCAAGCAACTGTTTAAAAAAGAGTTGGATTGGATGCGTCGCCAGCCCAAAGCACGAACTACAAAATCTAAATCGAGAATTGATGATTTTGCCGATATAAAACACCGAGCACACCAACGCAGAAACGACCACCAGGTTCAATTAGAACTTAATATGGAGCGTCTTGGTAGTAAAATATTAGAATTTCATAAGGTTGGCAAAGCCTTTAAGGATAAAGTCATTTTAGATGGCTTTGAATATAACTTTAAAAAAGGCGAACGTGTTGGTATTATAGGAAAAAATGGTACAGGAAAAACCACTTTTTTAAATATTTTAACCCAAACCATGGCGCCTGATGCTGGGAAGGTTATAAAAGGAGAAACCGTTAAATTTGGCTACTACACACAAAATGGAATCACCATTAAGCCTGAACAAAAAGTCATTGATGTGATTCGCGAATTTGGTGATTATATCCCCTTAAAAAAAGGCCGCCAAATTAGTGCACAACAGCTCTTAGAGCGTTTTCTTTTCAGCAGAAAAAAACAATATGATTTTGTAGAAAAACTGAGTGGTGGCGAACGCAAGCGTTTATACCTTTGTACGGTTTTAATTCAGAATCCGAACTTTTTAATTCTCGATGAACCTACCAACGACCTCGATATTGTTACGCTTAACGTTCTTGAAAGCTTCTTATTAGATTTTCCTGGCTGTATTATAGTGGTATCGCACGACCGTTATTTTATGGATAAAGTCGTTGATCACTTATTTGTTTTTAGAGGCGAAGGTGTGGTTGAAGATTTCCCTGGGAATTATACAGATTATCGTGTTTATGAAGATAGTCAACCGACTGTTTCTGAAGCTCAAACCGACAAAAAAGATCCGAAATCTGTAAAACAAAATGAAGCTTCTAAACTATCGTATAACGAGGAAAAAGAACTTAAAAACATTGAAAGCAAACTGAATTCTCTAGCGTACGACAAAAAAGAGCTGGAAAACAAGTTCCTCAACCCTGATTTAACTCAAGAACAAATTAACAAACTTTCTGATGACTTGCAGAAAATCATTGACACCATGGATGAAAAGGAAGAACGTTGGTTTGAGTTGTCAGCGAAGTTGGAAGGGTGATGACAAGCCGTTTTATTTGTCATGCAGAAGGAGGCACGACTGAAGCATCTACCTAACGTTTATTTGTTTAATCGTT
>NZ_WAAT01000076.1 GCF_008806375.1 Pseudotamlana haliotis | reverse complement strand
TAGTTTTTCTTTTTTATTAAAGGTGAAGCTCAAGAGGGTGTTTTTTAATGGCTCAAAGGTAATGAAATTAAAAAATTGCTTATTAATTATCTCATTCAACCCCTGTAAAATTTTTTGAGGCTGCATAATTGGTATAAAACGTCACCCTGAACTTGTTTCAGGGTCACATAAAGGTGCTCACATTTAGCTTTTTGTTATACTGAATTTACTTCAGTAAAACGCAAAGTCATTATTATGATAATTAACAGATTTTACTAACCTATTCTAAATTTGAATTCACATAACTGCGGTCCCAATCTTTCCAAACCACTTCATAGCCTTGTGATTGAATCATTTCCTTTATACTTTCCGTAGAACGCTCATCTGAAATTTCAAACTGTTCTAAAGATTGTTGCTCTACGGCATAACCTCCAGGATTGGTTTTAGATTCGGCACTTATAGAGGTAATTCCTAATTTGATGATGTTATTTCTAAAGGTTTCACTCTCGCGTGTTGACATTGATAATTCTACATCTTCATCTAATAATCTATAGGCACAAATGAGTTGCACTAAGTCTTTATCGGTCATTTCTACCTTAGGTTCTACATCGCCTTGATGCGGACGCAGTCGTGGAAATGAAATCGAATATTTGGTTCTCCAATAGGTTTTTTGAAGGTATTTTAGGTGTAAAGCGGTATAAAAACTATCAACTCGCCAATCTTCTAATCCGAATAAAGCCCCTAATCCAATTTTATGAATACCTGCTTTTCCTAAACGATCTGGCGTATCTAAACGGTAATTGAAATTCGATTTTTTTCCCTTCGGATGATGTATTTTATAGGTCGCTTCGTGATAAGTTTCTTGATAGACTAAAACCGCGTATAAACCTTCCGCGATAAGCGTTTCATATTCATCTTGATCTAAGGGTTGTACCTCAATACTTATGTTCGAAAAGTGTTTTTTAACCAGCTGAATGGCGTGTTTTAAATAGGAAACTCCCACGGTTCTATTAGCTTCTCCGGTAACTAACAAAATATGATCATACCCTAAACTTTTAATATGTGCGACTTCTTTTAAAATTTCGGCGTCACTTAAGGTTTTCCTCGGAATTTTATTCGTCATACTGAACCCGCAATAGGTACATATATTTTGGCATTCGTTAGACAAATACATTGGAATATACATCTGAATCGTATTCCCAAAACGTTTTTTAGTCAGCTGATTACTTCGTTGCGCCATTTGCTCTAAAAAAGGCGTCGCTGCCGGGGAAATTAGGACTTTAAAATCGTCTAAAGTTATCTTCTCTTTGGCTAATACTTCTTGAATATCTTCTCCTGTAAACGCATATATTTCTTGCTCTAGAGTGTCCCAATCGTATGTGTTGAATGTATTTTTGAATGTGCTCATTTTTTTCTTTTTTTTAGGAGTTAAGGAGTTATAGTAGTTAAGTATAGAGTAGTTAAGTAGGTGAGGAGTTACAGTAGGTAAGCCAATTAGTTGTTGCTTTAACATTCATACCTCATCTATTTTTTTCTTTTTTTGTCAGTTATTCTATCTAAATTAATTCTCATATAATTCCATAACTTCTCCACTACTTTAGCTTCTAGTAATTCCTATTTTTATCCGTCTACTCCTTTAACATCTCTACCTCCTTCTAACTCCTCAACTCATTTTCATCTCCTTCAACCACTCCTAAAACTCAAGAAACGATGTCAACGGGCTACTGGCTTCTGCGTGTTGTTTTACGGGTGCTAATTTTGCGTTATAAGCCATTCTCCCAGATTCTACGGCCATTTTGAAGGCTTTACCCATAGCAATTGGATTTTGAGACACGGCTATGGCGGTATTTACCAGAACGGCATCGGCTCCTAATTCCATGGCAAATGCGGCATGTGACGGGGCTCCTATTCCAGCATCGACGATTACCGGTACATTACTTTGCTCGATAATAATTTCTAAAAAGTCGTTTGTTTTAAGGCCTTTATTACTACCTATGGGAGCGCCTAATGGCATGACACATTGTGTACCAACTTCTTCTAATCGTTTACATAACACGGGGTCGGCGTGAATGTATGGCATTACCACAAAACCTAATTTTACTAACTCTTCTGCAGCTTTTAGTGTTTCAATAGGATCGGGTAGTAAATATTTTGGATCGGGATGAATTTCTAATTTTACCCAATTGGTATTTAAAGCTTCACGAGCTAATTGTGCCGCAAAAACCGCTTCTTTCGCTGTACGTACTCCGGAAGTATTTGGTAATAAATGGATGTGTTTTTCTTTCAAATGAACCAGCATATCATCTGACTCATTCTCCATTTCAACACGTTTTAAAGCTACGGTGACCAGTTCACTTTCTGAAGCTATAATACTATCTCGCATTAAACTGGAATTACTGAATTTTCCTGTGCCGGTGAATAATCTAGATGTGAATGTTTTATCGGCTATTTGTAGTGTGTCTTTCATTTTTTCTTTTTAGGAGTTAGGTAATTAAGAAGTTAAGTAGTTAGAGGAGTTAAGTAGTTAAGGGGTTTTTGGTTTCCAAACTTGTTCTTCTAAATCACCTGAACTTTTTAAGAGTTGTTTAAAGGCATTTATCGTATTAAAATTTTTAGTGATTTCTCCTGATACGGCTATGCCGTGAATACCTGTTTTTAATAATCCTGGAATATCATCTGTTGTGAGTCCGCCTATAGCTATTATTGGTGTTTCTTTTTTTAATGATTCTATAATGCTTTGGTACCCTTCTATTCCTAAAACTGGGCTTAAATTATCTTTTGTGATTGTAAAACGAAATGGTCCTAGACCTATGTAATCTACTTTTTTTGCTATTAGATTTTCGCAGTCTTCGAGCGTGTTTGCTGTCCCTCCTACAATTTGCCATGAATACATGGCTTTTCGTGCTATGGTAGGACAGGTATCTGATTTCCCTAAGTGCACGCCATCTGCTTTGACTTCTTTTGCAATTTTATAATGATCGTTTATGATTAAGCGTGTTTGATAATGCGCCGTAATTTCTCGAGCTTCTTGTGCAGCTTTTAAAATCTTTTTTTCCGAGGCATTTTTTAAACGTAATTGCACCAATTCAGCACCCGATTGACAAGCTTTTTGAATATTTTCTATGTGTGCCTTCGGTGTTTCGCCTTGTGATATGTAGTGGAGTTTAGGAATCATTTTTTTTTAGGAGTTATAGTGGTTAAGTAGTTACAGGAGTTAAGTAGTTAGAGTAGTTATAGGAGTTAGGGTAGTTAAATTGTTATGGTATTAATTATTTATTTTTCTTAAAATACCTTGACAATACGCGTTTAACATTTTACTGACTTCTTGAATTAATACTGTTTGTTTTTTATTGTTTTCAACATAACCTAAATCTTTTGATAGGATTAAAAAATAACGACATTCTTCTAACGATGCTTGTGAAAAATTATAAAAACGTAGTTTCTCTTTCGCACTTTTACGTTTATAGCCTTCAGCTATATTTGCTGTAATAGACACCGCTGCTCTTCTAAATTGAGAGGTTAATCCGTAAATTTCTTCTCTTGGAAATGCCTTACTCATTTTGTAAACCTCTAAAACAAATTGATGACCTTTTTGCCAAACTTTTAAATCTTCAAAACTTTTAGTCATTTCCATAAGATAACTTTATTCTCTGTAACTATTCTAACTCCTTAACTACTCTAACTCCTCAACTCCTAAATTCAGACTCCCGACAGCGCCATTTTATGCGTTCCGAGTAAGCCTTTGCTGCTTCTTAAATAGGTTTCAATATAGATTTTAGCGTTTATAGCAGCGTCCTTAATCAGGAAATTAGAAGCGATATTACAAGCCAAGCTCGATGATAAAACACAACCACTACCATGTTTTTCATAAACGGTTTCAAAAATTGGAAATATCTCGATCGCTTCGGTTTTACCGTAATATAATTCATCCCAGCCTTTTATATCTGAACGGTGTCCGCCCTTAAGGTAGATTCTCGTATATTTTGAAATATGTGCTATAGTTTTCTTGATATTTAAATTAGGATATAGACTTTGAATCTCATCATAATTTGGTGTAATAATATAACACTGTTTCCAAATTTTATCTAGGAGTTCCTGAGTTTCATCAATATGGAAATCAAATCCAGAACTGGCCTTAAAAACAGGGTCTAAAACCACTTTGATTTTAGGGTTTAGCTCATGTAATTTATCTAGAATTAAGGATAAGGTTTTCCAGTTTTCAACGATGCCTATTTTAACAACGGCAATATTAAAACGTTCAAAAAGGGTTTCAATTTGTGATAAAATAACTCCAGGATTTGTCCAAATAGATTGTTTAAAATCAATGTCATTTTGAACAGTTATCGCTGTACAGACGGTTAATCCGTAAAATCCGTGGGCCTCGAATGTTTTCAAATCAGAAGTAATTCCGGCGCCTCCAGTGGGGTCATGACCTGCAATACTTAGTACATAATTATCAACTAACGATGCACCATTTGTAGCAGATATGGTGTAATTTTTTTTCATGCTATAAATTAGTTTAGTTGGGTTGATAATAGCTTAAGTTTAGGATACCATTAGGGATTTTAATTAACAGTGATGATACGATTGAAAACCCTCTGGGGAGAGTGATATCCTATAATTCTTTGAATTTTTAGGTCATAGTTTGGTTTAAGTTGGTTTTTAAATTTAATAAAGCTGCGAAAATACATATTTTTATGTTATAATATTCTTACATTGTGAGTTTTGTATATTTTACAAAATCTCTTAGATTAATTGAATTTTTTTGATTGAAAATTAAATATCCTTCTAAAATCTTCAATAGGTTTTTCACTTTTCCAGATTGCTCCAAGAATACCAATACCTTTAAAACCCAGTTCTTTACATTTATTTACATTTTCTGCGGAAACCCCACCCATGGCAATAATTGTTTTGTCAATATGATTTACATCAAAGCCACGACCTTTATAATCTGCCTTTGAAATGGATGAAAATACCGGACTCAGTAAATGGTAATCAAACTCAAAATAACAGGCTTCTAAAACATCAGGTTCATGAAAGGATGAACTTATAGTTTTACCAAACATGTTGAGGGTTTTAAAATACTGTCCCGGATTATCAATATGGTCTATACGTTTTTGCTCTTGAAAATG
The DNA here is from genome assembly GCF_008806375.1 of Pseudotamlana haliotis. Classification (GTDB taxonomy): domain Bacteria; phylum Bacteroidota; class Bacteroidia; order Flavobacteriales; family Flavobacteriaceae; genus Pseudotamlana; species Pseudotamlana haliotis. Next base: position 4,653 of record NZ_WAAT01000076.1, on the reverse strand, counting down.
TATGCCTTTTAAAGGAAACTCATTAACTAATTCATGAAAATAATGAACCACGATTCTGTTATGATAATGTTTATCAATATGCTTTAAATAGTCTACATGTTCCTTATAATTCTTATTAGGTTTCCTCAAATGATAGTATTGCAAACCTTCTTGAAATAGCTGATTTAGTATTTCAATTTCGTTCGGAATATCATTTTCTGGAGCTATTAGAATGATCATTTTCTTTAATGAATAATTAATAATGAAGAATGAAATGTGTACTATTCCTAAATAGAGTTTACCGTTAATAAGTTTTATGCTTAATTTCAGTTAAAAAATCCACTTTGTTAGTTTAATCATGCAATTGAAACTGTTATAAGATTCTTCCTTTTGTCAGAATGACAAACTTCATGAATTGAAAATATTAACATTTAATTTATACCTATTGGTCGTACAATTTTTCATTCTTCATTTTTACTTTTTCATTACAGATAAACCTCTGATCCTTTTTCTTTAAACTCTTGAGATTTCTCGTCCATGCCTTTTTGAATGACTTCGTTATCTACAATATCATTTTCGGCAGCAAAATCACGAACTTCTTGTGAAATTTTCATCGAACAGAATTTCGGTCCGCACATCGAACAGAAATGCGCCACTTTTGCCCCATCTGCAGGCAGGGTTTCATCGTGATATTCTAAAGCACGTTCTGGATCTAAACCTAAGTTAAATTGATCCTCCCATCGGAACTCGAAACGCGCCATACTCAAGGCATTATCACGGTGTTGAGCACCAGGATGACCTTTGGCTAAATCGGCCGCGTGAGCCGCTAATTTATAGGTTACCACACCTACACGTACGTCTTCTTTATTTGGTAAACCTAAGTGTTCTTTAGGCGTTACATAGCATAACATGGCACAACCAAACCAACCAATCATGGCAGCTCCAATACCTGAAGTAATGTGGTCATAACCCGGTGCGATATCGGTTGTTAAAGGGCCTAAAGTGTAAAATGGTGCTTCGTCACAAACATCGATTTGCTTTTCCATGTTTTCTTTAATCATGTGCATTGGCACATGACCTGGACCTTCAATAAAACACTGTACTTCGTGTTTACGGGCAATTTGAGTTAATTCGCCTAATGTTTCTAATTCGGCAAATTGTGCTTCGTCATTGGCATCGGCAACCGACCCTGGACGCAGACCATCACCTAAAGAAAAAGCGACATCGTATTGTTTTAAAATTTCACAAATATCTTCGAAATGCGTGTATAAGAAACTCTCTTTATGATGTGCTAAACACCATTTTGCCATGATTGATCCACCACGAGATACGATACCCGTTACACGATTTGCGGTCATGGGCACGTAGCGTAATAATACACCGGCGTGTATGGTGAAATAATCAACCCCTTGTTCAGCTTGTTCGATTAAAGTATCGCGGAAAATCTCCCAAGTTAAATCTTCGGCCACACCGTTTACTTTTTCTAAAGCTTGGTAAATTGGCACCGTACCAATTGGCACTGGAGAGTTTCGAACAATCCACTCACGGGTTTCATGAATATTTTCTCCGGTAGATAAATCCATGATATTATCGGCACCCCAGCGGCAAGCCCAAACGGCTTTTTCAACTTCTTCCTCGATAGAGGAAGTCACGGCTGAATTACCAATATTAGCGTTTATTTTTACTAAGAAGTTACGCCCTAAAATCATAGGTTCAGCTTCTGGGTGATTGATGTTTGAAGGAATTACGGCACGTCCTCTTGCGACTTCTGAACGTACAAATTCTGGAGTGATTTTCTCTGGAATAGAAGCTCCAAAGTGTTCACCTTTGTGTTGCTTTCTAATCTCGGTCATTTCGTCTATACGTTGGTTTTCACGAATAGCGATATATTCCATTTCTGGGGTGATGATGCCTTGTTTTGCGTAGTGTAACTGGGTTACATTCTTGCCTTTTTTAGCTCGTAATGGCTTTTTTAGCAATGAAAAGCGCATGTGGTCTAAACTTTTATCGTTTAAACGCTCGTTTGAGTATTCTGAAGAAAAACCATCTAACTGCTCTACATCACCACGATCTTGAATCCAAGGTTCACGAATTCTTTCAATACCAGCATGAATGTTAATGTCTTTGTTAGGATCGGTGTACGGTCCAGAAGTATCATAAACGGTTACAGGTTCGTTAGGCGTTTTCTTTTTCGTCATCGAATCGGTCGTGTCGCTTAACGAAATTTCACGCATAGCCACTTTAATTTGTGGGTGAATTTTTCCTGGAACATAGATTTTTTCGGAGTTAGGAAACGGTTGTCTCGTAATACCATCTTGCTTTGGTGCGGTGTCTTTGTTTTTCATTGTTGTGGTGTTCTCCTTATACCTCAAATGGAATAAGAACGTTAATATTTTTTAGTTTTAATACGTTTCAATTTCCCCGTTTGGGGGTTAGGGGGCCTTACCCACCTTGGGTTGCTTGTATAATTAAAATATTGTCGTTTTCTGAAAAATGATGGGAATACCAAGACTCCTTTGAAATAATCGTGCTGTTAATAGCCACCGCAATACCATTTTGTGGTGTGTTTAATTTTTCAAGTAGTTTAAGAATATTGAAGTCTTTAGCGACTTCCATGATGTCCTCGTTAACCCGTATTTTTATCATTTTACAGTCTTTTTAATTATACTGTAAATTTTAAAGGGTCGAGAAATATGACTTTGAAAGGAAAAAGTACGCCAGGTACTTTTACGAAAAGGTGTGTAAGCAGATATTGCAATATGCTTTTCAACTTTTCCCTTCATCGGTACTAACCGCATCAGGTTCAAAGGGTTTTTCTCAGTTCTTGAATAGAACACCCCTAAAGTTTACACTGCTAAGGTATTAAAAATAAGGTGAATTTAAGACGATTGACTGTTTCTTTTTGAAGTCGTATGTTTTGAAAAAAAGTATAAAACAGTGTTTTACAGGAAGACACTGAGGTTCATTACGTTTTTTATAAAAAAACAGAGATTTGTTTTAAAGGGTACAAAAGCCAATTTACGTATTGATGATTTGAGTAATACTACAGAGCATACAATTTTGTTTATAGAATAGATAAAAGTGCTACTTTTGATGTTAAATAATAATAATAAAATTTAAATTAAATAATGATGAACCAATTTAAAACAGTGTTAGCCTTAAGTTTGTTTTTAATAACCCCTTTAGGGTTTTCTCAGGAAATGACAGAAGAGCAAAAGAAAAAGGCAGAAAATAAAGTGACTATTTTTACTTCGGAAGAACGAGATAATATACAATTAGTTTATGTTACAGAGGTGGAAAAAATGAATTTATCTGAAGCAGATGAAGATGAATATATGAATATATTTTATGATTATATAGGTACTATTAACAGGTATGATGATCATGATCATGATAAAGATTATACTGAGGAAGAAATCACAGAAAAAATTAATAAGGATACCAAAGCAATGAATGTAAAAATAAAAACTTTGCTAACACCTGAAAATTACGATAAACATCTTGAAATTTTTCAAAGAATATTATATAGCATAAGCGAGAGAAGTGGTTACGACATAAGTGAATAAATAGTGCTTTTGAGCATGACATAGTTTTGTAATTCCTCACCCTGACCTTGTTTCAGAGTCTCATATATAGGTTATAGTTCTACTGAAAGGTCGTCATTATAAAATAATAAATAGATATAAAAAAAGCCCTTTTGAGAAATCAAAAGGGCTTATAAAATATAGAAAAAGTATTTCTAGTTTTCGTTATTTTCTCTATCGATATCGGCCATCATTTCTTCTGGGTCGATAGTTACAGATTTCACCGTTTTTGAGGTTGTAAACGTATAGGTTGGATATGCCCAAGCCCAGTCTTTTATCGTTGTTGCCGTAGTTGGTTTTTCACCACGCATCATTTGTAATGGAATGTAAAAATCTTCAGTAGAACCATCAGTATAAGTTACTTTTAGGTCTATAGGCATTGGCATGAGTCCAATACGTTCTAAAGTTATGCTGTTGTCTTCAACAGTTTTTACGCCGTAATCAATGGTGTTTGTGGTACGTGTCCAATCGTTTAAATACCAGTCTAATTCTAGTCCTGAAACTTTTTCCGCAACACGGATAAAATCGTTACCGTTAGGGTGTTTAAAAGCCCATTGATCAAAATATGCTTTTATGGTTTTTTCTTGATTTTCTTGCCCGATCACATAAGCCAATTGGTTTAAAAACACAAAACCTTTGTAGTATGCTGATATTGAAGATGAACGATTTAAATGAAAACGATCGGCTTGTGTTGTCATTGGTTGTTCGGTTCCAGAATTAGCATAGTATGAATATACATCATAGGTTTGTTTTGTGTCTTTTTTAAACGATTTTCCGTTTAATTTGCTTTCTCCAAGTTTCCCATAGTATTGTGCAAAACCTTCGTCCATCCAATAGTTTGTTAACTCGTTTGTTGCTAATAAAAATTGAAACCAAGTATGTGCCAACTCATGAGATGTTACACCAAATAAGCCATCAAAATCACCTTGACCAAGGATTAAAGTACACATGGCATATTCCATTCCGCCATCGCCACCTTGAATTACTGAATATTGATCGTATGGGTATTTACCAATATTTTCACTAAAAAATTGCATCAATTCAACCGTTTTTGGTTGTAGATTTTTCCAATTTTCTAATTTATCTGTGG
>NZ_WAAT01000075.1 GCF_008806375.1 Pseudotamlana haliotis | reverse complement strand
GAATACCGTTGGAAATAGATATTAAACGATTTGCCAACACCTCATATAATTTATGCTTAAATTTGAACTAGTACAAACGACAAACATCCAACAAACGATTTGCTACGTACGAAAAATCTCCGATTTTCCAAACGCACAAATCATATAAAAACACGTTGGCATTCATTAAAAACATTACCTAATAATAAGTGTTAACTAATAAAAATTGAAAATTATGACAAAAATTAAAGCTTACTGTATTGGCGGAGGAATCGGTTCTTTAACTGCCGCAGCATTCATGATTCGTGATGGAGGAATGGATGGAGACCAAATTACTATTTTTGAAAAACTACCGACCCAAGGTGGTAGTTTGGACGGAAAAAGATTAGAGGATGGCAGTTATTCCTTGAGAGGGGGCCGTATGTTAACTACAGACCATTATGAGTGCTTATGGGGTCTTTATGAACATATTCCATCTTTGAATAATCCTAATCTGTCTGTAAAAGAGGAGATTATTGCTTTCAACAAAAAGCACATCCCTCACTCACAAGCTCGACTAGTAGATGAAAACCGCCACATTGTGGATGTTTCAAGTATGACTTTCACAATGAAAGACAGGTTAGAGTTACTTAAATTAACAGAAGCTTCCGAAGAAAAACTTGGCACTTCAAAAATTTCTGATTGGTTATCAAAAGAGTTTTTTGACTCAAACTTTTGGTACATGTGGCAAACCACATTTGCATTTCAAACATGGCATAGTGCAGTTGAGTTTAAAAGATACTTACACCGTTTCATGAACGAGTTTCCCAGAATTGAAACTTTGGCTGGTGTAAAAAGAACCATTTACAACCAATACGATTCCTTGGTGCTTCCGTTGCTCAAGTGGCTTAAAGACCGAAATGTTAATTTTCAGGCTAATACTACGGTAACAGATATCGATACCATAGATATTGATGGCAAGGTAACTGTCACATCCTTAACTCTTTTGAACAATGGAGAAAAACAAACCGTTTCGGTAGAATCTGACGATATTGTGATTTTACAAAATGGTTCAATGACAGACGCTTCAAGTCTAGGAAGTATGACAACAGCACCACCTCATAAAACTAAAGAAGACAGTCAAGGATGGAAATTATGGGAAAAACTAGCAGATGGGCGACCAGAATTTGGAAACCCAAAACCATTTAACTCCAGTATTCCAGAATCTTTTTGGGAATCATTTACAGTAACATGTAGAACACCCGATTTTTTCAATAAAATGACAGAGTTTTCAGGAAATCAACCAGGAACAGGCGGACTGGTTACATTTAAAGACTCTAATTGGCTTATGTCAATAGTAATTTATCATCAACCTCATTTCATAAACCAGCCTGAAGAACTGCAAGTCTTTTGGGGATATGCGCTACACGGTGACCAAGTTGGGAATTTTGTTCCGAAAACCTTGGTTGAGTGTAATGGTGATGATATACTAACAGAATTGTGTGGACATTTAAATTTCGATAAAGCTGTATTTGACAAAGCAACATGTATTCCATGCAGAATGCCTTATATCACATCTATGTTTATGCCTAGAGCTTATACAGATAGACCAAAACCAGTGCCAGAAACCTCAAAAAATTTAGCAATGGTCAGTCAATTTGTAGAATTAAAAGATGATGTGGTTTTCACTGTAGAGTTTTCAATTCGCGCTGCACAAACTGCGGTATATCAACTTCTCAATATAGACAAAGAAATACCAAAAATTACGAGACACGATAAATCTCCGAAAGTACTTATCGACTCTGTAATAAAGGCTTTTAAATAGAAAACGAAATGCCAACAATGTATATAAGCAATAGCGGTTTAAGTGCAAACTTGAACCGCTATTCTTGTTTAATGGGTATACTGCTATTTGCAGCATTTTCGGTGATAATCCGCTACTGCTCATATACTAAACGTTGTACGCTATGATGAAAAACCTACTTATAATATTCATATTAACCTTTACAATTATAGCTTGTAAAGAGAATTCGACTGAATTAAAGATGAACGAAACAATTGAATATTATCAGAACAATCCAAAAGTAATTTTCAAAAAAACAGTTCATTTAACCGACTTTGATAGTGTTTACTATTTTTACAATAATGGAATTTTATTTAAAAAAGGAAAACAATATAAGGAAAACCAAAAATTCGGAAATTGGGAATTGTATGACCGAGATTCTGACTTACGAGAAATTAGAGAATGGTTCACTATAAACGGAAAATCTCTTGCTAATCGAGCTTGGAATTTGAATAAAACAGGAGATACAATTGCTTGGAGAGACGAAGATTCTATCTACAAGCAAGCAGAATTTATTAATGACACAATTTTTTTTAGAAATACAATTTATGATGTGATATTCTTTAATAGAGATACAATAAAATTAAACGAACCGATTAAAGGATACGTACAAATATTTTCACCAGTAATTCGAGACCAACCATCTAACATAAGAGCATTTATTGCTAAAGACAGCGCGAATTATAGTTATGATTTCTCAAACGAGAAAGAAGTCAAACTTGCTAAATTTAATGACCTGACAATTGATATCAAAAACCAAAAATGGGCTGGAAATGGAACGGATTTTTCAAAACTTATTTTCATTGGTTTAAGATTTGATTCTGTTGGAGATAAAACCTTGAGAGGGTATTATCAACAATATTCATTTGGGCCATTCAAAGAAGATGAAAACGGACAAAAATTAGACAGTATTATTGGACATAAAATTTACTTTGAAAAAAAAATATATGTTAAAGATAGTATTGAACAAAGTCACAGCGTACAACACCATGTATAAAACATAGCTAAATTAGGGTTTCCGAGAGGTTTTTACTTATTTGCTAAGTCCGCCAAATTTTTAATTGAGCTTTAATGTTTGACAAGTTAAAAACAAAATTAAAAATTTAGCTCAGTTTTATCCTTTAAAATATTACCTTTTTACACGCTACGTTTCATACACATCAACGTTGTAAACAATGCCCCACTCGCATGAAAATCAATTCTTAACGCCATTCTTAACGCTTAAAAATTACTTTAACAGCCCCTTAAAAGCAAAGCGCAATCGGACAAGCTCACTCAGCCGATTTCGGACATTAACGTTGCGCAACTGTTGTGGTGCGGACGGATTCTCTCGACGATAAATCTTTGCTTAATAAAAGCTAAAAATCCTCAAAATAACACCCTAAAAAATATAACACTCAAAACTGTTCACTCAGACGGCTTCGGACACCAATCTTTCGCAACTGTTGCGGCGGACTAAAAATCTGGACGGCAAATTTGTTCGTGAAAATATAGCGGTTAAAAAGAGTTTAATAAAAGGGTTTCTAAAAATAGTAAAACGCATAAAAGGTGCTAAATCAAGACGTTTCAAAGCGTTTAAACAACAAAACTGATAATAAACCACTGTTTACAACAAGGTATATGCTTTATTGCTGGTTCTAGCCTGCTTACGAATATTCCTGCGGAATATTCTATTCGGTTTTTATTTGCTAATTTAGGTGATTAAATACGCAACAAAGCATATACAAACCGTTAGCACACATCCCTACTCTGCTCTATAAAAGCTAGATTC
>NZ_WAAT01000074.1 GCF_008806375.1 Pseudotamlana haliotis | reverse complement strand
ATGGCTGGTATACAATTGATAAATGAAAAATTATTACAGGAGGAAGATTAAATAATTTACCTAAGTTTATTTCACATTATCATCTACATAAGTAATGACAATTTCTACGCGTCTGTCATATTTAGGATCTCCTCCTAAAGGAAATTTTCTACGCATGCCTAAGTGTCGCATACGTTTTTTACTCACGCCTTTTTCTGCAAAATAGTTATAAACAAACTCGGCTCTAGCTTCAGAAAGATTACGCTTTTTAGTTTTTCTGTTTACAGCATCACGTGAGTTTTGTGTACAACACACATGACCTTGAATGGTGAAATAAATTTCTTTTCTGTTTACTAAAGCTTCAGCGATTTCTTCCAATGTTTTTTCTGATCCAGAATTCATGGTGACTTCACCGGTTTTAAAGTAAATGGTATTAAAAACAATTTTATCACCTTTTTGACCTTCGTTAATACGTTCAACTGTTGTTTTTTCTTTTTCTATAGGAATGTCAACTTCAGCAATAGGTTCTGGATCGGGTTCTAAAAGTTTAGGCTTTACGATGATTTCTACTTTTCGGTTTAATCCTCTAATTTTTAAAATATCTTCTTCTTTAACAATTTTGAGTAAAATTTTACCTTTTCCATCGACATTAGTAATTAAACTCTCACTGATTTCATTGTTAGAAAAAATAGATTTAATAGCATCTGCCCGCTGTTGCGAAAGGATTAAATTGTAGTTATCGGCACCGCGATCATCACAAAAGCCGAAGATGGAAATGGACTCGATTTCAATATCATTTAAGTTGGAAATAAAAAGCAGTAAGCGGTTTTCTTCAGTACTTGGGACATCGTATTTATCGGTTTCAAAATAAACTTCATGGGTAAGGGCTTTTTGTGAGTAAACACATAAAGATTGAAGTATTACTAATATGAACACCAATAATTTAGACATAGTAGGGAGTTGTGACGATATAAATATAATATTTTTAATCGAAAATTTTACTAGAAGTCTGTGTATCTGAACATTTTATAGATGAAGTGAAATTTCACAAATAAAATGTTCAAAAATGAACTAAATGGATGGTGCAATGATTATCTTAAATAACTTTGATAAGATGATGAATTACTTAATATTTCTGAAGCTTTTTTTATTTCAGTATCATGAACTTTGTAATAATTATACAAGCCTTCTCTGTAAACGTAGCATTTCACGATATCTTCGGTAAGTAATTCTAATAAATAGGTTTTATTTTCGTCTATAACCGTGTTTTTAGATATGTTCAATTGATTTATTAAATCATCATACTCTTTCTTGATATTATCGTTTAAAGCTTCCTTTTTTGATGTTTCAAAGGCTTTTTTTAAGGCTTTTTCAGTTTCTGTTTCAAACGAAAAATCATTGGTTTTTAAATAACTTTTGAAGTTTGAAAAATCTTTATCTGTTAAAGTAAAACTGTTAATATCTTCAATTTTATGATTGTAATAGTAGTCTACTGCATAATTGAAAATTAAGTCATTATCTTGAATGGCTTTAGTAATCGTTGGATTTTTAGTAGCTCCTAGTGCAACATCAGGAAGGACACCTCCACCATCAAAAACTTTACGTCCGTTTTTCGTTTTGAATTCGTGATAATTCTCTTGTTTTACACGTACAGCCTCCCCTTTTTCGTTTCTATTCCAATAATCTAACGACTGAATACAGCGTCCGGAAGGTGTGTAATAACGTGAAATCGTGATTTTAACTTGTGTCCCGTAGGTAAGTTGTTTAGGACGTTGTACAAGGCCTTTTCCAAAGCTTCGCGCCCCTACAATTACCGCACGATCTAAATCTTGTAAAGCACCTGATACAATTTCACTTGCCGAAGCACTTGCGCCATCAATTAAAACTACTAACGGAATTTCAGTGTCTATAGGTTGATTTTGTGTAATATAGGAACGATTGTATTTCTTGACCTTCGATTTTGTGGTTACCACAAGTTGGCCTTTAGGCACAAAAAGATTTACAATTTTAATAGCTTCATTAAGTAATCCACCAGGGTTTCCGCGTAAATCTAAAATTATTTTTGTGGCCCCTTGCGCTTTTAAATCACGTAAGGCATAATTGGTTTCAACGTAAGCTTTATTATTAAAACGGGTTAAAACAATGTAACCTGTTTTATCATTCACCATTGAAAAGTGTGGGACTGCTTTGATGTCAACTTCAGCACGTTTTATAGTGGCTGTATGTGTTTTGCCCTGACGTAAATAAGTGACTTCTACTGAAGAATCTGATGTGCCTTTAAGTAAATCACCAGCATGATCTTTATAGTTAGCAACCACGGTATTTCCTATTTTAATAATCTCATCACCAGGTTTTAAACCAGCTTGATCTGCTGGATAGTCTTTGTAAGGTTCAATTACCACCAATTTATCTTCCATGGTTTTAATACGGGCACCAATGCCGGTATAATCACCAGTATTGTTAATACGAGCCGCTTCAACATCTTGCTCGTTCATAAAATTAGTATAGGGATCTAAATCGGCTAACATGCTTTTTATAGCCGTATCCATGAGTGCCCCAGGATTGGTTTCATCCACATAGTTCATGTTAAGTTCTTTGAACAGTGTGGTGAAAATTTCAATTTGTTTCGCTATTTCAAAAAAATCGTTTTTAAATGCCGATGTGGTTAAAAATACCACGCCCAGCATCACTGGAATTATAACTTTTTTAGTGAAGATTTTTTTCATGTAAGAGATTATTTTTCAGAAATCTGTTTTCTAAATTTTTCAAATAGAAGTTGCATACGTTTTTCTATTTGATCATATTTTGGTTTGTCTTTACCAATGTACAAAATCATAAACGCATAGGGCTGACTTAAATTGTTAAAAAAAGAGGCTTTGTTTAAGCGGTATGATTCTCGCATCAAACGTTTTATAAGGTTTCGATCTACAGCCAATTTAAAATGACGTTTACTAACCGAAACACCGGTTTGTGCTATAAGATCACCTTCAAATTGGCATGGCATAAATACTAGTCGCAGCGGATAGGCCGAAACCGATTTACCTTCAGTAAATAACTGATCAATTAGTTTTTTACTTT
>NZ_WAAT01000073.1 GCF_008806375.1 Pseudotamlana haliotis | reverse complement strand
AACTACAATTTTTGCATAAACACAACTTTTAGGAATGATCCATAAACTTCTCACCCTACTGCATTTTACAATAGTAACTTTCAAGCATAAAAAAAAGCCTCACATTTCTGTGAAGCTTTTCGAGCGAGAGACCGGGTTCGAACCGGCGACATTCAGCTTGGAAGGCTGACGCTCTACCAACTGAGCTACTCTCGCATTAATTCCGGCTGCAAATATAGATAAACCTTTAGATATTTTCCAAGAAAAATTTACAACTTTTTTAAAAAATGATATCCTAAAATCGTAAACCCCTGATTATAATAAAACTTATGTGACGAATAATTATTTACATAAGTGTTCAATTCTATCGATTCGCAGCCTTTTTTAGAGACATAATCGTAAATCCAACTAAAAAACTCGTGACCTAATCCCTTTCCTCGATAGCCTTCGGCGATAAAAACATGATCGGGTTCAACACTTCTCCCTGAATAATGTCTAGTGCAGTACCACAAACCGCATACCCCTATTAAAATATCATCATCAAAAACACCAGCACATTCATAATTCTGATTAAACATTTCTGCAATGCGCTCTTTTAATAAACTTTCTGAAACTTTATCGTTATTCAGCTTTTTCACCAAGGGTGTGATAGCATCTATGAATGTTTTATCTAAAATCTTAAAAGTGAAAGTCATATGGCTTTTTGTTATGTGATTAATAAAACCTCTAATTATTTTATCTAAGTTTGAAGGCACAAAAGTATCAAATCCCATATGAACCAAGACCATTTTAATATAAAACAAATCACCGCTCAGGAAAGCTATTCAGTAAGACATCCCGTTTTGAGACCAGGAAAACCAATCTCGACTTGTGTTTTTGATGGTGACGACTTAGCTACAACAATTCATCTTGGTCTTTATCAAGCTGAAACACTCATTGGCATCTGCTCTTTTTTTAAAAACGCGCACCCTGATTTATCAGTACAAAACCAATATCAGCTTCGCGGCATGGCAGTTTTAAATGTATTTCAAGGGCAAGGTCTTGGCAACATGATACTAGCCTTTGGAGAAAAATTAATGAACCAAAAAAACACAGAAACCATTTGGTGTAACGCAAGAGAAATTGCTCTGCCTTTCTATAAAAAATGTGGCTATGAAACTTTTGGCCAAGCTTTTGACATTCCTAGTATTGGTCCGCATTATGCCATGTATAAGACACTCTAGTTTTAGTTTTTCTGAATAAAAAACGCCCCGTTAAACAGGGCGTTTCAAAAGAGTGACTAGCTCCAAATAATTGTAATCTAATTATTATTTTCTCATTTTTTGTGCCATAAAGTGATTATCAATAATCGCTTTTGTATCAACAGCACCATGTAACTCGGCGTAATCTGCAGCGGTTTTACCTTTACTGCACTTGGTTTTTAAGTTCGCACCATGTGCAATTAATAATTCAAGAATTTCAGTACGGTTGTATTTTGCTGCATACATAGCTGGTGTCATGCCATTGGATTTCGCATTCACATCAGTACCACGCTCTATAAGCGTTTTTACAGTGTCGTAATCCCCTTTTGCTATTGAAACACAAAAAGAATTCACTTTAAAATAAGCTTCTATCTTATTGCTTTTTAAAACTACTGGTTCTGTACTGGCATTTACACTAACTACTGATAAGCATAAGGCCATGGTTGAAATAATGATTGTTTTTTTCATGATGAAAGATTTTTAAGTTTGATTTAATGATTTTCGTTTTTTGATGTACTAAAGAGACGATATAATTCTCAATTTGTTACATCTTTTTTTAATGACAACATAATTTTAATGTTTGATTCGCAACAACTTAACAATTGACCAATTGGAATTAACACTCCCAAAACACCTTAAAAATCAAGACTTTTCAGCGAAATTTATAAACATCATTTTAGGCGTAATGGACAAAATGGTTGGTCTTTTTACTCTTTAA
>NZ_WAAT01000072.1 GCF_008806375.1 Pseudotamlana haliotis | reverse complement strand
ATAATGTTTAAAATTATGTAGCCTTTATTCAGGACGGGTCAGTATTACTGGCAACGTTGATGTATATGGTTTGTTGCGATGATAAAGAAACAAATTCTACAAGTACAAAACAACTAGAAAATCCGCAGGATTTGCATAAGTAAGCTAAAACTTAGCAATAAATTATATACTGTGTTGCCATTAGTACTTATTCAGCTGTTAATTTAATTGATAATCCTAATGCATTGGCAAGTAGAGCGAAATTAGACAATTGAATATCCTCTCCGTTTTCAATTCGGGAAATATATGGTCTTTTCTTTCCAACCTTTTCAGCAAGATTTTCCTGTGTCATATGTAATTCCTTTCGTCTGTTTTTTATGATTTCTCCAAAATAGTAGGAAAAAGCACTTTCTCTAAACTCCTCACGTTCTTTTGAACCTTCTTTTCCGTAACGTTTTGCAATCAGTTCTTTTGCATTAATTGATTTTCCCATAATTATTTTTCTTTAAGATAATCCTCTAATATTTTTTCGGCTTGTTTAATTGCCTTTTTGTAATCCTTTGTTCCTTTTTTCTGAAATCCGTTCAAACAAACAGCTTTTGTACATTCGGCGAAATTCAGATGGTCGATAGCAAAGATTACGATTCGATATTCGTTTCCTGCTTTAATTCTCAATTCGTAAAATTGAGTTGATTGCAGTTTTTTCAGGAAGTTTGAGTTTATAACTTTAATTTCACAAATAACTTCTATGAGTTGAAAGAATTTAAGCGAAACTCTGTCGTTTTGTTTGTCTATAAATTCCAAACATTCTTCTGTAATATCGATTTCTCTCATATTACAAATGTAACGAATTAGTTACAATTGTAGTCCATTGTTATCGAAATATTTTCGCGAAGACGGATTTTCAGTGTATTAATGGCAACGGTCTTGTGTATGGTTAATTGCGTGTTAAGCAACTAATTGAGTAAACTATCACGAGCCAGAGAAAATTCCGAAGGAATTTTCCAAGTAGGCACTTGTCCAAGCAATTAATTATACACGTTGTTGGCAACTGGCTTTTTTTAAAAGTTAAAATATTCTTCTTTCAATATCCTTGTTTCTTCCTTTGTTGGTTTATAATTATTGTCTTCTCCGACTTTTTCGTAGTCAATTACATAAATCCAATTTTCATTTATTTGTTGTGTGTGTAATAAATTATTTGTTTTAATTGCAATAGAGTCAAAATCGAAATTATACAGTAGTTTTTGAACAATATGATAGTTATAATTCCTTTCGTGTATTTCAGGATGTCTTTCTCCTTTTAAAAGCTTGGAATTCCATAAAACATAAATTGCTCTATTATGGTCAAAAATATAGTGTAAACGTTTTAAGTTCAATTTAGGTTTCGTTTCTAATTTTCTTTCTTGCTTTAATGAAAAATTATGACGCTCCAAGAATCCTCTGTTTATTGTACTGTCAGGAAGATATTCATTCAATAATCTACTTGTAAAATATAAAGAGTTGTTTTTTCTTTTTCTTATATGTTCATGGATTTGGTTTTTCTTATCTAATATTGGGATTAATTTAGATTTATTATTTACTATAAGTTTGTTTATACTATCAAAATCTTTCAATTCAGATTCATCAATTTTTAGGATAAAAGTTTCGTCGATTGTGTCACTTTTTCGTGGATAATCAAAATTACAAGAAGTCAAAATGAAATTCAGAATTAGAATTGATAGAAGAATATTTCTTTTGTCCATTTGAGTGATTTCAGCTTGTTGCCAACAATAGGTGTATGTGTAGTAGCGCCCCCAAGGGT
>NZ_WAAT01000071.1 GCF_008806375.1 Pseudotamlana haliotis | reverse complement strand
CTCTATATAAAACCGTCACACCAAAGGTAGACACTTCAATGCGTGCTTACTTAAGTTCAAGAGAAGGGAAGGAGTACACAAAAAGTTTTTTTACACCTGTTAGTTTTGTGGGCGCTTTTACGGGGCTTATTGAACAAAAACCATCTAAACTTATTTATGAAATGCTAACAGATTGTAAAGTGTATGAATTAAATTATTTGGAATTCATGATACTTTGTAAGCAGGATATCAATGTGAGTAATTTATATAATAAGGTTCTAGAATATATTTTTATAAAATATGAAGAACGTCAACTTGAATTGATTTCTTTAGATGCCACAGAACGCTATCTAAAACTCTGTGAAGAAATGCCGGACTTAGAAAGGTTAATACCTCAGTATCAAATTGCCACCTTTTTAAGTATCACACCCGTGCAATTAAGTAGAATTCGGAAAAAATTAAAAGAAAGTAAGAAATAAATAAACACAATTTGTTTCAAGGTACTTGCTTTAAATGGATATATGCCTAATTAAAGATGTAGATGTTTGCATAATTCTTGCCTGTTTTTTAATCTTTGAAGATTGTTAATTCACCTTAAATAAGTCAAATCTAACAGAAACCCACTCTTTGCTTAGAACATAGTAAATACTTATGAAAAAACTCTTAACCATTTTAATTTTTGGAGTTTCAATTTTGAACGCCCAAAATGAGTTTAATGATTATTTTGTATATAAAAATAAAGACACGATTAAATGCAAAATAACAAAAGTTAAAAATCAATATATTTATTTCGATTTATCTCCAGATAATAAATTTATATTAAAAAGAGATATGTCAAAAAATTTGAAAGCTAGAAAATCTACCCAGCCTCGCTATAAAAAACTGCACTATACGCCCAGTCGTTTATTCTTTTATCAATGTGATGACATATTTCTATCTTCTAAAACTAAAGAAGAATTAGAGTTGAATAAAATTGAAAAGCCAGAAGATGGATTTGCACATGTATATTTTTATAGGCCTAATTCTGATCCGAGACTAGATGGTTTTATTATTAGAGAAGGGGATTCTAAAATTATAAATTTAAAAATTAACAGTTATTTTTTAGTTAAAGTTAAGGCCGGTACAGAACATACTTATTATGTTAATAAAAGCCTGTCATCAAAGGATAAGGTTAGTGTTTTAGCGAAAAACAAAGGGATATTTTTTATTCAAGGATTTTATATTGGTTGTAATTATTCTGGAGGTTTGGGTTTTAATGGTACGATTATGCCAATGGGCAATGGAAGAGATTGCGGTAATAACCTTTCAATAAATGAGGATGAATATGCTGAACTACAGGTTCTTTCCATGTATAAAAAGCCGAAACGAGTTACCTATTAAATGTTACATATCCAAACAGATTATACCTATAGTTAGGTTTCTTTAATCAACTTATAAATGCTCTATAATGTTAAAATTTAAGTTTTTATTAACATTTCGTCAATTGTTAACGTAATGTTAAGTTTATATTACTATATTTGGTAAAAAGCATTAAAGATTACCAACTAACTAATTAACCAGACAAAAAAAAGCAGGTCATAATTGACCTGCTTTTTAATTTATTATATTGTCACGTCCTGAAATAGCGATACACTAAAACCTTAGTGTA
>NZ_WAAT01000049.1 GCF_008806375.1 Pseudotamlana haliotis | reverse complement strand
TAGCACCCTTGGGGGCGCTACTACACATACACCTATTGTTGTAAGTAATGCGGAAATCGAGCTAAACTTGAACATTTGAAATAAAAACGCCAACGCTCAAACAGCACATTTATTTTTTTACCAACGCGAAAAGCCAACGCTGAAAAAAATAAAAGAGCTGTTTTTTTCCCTCGCACACATCTGAATTCTCAAGAATATTTTTATATTTGACAAAAAAAGTCAAATTATGTTGGACACAATAGTTTCAATTGGAGATACCTTAAAAGAAATACGCGAAACAAAAGGTTTTCATCTACAAGAAGTTGCTGATAAAACTTCAATTAACTACACCTCATTAAGCCGAATTGAAACAGGGAAAAGACTTCCAACAAAACCACAAGTACAAAGTTTAGCTCAATTTTATAGTTACAGTGAAAATGACTTGATTAGACAACTAATTAGTGACAAAATAATCTATGAAGTTCAAAATGAGGATTTAGGTCTTGAAGGTTTTCATCTGGCAGAACAAAAATTAAAATATGGATTAAATCTTTTCAATGACTATAAGAATCAAGATAAGTTCCAACTACAAAGTCGCAGATATATTGGAAATAAAGCAAAATTGACAGATTGGATAATGGAAATTATTGAATCTGAAACAGAAGGTAATGGAACATTTATTGACATTTTTTCTGGAACTTCAATTGTAGCAAAATCTGCAATGGAAAAATATAAAACCGTTATTCTAAACGACATACTCTACTCTAACAATGTAACTTATCAAGCATTTTACGGTACATTAAAATGGAATTCTAACAAACTTGTTGAGTTAGCAAATGAATACAATACTTTAAACTCAAAATCTATACGAGAAAACTATTTTTCAAAAAACTTCGGAGGTAAATTTTATGAAAAGGAAATTTCAAAACAAATTGGATACATAAGACAAGATATTGAGAAAAAGAAAAAAAATAATGAACTAAATTCGAGAGAATACGCAATTTTGCTCACTTCTTTAATTTATACAATTGACAGACTTGCAAATACTGTTGGTCACTTTGACGCATATATTAAAAAACCAATTACAAAAAGACCTTTGAATTTTAAATTAATTCAGACTTCTGATTTTAAAGGAGCAAAAATATATCAAGAAGATGCGAATGAATTAGTAAGGAATATTAAAGGTGATATTGCCTATATTGACCCACCATATAATTCAAGACAATACAGTAGATTTTATCATATTTACGAAAATCTTGTACAATGGAAAAAGCCAAAACTATTCGGAGTTGCATTAAAACCTGAACCAGAGAATATGAGCAAATATTGTACTGTTCAAGCAAAAGACACTTTTAAAGATTTAGTAGAAAATTTGGATGTAAAATATTTAGCTGTTTCTTACAATAACACGTATAAATCAAAAAGCAAATCTTCCAAAAACAAAATTACGCTCGAAGAAATAACGGAAATACTTAATAATGTTGGAGAAACTAAAACTTTTGAGCAATCACATACATATTTCAACACAGGAAAAACCGATTTTAACGACCACAAAGAATTTTTATTTCTAACAAAAAAATATGACAAATAAAAACAAAGCATTTCGTTCACCCTTATTTTATGTTGGAGATAAATACAAACTCTATCCAAAAATTAGTAAATATTTTCCTAAAACGATAAATCGTTTTATTGAGCCATTTACTGGTGGAGGTTCTGTTTTCCTTAATGTCAATGCAAACGAATATTTGTTAAACGATATTGACTCAAATGTTATTGAGATTCACAACTTTTTGGAAAGACAGGCTAAAAATCCTGATTTGTTTTTCAAAAATGTATTTGAAATAATTCAAGAATACAAATTATCACATTCATACATAAAAGACATTGTTCCTCAAGAATTGAGAGATAAATGGAAAAAAACTTATTACGCAAAATTCAACAAAGAAGGCTTTAATAAACTTAAAAAAGATTACAATTCTGGTAAGGCAAATTCAACTCTTCATTTGTATGTTCTTTTGATTTATGGCTTTAACCGTATGTTAAGATTTAACTCAAAAGGAGAATATAATCTACCTGTTGGAAATGTTGATTTTAACAAAAACACTTTAACTGCATTAAATAATTATTTTGATTTAATTAAAAAAAAGAATACAACTTTTCACAATTTAGATTTTCTTGACTTTTTTGAAAACATAAATTTTAAAGATGATGATTTCGTATATCTTGACCCACCATATTTGATTACGTTTAGCGAGTATAACAAATTATGGAATCAAGAAACTGAAGAAAGATTACTCAAATTTCTTGAATATTTAGACGAACAAAATATAAATTTTGCAATATCGAATGTAACTCACTATAAAGGAAAAATAAATGAACAGTTTTTAAAATGGAGTGAAAATCATTATTCATTAGATATAAAAAGTAATTACATTAGCTATCACGATAACTCTAATAAAGAGTTTAAAGAGGTTTTAATAACTAACTATCAACCAAATAAATCTGTATCTCAAAAAACAATGAGTGCAACAGAAATCTACACTTAATAAATGGCAAAACAAAGAATAAGAAGAAAGCCAACTCATAAACAAATGGCTTTTGAGACAGCAGTTAGGAATCCAGAAAGATATATTGATATATTAAGTGCTGTTTCTGAATTTGAAGGTACAATACTCAATGATAAAAATCTACTAAAAATAGTTTCAAAACTATATCTAAATGGTATCGTTTCAAGTAACGAAATTGAAATTACTGAAAACACAAAACTTGAAGATATTCAAGACCAAGTTATTGAAGTAAACAGCACACGAAGAGCAGATGGTGGTTTTCCAGCTGGTTACACTTCACGATTTTGGACTTATATGCGAACACCTTCAGAATTAGGTTTTGTTTATGCTCAATACAATGAGCCTTTTAAACTTTCAGCAATTTGTAAAAAATTAATCTCATCAGAAATTGATGAACAAGAGGCTTTTTCAATACAAGCAATAAAATATAATCGTAAAAACCCTTATCGAAACGTAAGTAATGATTTTAACTTTTTCGTGTTTATTTTGAATGTTCTACTTGAATTGAGGAAAAATGGAAAATCTTTAAGCTACGACCAATTCATTGTAGCAATGTTTAGCAAAAATGGTAATGTAAAAGAGTTTCTAACATTATTAGAAAATAATAAGTTTAAAGATTATGATGCTGTCTTTGATTTTGTAAAAAACGAATACAAAGTCAACACGAAGTTTAAGACTATTACGCAAGATTATCCAGATGTTGTACGTAGAGTTTTTATAATTTCAGGTTTTATTTCTATCCGATTTACTGGTAAAAAACTAATTCAAATTAACGAAAGTAAACTCACATATATAGAAAAACTTTTGAAGTTTGATTTCAAATTAAGTGAGGAAGAAAAATCAGTTGCAATTAAATATTTTGATAAACTTAACACTCAAAATGACGAATTGTTTGAACTGATAACTTCATTTAGAAAAGAAGACGTTATTGACGGAGAGCAATATGTCAACAAAATTTACAGTATAATTGAAGATTACGGAATTAACGAAGAAATAATTGTTGAGAGTATTGAGAAAATCGGAACAAGGAGAACAGTTATTGATGAGTTTAAAGAAATTCCAGAACCTTTAAAATTAGAGTTTTTTATTTCAATTCTAATCGCACTAAAATATGGAAAAGAATATGCTATTAGACCAAATTATAAAGCCGACCATATTGGAAAACCATATTCTCACGCACCTGGAAACAAAGGAGACATAGAGATTTTCTCTAAAGAATTATATTGGTTGATAGAAGTAACATTAATCAGAAATAAAACCCAACAATTAAATCACGAAACTGCAAATGTTATCAGACATTTGTATTCAAATGAGGAGTTTGATGATAGGTTAATAAAATATTTATCATTTGTAGCACCAACAATTCATCAAGACGTCCGAGAATTCTTTGACTTTTCAATTGTAAGAGGTAAGTCAAACGAATATGATGTGAGTATTAAACCGTACGATTTGAAAGAGTTTGTAGATATAACTATGGTTAGTGATAATTTTGACGATATGAGAAATTACACAAACAATGTGATTGAAAATTTTAAAAATAATCTGAATTAAGCCAACGCTCAAAGCCATACACATTCGCAATTCGCCACAGCCAACGCTAAACCCAAAATTGCAAAAGAGTATGTCTTGCCAACGCTCACATTTGAACTAAATAACAAACACCGGAAAATCAAACTGAATGGAAAAAGCACTACTTACAACAACGTATATAAAAAATAGCGGTTTAGTCGCTTAATCGAATGAAATTGAATAAATTATAGGTCAGTTATAAACCGAAAAGTTAGAGCTTAAAAACCCGCTACTTTTCATATACAAGACCGTTGTACGCAAGCTGTGAAAATCTATGAAAACCATTAAATTCTTCATTCTTTTTATATTATTTAGCCAAGTTTCATTTGGACAAAATAACTGTGGAGATTTTAAAAATTACGAGGAATCTCAAAAGTGGATTAAAGGAATCAAACAGTTAAATCTTGAAGAACGAAAAAACAAAATCTTCGACAGAATTAAATGTGAGCAAGAATCGGAACAAATTGAAATTGACTTTTGGCTTACAATAATTATAGATGGTGGAATTTTTTCAACGGCAAATGACATTGCAAAAGAACAAATTGAAAATTTGAAATTAATTCCAGCTGAAAGTATTGACATTACGCAATCTCTGTGTGAATCAGATGGAATTTATCCTGAAAAATGCAATCTTGGCTTTGTTCTTATAAATCGTCCTGAAAAACCTGTGCTTAACGAAATAACTGAATTCAAAAACATCCGAATAAAAAGAAGGAAAGGAAAAATAATTATCAAATTGGAATCGGAAACTGAGGACGACATTGAATTTGAATTAAACCATTTACTAAAAGGACATAGTACAACTCTCTTTGTTAATACCGAATTGAAAAAAGGAAATAACAGATTTGTTTTTAAAAGGAGTAATAACTTGCAACTTGTCGAAACAGAAATAAACGGAAAGAAATTAATTATGATAATATAAAAGCCAGCGTACAACACCGTATAAAATTAATTGCTAGTGCAAGCCTACTTACGAAAATCCTCGCGGATTTTCTATTCGGTTTGTATTTGCTAAATTAGGTGCTTAAATCACGCAACTAATCTTATACAATCACGTTGGCGTGCATTGAAAAACAATACAACAAAATGACATTTTCACAATCAGAAATACGAGACTTATTAATAAAATTCTATCCCTATTTACAAGAAAAGGAAGTTAAAATATTATTATCGATATCCACCTATAAAGTTTTTAAAAGCAAGGAAACTATCCTAAAAAGTGGAAGAAAGGATAAAAGATTCTTTATCACTCTAAAAGGTTCAGCACGATCCTTCACTATAATTAATGGAGTAGAACTAAATTGTCATTTACGTTCGGAAGGTTTCCTTATGGGAGATGCAAGATCATTTGGAGACGATCAGGTTTCACTATTAGATACTGAGGCGATCACTGACTGTCATGTACTTATTTTTGATATGGGAGAATTGGAAGAAATAGCATTTGAAACCCCAAAAATGATGACATTCTACTTAAATCTCATGAAGGAAATTATTCTTGTTTTTTCTCATCGCATACATACATTCGTAACCATGAACGCAGCAGAGCGCTATGACGATTTAATGAAGTGGAATCCTCTTTATCTGAAATCGACTTACGACAAACATCTTGCAAGTTTCTTAGGCGTTACTCCATTAACATTTCATCGTGTTAAGAATAAAAACAGCTAAGCACACATATCAAATGATATTTCTATCTCGAAGGAATAAACATATCTTTGAACAAATTTTTAACAAAATTCATTATGAAGAAAATAATCTTATTTACCTTAATATTAAGTTCACAATTTTTATTCCAATCATGTGATAAAGAAGAGGCAGAACCTCCTCTTCCAACTTTGGCTATTGGTGATTTTCACGAAGGTGGAGTAATTTTCCATCTTGATGAATCTGGAGAACATGGATTAGTTTGTGCAGTATTAGATCAGGGTTTTGATATAGAATGGGGATGTCCTTCATTGCTTAATTTTGGAGCCAAGGGTCTGGAAATCGGAACAGGTGCTCAAAATACTTTAGACATTATTACTGCTTGTAACACTACTGGCATAGCTGCTGATCTATGCGATAAACTTAATCATAATGGATATAAAGATTGGTTTCTACCAAGTAGGGATGAGTTGGACTCACTATATCAGCATAGAGATATAGTGGAAGAAACATGCCTTGAAAATAATGGAGGATACCTTCATGCAGATGAATACTGGTCATCTTCACATTATTTAGATAACACTGTTTGGATTCAAAGTTTTGGTGCCGGAAATCAGTCAAGCGAATTAAAAGACAAAAAGAATTACGTTCGGGCTATTAGAACGTTCTAAAACAAAAAATCAATATTTTATAATCATAGAAATAAAAATCAAATGAAAAAACAAAAACTACTTTTAAGAACACTATTCAAATTAATAACTTTTACGTTGTTAATTGTAGGAATTACCAGCTGCAACAGTAGCACAGAGAAAGATAAAGCAAATAGCTCGACTCCAAAATTCAAGGGCAAAATCGCTCTTGATGTTCGAGACTCAGAATCGGACTGGTCAGCTTACACCCCAAAATCGGCTCCCAAAGGGGCTCCAAATATTTTGTTTATACTTTACGATGACACAGGTTTAGGTGCATGGTCTCCTTATGGTGGAGCTATTAATATGCCTACAATGGATAAATTGGCAGCAAACGGATTAACATATACTCAATGGCATACTACAGCCCTGTGTTCGCCTACTCGTTCCACAATTCAGACAGGTAGAAATCATCACCTAAATGGTATGGCAGCCATTACAGAAACTGCAGACGGATTCCCAGGTGCAAATGGTAGAATGGGCGCTGAAGTAACACCACTTTCAAAAATCTTACAAGACAATGGGTATAGCACATTTTGGATTGGGAAAAACCATAATGTGCCTGAGCAAGATGTAGCATCAGGTGGTAGTAAAAAACAATGGCCATTACAAATGGGTTGGGATAGGTTTTACGGATTCATTGGAGGGGAAACAAACCAATGGTATCCAGATTTAATTGAAGACAACCACTTTGTTGATAAAGAATTTGAAGAAGGCTACCATCTTTCTAAAGATTTAGCAGATCACGCTTTGGGAATGATTCGCGACCAACAGGCTACAAACCCTTCAAAACCTTGGTACATGTGGTACAATCCTGGAGCAAATCATGCGCCTCACCATGCACCAAAAGACTATATAGCAAAATATAAAGGCAAGTTTGATGCCGGTTATGATGCTTACAGAGAATGGGTTACTGAACGTATGATTGAAAAAGAAATCTTGCCAGAAGGAACCGTAAATACTCCAATGAACCCAATGCGTGAAGATATGGCAGAAGCCATTGATAATGTACGCCCTTGGGATTCTTTAAACGATGATGAAAAGAAATTATTCGCAAAAATGGCCGAAGTTTATGCTGCTTTTTCAGAATACACTGATGCTCAAGTTGGTAGAGTAATTGACTACCTAGAAGCAAGTGGACAATTAGCAAACACTATCGTTCTTTATGCTGCCGATAATGGCGCATCTGGAGAAGGTAGTCCAAATGGTTCCGTTAACGAAAATAAATTCTTCAATAATTTTCCAGACGAATTAGAAGAGAACATGAAGTATCTTGATGTGTTAGGTGGACCAGAAACCTATGAGCATTATCCAACAGGTTGGGCATCTGCATTTTCTGCACCCTTTAAAATGTTTAAGCGTTATTCGCAATATGCAGGGGGAACTAATGACCCATTAGTTATCTCATGGCCAAAAGGAATTAAAGCAAGAGGCGAAATTAGAAATCAATACCACCACTCGGTAGATATTGTGCCTACATTGCTTGAAGCAATTGGTTTGGAAATGCCAGAGGAATATAATGGTGTTAAACAAGTTCCTTTATCAGGAGTTTCAATGGCTTATACTTTCGATGCTAAACCAAACGACCCAACTCAGAAAAAAGTACAGTATTTTGCAATGTTAGGTTCTCGCGGTATATGGAAAGAGGGATGGAAAGCAGCAGCAATACATGCTCCACTTTCAGGAAGAAGTAATTTTGATAAAGATGATTGGGAATTATACCATGTAGATGTGGATAGGTCAGAATCGAAGGATTTAGCAAAAGAAAATCCAGAAAAATTGCAGGAATTAATTGATGCTTGGTTTGTTGAGGCAGAAAAAAACAATGTTTTACCTCTTGATGACAGAAGTGCGGCTGAAATTATTGGAATTGAAAGACCATCGCAAGAACCTGCAAGAGACCGATATGTTTATTATCCTTTTGCAGCACCCGTACCAGAGGGTAATGCTGTAAATGTTAGAGGTCGTTCTTATAAAATATTGGCTAATGTAGAAATTACAGATAAAACATCAGGGGTAGTTTTTGCACATGGTTCACGTTTTGGAGGACACTCTTTATTTATCAAGAATAATAAACTGTATTATGTATATAATTTCTTAGGAATTAAACCAGAGCAAGTTTTTGAATCTTCAATAAAACTTAAGCCCGGTAAGCATACTATTGGTATGGAATTCAAGAAAGATAAAGCAGGAGATAAAGGTGAATCAATTGGTAACACTACACTTTATATTGATGGGAAAGCAGTTGCCGAAGGCGCTATGAGAACACAACCTGCTAAGTTTACTCTATCTGGAGATGGCTTATGTATTGGTTACGATAGCGGTGATGCCGTGAGCGAGTTGTATCCGTCAGATAGTAAGTTTGCTAATGGAACAATTGATTTTGTAGGTGTAACTGTTGAAGGTACGCCATATGTAAACTTAGAGGCTGAAGCAAAACGTACTTTGATGAGTCATTAATAATAATTAATATTAAGTAAATACCTAACAGACGTTAAAAAACTGTTAGGTATTTATTTGAAAAAAAATCACAATATGTTATATATAAAAAAAACATTAATTACATTTCTCTTGTTTATAATTGAAGTGATTACAGTGAATGCTCAAGAAAAAAACTTTGGAGTTACTGTAGGTTTTACAAGTATTAATTTTAAAAATAAGCTAGAGATTTTAGGTGAAAAAATAACTGATTCTGAATCTTTTGAAGGTTTTTATATTGGTATATTTAAAGAATTTAATTTAGCCGATGAATTATTATTACACCCAGAACTACAAGTTGCCTTTTATAATGGATCAGGAACCGATTGGGAAGACACCAATTTAACCGATATTATTTTACCTGTATTGTTACAATATAATTTTGCAGGTGATTTTAGTGTTTTAGTAGGTCCTAGGTTTGATTATCTAATCACTTCGGATGATGTTATACAGTTTAATGAATTTGGGTTGGGGTTTGAATTAGGTGCTCAATACGAAATTAGTCCGAGTTTCTTTGTGAATTTACGTGCTTCACTTGGTTTGACGGATAGAGTAGAAAGTACAGGTACTATGATTGATGAGTATGTTAGTAGTAAATCTCAAACAGCTAATTTAAGTTTAGGCTATAGGTTTTAATTAAGAGTATTAACATATTGTTTTCACTTATAACACTAAAAGCAATAGGGATAGCAGTTCTATTTTTACTTTTAACTCCAGAAAATGGAACTTTACAAGAAATTAATGGAGTCATAAAATCAAAAAATTCAACTATTTATTTTGAAGTTTTCGGGTTCGAAAACACACTCTTTAATGGACAGATACATTCAAATTAAATGATTGTATCATTGATAGTATCAGGAATGAAGTGTTGAATAAACTCCTTATATAAATTTAGAAGCGGAAACAAAACATTCGTTGATGAGTCATTAATTAAGTTTAAATATGTTGGTCAATAAAAAACAACGACACGCCAACAATGTATATAAAAAATAGCGGTTTTGGTGCTAGCTTAAATCGCTATTGCTTTTAAATAAGTATATTGCTTTCCGAAAGTTGGTGAGTTTTAACTCACTACTTTTCATATACTAGACCGTTGTAGTGCATTAAAAAAAACCGAGGTAAATGAATGAAAATATTGAAATTCCATTGAGCAAAAACAAGATTATATTATTGTTTGTTGGAGCTTTAATATTTGTAATATTAGGACTTTGGTTTGCTATCGACCCTGAAAATTTTAAGGTTTCCATATTTCGTTACAGAAGTGCTGAATTGATAAAAATAATCGGAATTATTAGTGTTGCTTTTTTTGGAGTTTGTTCCTTTTTTATTTTTAAAAAAGTATTTGACAAAAAACCTGGATTAATAATTGACAAAAATGGAATTACTGACAACTCAAACTCAACGAGTATCGGATTAGTAAAGTGGACTGATATTATTGGAATTAGAGTATTAGAAGTAGTTAACCAAAAGTTCGTTATGATAGACGTTTCTAATCCTGAACATTATATTGAGCTTAAAAAAAACGGAATTGGAAAAATGGCTATGAAAGCGAATTATAAAAAATATGGTTCACCAATAAGTATAACCGCCAATTCATTAAAATCTGATTTTAAGGAAGTTCGAGCAATAATTGAAAAACAATACGAAAAAAACGCACTACAACACCGGCTATAGTTCATTGCTTCTGACTTTCCTCGCGGAAAGTCCTCGCTAATTTGCTATCTTCGGTTTACGGCGGAAAATCCTCGCGGATTTTCACGCAACGAAACCATAGCCAAACACGTTGGGCACAATTTGAGAAACCAATACCAAATGAATGAAAAAATAAGTCTAAAAGATGCTATATCTATCGGAATTGGTGGAATGGTTGGTGGTGGAATTTTTGCGGTTTTAGGTCTTGCGGTTTCATTGGCTAAAGGCGGAACACCTGTGGCATTTTTATTTGCTGGGATAATTGCTTTTCTAACGGCATATTCTTATGCTAAGCTTTCAAAAAAATATCCCGAAAATGGAGGAACTGTAAGGTTTGTGCACCAACAATATGGAAACGGAATTTTTGCGGGCGGAATTAACAACCTGCTTTGGATAAGTTATATAGTTATGTTAGCCCTTTATTCTTCCGCTTTTGGTTCATATGGTGCAGAATTGATTTCTTTTACTGGAACTAAAGAAATAGATACTCGAATTTTTCAAAGTTCAATAATTGTAATTGCTTTATCAATTAATTATTTGAGTGTTAAACTTGTCGGCGAAATAGAATCAATCGCTGTTATCCTGAAAATCATTATTTTAGTTGGATTTATTGGCATAGGTTTGTATGGGGTTTCGCTACATCCAGAAAATCTTGGACAGTTATCACCAAATAATTGGGAAAATCCGATTTTAATACTTTCAGGTGGTATGGTCATTTTTGTAGCCTACGAAGGTTTTGAATTAATAGCCAACTCTATTTCCGATTTAAAAAACAAAGAGAAAAATACAGAAAAAGCATATTTTGGTGCAGTCGGTTTTGTAGTTATTTTGTATATCTTAATAGCTATCGTAACAGTAGGTGCGTTACCTTTTAAAGAAATTGCAAATGCCCAAGACTATGTTTTAGCGAAAGCAGCTGAACCAACATTAGGGCAAATCGGATTTACAATTATAACCATTACTGCAATGATTTCTACATTTTCGGCAATTAACGCAACTGTATTGGGAAGTGGAAGAGTTAACTACGATATTGCTGAAGATAAAGAATTACCACAATATTTTACTCATAAATTTTGGGGTAAACCAATAGGCTTACTTATAACTGTAATTTTATCCATCACCTTGGTAAACTCATTTAATTTACAGAGTATATCGACTGCTGGAAGTGCTGGATTTCTTTTGATTTTTGCTATAGTCAATTTTATCGGTTTTAAAAGACACCAAGAATTAGAATCTAAAAAATGGATTCATCTAGCAGCAACCATACTTTGTGCATTAGCATTTATGACTTTAATAATCCAACAATTTTCTGAAAACAAAATCGGAGTATTGACTGCATTGGGAATTATTTTATTTTGTTTCTTATTAGAATATGCATACAAAAAAACTGTGCCCAACACCGTATAAAATTAATTGCTAAGTGCAAGCTTATCTACGAAAATCCTGTGGGTTTCCTAGTTGTTTTGTACTTGTAAAATTTGTTTCTTTATCATCGCAACTAATCTTATACATCAACGTTAGCAAACATTTTAAACTCTTAACTTTTAATCCTTATGAATTCAATAATTAAATCCATTTCCGCATTAGAAATTTTAGACTCAAGAGGAAACCCAACCGTTAGGACATATGTAACCCTTGAGGATGGGACTAAATCGGTTGCATCTGTCCCTTCTGGAGCCTCTACTGGTCAAAATGAAGCTATTGAGCTTCGGGATAATGAAAAACGTTACAATGGTACAGGGGTACAAAATGCTGTCAATAATGTTAATACTGAAATTGCGAACGCCCTAATAGGTAAAAATGCATCCGACCAAAAACTAATCGATTATACAATGATCGAGTTGGACGGTACAGACAACAAATCTCGCCTTGGTGCAAATGCAATTTTAGGAGTCTCCATGGCTGTTGCTAAGGCTGCTGCCGAATCTGCTAACCTCCCTTTATATTCCTATTTAGGTGGAACAAATGCTGTCCGCATACCAGTTCCTTGTATGAATATACTGAACGGTGGTGAACACGCTGATAATAGTGTAGACTTTCAAGAGTTTATGTTAGTTCCTCATGGAGCACCTACTTTTAAAGAAGGTTTACGATATGTTGCAGAAACTTTTCACACACTTAAAGGCATCCTGAAAAATAAAGGAATGGCAACAAGTGTAGGAGATGAAGGAGGTTTTGCTCCAAATTGTTCCAGTAATGAAGAAGCGATAGAATTAATCATTGAAGCAATACAAAAAGCAAATTACAAACCTGGCATAGATCTATCGATTGCAATAGATAGTGCCGCTAATTCTTTTTCTCCAAATTTAGATGGCAATTATGATTTATCTTGGTCAGGCCTTGGGAAAATGAAAACTGTAGACCTTCTAGAAAAAAGTGCCGAATGGATAGAGAAATATCCAATAATTCTTTGGGAAGATCCTGTTTCCGAAGGAGACTGGGACGGTTATGTAGATTTCACTAAACGTTTTGGAAATAAAATTGAAGTTGTAGGTGATGATAATTTTGTAACAAACACAAAATACATAAAGAAAGGAATTGAATTAGGCGCTTGTAATTCAGCCCTGATAAAATTAAACCAAATTGGAACAGTGACCGAATCGATTGAAGCAGTAAGAATGTGTAGAGAAGCTGGATGGAGATATTTCCTCTCTCATAGATCAGGAGAAACCGAAGATACATTCCTAGCTGATTTTGCTGTTGCAATGGATGGAGGACACTTAAAAACTGGTTCCGCTTGTCGTGGTGAACGTATTGCTAAATACAATAGGTTACTTGAAATAGAACATGAACTTAAAGGTAGATCAGAATATCGGTGGAAATAAAATAAACGATTTGCTAACACGGTATATAGCCAATAGGGCATTGGAGGTTAGGATTGAATATTACTTTTAGAAACACCGCCAAATCGTTGATTTGGTTTTTAACAATGACTAATTTAAAATCTAAATAAACGATTTGGCTAAGTACGAAATCGAAAGTTCAAACTTTCAATAGCCCTACTAGCCATATACGAAACCGTTGGCACTCATTAAAAAACGTTAAAGCATATAAACAATGACAGGATATCTAGAAACCGTTCAGAAAAGCAAGAATTACAATAACTACAAACTAACGGCTGACAAGGTTATCCAAATCTTATCAGACGTAAGAAACGAAAGAACTAAATCCCGAAGAAGATGGATTTGGGAGTTAATGCAAAATGCAAAGGACGTCCCAAACATTTATGGCGGTGTTACTATTGAAATAACTCTAAGAGAGAATGAATTCATTTTCAGTCATAATGGAAACCCTTTTCGAGTAGAAAATATTACAGGACTAATCCAACAAGTAAGTTCAGGGAAACCTTCTGATAGCACAAACAAGAGAATAACAGGTAAGTTTGGAACAGGTTTTATAAGCACTCATTTACTTTCTGATACGGTAACAGTGAAGGGTATTGTTGAACAGGATGGCCTATTACCAAAAACTTTTCAATTTGAACTAAATAGAAAAGCTGAAAAATCAGAAGACTTAATAACCTTTATTGCCGATGAACTTGACAAAATTGAGAAAATAGAAGATGAATTACTTTTCCCAACAAAGCACAACTACCACTCACAACGAAAAGAAACAGATTTCGATACTGTTTTTATTTATCCATTAGAAAACCCTGAATCAAGAGAAGCTGCTGTAGTTGGAGTTGATGACCTTGCTTCAACACTTCCTCAGACACTTTTCTTTGTTGAGGAACTTAAAAAGGTTATTATTCATAATGAAATAACAGGAAAGCAAATTACTTATGAATTATTTGAAAACAATAACGAAGGTGATTTCTACTTTCCGGTTATAAAGGAAACAATAAATGAAAAAACACAAGATTTATGTTTCATTCATTATAAAGACGATAAAATTGATTTAGCTATCCCGATTAACAATCATACAGAAAGAAGCATTAAGATTATAGAGAAATCAGCAAGGCTTTATCGTGATTTCCCACTAGTTGGAACAGAGCACTTCTATTTTCCATTTATCCTTAATGGTCTAAGTTTTTTCCCAACTGAAAAAAGAGATAGTGTTTTGCTAACCGACACAACAAGCAATAAAGTATTAGTTAATCGTGACATTTTTATTCACGCAATTAATAAATCTCAATTATTTGTAGAATGGCTTAAAACAAACAACGCTATAAATTTAAGTTTAATAGCTCAAAGCCGAATTCCAACCGCATTAACAGAACTAGAAGTAATTAATTGGTTTAAAGAAAATATTCAAAAACCATATAGACACCATCTTATTGAACAAGAAATAGTAGAAACGACTTCTGGAAAAATAAAAATCAAGGACGCTGTAATTCCTAAATATGCAGGAACGAAAGAACAAAATGAGCAATTTTGGGAAATACTGAATAGTTATTTTGGTGGTGACACGATTTGCAGAAAAGAGCATTTAGGTTCTTGGCAAGACAATTTGGGAATTGAATCTGAAATTGAGACTTGGGGACAAAAGGTTTTTTATACAGTTGAAGATTTACTGAATGAAATTCAGTCCAAAACAAACCTTGAAAGCATTGCTATTCAAGGAAGTCAACAAACAAATATTCAATGGCTAAACTCTGTGTATAAATTTTTAATTGACAACGAGCTTATTAAGCATTTTAAGGAATATAAAATAATTCCAACAATTAAGGGAACTCTAAAATCCTTGAATGATGACTTGTACATTGAAAAGGAGACTAAAATACCGAATGAATTTATTTCAATTTTTAAAAACCTAAAGAACGAAGATTGGAATGACATCCTAATTCACAGAGAGTTAATTGCTATAGACAATTCCCACGCTTCGAAGAAAGTAAAGGATATTTCTGATGAAATAAACAAAATCCTTAATTCTGAAGAAAAGAATCAATTCGGTCAAGTTCAAAGCACTTACATTGACAGAGCAAATGCAGAAAATATATTGCTTGACATTCTAAGCATTTCAGCCTCTTCTTCAATTGATTCATTTCAATCTAAGCTCTTCAATTCAGCTAAAGTGTTTTTTAAATCAGAAAAGCAACCCATAGTAATTAATGGTGTTTCTGAATTCAATTTCAATCCAGCCAAGCGACAACTTATTAAATTACTTCATAAGAAAATTGAAGTAGCTAAAAACCTATCAAATTTACTAGTTGAAAACTCAGAAAAATGGCTACTCAACCATTTGTTATTGCTTCAAGAAAGTACAGAGTTTAAAACATTACTCGAATTCGGAAACATAATTCCAAATCGTAAAGGTGAATTCTGTGCATTCGTGAATGAGGTTTTTGCTTACGGAACGAATGAAAGTCCATTAGATGATGATTTAATAGAAATCCTATATGAACTCAATAATGAAGAAGATTGGGACAAACATTTAATTAACGATTATTTCAGAAGCCTAAAATTGCCTGCTAAAACCATTGAAGCACTGGCAACTAAACTTAAGGATGAACTAGAAAAACTAAGATTGGAAAACACATTCTCTACAAAGAGTAGTGCTATTCTAAAATTGATACATTGGTGTTCAGACTACAATAACCGTTTTGTTTCTGCTAAGCATTTTGATTGGTTCCTTTCACAAAAGGATAAAATATTTGTAAATATATCTCTTGAAGACTCAGAGGTAGGTGGAAATATCGTGAAACTCTTAACAAACAAGGAAAAACTTAATGACTTGGTGGCATTAGCCGAATCGGGGATAAATTTGTCACAACTTTCAGATATTGCCGAGATTGCAAAATCAATAAGTATAGAAGAAATTAAGAGCCTTTCTCAACAACTTAAAGATGAGAGAGATGATTTTGAGTTTAAGAAAAAGATTGGTGAAGCTGTGGAGAAAGCATTCATTGAGGCATTTGAATCGTTGAACCTTCCCTATAAAATCACCTACCAAGGAATTGGCTCTCAGGATGTAGTAATTACAAACAATACTAACAACAAGTCATTCTATATAGAACTTAAGTCCTTATCCCCAACAAATTGGGATAAAAGCTTGAAACTTGCTGTTTCTCAGGCTAGAAAAGCAGTCGAGCAAATTCAAGAAGAAAATTACGTTGTATCTGTCTTAATCAGACCGTCAAATTGGGAAACTGCCACAGCTGAATTCATTAAAGAGAATCTTAATAATCAATTCAACATTGGAAAATTACTTACTGCTGTTGTTCAGAAAGACAAGGCATTTGAACAGCTACTTAATACTTCAAACGAAGTTGATCTCGCTTTTGAAGATACTAGAAGGAAAGTTAGAGTCGCTGAAAATCTTTGGCGTAGTAATGGTCATTCATTTTCAGCACTAATTGAGAAATTGAATGGTTATTTAAAATAAAAACGAGTGCCAACAATGGGTAAAAAACATAGGGCAGACAGTACTTTTCGTAAGTTTAGGGCTCTTAATAAGCTTATTTTCAAGAGGAAAGTGAAGTGCTCTGAAATGCCCTACGTTTCATACCCGAGACCGTTACCCACAAGCTAACCAGACCAAGAAACTATGGCATTAAATAGAGACAATTTCACAGCCAAAACAGTAGATATACTTGCTAAAAGAGTTGGATATTTATGTTCAAATCCTAATTGCCGAAAAGCTACAGTCGGACCAAATACAGCGAAAGACAAAGCTACAATTGTTGGAGTTGCTGCACACATAACAGCAGCTTCGTCAGGAGGTCCGAGATATGACGGAACATTAACGACTGAACAAAGAAAAGATATTGACAACGGAATTTGGCTTTGTGTAAATTGTTCGACAGTTATTGACAAAGACCCAAATGCTTTTCCAATTGAAATGCTAAATGAATGGAAAGAATTTTCAGAAAATGAAATGAATAAGCAATTATTGGGAATTGAATTAAAAACAGAAAGACCATTTATAGAAGCCGACCTCATTTGGTCAAATAGCCAGAGGTGGAATAAAGGGTATAGTTATAAGAATAAAGAACTTTATGGGAATGTAATTGTTCTTGGAGAAAATAAACCAATAATCATTTGGAATTTGGTTTGGAACTTTAAAATAGCACTTTACAATAATTCAAGGTTTCCCGCTTTCAATGTAAAAATTGAGCAAGTTGCTGGAACAAATTTTAGCTCAATAGATTCCCTATCTAAAATAAATAATTTACCACCTTATGCTGATTTGGAATTAAGAGCAAGTTTTGAGGACTATTTAGAAGGAACTCATCTTGAGGCAGACGAATTAATAAAACCTAAAGTACCCGATATCATTCAAGGGCTTCAAATGAAATTGACATATAATGATGAAAATGGAACAGAACACGCAACTATTTTCACAATAAACGGAGACGAATTTAATAACGAACGAGCATAAAGCCAGTGGGTAACACCGTATATAATTTATTGCTAGTTCCAGCCTACTTACGAAAATCTTAGCGGATTTTCTATTTGGTTTTTATTTGCTAAATTAGGTACTTAAACCACGCAACAAACCATATACATCAACGTTGGCAACAAGCTGAAAAAAAATGACGTCTGAAAAATATAACACTTTAGGAAAAGGAACTGCGGTAATTTCGTTCATAATCGGAGCATTGATTTTCGGAATTTACTTTCTGACCTCAAACAGCGATTTGTTGTTTATCGGATACGGATTTATAGTTCTTGCAGGAATTGTAAATTTGGTAATTTTAATAGCAATTTTAACTAAATCAAATTCGGACTCAACCAATCGCAAAAGACTTTTAAAAACAAGCGGATTGATGCTGATTAACCTACCAATAATGTTCCTTTTCATTTGGTTCTCGCTAATATTAATTGGGAATATGAGAATTACGTTCACAAACGGAACTAATAACAAACTGACTGATATTAAAATAGTCGGTTGTGAAACAGAACACATCGCAGAACTTGAACCGAATGAAAGTAAAACTGTTTGGGTTGGAATTACTGGAGATTGCTCAATAAACTTGGAATATTTAGAAAACGGAGAAATTAAAAAAGAAATGGTTGCTGGATATGTGACAAGCGGAATGGGACAAAAAATAAATCACAAAATTGATGGAAAAGATAAAGACAAATTATAAAATAAGCCAGTTGCCAACAACGTATATAACTCATAGCTAGCAAGTTGATTAATCGAAGTTAAGGCATATTTGGAAAGTCGCCAAATTTTTAAATTTGACGATTTCCAATAAAAAAGATAAATAGTAAAGTTTAAAAATCTGGCTTGTGCTTAATCCGAAAATAATTTTATAATTTGCACGCTACGAGCCATATACAAAACCGTTGTACACCATTATAAAAAAATAAAATTGAGCAAAGAAAAGGAAGATAACAAAGAACTATCAAATTCACTCGTTGAAACAATTTCAAGTTCTGATTTGACTAATATTGGAAAAGATATTCTTGAAATCGGAGTTGATAGAATATTAGCAGATGGTCTTTTAAAGGAAATTCCAGTAATAAATGTTGCTACTGGATTTTGGAAAACTGGAATTGCAATACGAGATTATAGATTTATAACAAAACTTCTTCATTTTTTAAACGAATCTTCCAAGCTTACTCTAAAGCAAAGAGAAGAAATTATAAATAAGCTTGAAGACGACAAATATCAATCAGAAGCTGGAGAGAAATTAATTTCTATAATTGACAATTTAGAAACAAAATCAAAAGCTAAATTAATAGGAAAAGCAATATGTCTTTTTGGGAATGATATAATATCACGTGATGAATTTTGGAGAATTTCATTCATTATAGAAAAACTACCAACATCTGACATTAATGCCCTGAAAAATTGGAAAGCAACCGATTTAAACAAAGTTGAACATACTAGAAAGCATCTTTATATGTCTGTTGGTTTAGGGTGGTTTGTACTCGATATGTCATCTACTGGATTTGTATGGACAGAAAGGCTTTGCGAAATTATATCTGAACATTTAATATAAAACAATTGTGTATAACGTTGTTGTACAACATTTGACAAAACCATGAAAATTTTAAAAAACATTATAACAATCGTAGTTGAAATTGCAATAATTATTTTAGGTCTTATTTGGTATTTAAGGACTAAAGAAGAAGAGCCTTTAATTGTTATGATTAGTTCTGGCGGATTTTTAGTAGTAAGTATTTTGACAAAAATATTTGACAAAACAGAAAAACCGAGGCCAAAAGTAGTTTTTCACAGAAAAAAGAATTTTTCAATGCGTGGACCTTTAGGTTATACTGCAAATAATCCGAGAGTTATAAGAGTTGGAATTGACAAAGTTGAACAATATTGGTACCTGGATTGGACATATACTTTGGAGATTAGAAATAACTCTTCTGTAACTGCTTATAATTATCTGATTGAATATGAAAATAAACCAGACAAAACTGAATTAAAAGGCGAAATTGGAAAAATTCAACCAATTAAACCGGATGATAAATTTGAATTCACTTTTAAATTGACACAGAATGTGATTGGAAATCATTTGGATGCGGATAGATATCTAAAAGAAAACGCTAATATATTATTAAAGGATATGAAGATAATTTCAAAATATCAAGATGAATTTGGAAAATCATTCAAAACCGAATATGATTGGATAAATGACAATAATAAATTTGAATAAAAAACGGTGTACAACACCGTATAAAATTAATGTGGGTTTTTAGTTTTTTCCTCAAAATTTTAGGCTTGTTTACTATGTCACTTATACTTATTTAATTATTTTTAGGTCGACAAGATAAAAACACAAAATAAGTATAAGCTCAGTGGCTCGGCTGACAATTTAATCATTGTCTACCTCCCACACTAATCTTATACAAAACCGTTGGCAAACATTTTTAACCTAATACATTTTTAAAACTATG
>NZ_WAAT01000070.1 GCF_008806375.1 Pseudotamlana haliotis | reverse complement strand
ACTCTATATAAAACCGTCACACCAAAGGTAGACACTTCAAATTGAACTGGTGTTCGAGCGGAGTCGAGAACATTTCTGACTAGCGAGTTATCTGTGAAAACCTGAGTAATCAGTGTCTAAAAAATCGACCCGAGAAAGGAAGATACTTCAGAGTATCTCGCCAAGTCGTCAAGGTGTAGTAAGTAAAAATTAGTGATAATTAGTGAAATTCGTGTCAAAAAAATCTCTGTACATTCTGTGTCATAACCCCGCAAGAGTAAGCCCTAAAAACCAATAACTACCTACCCGGAACCAAAATAAAACCTAACAACGCACCACAAAATCCTCCTTAACCTGTTCTTTTCTAAAAAACACAAAACCCCAGAAAAACGTATCAATTGTTACGGTAACTTTAGGATGTTTTTTAATGATTTCCCAAGCTTCGGTCATGGCTTCCGACCAGTAAATGTCATCAAAAATAAATACCGAATCATTTGATGCTGTTTGGAGTAAAGACTCAAAGTATTCTAAAGTAGCATCTTTTTGGTGATTGCCATCAAAGAAGATGAGGTCGTAGCTGTGACTTGTTAGTTTTTCAATTTTCGTAGAGAAATCCCCCTGAAGACTTTCAATATTATTCAGATTTTCATCTTTAAAAAGCGCTTTTGAAAACGCTGAAATATTCGGACACCCTTCAATAGTAGTAATCTTAGCTTCTGGATGACCTAAACTTAAGGCTTGTGTAGCAATACCTAAAGATGTGCCTAGTTCGAGGATGTTTAGAGGTTTGAAATAAGCGCTAAATCGGTATAATAATTTAGCCCTTTTAAGTGTAGAACCTGCGTTTTTTGCCATTTGACGAACCAAACGCTCCTCTTGTTTCATCACTTGCGAACCTGCGCCTAAATCGGTGACATTGATACTGCCTTTATCATGGAGTAGGTTTTTTTTATAGTTTTTAATCGCCTTATAAGCATCGTATGAGCTACGGTCATAAAAACATTTGGTAACCAAATCATAAACAAAAGGGGAGTGTACCCCATGCTGATTGGTTGATTTTAAAAGGAATTTAATGTACTGTTTGGCTTGATAAAACATGCTTTAATTTTCAGAAACGAGAGTTGCGCCGCAAAGCTACGTAAAAAAAGCTCTGACCTCTGCAAGACAAATAAAACGGGATGTCATTCCGACGCTAGGAGGAATCTTTAAGTATTAGTACCAG
>NZ_WAAT01000069.1 GCF_008806375.1 Pseudotamlana haliotis | reverse complement strand
GTTGGCAAACATTTTTAACCTAATACATTTTTAAAACTATGAACACAGCAATAAAATCAATCTCAGCCTTAGAAATCTTAGACTCAAGAGGTAACCCTACTGTTAGAACTTATGTTACTTTAGAGGATGGTACAAAATCATTTGCTTCTGTACCATCTGGTGCATCTACTGGACAAAATGAAGCAGTAGAGCTTAGGGATGGAGAGAAACGTTACAATGGTACTGGGGTTCAAAAAGCTGTAGATAATGTGAACAACGAAATAGCAAATGCTCTAAGAGGTAAAGATGCATCTAATCAAAAAGATATTGATTACTTAATGATAGAGCTGGATGGAACTGATAACAAATCTCGTCTTGGTGCAAATGCAATTCTAGGTGTATCTATGGCCGTTGCTAAAGCTGCAGCAGAATCTGCTAACCTTCCATTATACACTTATTTGGGTGGTGTCAATGCCGTTCGTATTCCAGTTCCTTGTATGAATATATTAAATGGTGGTGAACATGCTGACAATAGTGTAGACTTTCAAGAATTTATGCTTGTTCCTCATGGCGCTCCTTCTTTCAAAGAAGGTCTTCGTTATGTCGCTGAAACATTCCATATACTTAAAAGTATTTTAAAAAGTAATGGAATGGCTACAAGTGTTGGAGACGAAGGTGGGTTTGCACCTAACTGTTCTAGTAACGAAGAAGCAATAGAATTAATAATTGAAGCAATAAAGAAAGCTGGTTATAAACCAGGTACAGACCTATCAATTGCTATTGATAGTGCCGCAAACTCATTTTCTCCAAATTTAGATGGGAATTATGATTTGTCTTGGTCTGGGCTTGGTAAAATGAAAACTTCAGACCTAATTAAAAAAAGTGCTGAGTGGTTAGAGAAATATCCTATAATCCTATGGGAAGACCCTGTTTCAGAAGGTGAC
The DNA here is from genome assembly GCF_008806375.1 of Pseudotamlana haliotis. Classification (GTDB taxonomy): domain Bacteria; phylum Bacteroidota; class Bacteroidia; order Flavobacteriales; family Flavobacteriaceae; genus Pseudotamlana; species Pseudotamlana haliotis. The sequence goes on along the minus strand of NZ_WAAT01000069.1, from coordinate 223 downwards.
TGGGATGGATATATTTCTTTCACTAAACTTTTTGGAGATAAAATTGAAGTTGTTGGTGACGATAATTTTGTGACAAACACAAAGTATATCAAAAAAGGAATTGAAATTGGTGCTTGTAATTCGGCTCTTATTAAACTAAATCAAATTGGTTCTGTAACTGAAACGATTGAAGCTGTAAGAATGTGTAAAGAAGCAGGGTGGAGATATTTCCTTTCTCACCGTT
>NZ_WAAT01000068.1 GCF_008806375.1 Pseudotamlana haliotis | reverse complement strand
TCTATTTTAACCTGTAGCCATATTTCAGGACGAGACATTTAAAAAAACTGTGAATTACATATTTGACGACATAGAAAAGAACATAATTGAGGAATTAAAAAACTCTCGACCACAACGAATATGGACTGAATATATAAAAGTGATTTTTGAATTTGAAGATCATTTTGTTGAGCTCGAATGCGTACCTGAAATTGCGGATTCACAAAACCAAGCTGATGAGGCTATGACTGTTAAAATTAGAAAAGTGAATACAATTTACGAACCCTACAAGAATGCTCATATTATATGTGAAAATGAAAATATAACTGAAATTAATGTCGTTCGCACTTTCCTCTATTTTACGGATTCTATCACAGAACCGAAAAAAGTAAAAAAAATGGACTCAATATGGAATAGAATAATTAGTAAAATTGCAGGAATTAGAAAGAGTAAGATAGAAAACATTTTAGAGGGCACATCAAGAAGTTATCATAGACAAATTATATGTAATCCTAATTCCGAAGATGCCAAAAAGGCCAGTCCTGAATTTTCAAATTTAATCAACGTCGGAATACTAGTAAAAACAAAAGAAAAATACTTGCCGATATTTGTTCAATCAAACGGATATGGATTTCCGCACCTTGAAACAAAGCCTTTTATTTCATCGAATGAACTGGCTAAAATAATCGGGAAATATGAATTGTCGTGAAGACAAAAAAACGAGAAGCAACAACGTTAAAAAAATATAAATAAGTGCTTATCCAATGACAGCAGCACTATTTCAAAGTCGCCAAACTTTTAAATTTGGCTTATTAATAAAAAAGATAATAAGAAAAATTTAAAAATTCAGCTTGTGTTCATCCGAATGGTTTGCCTGTAAATCCGCTCTTCTATTCTTACACAAAACCCTTGTCAATAATTAAACTCACACCCTCAACTTAACGTATGAAACTAAAATTTCTGATTTTTTCATTACTTATTTATTGCAACATCTGTTCTCAAAATTTAGAAAAAGATAATCCGATAAGTGTAATGCTGATCAATTGCTATGAAGCAAGTGAAATGGATGAAATGATACATTAATTTACCAAATACCCTGTGTAGGCTTCCCCAAAAATAGGACAGTTATAAATTCGAATT
>NZ_WAAT01000067.1 GCF_008806375.1 Pseudotamlana haliotis | reverse complement strand
ATCTTTTTTATTGGAAATCGTCAAATTTAAAAATTTGGCGAATTTCCAAATATACCTTAACTTCGATTAAGCAACTCATTAGCTATGAGCTATATACGTTGTTAGGCACAGTACTTTATTTCACACGTTTATAAATTCCGTAATCGGAAAATTCTGATTCATAGATTTCTTTTTTAGGAAGAAAATAATAGACTCTAAAGCAAATAACTGGGCTGTCAGTAATTTTTTCGGTTATTTCCGCTGTTCCTTTTTTGTATTTAAACTTTGTTGCATTGTCTTTAAAGAGTTCTTTAATTACAACACGAAAAATTTTTCCATTTTCATCAGTAATCAGTTTAATGTTTCCTTTTTGAAAACTAACTGAATTTTTATCTTTTAGATTTTTACCAAACTTTTCATCTAGACCATAAATGAATAAACTATCATTAGTCTCTTTAAAACTCTCAAATTCGTATTTGTTTAAAAGGCAAGCTGCATTAGAATAACCAGAATATTTTTCATAGTAATCTACCACAATATCGATTCCTGAATTATTTAATTTTTTACTGTCAATTTTATCTAAAGTTATCTCATCATTGTTTACAGCCTTTTTTAATTCTATTGACTTTATCCGATTTTTATTCGGAAGTGCTGAAAAGTAAGAAATTGGTAATTTTCTAGAAGAGTTTACTTTAAACTTTTCGATTGAATCCATCAAAACTATTCCTGAAGTATGTGAGTCTCTTCCGCCCCAAGCATCATATTCATATATCACTTTAGATGAATTTGGTATTCTTTGTTGGTATAACTCAACATCCCATTCTCCGATTCCGCAATTGGAAAGTGAGATTAATAGTCCGAAATAAAATATTTTAGAAATGTCTTTCAATTTGGAAATTAGTGTTTTTTCGTATTGTGCCTAAC
>NZ_WAAT01000066.1 GCF_008806375.1 Pseudotamlana haliotis | reverse complement strand
GTTACCCTTCATTAAAAAAAACACCAAAGTTCACTATTTGAGAACATTTTTATTATCTTTGCGATAGAAATTAAAGTATGAAAAGAATAATAGCGAAGAGAACTCTGAGAGAATTTTGGGAAAAACATGCTGATTCAGAACAATATTTAAAAACATGGTTTGAAACTGCAAAAAACTCAAATTGGACATCGCCTAACGAAATCAAACAAACTTATATAAATGCTAGTGTTCTAAAAGACAGTAGGGTTGTTTTCAATATTAAAGGGAACTCATATAGATTAATTGTAAAATTCAACTTTGATAGACAATGGGCCTTTATAAGGTTTGTGGGAACACATGCCGAATATGACAAGATAGACGCAAACACTATTTAAAAAACAAGATTATGAAAATAAAACCTATAAAATCTGAGCAAGATTACGAAAAAGCATTAGATCGATTAGAAGTAATTTTTGATGCTAAAATAAACACAAAAGAAGGAGACGAAGCTGAAATATTATCAATGTTAATTGACAATTACGAAAATCAGTATTATCCAATTGATGCTCCCGACCCTATCGAAGCGATAAAAATTAGAATGGAGGAAATGAATTTAAAACAAAAAGATTTAGTCGGTATCATAGGAGGAAAAAGTAGAGTATCAGAAATACTAAATAAAAAGAAGAAACTTACTGTTGATATGATTAGAGAACTTGAAAGAATCTTGCATATTTCTGCATCTGTATTGGTTAATAATTATCAACTATCAAAATAAAATAACGAAGGGTAACATTGGCTATAATTAATACGGGATTTAGTTCTTAAGTCTAAGTTTAGTGTGTTTTATAAAGACCGCCAAATCCTTTGATTTGGCTTTACAACAAAAAAGATAAAACAAAATAAAAAGATTTGGCTAAGTG
>NZ_WAAT01000065.1 GCF_008806375.1 Pseudotamlana haliotis | reverse complement strand
AGAATTAAAGTCTATTAATCAGCTTAACAAAAAAAACAATTCTTGATTTTTTAAACTTCCAATTAAAAAGAACAAGTGCAAAAAATAGAAACAATTTCAGAACTGATTTAAGTAGTTTATTTCAAATTTTAGAAGACAATGAAATAATCATTTCTAACTACGTAAAGAAAATACCTATTTTAAAATCTACTCCGACTAGAAACAAAACTTATTCCAATGAATTACAAAAAAATAAATACAGCTACTTGGAAGAAAACGACACTCTATTGCTGCTTTATATCAAGTTTATTTCATACAATTTTTTAAGACCTATTGAAGTTTGCCGTTTACAAGTCAAGGATATTAATTTAAAAGAAGGTAAACTTCAATTCAAAGCAAAAAAAACAGTCCTTTAAAAACTAAAATAATACTTGAAATTTTACTTAAAGAACTGCCCGATTTATCCAAATTAAACCCAGAATACTACTTGTTCACACCTGAAAAAATTGGTGGCGAATGGGAAACTAACATAAATAATAAAAGGAATTATATTAGTAAACGATTCAAAAAGGTTGCAAAAGACCATTTTAAATTAGGGACTAATTATGGCTTATACAGTTTTAGACTCACCTTTATAACCAAGCTATATCGCGAATTAGTCAAAG
>NZ_WAAT01000064.1 GCF_008806375.1 Pseudotamlana haliotis | reverse complement strand
GTATACAATGATAATTGCGATTTTATCTAAAAACGGAATTGGAATTTTTCCAACAATATTAGCAATTGTTCAAATACCAATTTATGCTCTAATTATTACTAAAAAACCCAAATGGAAATATTATCTACTTGGAATTCATCTGATTTCAGTTATTATCTGTTTGAATTTGACAACTGAAACTTTTGGCGGATAAAATGAAAAAGGAATTTTAAAAACGTTGCTGTTTTACGGAATAGGATTTGGAATAGCAGGAATAACTTATGCGATTATTGGTAACCCATATATTCACGCACCTGGAATTCATCACCTAATTTTATTTTTAACTTTAGTAATCGGACTAATTTGGACTTTAATAAGTATCGGAATTTTCTTTTTTAAGGCAAAGTCCGAGAAATTAAAAGGAATCATAATTTCGAATAGTTTGATAATAATAGGTTGTTTTTTATATGCTGCAATTCCAATTTATTTAGACTCAAACGAAAAAACATTTATTGAATCCGACTTTGTGCGGACGGAAATCAAAGGAGATACGACTGAATTATATCATAATGATAATCTGATTTATATCAAAGTAAAGGATTCTGTAATTTTAGATTTAAGATAAGTACAAACGGAATAAAAAACGTGTGGTAACAC
>NZ_WAAT01000063.1 GCF_008806375.1 Pseudotamlana haliotis | reverse complement strand
CGAACCGATGACCTCCTGCGTGCAAGGCAGGCGCTCTAGCCAGCTGAGCTAATCCCCCATGTAAATCCTAGTAATTAGAATTCTTCATGTGAATTTAGAATTCTCAGTTCTAGAATTTCCTTTATTTAGTAGTTAGTAGTCTCAGGCAGACTCGAACTGCCGACCTCTACATTATCAGTGTAGCGCTCTAACCAGCTGAGCTATGAGACTCTACTAAATCTTTATTTTAAATTAACAGCAATGAGAATAAACTATCTTTTCATAATAGTTACAATACTTAATTAGTCGTCTTTCTCTAGAAAGGAGGTGTTCCAGCCGCACCTTCCGGTACGGCTACCTTGTTACGACTCAGCCCTAGTTACCGATTTTACCCTAGGCCGCTCCTTACGGTGACGGACTTCAGGCACTCCCAGCTTCCATGGCTTGACGGGCGGTGTGTACAAGGCCCGGGAACGTATTCACCGCATCATGGCTGATATGCGATTACTAGCGATTCCAGCTTCACGGAGTCGAGTTGCAGACTCCGATCCGAACTGTGATAGGGTTTATAGATTCGCTCCTGGTCGCCCAGTGGCTGCTCTCTGTCCCTACCATTGTAGCACGTGTGTAGCCCAGGACGTAAGGGCCGTGATGATTTGACGTCATCCCCACCTTCCTCACAGTTTGCACTGGCAGTCTTGTTAGAGTTCCCGACTTGAATCGCTGGCAACTAACAACAGGGGTTGCGCTCGTTATAGGACTTAACCTGACACCTCACGGCACGAGCTGACGACAACCATGCAGCACCTTGTAAGTAGTCCGAAGAAATAAGTACCTCTACCTAATGCAACTTACATTTAAGCCCTGGTAAGGTTCCTCGCGTATCATCGAATTAAACCACATGCTCCACCGCTTGTGCGGGCCCCCGTCAATTCCTTTGAGTTTCATTCTTGCGAACGTACTCCCCAGGTGGGATACTTATCACTTTCGCTTAGCCACTCAGATAAATCCGAACAGCTAGTATCCATCGTTTACGGCGTAGACTACCGGGGTATCTAATCCCGTTCGCTACCTACGCTTTCGTCCATCAGTGTCAATACATTATTAGTGATCTGCCTTCGCAATTGGTATTCTATGTAATATCTATGCATTTCACCGCTACACTACATATTCTAACCACTTCATAATGATTCAAGATAACCAGTATCAAGGGCAATTTTACAGTTGAGCTGCAAACTTTCACCCCTGACTTAATCATCCACCTACGGACCCTTTAAACCCAATGATTCCGGATAACGCTTGGATCCTCCGTATTACCGCGGCTGCTGGCACGGAGTTAGCCGATCCTTATTCTTACAGTACCGTCAGAGCTCTACACGTAGAGCGGTTTCTTCCTGTATAAAAGCAGTTTACAACCCATAGGGCAGTCATCCTGCACGCGGCATGGCTGGATCAGAGTTCCCTCCATTGTCCAATATTCCTCACTGCTGCCTCCCGTAGGAGTCTGGTCCGTGTCTCAGTACCAGTGTGGGGGATCCCCCTCTCAGGGCCCCTACCTATCGTTGCCTTGGTATGCCGTTACCACACCAACTAGCTAATAGGACGCATAGTCATCTTCTGCCGTAACCTTTAATCGTAAATACCATGCAGCAATACGATACTATACGGCATTAATCCAAATTTCTCTGGGCTATTCCGTAGCAAAAGGTAGATTCTATACGCGTTACGCACCCGTGCGCCGGTCGTCATCAGAAAAGCAAGCTTCTCTATGTTACCCCTCGACTTGCATGTGTTAGGCCTGCCGCTAGCGTTCATCCTGAGCCAGGATCAAACTCTTCATCGTTAAATTTTAATGACATACTTATAGTATATCTTTTAACAACTAATTAGAATCTCTAGTACTCAAAATGGTCTATTCTCTTTGTTGAATTAAATCGTTTCCAATTCAATTCTTACGCTGTCAATTCAATATGTTTATGAACTTATTTCTCTTTTCTTTAACTCGTTTCCTTGTTAAGCGGGTGCAAATGTAAAACCCTTTTCTTTAACTCACAATGTTTTTTTGATATTTTTTTAAAGTTTTTTTT
>NZ_WAAT01000062.1 GCF_008806375.1 Pseudotamlana haliotis | reverse complement strand
AGTCCATAGCTTCGGTAGTATGTTTATGCCCGATTATTATCCATGCCGAACCGCTCGACTAGTGAGCTGTTACGCACTCTTTAAATGAATGGCTGCTTCCAAGCCAACATCCTAGCTGTCAAAGCAGTTCAACCGCGTTATTTCAACTTAACATACATTTGGGGACCTTAGCTGATGGTCTGGGTTCTTTCCCTCTCGGACATGGACCTTAGCACCCATGCCCTCACTGCTGATCATATTTTATAGCATTCGGAGTTTGTCAGGAATTGGTAGGCGGTGAAGCCCCCGCATCCAATCAGTAGCTCTACCTCTATAAAACTAATATCAACGCTGCACCTAAATGCATTTCGGGGAGTACGAGCTATTTCCGAGTTTGATTGGCCTTTCACCCCTACCCACAGGTCATCCGAAGACTTTTCAACGTCAACCGGTTCGGTCCTCCACTGTATGTTACTACAGCTTCAACCTGCCCATGGGTAGATCACACGGTTTCGCGTCTACCACTACTGACTA
>NZ_WAAT01000048.1 GCF_008806375.1 Pseudotamlana haliotis | reverse complement strand
TTATGGTCAACCTATATCAGGGACGTACAAATTTTAATACCTAATTTTTCCCTTTTCATTATTCATTTTTCATTTTTCGCTATCAAGCAATAAACTCATGCGCCTTCTCATAAACCAAGTGTGACTCCCAGCCACGATACAAAAAATAATCTATAAATTTCTTACGTTTTTTGTAAGTATTGTCTTCTTTTATTAAATTCGCTCGTTTTTCCGATAATTCGGAAAGCACAGTGAGATATTCATCATCATCAATTTCAGCTAAGGCCTGAGTGATATTGAATTTTGAAATGTCTTTCTGTTTTAATTCTGAAATTAAACGGTGGCGCCCCCAGTGTTTTATTCGGAATTTACCACGTACAAAAGCTTTGGCATAACGGGATTCGTTAAGGAAATTTTGATCTAAAAGATGGACAATAATCATATCGATAGCTTCGGGTATCATTGACATAGACACCAACTTTTTGCGCACTTCTTGATGACAACGCTCTTGATAAGCACAATAATGCTCCAGTTTTTTAGTGGCTTCTTGTACGGTATATGTTTTTTTTGATTGCATAGCCCGCCAAAAATAACAAGGATAAATTAACAATTGAATAAAAAGATTTAAAAACCAGTTTTTAGTTCCTCTCGCAAAAGACTCCAAAAACCAAACATTGAAAAAATTCATCTTAACCTGCCTAAATCTTATGCTTCTTCATTTAGGCTTTTCCCAAACCTCTTTAACCGAAGGAGACATAGTGATTACACATGTCGTTTCAGTAAACCCCGACAAATTTTCATTCGCATTATTAACCGATGTATCTAGTGGCACCGAAATTCATTTTACCGATAAAAGCTGGTTACCTTCAGGCGATAAATTTTCCGCCATAGGTGAAGGCATTGTAACCTGGTCCGCCACAAGCGATTTACCTTGCGGAACATCAATAACCATTTCAGATACAGGGCACATCATAGAAAACACCTATTCAGCAACTATTGGGACGGCCATTGAATCGGAACTTGGTTTTACACTCAACGAAACTTCTGGCGATGAAATTTCAGTGTTTCAAGGGAGCGAACAAACCCCAACTTTTTTATACGCCATTCATTTTGGAAATGATTTGGGCTGGGCAGAAACCGACGCCCAAGTCACAGCCAATCGCAGCGGTGTCCCTGCAGGATTAACCGATGGCGTAAATGCTATGGATATGGGGAATTATGAAAACGGCAGTTACAACTGTACCACAACTTCTAATAAACACTTGATTTTAGCTGATGCCGTACAAGCCTCAAACTGGACCCGATCTAATGGAGTTATAACAATTGCACCCTGTTCTTTCACTTGTAGCACCCCCACCGCTTGCATAACAAGTATTGTTTATGACCTTAATGGATGGAGCGCCACACCAGATTTAACTTCAGAAGTACAGATTTTAACAGATTACAGTACCAATCTAGGAAGTTTCAAAGCTTGTAACCTAAACATTGCTACCGGAGCTACACTCACCGTAGAAAACAACAGCTTTGTAGAAGTTCAAAATAATGTTATGATAAACGGTCATTTAATTGTTGAAACAAAAGGCAATTTTGTTCAAAATAATACAGACGCCATTTTCACGATACACACCTCCGGAAACGCTCAAGTTAACAAAGTCTCTCCCATAAAAAATGCATGGTATTATTACACCTATTGGAGTTCGCCGGTAAAAGAAGAAATTATAGACCATGCCTTCCCCAATGTTGATAGCCATAGAAGCTATGCCTTCAGTTCTGAAAATTTTATTGATAATGATGGCGATGATATTGACGACAATGGTGACGATTGGCAGGTTGTTCCAGGAAACCACAGCATGACACCAGGTGCAGGTTACGCTTGTATGTCTAGCCGTGTACTCACCTATCCCGCCACCCACAATGTGAGCTTTGAAGGTGTTTTTAACACAGGTGATATTTCTACAAACATCAACAAAAACCCGAGCAATCGAGGCATTCCGTGGAATTTGATTGGGAACCCCTACCCTTCTGCTATAGATTTTGTAGCCTTTCAGCAAGCCAATTCGGCGGTTATTGATGGCGCCGCCTATTTTTGGTCGCATGCCACCGCACCCCATAATTCATACCCCGGGAACCAACAATCTAATTTTCATCAAAACGACTATGCCACCTTCACTATTGGCTCTGGTGGTGCTGCTGGAGCTAGCGGCATAATTCCTAATAAATATGTCGCTTCTGGTCAAGGTTTTTTTATTCCAGCAGTCAGTAATGGCAGCGTCACTTTTACCAATGCCATGCGTATGGCAGACAACTCTAGCAATTCTCAATTTTTAAAACAAGAAAAACTACAAGGGTCAACTAAAACTTCAGAAAACAAATTATGGATAAACCTCACAACAAACCACGGCATTTTTAGTCAGATTTTAATTGCCTACGTTAACGGGGCCACCGAAGGTGATGACGGCTTGGCTTATGATGCCACTCGTGTAGTGAATCAAAATTTCAATACTATTCTCTATTCCTTAATTCCAGAAAACTCCAAAAAATATGTCATTCAAGGCAAAGACATCAACAGCATTCACAACAACACCCCAATCAAGCTAGGTTTTAGTACAAAAATGGATGCGTCTACCATTTACAAACTTGAACTTGGCCAATTTGAAGGCGATTTTCTTTCTACAAACAAGCTTATTTTAAAAGATCATTTACTCAACACCACATACCAATTATCAGATTCACACTATACATTTACTTCTGAACCCGGCGAATTTAACGCACGTTTTGAAATTGCTTTTGACACTAACAGCCTTTCGGCGGAAGGGTTTAGCTCCTTCAACCAAATACAGATTATACAATTAGAGCACAACAACATCCAATTTAAATCGGCTAAACAAGCCATCAATAACATTCAAATTTTCAACATCCTAGGGCAAAAACTGTACAATTTACAAGGAGGAGGCCTATCGAAAACTTATTTCCTTCCCGATTTAAGCCCAATTTTCATAGCTCAAATTGAACTGGCTAGCGGTGAGGTTGTGGTTAAGAAGGGAAAACGTTAAGCGTGTTTATGCGTTGAAGAATTTATTTGTGGAACAGTGTAATTGTTGGCTGTACTACAGATAATCGTGATTCTTTACTCTTTACTCTTTACTCTTTACTGTTTGCTCTTTGCTCTTTAAAACATCGTAAACACGCATCTTATCGCATTTAACATCTCACTTTTCAGCCAAAAACCTGATTAAAAACCTGCAAAGATTTCGGGCGCTTGAAACTGCCTAGGTGCAATTCGAAATAAATTAGCATAGCGCTTAAAAAAGATTGCCGTTGTGTGGCATTTATTTTAATATCTGGTAAGGCATCAAATGGGGTTTCTAAAAGCTGTTTTAACAGCAACACATTCGGCCCTGCCATATTGTGTTTAAAAACGGGTTTTAACTCAAACCTCCCTTCGTTTAGGTTGAAATTTGGGAGTTCAATAGCCCTTGTATCAGGATAAAAACCTAAATACTTAGTGAGCTTCAGCAAAAATAATAAGTGAAAATTGGCGTATTCCGATTGACTATCTAGCCACAATAAAGTATTTTCTAAATAACTAAAAAGGGCTTCATCGGCTTCTTCTTCGTGTAGAGTACTACTTAAAACTTCAGATAAAAACAAAACAATCGAACTCTTTAGCACGTGAGAATGTAGGCTGGAATAAATCACAGTCAGCTTAGTTTCCTTTATAGTTTGCAATGACCGGTTTGACTTGTAGTCTATAACAATTTGAATTTGTGATAAGGGCTGAAAATAAGCCGCTTTGTTTTGGGATTTTTTACTTTTTAAAATACCTCTAAGCAGAAAACTTATAACGCCTTTTTCTTGAGTAAAACACTTCACGATAAGGTCATTGTCTCTGTATTTTAACTTAGATAATACAATGGCGTTGGTTGTGATGATCATTAGCGAACAACCATTAATTTTATAACTTTCGTTTCAAAAGTATCTAAATCAGCAAGCATCAATAAATATACTCCTGAAGCAACGGTATTATTAGCTAGGTTTTTTCCGTTCCAATAAGCGGTTCCCCCATCAATTTCTAAATTATAACCGCTGTAACGCTGGTTAGTTTTAGACTGAGCTTCAGCAACGAGATTCCCTTCAATATCGGTGATTTTTATATTGACATTTTCAGAAATACCTTTGATTTTAACCTTTTTATCAAGCAAGTCAAATCCTGGGCGCACCGGATTGGGGTAGGCAAAAGCCTCATCTAAATTTTCATCGGGACTAGAACCTCCTGATAGAAAAGACACCAACCCTTTCTCGGTAGCGATATAAACAATGCCTTTATCACTATCAATAGACAAATCTAACACCGTATTTGATGGCAAAGGTGAATTGGTTTTTGTAAAATGAAAGATTGTATTTTGGCCGTCTGGCGAAAAGTAAAACAATCCAGCATCGGCAGTAGCCACCCATTTATTATTAGAACCATCAACTTCAATAGCCGTGATATTCTGCTGAAAGAGCAACTCTTTAGCTACACCATCTTCTTCAATGACAATTTCATCAACACGAATATCTTCGGTGAAAAAATTAGAGGTATTATACAGCACCCGCAAGCCGTTAGCTGTACCTATCCACAGTTGATTTCTTTGATCTAAAGCCAATGCTGTAGCCGTAACTGAAGGCATATTTGAGGCTTCGGTATAAACACTTTTCAGTAATGGGTTATTGCCGTTTTCTTGAAAACCTATAACACCAAAATCAAAAGTAGCAATCCACTTGACTTGATCTGCACCTATCACTAAATCGGCATAACCAAGGTTATCGGTTGAACTATCTCCAATAATAGCGGTAAAATCATAAGAATTCCACTGATTATTACTCAAATTAAACGATTTAAGCGGCCTATCAATTAAGCCCGACAAAGTCCATAAAAGTCCGTTGTCATCAAATGCAGATACCCCTACTCTAATATCGACATAGCTAGGGTTGCTATCTAAAATCAAAGATTCCAAACCGCTATTACTCTCATCATACAAAATGCTAGGAATGTCATCATTAACTTCTAAAAGCCCACTAAAGAAGGAGCTTACAAAAACTTGGTTCGGATTTTCAGGATGAACAGCAATAGCGTTTAAACACTTCGCTTCCAACACGTCACTATATGGTGTATTAATCCACTCATCATACTTTAAATGACTCATACCACGACTGTTTAGTGGATATGGATTGTAAAACTGAGTATATTCACCAAAGGTCACCCACAAACCATCAACACTAGCCTCTATAGCAAAAGGGTTATTTAATAAGGGCCCTTCAGGATGTACTTCTTCAAAAGTCGTGGGACTGGCTACAGGTGTTTTTAGAATCCCAAAATCTTCGCTACCTATGTAAATATAATTGCCATCTACTGTAGCCGAGGTATAACGCGTTGCAAACTCCGGATCTAATCCAACTTGAGCAATCGTATTAAAATTAGAATCGTAAACAAAGACCTCATTTTGTGTGGTCACTATTAACTGGCCTGCCGTGGCATGTAAATCTAAGGGTGTATTGGCATAAGTAGCTAATGCAGTAAGTGAAGTATTATTTATAACTTCATATAATTTTTTATCGGCATTTGTAGCATATAATTTATCGTCTTGTGCCTCTACCCCTAACCAACTACCAGGGCTTAATGTTTGCCAATTTTGGAAATCTATTAAATTTGAATTGGAAACATCTGCACGTTTAAGTCCGTTATTATTAGTACAAGCCGCATAAAGATAATTTCCGTACACCGCGGTTTGAGTGACTGGGATTTGAGAACCATTAGCGCCAATAAAATAAGTATCACCAAACTCTAAGCGCTCCATATCAAATACCGAAACCCCATAATTAGTAGCAATGTATAAGCTATTTTGGTAATTACTAAAATGATTTATTCTTTTTTCGGTAGGCTGAATCGTCGTTTTATCAAAAATATCAACAACAGTTAATACTTTAGAATCTTCATCAAAAACTACCTCCATTAAACCATTTTCATAACCAATAACCAATAACTCATAGATCTCACTGTAATAAATTGTTGAAATCGTTTCGCCAGACAAACCATTTACAGTAGTAAGCTCTTCGAGTTCATTAGTTTGGTGATCGGTATAAAAAACAGCATTTTCGGCAGCAGCAAAAATCTTACCATTACCTTGGGCAACAGCTTTAATGTTGTGATATGAAAAATGACCCTTCCAAGTTTGGGAAAAATCTTGAGAAAATTGCAACAGGGGCAATAAGCAAAAAACAAGTAGAATAACTTTTTTCAATGGGATGATTTTTGAATTCCAAATATATTTATATCTAACGAATTTAACTTGAAAATCATATGCTTAAATAAAAAAGCCTCCAAAATTAGGAGGCTTTTTATATTTTAAAGGATATTTACTACACAATACCTTGAGCTAACATGGCATCGGCAACCTTTACGAAACCAGCAATATTAGCGCCTCGTACATAATCTACAAACCCGTCTTCATCAGTACCATATTCAATACATGATTTATGGATATCACCCATAATATCTTTTAATTTATTATCAACTTCTTCTCTTGTCCATTTAAAACGAAGTGAATTTTGTGTCATTTCTAGACCCGAAGTAGCAACACCGCCGGCATTAGAAGCTTTTCCTGGAGAAAATAATATTTTAGCTTTATGGAAAGCTGCAATAGCCTCTTTTGTTGATGGCATATTAGCGCCTTCAGCAACACAAATACAACCGTTTTTAAGTAAAAGATCAGCATCCTTTTCATGAAGTTCATTTTGCGTAGCACAAGGCAGTGCGATATCGCAAGGTACACTCCAAGGTGTTTCTCCTTTTGTAAACGTCGCATTTGGATACGTCTCTAAGTACGCACTGATACGAGCTCTTTTAACATTTTTAAGGGCCATAACATGAGCGAGCTTTTCAGCATCAATACCATCGGCATCATGGATATACCCTGAGGAATCCGATAAGGTTAATACTTTACCTCCCAGCTGAATCATTTTTTCGGCAGCATATTGTGCTACATTACCAGATCCTGAAATAACAATGGTTTTCCCAGCTATTTCCTCGCCTTTTGTTTCTAGCATTTTTTGAGCAAAATAAACCGTTCCGTAACCTGTAGCTTCTGGTCTAATTAATGAACCGCCCCAAGACATGCCTTTTCCGGTTAAAACTCCTGTAAATCCATTACTTATTTTTTTATACATCCCGAAAAGGAATCCAATTTCGCGTGCACCAACACCAATATCTCCAGCTGGGACATCGGTATTATGGCCAATATGTCTAAATAATTCGCCCATAAAGGCATGGCAAAATCTCATGATTTCATTATCACTTTTACCTTTAGGATCAAAGTCACTACCGCCTTTACCACCACCCATTGGAAGTGTTGTTAAACTATTTTTAAACACTTGCTCAAAGGCTAAGAATTTTAAAATACTTAAGTTCACTGTTGGGTGAAAACGCAAACCTCCTTTATAGGGACCGATTGCCGAATTCATTTGAACACGATAACCTCGATTTACTTGTATTTCTCCATCATCATCAACCCAACAAACACGAAACATGATTACCCGTTCCGGCTCTACCATTCTAAGTAAAATATTCTTTCCGTAATATATATCGTGCTCAACAATGTATGGAATTACAGTCTCTGCAACTTCCTCTACTGCTTGTAAAAATTCTGGCTCATGACCATTTCGTTCTTTTACTAAATCTAAAAAAGCTTCAACTTTACTTTTCATAGCGCAATAAATGTTTTTAAATTATTATATAATTAGTATTTTAAAACAAATATACATTATCTTCAAAAATATATTGCTTTTATTTTAAATTCTTCAATGTAGAGATTAAATTAAATTATGGTATTTTTATATTGTTTGTTTTAAATCACAGTTTTTATATATTTGTTCTAAATAACTCAATCAAACCAAGCTCTTTATGCTTAAACCAAAATACGCCGCCATTGCTTTTTGTTTGTTTTCTCTAATCCAAACCGCTAAAGCACAATTAGGTTTCTCTCATGAGTTAGGGCTTGTTGCAGGCTACGTAGAAATGCGTTCTGACTTTGGAGTACGAGAAGATTTTGACACGAACTTCAAGAATTCTGGTTTTGGTGTTGGATTGGTTCACTATATGAATTTCTCTTATAAGGCAGATTGCAACTGTTATACGGCCGACAATTATTTTAACGACCACTTCAAACTTCGTAATGAAATTTCATATAACAGAGTCCATTTAGAGCATCACGGTGAATGGGTTGACCCATCAAAAACATCAGCTGAATCTGATAAACTTCGTGCGCATACTGGTCTTGCAAGAAATTTTAATATTGGTACGCAACTTGAATACTACCCTTTAAGCATTAGAGATTTTCAAGGTTATAGATTTAGATTCACTCCGTTTGTAAGCCTTGGTATTCAATACACCTACCGTAACCCAACAGTAGAAACAAACTATAACAACCCAGATCCTACCGCTATTGGTGATGTTACCGACCCAAGTAATTTTTATTCAGGATGGGCACCTGGATCTGTTGATGCCTCTCCAGGGAGTAGCTGGGCCGTTGTTAGTAATGTTGGTGTACGCTACAAATTATCTCGTGTTTCTGATTTAATGCTAGATTTCAGATGGCAGTTTTTCATGGATGATAATGTAGATGGACTAGATCATGATTTATCATCAAACAAGCACAATGATAGTTTAGTTTGGCTTAGTTTAGGTTATATCTATTACCTTAATTAATCTTCGGCAAATAAGCTTAGAAAACAAACCACAAGTTTCAGATTAAACATATTATCTTTTTTAGCATAAAAACAGTTTTTTATGCGGTGTAATCACATGCTATTTTTACTTTTATGATAAATTAACATCGCCCAGTATATGCGCTACTTAAAACTCTTTCTATTTTTCACACTCTTCGTGCTTTTTTCTTGTGAAAAAGAATACACCATAACCTTCACAGAGAACCATTTAGCTTCGAAAGCAAGCGAAAACATCACCATTAATATTCCAAAAGCAGAAGGAAAGGCATCAATTGTTGACCCTATAAATACGCGTATAGAAAACCACGTTATAAAATCATTACAGATAGGCAGCAGCAACAGTATTCAAGCCAAATCTATAGGCGCTAGTATAGATGCTTTTAACAATGAATTTGAAGCCTTTAAAAATGATTTCCCAAAAACCCAACAAATTTGGGAAGCCCAGATTGACGGTGAAGTTCTCTATCAATCTGATCAGATTATAAGTACTTCTATAACGGCTTACACAAACACCGGGGGAGCCCATGGCATCTTGAAAATTTCATTTTTAAATTTTAATAGTCAAAACGGTAGCATTATAAGCAATTCAGAACTCTTTAATGATAAGGAAGGCGTAGAAAAAATAGCGAAACCCTACTACCAAAACGCCATTGAAGATAAAAACATTCTTTCAAATCCAGACGAGTTTACATGGCCTGAAAACATTGCATATACCGAAGATGGGCTCGTCTTTCTTTACAATACGTATGAAATTGCAGACTACTCTGAAGGGGTTATCGAATTTAAAATCCCCTTTGATGAAGTACAGCCCTATCTAGTTTTTAATAACTTTTAGCAAAGCTAAGATATAGCCGTAATGCACGCCTTCATGGATGGCTGAGAATTGCAATGCCTCATTAATATTGTGCAGTGTATTTCCTGTAGTTGTTACCGTATAATCATTGAAATCTTTAAAGCGACCACAGTTATAATCAGATTCGGTTTTTTCAAATACTGAAAATAACAAGGTTTTTATTTCATAAACTTCTTCATGATTTAAATCACCTTGAGGCTATTATTCTCAATAACATCGCAAAAAATCTTTCTTATATTTTTCTGAACATCAAAGGTAAAATCCATTATAATTTAGTTTTTCAATAAATATACTTTTAATTTGTTTTTCAAAACACAGCATATTATGAAAAAAGTATATTACCTAAAAACCTGTACAACATGTACCCGAATATTAAAAGATTTAAATTTACCTTCTGAATTTACGCTTCAAGACATTAAGTCAAACCCCATCACAGCCGACCAATTGGATGAAATGAAATCGCTTTCAGGGAGTTACGAATCACTTTTTAGCAAACGCGCTAAACTTTATAAGGAAATGGATTTAAAAAACCAAAACCTTAGCGAACGTGATTTTAGGCATTACATCTTAGAGCATTATACTTTTCTTAGCAGGCCTGTAATTATTATAGATGATTCTATTTTTATTGGTAACTCTAAAAAAAACATAGAGGCTATAAAACTAGCTCTTTAACTAATCAAAAAAATACTACTAACCTGAACAGCAAAACATTACTAAGCCATTGTAACACAAAAGGCTCTTACCGTTTATCGGATTTATTTGCTTTTCACTACATCTTAAGGGACAAAAAACATCCTTTATCGAAAATATAAGAAAAATAAGAAATTGCATCAAATTCCTGATTATTTTTAATCTTGCTATTATTAATCAATTAAACATTATCATTATGAAAAACAAAAAACCCTCCGTTTTAAGTTTTGTTAAGGTGTGTGCAATTATCCTTGTATTTACAATGTCGGCTAATTTAAACGCAACAACTTACAAATCAAATTCAGCACTGTCATCAGAGCTACAGTTCACTACTTTAAACCTTGCTTTTTCACCAATATCGCTTGCTATTGTAACCGTTGTCAATAATGACGTTTGGAAACGTGGCTATAACGATAATTTTAAAGAAAACACAGGCTACGGAAGAGAAAGGCCTAAAAGAAAAAGAAAGTGTTGTAACCAACCATGTAATCATGGTGGAAATGATGAACCAGGCGACAATATTCCTTTAGATGGCGGCTTAAGCCTTTTAGCACTTGGAGCTGCTGCATTTGGTGTTAGAAAATTACGCAAAGAAAAGCATGACAAAGCTTAAGAGATTAAAAAACAAAATTCCATTACCAATAAGGCTTTTCTTAGGAAAAGCCTTATTACTTTTCATTATTTGGGAAATAGTCTATAACCTCTTTATTCATGATTCTGCCTTCCCTCAACAATTTTTAACCAATCATGTTGGACAATTTTCTGTTTTGGCATTAAACAGCTTAGGAAACATGACTGAATTTACAAATCACAACACCATTCTAACTTCCACATATTCAGGAGACGCTATAAATGAATTTTACTCTGAAATTTATCATCATGACAAAAAAATATTAAATATTGCCAATGCCTGCAATGGCTTAGAGCTCATGGTTCTATACATAGGCTTTATTATTTGTATGCCTTCTAAGTTTTGGCGTAAAGTAAAATATATTATATTAGGATTAATTGTTCTAGACGCCATTAATATTTTACGATGCGTAGGTTTAATCTATTTACGTGAATACTACCATAACTATTTTGATTTCGCGCATCATTATTTATTTAAAGCTGTTATTTACGCTACATCATTTTTAATTTGGTACATTTTTGCCCGGAAAATCTCTTTAAATCATGAAAATCTACAAAACGGATAACATACGGTTCATCTCAGGATTGGTCATGATTATTGTACTATATTCCTTATACTATATTTATTTTGCCGATAACAACCATAGTCACACCATTTCTCGACTACTTAGGCATGGCATCACCTTAGCTACTACAGTGGCTATCTACTTTATTGGCACCTTCCATCTGGGCAAACTTCAAGACTCTTGGATGGCTTCTATTTGGCATATAGTCCACATCTCTGGTTTGTGTATATTAACAGGTTTAGGACTCTTCGATTGGCTTATTTCAGACATCAGTATTAAACTCAAATTGTTCTGTCATTCCATTCAAGAAATACTCATTTCTCCGGTACTCTATGTTGCCATGGGTTTACTCAACAGAAGTTTAAACAAAAAGCTCGCTTAACAAGTTTTCATCAGTAAAAACACCCACAGAACAACTTTCACAATACCAGTTATTAAATTCGGACACTGCATGTCGCTATAAAACCACTAAACCTAACGTAAATTTGTAGTGTAATTATTACGATTACAATTTTCATATAGTTAGTTTGGTTTTTAAGATGAAAAAAAGCTGCTGTAGGTGTGGTTACCTGCAGCAACTTAATCTTTTTATCGTTGTTTGTAAAAATCAAACTTAGCGGATAATACACCTGAACTTGGGATCAAGCGCAAAACTTGTGTGTGAATTACGTACAGTTTTCGGATTTTTGCCAAAA
>NZ_WAAT01000061.1 GCF_008806375.1 Pseudotamlana haliotis | reverse complement strand
AATGTAGTACCATCGGCGCTAATGGGCTTAACTTCTCTGTTCGGAAAGGTAAGAGGTGAGCCCCATCGCTATAATCACCTTAAATTGTTAGCTAAATGTTTCAAGTTTATAATGTTTAAAGTTCTGCAACTTTTAACCCTATACTCTCACTTTTAACTGCGCTTTTTGCGCTAATATTTTAACATATTGAAATAAGATATTGACGTAATAATGTATTGAACTTTATAAAAAAACAGGCGTACAATAAGCCTATGGGTTATTAGTACTACTCGGCTATGACATTACTGCCTTTACACCTATAGCCTATCAACGTGATAATCTCCCACGACCCTTTAAAGAAATCTCATCTTGTGGTGGGTTTCGCGCTTATATGCTTTCAGCGCTTATCCCTTCCAAACGTAGCTACTCAGCAATGCCGCTGGCGCGACAACTGATACACCAGAGGTTTGTCCAACTCGGTCCTCTCGTACTAGAG
>NZ_WAAT01000060.1 GCF_008806375.1 Pseudotamlana haliotis | reverse complement strand
TGATAATATAATATCAGTGGCGATTCGCCACACGTTCATTGACATATTGAAACAAGATACATGAAAATAAACTAGGTAAAACTAGATTTTATTTAAGTAATAATAATTTGGATTAATTAGAATCACCACGAGCGATATCTAATTAATCAATAATCAAAAGATAATAATCGATTGATTATAACTCATTAAAAAAGCAAAAAGTACAATAAGCTAAATAAGGGCGTATGGGGAATGCCTAGGCTCTCAGAGGCGAAGAAGGACGTGATAAGCTGCGAAAAGCTGCGGGGA
>NZ_WAAT01000059.1 GCF_008806375.1 Pseudotamlana haliotis | reverse complement strand
AAAAAATTACAACGTCAGTATAAAGACTACCTCAGTGATTTTAAAAACTGGAAACAAAAGTCACATGCCAAGCAATGGCTTGTTTTTCCAGAAAACATAGGTGCTCATCTCTCTATTGACGAAACAGCGCTTTCTAAAGGAGAGCTTTACACCATAATTACTAATAAAAAAGCAAAAGGAAAGGTCGGTAGTATTGTCGCCATATTTGCAGGAACAAAGGTAGAACCTATCATAGAACTGCTTCTGAAAATATCCGCCAAGAAAAGGGCTAAGGTTAAAGAAATCAC
>NZ_WAAT01000058.1 GCF_008806375.1 Pseudotamlana haliotis | reverse complement strand
CGGTACTAGTTCACTATCGGTCTCTCAGGAGTATTTAGCCTTATCGGATGGTCCCGACTGTTTCATACAGGATTACTCGTGTCCCGCACTACTCAGGATACCACTATATCCACATTCTTTACTTATACCGGGCTATCACCGTCTATGGCTTGTCTTTCCAAACAATTCTAATTCATCATGCTTCTAATGTCGTGGTCCTACAACCCCAGTATTGCCGTAACAACACTGGTTTGG
>NZ_WAAT01000057.1 GCF_008806375.1 Pseudotamlana haliotis | reverse complement strand
GTTTTAAAGTCTAAAGATAAATGTAATCTAACTTGGTTGTATAAATTAATAGCATTTTTTGTAGCTCTTTTAGCATGAGCTATACTGCTGAAGGTTTGATCCAAATAAAATTCGTCTTTGAGTATGCCGTTAACACGTTCGGCCATAGCGTTTTCATAACAATGATTTTCTTGAGTCATACTAATGGCAATATTTTTTCTTTTGAGTATTTGAGTATAAACATTGCTACAAT
>NZ_WAAT01000056.1 GCF_008806375.1 Pseudotamlana haliotis | reverse complement strand
CTATTAACCCCGAGTAATTCACAGGAAGAGATTATGGTCTCTTTTTGTTCTTCTTTGAAGCATTTGATAACTCGGGTGTGTAATTTTTTCTTATTTGAATATCATATTCTTTTTCTGCCATATCTACTAGCATATCAAAGATGATGACTTTCTTATCTGCTCGTTCTGCAAGATGTTCTGCTCTTGCCTTCTGCTTCTCGAGAAGCTTAACCTTGGCTTCAAGTTCA
>NZ_WAAT01000047.1:28772-57363 GCF_008806375.1 Pseudotamlana haliotis | reverse complement strand
TGCTTAATATAAAATAGTACCAAATTTATTAGGTAGTCCACTTTGTGCTAGTCGGTGTAATGGTTTTATATAAAATTATGAGTGTTAAATCTTTTTAATCTTCTTAACTAAGTTTTCAGATAAATTCAACAGCCATTTCACCTGTTCTGATACTAATTGTGTTTCGTGTAGTTTGATACGCATATCTTTGGTTATTGGTAAACCGGCTTCAATTTCCTTATCCCTTTTTTTAGCTAATTCATTAAAGTAGCTATCATATTTTTCTGTAGCTTGTTTTATTTCTTCTGAAGCAAGGGTATGGCCAGATTCCACATCATTTAAGATGGCTACTGCTTTAAGTAGATTAAAATTAATATGCTTCACATAAATTTCGAAATGTTTTGGTGCTTCTCCTGTTTCATTGGTTCTAATATACATCCCTAGTGATGATAGTGAAGATAAAAAGGTGTTGAGTATTGTAGTTAGGTCATAAACTTCGGCACCATGTGCTTGTTTTGATTTTGGTTCTTGTGCAAATCGTTGGTAGGCCGCATTCAAATTACCTATTTCTAAAAAGGCCTCTTTTCTGGCCAAACTATAACTAGTAGGTGTTTCTCCTTTTTTATGGTACAGTTGATCTACCTCTTTTAAAAATAGAGATAATGCGTCTATGGTATGAGCAAAATACTCTTTAATACTTTTCGATTCCCATGCGGGCCAAAGCAAAAAATTAGCCACATAGGCTAAACTAGACCCTATGAGCGTATCAATAACCCTAAATTTGATGACATCTAATATATTTGGAGTAATAAGGGCATACATGAAAATCACATACAAGGTAATAAAGGCAGCACCGTTTCTGTAGTTTTGTTTTACTAATGAAAATCCTATAATTAAAGATACAGCTGCTATTATACCGTAAACAACTGTACTTTGAGTTAAAAATACAATACCAACTCCTACAGTTGCTCCCATAAGTGTACCTACCACACGATTTTTTGTGCGTTCCTTCGTTAAGCTGTAGCTTGGACGCATAATGACCACGATGGTCAATATAATCCAATATGGTTGTTGCATTTCAATGGTATGCCCAATTATAAAACCAATTAACATAGTTACTGTTAGACGCAGTGAATGTCTAAATATTGCCGACTTAAAACTAAAATTAGCTTTTAGTTTTTTCAAGTCGTAATCCTGTGGTGTAATAAACTGTTCAGCATCTTTTATTCCTCCTATTTTATCATTTTTGGAATAATTGTTCAAGATCCTTACCATGTCATTGAGGTTGTTTATTTGTTTCTCCAGGTAAGTTTTATAGTTTAATAAAAATATAGTGCCTTCTCGTGACTCAGGAAGTCCCACACTAATTTTATAGTGTTCAATATGATTATTTAAATTGTTAAGTAGAATTTTAAAATTATTTTGAAAGTTCAGCTTTTCTTCCTTACGAATAACTTTAGAAATATGATTTAAGCGGTCTGAAATTTCAAATAATAAAATTTTAAATTCATTAATTTCTTCGGGGTGTTCCTTAAACCAGGCATCTAATTTTTCATAATCAATGGTGTTAGAAATAGCCAATTCATAAATCTCCATGATTTTGGAAAAAAATAATTGACGACGCCGAGATCTATTGCTAAAACCAGAGCTCATTCTACGTTCTAGAATAACCTCTCTTATGGTTTCATGGAGTTCGTTTATTTCGGTTTGTAGTATAAATATTTGGTCGAACAATGCCGGTCTATTTTTCTCATTTACTAGTAGTTTTCCTCGAACGCGTATAAACTCAGATGTTTTTTCGATCAATTGAACATATAAAAAATCGACTTCAACCTTTGAAAAGGCTATTTGAACTAAGGTTGTTAATATTAGAAACCAAATACCTCCTAAGGCTATATAAAGGGAGTGTTCTAATGAAGATGTTTCTGTACTGGTATGAGCAAAGGCAAGGACTAAAGACAATAGGCCCGATAATGAAACAAGAGAAGCTCTAAATCCGAATACTGAAATATAAGCTACCGAAAATACTAAAACAATTATTAGTGGTATGAGTATAATTAAGTTACTACTAAAATACCCTACCACTAACGTGATGACAAAGGTTAACACGATTGAAGCTAGAATTCCATAAAATTTATGTTTTAAACTTCCTGCAACATCTGAAGGGGCACATAATATTGCGCCTAATGCCATACTAAAACCAATATCAACCCTATCGAAAAAATAAATAGAGATAAAAACGGGAATAGCCATAGCTAATGCCACCAAAAAGGCTTTTGTAAAATGTGTGCTTTTAAAGTAGCGAAGTAAGTTGTTAATCATATCTCGAATTATAGATCAAATTTAAGAAGGATAATGTAGATTATGGGGTTGCTAGAAAAAAAAAGCACCTAATAATTTTATTTAAAACATCATTGCAACTAAGTTGGATTACCGTGTTTTTTTATTTGCCGCTTCGTTATAAAATTTTTTTAAAACATGAAAAAGACTATTTCACCCTTTTTAACTGCACTAGTTTTATTTACAGGGTGTTCTAGTGGTGATGATTACCATGAGCATGAAAATGTATTTAACAAGAAGCTGCCTATATAGTCAAAGGCTCTGTTGTTTTGAACCTGTCGAAACATTATAATGAACGAAGATTCATCATGACTTTGATAGGGTTGATTTGATATGTTACGGTATAAACGACTTTGGATATAGCTTTTTTTTATGTCGATTTTCAACTAAATTTTAGCAAAAACAGCAAATAGTTTATTGTCTGTTTGCATGCGTATGCTAAAATTTTCGGAAGTATAAAGTATAACCTAAAAGTAGACCTAGCGAACCATAAGAAGCTTCTGTAATGGTAGTGGTTCCTTTTATTAAATCATTTTCGTTAGGATTGTTTAAAGAGCCTTTTTGTTGGTAGTTACTAGTACTTCCGGTACTAAATAATAGACCAAGACTGAGGTTGCTTTGGTTTTTTTTGATGGTAACTCCTGAAGAAATATGGTAAATGTCCCAACTACTTATTGTGGTTTTTACGCCACGTTGATCATTTAAAGATTCATCAAAATAAGACATATCGTTTCTAGCGCTTAAAAACAGAGACAAACTATCTTTTACTAAATATTCATATCCAATGGCTACATTAAAAACTGATTTTGCTGCGGCACGTACACTCATAAAATCATCAGCGCCTAATTGTGGTGCTACATTAGCAGGTCTTATGAAGGTGTCTGAAGCGACGTCCATAATGTCATAGATGTCGGTACTTCCATAGTACTGGCAAGAAAATCCAATATGTGATTTAGTGCCAGTATAATTAACACCTGCTGAAATCGATAGAGGTGATTTATAAGTTGTTTTTAGTTCACTTTGTCTATCAGTTGCCACTGCCGAGATACGATTGTCATCAATTAATTTAAAGTTGTTTGCTTCAATGTTAGCGGCTACAGAACCTATTCCTAAGAGGTTAACAGAAGGTGTGGTAAGTGTTAATCCTGCTTTCCATCGTTCTTTTTGGTATGAAACACCAAGCTTCGCACTATAGCGGGCATTGTAATAATCTAGATTTTCGTTTAGGTTTGCAGCAACTAATGTACGTTCTGAACCATTCATGAAAACATAGGTAGATAAACTTCTGTTATACGATTGTGAACGTACCGTAAAGAGGTTAGTAATTCCAACCGACCAATTTTCGTTTAATCGTCTTGCTACACCAAAGGCAATTAAAATCTCATTAAGCCTATCGCTAACAGCTGATTCAGCCACAGTTTCTTCAAGACCTGTACTTTCAGAATCATCAATAACATCAAAGAACCCTTCTTTTCTAGCAATACCTTTAAAATTGAAATTTGTTGGGGCCATGAATCCGTAGCCTACTTTCCAGTTATCATTCTTAACGTTTATCATACCACCAGCTAAAAGCGGTACAGCACCTAACTGCCTACTTTTAAAATTTGCTTCTTGACCTAGTGCATTAGAAATGGTGATATTTTCAACACGGTAAGCGGTTGCATTTACAGAAATAGAAGTATTATCTATGAAACCAAGTGCTCCAGGATTGTAATAAAGCATGGTGTTGTCATCACTGCCGCCAACAACTGCACCAGACATGAGCACTGAGTTTGATCCAAATTGTTGGGTCCAATAATTGGTGTCTTGAGCCTGTGTTTGAAAAACAATACAGGCGGTTAAGAAAATGAAATAGGTGAATGCTTTATTAATTTCCATTTTTAAGTTAATTAAAGATTGTTGAAATTATTTCTTTTTCTTCTGAACTTGCTGAAGTATCGAAAGGTCTTTTGATCTTCTTTACACGTCAATATAACATGTGCATTGTGGACTTTTTGAAGGCGTTTTTTCATAAGGGATAACTATAGTGTTAATAGCTTCTTAAAATTAAGTATAAAATAATTAATAGTCAATGGCTTATGAATACAATTTAGAACTTCATGGGAATTCTTTTTAAAATCTGTAAATGGTGTTCTGTAGATGTGTTTTTAGGTGCTTTAAACACAACTTTTAAGTATGACCCACAACTTTTAGGAATGATCCACTTTTAGGAATGATCCATAAAAACGCCGTAAAAAACATAGGAGCAATAAAAAACCCTTGATAATCATATGACTATCAAGGGTTTGTGAAAAATTGTGTGGTACCTCCAGGAATCGAACCAGGGACACAAGGATTTTCAGTCCTTTGCTCTACCAACTGAGCTAAGGTACCTCGCTAAAGCGGTTGCAAATATATATCCTATTTTAGATTCTGCCAAATCTAATGGCGAAAAAAATGAAATAATTTCATTTTTTTTTAGAAATAAAAGCTAACTAATTTAATGTTAATTAAATACGGTAAATCTTTATTATTGCTTCTTCTTTTGTAAATTTACCCTTTTTTAAAAATTAGATGAATTTAGTTGTTGATGTAGGAAATTCCTTTGTGAAACTGGCCGTTTTTAGAGCAGATGAGCTTAAGGAAAAAAGAATTGTAGCTCATAAAACACTTTTAGAAGCTATAAAGCTTTTAAAAACAGAATTTCCATTATTAAAAAATGCTATCATTTCTTCCGTTGGGCATTTAACCCCCGTTCAAATAGAAAGTTTGAAAGCCGATTTTAAAACGGTTGTTTTGGATAGTCAAACGACCTTGCCTTTTATTAATGCTTATACAACGCCTGAAACTTTAGGTGTAGACCGCATCGGGTTGGTATGTGCAGCTGTAAAGCAGTTTCCGAATAAAAACAGCTTAATCATAGATGCAGGAACCTGTATAACTTATGATTTTATATCTCATAAAAACACCTATTTAGGTGGCGCTATTTCACCCGGTTTAAGCATGCGTTACAAGGCGTTAAATAATTTAACCGCAAAATTGCCATTGTTAGAGTTATCACAACCAGAAGACATTACAGGGAATTCAACAGCGGCCTCTATACATTCAGGTGTTGTTAATGGTGTTATAAATGAATTGCAAGGAACTATAGCACAGTATCAAAATAAATTTTCAGATTTAACAGTTATTTTAACAGGAGGCGATGCTAAATTCTTGTCTAAACAATTAAAAAGTAGCATATTTGCCAATTCTAATTTCCTTTTGGAAGGATTGAACTATATTTTACAACTTAACTCAAACGAATGATAAAAAAACTTGTATTAGTTTTTATTGTAATTTTTGCAATTAAAGGTCATAGCCAGCAATCAACAGCATCTCCATATTCTTATTATGGCATTGGAAATATAAATTTCAAAGGTACTGTTGAAAACAGGAGTATGGGAGGTTTGAGTATTTATAATGATAGTATTCATATGAACTTGCGCAATCCAGCATCTTATGGTGGGGAGAATTTAGCGTCTTGGGGCAATCAAAGTCGACCTGTTAAATATACAGTTGGTGGTGCTCACCAAAGTTCTACTTTGAAAAGTGAAGCTAGCGAAGGAAAAACGTCATCATCAACTTTTAATTATTTAGCCATGTCTTTTCCTATTGGTAAACTAGGGGTAGGTCTTGGTATTATGCCTTACAGTTCAGTGGGGTATAAATTGGATAATTTAGATTCTGATGGAAATGTCTCTAATAGATTTAGAGGTGAAGGTGGTATAAATAAAGTGTTTTTAGGCGCTGGATATCAGATCACAAAAGGGCTTTCCGCTGGTGTTGATTTTCAATATAACTTTGGGAACATTCAAAATAGTGTTGTTGGCTTTCAATACGATGGTGATGTTCCTACACAATATCAAACCCGTGAAGATAATAGATCAGACTTGAGTGGGTTTAGTATGACTTTTGGTCTATCTTATAAAAAGATGCTAACTGAAAGACTGGAAATAGTTTCAGGTTTAACCTATACAGCACAAACAAATCTACGTTCTAGTAATGAACGTAGTTATTCTACAATAATTATTAATTCTAGTACAGATGAAGAGTCTGTCTTTAATACCGTTGATGCCAATTTAGAGGCTTCAGGATTAAAAGAAACAGATTTGTCACTGCCTTCGAAACTTACAGTAGGGGTTGGTTTAGGGCAGCCTAGAAGTTGGTTTCTTGGTGCAGAATATACGATGCAAAACACAAGTAATTTTTCAAATCCATTATACACAACTTCAGGTACTGTTTATGAAGATGGTTCAAGATTGTCCTTTGGAGGTTTTTATATTCCACAGTATAATTCCTTTTCAAACTACTTTAAACGAATGGTTTATAGAGCTGGTTTGAGGTTTGAGAAAACTGGATTGAATATTAATAATCAGTCTATAGAAGAGTTTGGCATATCTTTTGGAACAGGATTACCTGTAGGTGAAGCCCGATTATTTTCAAATGCGAATTTAGGATTTGAATTTGGTAAGCGCGGAACCACCGACAATAATTTGATACAAGAGAATTTTATAAACTTCCAAATAAGTCTATCTTTGAACGATAGATGGTTTCAGAAAAGAAAATATGATTAAACTGAATTTATTAAAATAACTATGAAAACAAAAATCACATTATTAGTACTATTGTTTATTGGCTTAAATTTTGGCTATGCACAACAAGATGAAGAGTGTATATCGAAACTTTCAATATTCCATGAGTATGCCAAAGCTAAAAACTACGACGCTGCTTACGAGCCTTGGATGGCAGTAAGAAAAAAGTGTCCTAAATATAGTAATGCTATTTATGCAGATGGAGAGAAAATCTTAAACCATAAAATTGATAACAGTACAGGCGCAGAGCAAGTTGCTTATATTAACGATTTAGTAAAACTTTGGAATGAAAGAGCTGTAAATTTTCCTTCTAAAACACCTAAAGGTGAATATGCTGCAAAGTCTTGTCAGTTAATGTATGACAACAGAGTCGCTTTAAGTAAAACTGATGAAGAATTATACAAGTGTTTTGACGATGCTTATAATTTAGATAAAGACACGTTTACAAACCCAAAAAGTTTATACACGTACTTTTCATTAATGGTAGATTTATACGATGCAGGAAAAAAACCAGCAGCAGATTTATTTAATAAATATGATGATGTTGCTGAGAAAGTTGAAGGCGAAGTTCAAAACTACTCTGAAGACTTAAATAAACTTATTGAAAAAGAAGAAGCTGGTACAGCTTTAACTAAGAAAGAAGCAAAATATAAGAGATACTACGAAAGTTATTTAAAAGCTTACGATCAAATTGCTTCAGGTATCGATCAAAAACTAGGGGATAGAGCAAATTGTGAAAACTTAATTCCTTTATATACTAAAGACTTTGAAGCTAACAAAACGAATGCCGTTTGGTTACAAAGAGCTGCCGGTAAAATGTCTGAGAAAGAATGTACATCAGATCCTTTATTCTTTAAGTTAGTAAACGCTTACCACGATATCAGTCCTTCTGCTAATTCAGCATATTACTTAGGAATTTTAAAAGATAAAGAAGGTAAAACAAACGAAGCGATTAAATTTTACGAGCAAGCCATTAGTTTAGAAACAGACAGCTTTAAAAAGTCTAAACTTTACTATAGAGTAGCTACAAAGTTTAAAGCTAAAGGAAGTTATTCTAAAGCAAGAGGTTACTATAGACAAGCACTTAAGCTTAACCCTTCAAACGGAAGACCTCATATTGCTATTGCAGCTATGTATGCAGCAAGTGCAAACAACTGTGGAACGACTAACTTTGATAAAAGAGCCGTATATTGGTTAGCAGCTAGTGAAGCTAGAAAAGCAGCTAGTGTGGATCCTACAATGAGCAGTGCTGCATCAAAATCTTCCGCGAGTTATGAAGCTAAAGCGCCTCAAAAATCTGAGATCTTTAGTTCAGGAAGATCAGGTGAAACAATCAATATTGGATGTTGGATTGGTTCTTCTGTTAAGGTGCCAAGCATCTAATGAAAAAGCATTTTACATATAGAATTTTTAACATAGTCACAGTTTTTACTGTGGCTATGTTTTTTTCATGCAATGATAGTTTAAAGCAAGTGCAGAAGCTTGGGATTTCAGAAAATGAACCTATAGGTGTAGATTATAATCTCAATTTAAAATATACCGATTCTGGACGTGTTAGTGCTAACTTGATTAGCACCAAAGCCTTAGATTATTCAAATCGTGATTTTCCTTTCCGTGAATTTGTTGATGGTGTAGAACTCGATGTTTTTGATGAAAAGAATCAAAAAAGTGTGGTCCTAGCCGATTATGCTATTGTATATTCTGAAACAGGTTTGATTGATATGCAAAACAATGTGGTGATTACCACGCATGATAATCGTGTGTTAAAAACAGATCAGTTGTATTACGATCAAAAAAATGAATGGCTCTATACCAATAAAGCTGTTTCATTCAAATCAGAGCAAGACCTTATAAATGGTCATGGTTTCGACTCCAATACAAAGTTTACAAATGCCGAAGTTCTAGAAGTTACAGGTATTATTACCTTAGAAGAGTAATTTTTTAACAAGGCAAGCTTCTCAATTTTAATTACCTTTACATTTCGTAAATTAAACAGCTACTAATGAAATATTATAAGATTTTTCAATACGCCTATTTAGTATTTGCCGCATTATTCATATATGATGGGATTTCAAAATGGGGTAAAGATCCTAATAAAGCATACCTTTCTTTGGGCTTAGGGGCCTTAGCTATTTTCATGTTTTTCTTCAGAGCTAAGTTTAGAAAGAAATATGAAGACAAAGACAATAATAAGTAAATGAGTGTTTACGTCATCATTATTATCGTATCATTAATTCTTTCTGCTTTTTTCTCAGGCATGGAGATTGCTTATGTGTCTTCTAATAAAATTCATATAGAAATTGAGAAAAAGCAAGACGGTTTATTAGCGAGAGCTCTAAGTAAACTGACATCAAAGCCTTCAAAGTTTATAACCACTATGCTTATAGGTAATAACATTGCCTTGGTTCTTTATGGGTTTTTTATGGGCGATTTACTGGTGAGTTGGTTTCAATCTTTAGTGCCTACATCTTATGTATTTCTAGATTATTTACTTACCGATTTAAGTCTGCTTTCTCAAACGATTATTTCGACTTTAGTTATTTTAATTACTGCCGAATTCCTTCCAAAGGTGTTTTTTCAAATTTATGCTAACAGCTTAATTAAAGCTTTGGCCATTCCTGCTTATTTCTTTTATATCGTGTTTTCGTTGATTTCAGATTTTGTGATTTGGATTTCAGATTTCTTATTAAAAGTGTTTTTTAAAACGGAAGGCGACCAAATTCAATTGGCTTTCACTAAGGTGGAATTAGGGAATTACATTAGCGAGCAAATGCAATCGGTTGAAGCACATGACGATGTAGATAGTGAGATTCAAATCTTTCAAAATGCTTTAGAGTTTTCTGAAGTTAAAGCTCGAGAAGTGATGATACCGCGAACCGAAATCATTGCAGTTGAAATCAACGACTCTATAAAATCATTAAATGCCTTGTTTACTGAAACAGGTCGAACCAAAATTCTCGTTTATAAAGAAACTATTGATGATGTTATTGGTTATGTGCATTCCTTTGAGTTATTTAAAAAAGCAAGTCATATCAAGTCGATGATTACACCTGTGGAGTTTGTGCCTGAGACTGTACTCGTTAAAGATGTGTTGAGCGTTCTTACTAAAAAGCGACGAAGTATAGCCGTAGTTTTAGATGAATACGGTGGTACTTCCGGCATTATGACCGTAGAAGATATCGTAGAAGAGCTCTTTGGAGAAATTGAAGACGAACACGATTCGGTAGATTTAATTGAAGAGCTTATCAACGAACAAATGTATAAGTTTTCTGCACGCCTAGAGGTAGATTATATTAATGAAACCTATAAACTGGAACTTCCTGAAAGTGAGAATTATGAAACCCTTGGTGGTTTGATTGTAAACCATACAGAAGAGATTCCTACCCAAAATGATGTGGTGAAAATTGGCCACTTTCAATTCACCATTTTAGAAGTTTCAAACACTAAAATTGATTTGGTCGAACTTATTGTTCTAGATGACGATTAAAATACAAAGTTCTATTTTTATTATTAAAAGGAAAATGGTATTTTCGCGCACGATATTTTTGTCAGTTAGCCTATAATTGACAGCAACTTAACTAGAAATCCTTAAAAGGGATATTAAAAAAATTAATTTTCAAATGGCAGTTTTAAACAAGATTAGACAACGCTCACTGTTCTTAATATTAATTATTGCGTTAGCGCTTTTTGCTTTTGTATTGGCAGATTTATTTAAAAACTCTGATGCACTTACAGCAAAATCACAAAACGTTATAGCTACAGTTAACGGTAAAGAAATTACACGTGAAGACTTTTTACAAAAGGTTGAAATTGCACAAAGACAAGCTGGTCCTTCAACTACAAGTACACAAATCATGAACCGTGTTTGGGATCAAGAAGTGAGACAAGCCATTATGGAAACTCAGTTTGAAGAACTTGGAATTACTGTAGAGAAAGACCAAATGAGAGATTTATTAAGAACCTCTTTAGCGTCAAGTCCAGAGTTTTTGAATGAAGCTGGTCTTTTCGATGAAAATAAAATGAACGAATATATCGCCAACTTAAAAGAAACTAATCCTGCAGGTTTTTCTAGTTGGGTAAACTATGAGAAACAAATTGCTGCAAATGCACTTAACCAAAACTATTACAATATGGTTAAAGCAGGGTTAACAGGAACACTTGCTGAAGGTGAATTAGAACATAAATTAGAAGGAAACAAAGTAGACCTTAAATATGTGCAAATCGCTTATTCTACAATTTCTGATAGCTTGGTTAAAGTAAGTAAGTCTGATATTTCAGATTATATCAATGAGCATAAAACGCAGTTTGAAGTTGAAGCTTCTAGAGATATTCGTTTTGTAGAGTTTAAAGAAGAAGCTTCTGTTGAAGATGAAAACGGAATTAAAGCGGAACTTAATCGATACAAAAATGGACAATTAGTTGATGAGAATGGTAGAAAAAATGAAATTCCTGCCTTTGCTCAAGCAACAGATAACGAAGATTATATCAATTCTGTAGCAGCTTCAGATTTAAAATTTGATGATAGCTTTGTGTTTAGAGGAAGTTTGCCATCTGATTATGCTGATGATATTTTTAACTTAAATGAAGGTGAAGTTTTTGGGCCATATAAGGATAATGGTTTCTTTAAAATTTCTAAAGTTATTGCTGTAAAGCAAATTCCAGATTCTGCAAAAGTTAGACACATTTTAATTCCGCATTTAGGAGCACAAAGTGCAGGTCCTGAAGTAACAAAAACAGAAGACCAGGCTAAAGTTTTAGCCGATAGTTTATTAAACGTGTTAGAATCTGATAGTTCTAAATTTCCAGAATACGTTACTGAGTACTCTTCTGATCAAGGAAGTGTTAATAATGGAGGTCGTTATGATTGGCACGCTTACGGTAGTATGGTACCAGAATTCAACGATTTTGAATTTAACGGACAAGTTGGTGACTTAGGTGTTGTTAAAACCGTATTTGGTTTCCATATTATAGAAATTGAAGGTCTTAAAGATTCTAAAAGAGCTGTTCAAGTTGGAACGATTGCAAGAAGAATTGAGCCATCTGAAGCAACTACTGATAAAATATTTAGAGATGCTTCTAACTTCGAAATTAACGCTGGTGAAGGTGATTTTGAAGCGGTAGCCAAAGAAAATAAACTTACAGTAAGACCAGTAAATGGTATTAAAGCCTTAGACGAAAGTATTCCTGGTGTTGGTAACCAAAGACCAATTGTACGTTGGGCTTTTGAAGAGCAAGTGGATGCTGGTGATATTAAAAGATTTAATATTCCTGGTGGATATGTAATCGCTCAAGTTGTTGCTAAAAATGAAGCAGGCTTAATGTCTGTAGATAACGCAACGGCTCGTGTTTTACCAATCCTTAGAAAAGAAAAGAAAGCTGAAATGATTAAGGACAGAGTTTCTGCTACAACTTTAGAGGATATCGCTGCTGCGGAAAACACTACGGTGAAATCAGCTACAGGTGTAAACATGAAGAATCCAACCATTTCTGGTGCAGGACGTGAGCCTTATGTAGTAGGTGCGGCATTCGGTTTGAATGAAGGAGAAACTTCAGGGTTATTAGAAGGAGAAAAAGGGGTGTATGCAGTGCTAGTTACTAAAGCGACTCCAGCAGTTGAATTAGAGAACTATCAAGCAGCTGCCAACCGTGTAGAACAACAAAAAACAGCTGTTGTGAATTCAAGACTGTACAGCGCTTTAAAAGAGGCTGCAGAGATTGAAGACAATAGAGCTCAAGCGCAAATACAATAAGCGTTTTATAGTATGTTAAATTAAAGCCCTGGTTCACGGGGCTTTTTTATATAATTAAATTTTATCACTTTATAGAAACTGTTGATAACTTAACTGTAAGTTTTCTAACAAAAAACCTACTTTTGTGATGTTAAAAAGCTAAGATTATGTCTGATACAATAGAAAGAGTAAAATGCCTTATTATAGGTTCTGGACCTGCAGGTTACACTGCTGCAATTTATGCTGCACGAGCAAATATGAGTCCTGTATTATATCAAGGAACCCAACCGGGAGGTCAATTAACAACAACGAATGAGGTTGAAAATTTTCCTGGCTATCCAGAAGGGGTTACAGGACCAGAAATGATGATGGAGTTGCAAAAGCAGGCTGAGCGTTTTGAAGCTGATGTCCGTGATGGATGGGTGACAAAAGTGGACTTTTCAGCAGATGTACATAAAGTATGGGTGAATGGTGAAAAAGAAATCCATGCTGATACTGTAATCATTTCAACTGGAGCTTCTGCAAAATATCTAGGATTAGATTCAGAACAAAAATATTTAAAACTTGGTGGAGGTGTTTCTGCTTGTGCCGTTTGTGATGGATTCTTCTATAGAAACCAAGAAGTGGTTATTGTTGGTGCTGGTGATTCTGCTTGTGAAGAAGCACATTACTTATCTAAACTATGTAAAAAAGTAACGATGCTTGTGCGTAGAGATGAGTTTAGAGCTTCTAAGATTATGGCAGAACGTGTTAAAAATACCGAAAATATCGAAATCCTTTTCAACACTGAAACTGATGAAGTTTTAGGTGACGGACAAGTGGTTCACGGGGTACGTGTATATAACAAAGAAACTAAAGAAAAGCATGATGTTCCTGCTACTGGATTCTTTGTGGCTATTGGTCATAAACCAAACACCGATATCTTTAAAGGGTTCTTAGATTTAGATGAAACGGGTTATATCATCAATGTACCAGGAACTGCTAAAACTAATATAGAAGGTGTATTTGTGTCTGGTGATGCTGCCGATCATGTCTATAGACAAGCGATTACCGCTGCAGGTACTGGTTGTATGGCTGCTCTAGACGCTGAGCGTTATTTAGCTTCTAAAGATGTGAATTTTGAAGTAGCGACGTCTACTTATAATTAATAAAATTTATTTCAAATTTATACTAAACCCGAAGCCTAGGCTTCGGGTTTTTTGTTTTCACGTACTAGGTTTATGGGTAACTACGTTATTCGGATAGATATGTAGTTGTCTAAATGACTATAAAAGTCCAATTATAAAGTAACATATAATTAAAGATTTTATAACTTTAATGTCTTTTTATTGGAGCAAATTTGAACAAAAAGATAAATGGCACAAAAAAACACAGGTAGAAGAGGCTTTATTAAAAAGGCTCTAATAGCAACAGGAGGTATTATTCTAGCTCCAAATTTTATTAGTTGTAGTAATGACGACGACAGTTTTCAAGAAGACTATGACGAATCACAACTAACAAACAAAAACTTTGATCAAGGAGTCGCAAGTTTCGATCCAACAAGTTCAAGTGTTATTATCTGGACACGCTATGCCAGTGCAAATAGTGAAGTTATTTGGGAGGTGTCAACTGATGCTACTTTTGATACCACTCTGAGATCTGGAAAAATAACCACCGAGACTTCTCGTGATTTAACCATTGCTGTAGAGTTGGCAGAATTAGAATCAGATCAAAAGCTGTATTACCGCTTTATAAATAGTGAAGACAATGCCATTTCAGTGGTTGGTGAAACCATTACTTTGCCTGAACAAGCTTCAGAGGTGAAGTTGGCCGTTTGTTCCTGTTCTAATTATCAAGCAGGATTGTTTAATGCTTATGATGCGATGGCGACTTCCGAAGCTGATATTATTGTCCACTTAGGGGATTATTTTTATGAACATGAAGCTGGAGGATATGGCTCTTCTTCAGAAAATGCTTTCTTAAACCGATTCCATGAGCC
The DNA here is from genome assembly GCF_008806375.1 of Pseudotamlana haliotis. Classification (GTDB taxonomy): domain Bacteria; phylum Bacteroidota; class Bacteroidia; order Flavobacteriales; family Flavobacteriaceae; genus Pseudotamlana; species Pseudotamlana haliotis. The sequence goes on along the minus strand of NZ_WAAT01000047.1, from coordinate 42,727 downwards.
TGCTCATGAAATTTTATCATTAGAGGATTATAGAACACGTTATAAACAATACCGTTCGGATAAATCGTTGCAATTAGCACATCAAAAGAAACCTTTTATTTGTGTTTGGGATGATCATGAAATCGCTAATGATACCTATAAAGAAGGTGCCGAAAATCACGATGAAGCTACCGAAGGTTCCTTTGAAACACGTAAGCAAAATGCGCTTCAAGCTTATAGCGAGTTCTTGCCTTTTTCACAATTGTCTTCAGGTAAAAACGACATCATATATCGTAGCATTAATATCGGAAACTTGGTTAATCTTGTAATGCTTGATACGCGTGTGATTGGGCGTGATAAACAATTAAATATAACCGATTATTTTACAGACACAGGTTTTGACGGACTTGCTTTTCAAACGGCATTAAGTGATCCTTCGCGTTCCTTACTTGGTGCAGAACAGCTCAGTTGGGTAACTGGTCAGTTGCAAGGGAATAATGCCAAATGGCAAGTTTTAGGTCAGCAAGTAATAATGGGGAATATGTATATTCCTGCAGAGTTACTCATGGCTTTTGGAACCGCAAATTTCGCTACAATCCTTACAGAATTAACAACGATTAAAATCAGGTTACAACAAGGCGACCCTACATTAACAGATGTAGAAAAAGCTCGAGTGAATACGGTTATTCCTTATAATTTAGATGCTTGGGATGGTTATCCTGTGGATCGTGAAATTATTTATAACGCTTTAAGCGGAAATAAACTTGTAACATTAGCTGGAGATACCCATAACGCGTGGCACAATATCTTAAAGTCTCAAAATGGAACAGAAGTTGGGGTTGAATTAGCGACCTCAAGTGTGAGTTCACCAGGTTTTGAAACCTATTTAGGGGCTACAAATCCTGAAATGATTGCTGGGTTCGAGCAAGCCATGACCACTTTAATAGATGGCTTGAACTATTTTGATGCGTCCAGACGCGGTTATTTAATGGCGACATTCACGGCTTCAGAAGTTAAATCAGAGTGGATTTTATTTTATCAGAATCTTATACGACAACGGTTGGGCATACAGTATCATTTTCGTAGATCTCATCTAGTCGACAAATACATTAACCGTTACTATATTTTTATAGTAACGGTTTTTTTTATGTTCTCATGTGGTTAAAAAATAATTCAATTCGATTTTTAGCTAAAAATAAGTGAATTTCAATTATATAATTTTTTAACCGTTATTTTAATTAATTAATATTTTTTAGGCGTCAAAACTGCTTATATAGCAATGGTTTTCAGCGTTTTTGTTTGCATTTCAACCATAAAAAACACCGTTTCATCGAATGTGTTTTGTCGAAAACATTACCTGTTTTTGTGTGAAATACTGGTTTTCAGTTGTTGGTTATTATGTTTTCTTGTACATTGGGCGGCAATTACATTGGTTCCCCAGATTGATGCACCAATGTAGTTTACCAATTAAACCATTTTTATTAATTAACAAATTAAACTAAACTAAATGAAACATTTTTTATCTAAGCGCATGGGCCAAATGGCACTATGTGTGATGACATTTTTGTGTAGTCTTCACATCTTTGGAGCCGACTACACCGTGAGCTCAGCCGATGAGTTTAACGAACTTAGCCTATCTCCTGGAGATGTGGTTACATGGACCAACGGTACTTACAGTGCCGAACAACGTATTAATTTTACCGCAAACGGCACGGCTTCCAATCCTATTATTTTGAGAGCTGAAACACCAGGTGGTGTGGTTTTTACCGGATTAACCAATATGGATATTTCCGGAGATTACGTGATTATTGATGGCTTCTACTGGAACGGTGGTGCTGGAAGTAATAATCACATTCAGTTTAGAAAGAGTAGCGCTTATGCTAATCATTCTACAATTAGAAACTGTGGTTTTAATAATTTAACGCCTAGCGGAACAGATAAGCACCGCTGGATTGTACTTTATGGTACAAACAACGTGGTTGAAAATTGTTCTTTTCTTAATAAAAACAGTCCTGGAGCGCTAGTATTGGTGGAGCTAGAATACAACAATTTCAATCCTGTTGGACATATTATTAGAAATAACTATTTCTTCAATTTTATAAAGCGTGACCCCTCTACGACGCATTCTGGTGACAGTGAAACAATTCGCGTTGGTACTAGTGAATTTCAAGATAAAAGCGCTAGTGTAACTGTAGAAGGTAACTATTTTTATAAAGCAGATGGTGAAAATGAAATTATCACCAATAAGAGTGCAGATAACACATACAGAAATAATACGTTTAGAAGATGTAGAGGTTCTTTGGTAATGCGTCATGGTGCGCGTGCTACGGTAGACGGAAACTATTTCTTAGGTGAAAATGTTGAAGGTACTGGAGGTATTAGAATTACCGATAGTTACCACGTGATTACAAACAACTATATCCAAGACGTTATTAGTTCTGGAGATAAGTGGAATAACGGTATCACTTTAGTTGGTGGATCGGATACTTCTGGTGGTATTACTAATGGTTACCAAAAAGTAGATGATATTGTTGTCGCCTTCAATACCTTATATAATGTAGAATCACCAATTTATTATAATGACCGTTCTAGCTACGATCCAACAGGGGTTTTAGCTCATAACGTCGTTTATAGTACAGGTTCTAATATCGTGAGTGGCGATATTTCTGGTACAGGTCAAGGGATGACTTATGAAGGAAATATTTTTGGAGGAACTACAGTAGGTATTTCAAACTCAGGAATTACAGAAGCAAATGCTAATTTTTCTGCGAGTGGTGAAATTTTTAAACCTAGTGCTTCAGGTGCAGCAGCAAACGCCGCAGGGGGTTCTTATGCTTCTACAGTAAATAATGATGTAGAAGGACGTAGCAGACCAAATTCTAATATGGATGCCGGTGCTCATGAAGTTAGTGGAGCAAGTGGTTCGGCTACTTTTTCACCACACACCAATAGTATGGTAGGTGTTTCTGTTGGAGCAAGCTTCTTAGATGCTTCAGGAAATGCATCGTCAGGAGATTACTTAAGTGTGTCTTCGGTTAGCGATTTTGCAGCTGAAGGTGAATCAAAATCGGTTAACGTTTCTTCTAATGTAAGCTGGACGGTTTCAGATAACCAATCGTGGATTTCTGTGACGCCTTCTTCAGATTCTGGTAATGGCAGTATTTCAATTACGGTTTCAGAAAATACAGATACGTCTTCTAGATCAGGTACGGTTACTGTAAATGGTTCTGGAGTTTCAGCGCAAACGATTAGTGTGAGCCAAGAGGGAATGACGTCTGGAGACGTTGAAGTTTCAGGTGTAGATTTCTCTACAAGTTCAATAAGTTTATCAGAAGACGATACGCAATCTTTATCGGTTACCGTTAGCCCTTCAGATGCTACGAATAAAGGTGTAAGCTATAGTAGTAATAATACTTCAGTTGCAACAGTTAACAGTAGTGGTGTTGTAACGGCACAAGCATCAGGAAATGCAACTATTACAGTAACTACAGATGATGGTTCATTTACCGATACGGTTTCAGTTACAGTAACAGGAGGTTCTACAGGTGGTGGATCGGCAGATTACCCATCAGATCTTATGAGAAACTGTAACCAGTGGAAAATTACTTTACCAAATGGCGTAGAAGATAAAACTTTATGTGAAGAGCCAAGTAACGAGTTTTTCTATGTAAATGATGATCAAGATGCCATTGTATTTAGAGTACCAATTAGAAGTGATAATGGATCAACGCCTAATTCCAATTATATTCGTTCTGAACTTAGAGAAAGAACGGCTGATGGTAGTAAAGATATTTACTGGACTACTGAAGGATCTCACATGATTTATGTAAAACAAGCCATTACACATTTACCTATTAATAAATCGCACTTAGTGGCGACTCAAATTCACGGTAATAAAGAAGATGGAATCGATGATTCTATGGTGATGCGTTTAGAAGATTCTCACTTATTTTTATCTTTTAACGGCGGTAAATTAAGAGATAATGTGACCATCAAATCTGATTATAATTTAGGAGATGTTCATGAGGTTATTTTCCTTGTGGTAGATGGTAAACATTACTGCTACTATTCTGAAGATGGTAACCTTTTAAATGCATACAATAGTGGTAACGCGTCTTCATATTTAGTTAAAGACGATGGTAACGATTACGTTATGGATTTAAATTACGATCAAACGTATTTTAAAGTAGGTAACTATACTCAAAGTAACCCAGATAAGGAAGGTGATGATACGGATGATCCAGATAACTACGGTGAGGTTTTAGTATACGATTTCACAGTTCAGCATGGTGAAGGTGGAGGAAACACCGATCCTGTAGATGTAACAGGTGTATCTTTATCACCAAGTTCAACAAGTCTTTCAGTAGGATCAACACAAGAATTATCTGTATCGGTTAGCCCATCAGATGCTTCAAATAAAAGTGTTAGCTATAGTACAAGTGACTCATCAGTAGCTTCAGTAAGTTCAAATGGTGTGGTTACAGCAAATTCAGAAGGAACAGCGACAATTACAGTAACAACTTCAGATGGAAATTATACTGATACTATCGAGGTTACAGTGGCAGCACCTTCAACAGGTGATAACTTAGCATTAAACAAATCGGTATCTGGAACAGGTACTGCAGATGGTGAGAATGTTGTTGCTAATTTAGTAGATGGTGATTTAGGATCAAGATGGTCTGTTTCAGGTTTCCCACAATCGGCTACAATCGATTTAGGATCTGAATATACTTTAGGAAGTACAGAATTAGTATGTTATAGCGATAGAGCTTACCAATACACGATTTCGGTAGCTTCATCAGAAAACGGAACATATACCGAAGTTGCAAACAGAAGTAATAATTCTACTCCAGGTAGTGCATCAAGTCCTATTATTGATACTTTTGATAGTATTGAAGCACGATTTGTAAAAATTACAGTAACAGGAGCTGATGCTTACACAGGTAGCTGGGTAAGTTTAATGGAGCTTAGTGTATTTGCAGGTGAAGGAGCACCATCTACGATTGATGTGACTTCAGTAACGTTAAATCCATCTAGTATTTCTTTAGAGCAAGGTGAAACGGAAGAATTATCTGTTTCTGTTAGCCCAAGTGATGCCACGAATAAAGATGTGAGTTACACGAGTAGCAATACATCTGTAGCTACAGTAAACTCTAATGGAGTTGTTACAGGGGTTTCAGAAGGATCGGCTACAATTACCGTAACTACCGATGATGGTTCTTATACAGACACAACGTCTGTAACCGTTAATGGTTCACAAAACGGAAATGACGCACCTTATGATATTGCTAAATTTCAAGATTACTTAGCACAGTGTAAATTACAGTCTCCGTTAAGTGGAACTGAAGCGACTGATGCTGCGATTATTGGAGGGTATTCATCAAATACATTCTATGTGGCTGATGGTGATAAACTAGCGTTTTATCAAACAAGAGATTCTGGAGGAAATTCTCAAAGATCGGAATTAAGATTCTTAGAAAACTGGTATGTTAATGATGGTGCACAAACGCTTCATGCTAACGTGAATATTGTTGAACAAACTTGTGAGCAATTAACGATCATGCAAATTCATGATGATGCTAATGTAGGTAGCGGGCCAAATAAGCCTTTAATTAGAATATACCAAAGTGACGACCGTTTATATGCAGCTGTTAAAACTAATGCAGGCGGTGTAGATACTGAGCATGTTGATCTTGGTGCAACGCCAAATGGTTATTTTGATTGTGATATCACAATCGATTCTGGTGACATGATTGTTGAAGTTAACGGATCGGAAGTATTAAATGAAGATGTGTCTTTCTGGAACTTCCCAAGTTATTGGAAAAACGGAGTTTACCTACAAGATAGTGGAGAAGCTACAGTTTACTTTAATGAGCTTACTTTAACAGGTGGTGATTCTGAAGAGCCAATAGAAACAACTAACGTGGCTTTAGAAAAATCAGTGTCTTCTTCAGAAGAGCAATCTCATAACCCTGCATCTAACTTAGTTGATGGTGATGACGATTCAAGATGGTCTGCTGAAGGTTATCCAGACTGGGTAATCGTTGACTTAGGTGGTTTATTCACTATTAACAGTACTGAAGTAGTTTGCTACAATGACCGTGCCTACCAATACACTATTGAAGTGTCTGAAGATGGTAACAATTACACAGAAATTGTAGATCGTTCAAATAACTCTACAGGAGGTTCTAATTCAAGTCCGATCGCAGATAATTTCAGTGAAATTGATGCGAGATACGTAAGAATTACAGTTTCTGGAGCAGATGATTATTCTGGTGACTGGGTAAGTATTGAAGAACTTAAAGTTTTTGGTTATTCAAGCTCAGCAACATCAAAATCAGGAATCTCTAAAAATGGAGAAGAAGCTGCCGCTGCATTAAAATTATGGCCAAACCCAGCAGTTAACATAGTTAACATTAGTGGTGCTGCGAACTTTGATACAATAACGATTTACGATCAAGTTGGTAAGGTTGTTTTAAACCAAGCTGTGCAAGGTGATTCAGTTGATATTTCAAGCCTTAAGTCAGGAATGTATGTTTTCAGACTTACAGGAAAAGATCAAGCAGTTACTAAGCGTATTATTAAAAATTAGTCACATTAAGCAATAGTTTTTAGGCAGATGGAGTTTTTCTTCATCTGCTTTTTTGTGTCTTATTGTTTCAGAGCATTTTAATTTTAAAAATCAATAATCCGGGTAAATTAGGGTGATATTATTGTACTTTTAGCGTTAAAAGAAAGCGCTTATGGATTTATCAAAAGTCAAGTTAGTGGTGTCAGATATGGATGGTACTTTGCTTAACCCTAATCACGAAGTTAGTGTGCGATTTTTTAATCAGTTTAAAAAATTTAAAGCAAATGATATTCATTTTGTTGCCGCAAGCGGAAGACAATATTATAGCATTATAGAAAAGTTGGAGCCTATAAAAAATGAAATTTCGGTGATTGCCGAAAATGGTGGTTTTATGCAGCACGACCATGCTTTAGAAGTCTTACTACAGTTATCTACTGACGATATCAATAGATGTATTGAAAAATTACGAAGCATTGATGGCGCTAATATTGTTCTGTGCGGACAAAAAAGCGCGTATATAGAATCTGATGATGAAGATTTTATCTCGAAATTTAGCGAATATTACACCGCTTATAAACGTGTAGATGACCTCACTCAAGTTACTGATGATGCTTTTTTAAAGATTGCTGTTTTTCATTTTGAATCTTCTGAAAAATACATTTTACCTCATATTGAAAGCATCACAGCAGACTTACAGGTCACTATTTCTGGTGAAAATTGGTTAGATATTTCGCCTAAGGAAGCTAATAAAGGCTATGCTTTAACCATGCTTCAGAAGAAGTTAGGCGTTAAGGTTGATGAGACCTTAGTGTTTGGTGATTATAATAACGACTTACAAATGCTAGAACTGGCTTATTTTAGTTATGCTATGGAAAACGCCCATCCCGATGTGAAAAAAATTGCCCGCTTTGAAACTAAAAGTAATGCTAACGAAGGTGTTGAAACCATTATAGAAAAACTTTTAGTGTCTAAAGAGGGCTAGTTAAAAAACAAGCTTTTAAAACTCAAAACAGCTTTTTGAAAGTTAAGTTTATGTTAGACGGAACTTGATTCAGTGGCTAATCTCAGTTATTTCAGAATTTGATGAGTTGCACAGAATCAAGTTCGGTATGATGTTCTAACATTTATTTCTGTTTAATTGTTCCGGAAGAGTTATCACTTTTTTCAACGCGTTCAGGGTTACCGTAATATTTAACATCACCACCGCTAGAGGCTTTTGCAACAAGAGATTTTGAAGTGTTTACCGTAATGTCTGATCCACTTGACGCTTTGGCTTCGGTGGCTTCGGCAAATAAATCAGCTGCCTTAATTTCACTGCCACTAGAGGATTTAGCCTGAAGATTTATGGTTTTTCCAGAAACCCTAAGGTCACTTCCGCTAGAAGACGTACAACTTAATTGATTGGTATTCACATCAAGTTCCATGTCGCTGCCACTGCTCGTTTTTAGTTCTAAAGTTTCAGCCGAAATGGTGTTGGTACCATAGACATCACTACCACTTGAAGCGATGATTTTTGAAATGTTTTTAAAGCTCACTTTGATTTTTTTAGATGAAGCTTTACCAAAATTTTCTTTTCTATGAATTTTTAAAACCCCATCGGTTATTTCAGTTGAAATGAGGTCTTGTAGATTTTCATCCGTTTCTACGGAAATCGCTGTTTGGTCATTTTGTGTTAAATACACATCTAAACCTTCAGATGCCTCAATGATGGAAAACGAGGCGGTTACTGGTCGGTTTTCTGTGGTAATGTTGCCGTTGCCGGAAGGTCCAGATTGGATGTCGAAATTACATGATAAAAGCATTAAACTGAGTATAGTGCTTACAATGATTTTGATTAATGTGCTCATAATTGGTCGTTTTTTGATGATGAATGGATTAATAGATGCTTCAAATATCTTTCAATAAGTTGTTGATGAGTAACTTAAATATCTGAATTGTTGATTTTTTATGCTGAACTGTTATTCGTTTGATTGTATGTTGATGCCATCACTATTAATGTTGATTTTAATTTCTTCCGAATCTACTTTGATGCCCTTACTGTCAATTTTAATTTGAGGGGTGTCTACTTCAATTTCAAAATCCTCATCAGTTTCAATTTCCGGACAGTCAAGGCAATTTGAATTATTGTCTAGTATTTTCATGAAATGACTGGTGTTTTTACTTGAAATGAGGTGGCCGTCATGGGCTTTGTGATAGATGAAATCTTCAGTATTACTATTAAAATAAACCACGCTCGTTTCTGGTAGATATAGTATGATTTCAACTTCTTGGTCACTAAACTTGTTTTGTATGTCTGTTGTTAAAAAGGCGTCTAAAAGCAAAGTGTTGTTAGTAAGCTCAAAGTCATAATCAATGTTTTTAGCACGAGCCATAGCGGTATCAAAACTTCTTCCGTCAGCACTTTTTATAACTGATATAGAGGCTAAATCATCGGTAGTTGATTTGACCATGACACGGATATCTGAAGAATACAAAATTTTGTTTCCGTTTTCATCACGGGCTAATTTAAAATCGTCATGTCTATAACTAGAATTGAATTTATCACTATGCGCCATTTTAACAGTTAAGGTATCTGTGGCTGCAATAGGTAATTCCGTTTTACTAACATGACTTTCGTTAAATGCGTGTTCGCTAGCCTGTCTGATACCAAAAATTACTAGTATGATTATAGAGATAATCCAAACGCCTAGAAGTGTGAATTTGGCAATGTTTCCTATAGATTTTAAATTGTTGATTAATATTTTAAGTCCGAGGTAAAACAAGAAAAAGAAAGGAATTCCAACCGCGAAAAATATAGATAATGCTACAAGCCAAATCGGGGTATTACCAACGTTTATGATATCGAGGTGCTCTAATCCTGGGATATGTATGATTTCGGCAACACTCACAGAAAATAGTCCAATGATTAATGCAATTAATGTGGTAGCACCAATAATGATAAGGATGATGCCTATGAATTTTGAAAATATTTTAAAGAGCATGGAAACCACATCTGCAAGTCCGTCAAAGAATGTACTGGTTGTTGATTTTATCGAGTTAGAACTTTTTTTAAAATCGACATTTTTGGCTGCTTTTGAAACAGAATCGCTTACAGTTTTTGCAGCTTGAGAAACGTTGTCAAAACCGTCTTTAATTTTTTTTTCAATGTTACTAATGTTCACGGGCTCACCAGTCATCATGATTTTTTCTGCAGTTGTTTTGGCTTCCGGAACTAAAATCCATAATAAAATATAGAGGAGTACACCGGTTCCAGCTCCAAAAACGAGAAGAATCCATGCTAATCGTACCCAAATGGCATCAATACCAAAATAATGAGCTAAACCTGAAGAAACCCCACTGATGTATGCGTTGTCAGCATCCCTAAAAAGTTTCTTTTTAGTGCTTGTTTTTTGTTTGTGCTGCGATTGTGGTTCATCTTCAAAAATTTCATCATCAACCACGTAATCTTCGGGTTGTCCCATGATGGTAATGACCTCATCGACCTGAGTTAGCCCGATAACCTGTTTGTTGTTTTGAACACGTTCGTTAAACAATTCTGCAATACGAGCTTCAATATCAGCTATGATTTCATCGCTTCCTTGAGAGTTCGCAAGTGAACGTTTAATCGCTTCGAGATAACCTTGAAGTTTTATATAGGCATCTTCATCAATATGAAAAAAGATTCCGGCTAAATTTATGTTGACTGTTTTATTCATTACTGTTATTTTTTTGGCTTGTTACGATGTTTACGGCATTTTGTAATTCATTCCAGGTACTGCTTAGTTCATCTAAGAATTGGCGCCCTGTTTCGGTTAATCCGTAGTATTTTCTTGGGGGACCAGAAGTCGATTCTTCCCAGCGGTAGCTAAGTAAATCGGCATTCTTCAGGCGGGTGAGTAAAGGGTAAATAGTGCCTTCAACCACCAGAAGCTTCGCGTCTTTTAAGGTGCTTAAAATCTCGGCCACATAGGCGTCTTCGTCTTTTAATACCGATAGAATGCAAAACTCTAAAACGCCTTTGCGCATTTGGGCTTTTGTGTTTTCTATTTTCATGTGTTGTCTTTTTTTGCTTTAATTGGGCTGAGGTGATTAAATTCAGCTCTTATTTAAAGCTTTTAATATGATGAAACTATTCGTTTTTTGATTGATGTTTTATGATAGACCGTTAATTATAATGCAACAGTTTTATTTGATGAATTTTATACTTAAAGGATATTGGTAAACTTCGCCATCTCTGGCCTTTAAACTGGCAATGATGATTAAAACCAGTTCTAAAACGAAGCCTACTACAGCTAAAACGCCAAGTCCTAGGGCTGTGAATATAATGACCGCAGGTTGATTCAAACTAAAATTGAACTCGTCAAAGTTATTTACTGCAAAACCACTAAAAATATTTAGTAAGAAAAAGGGAATGGTAATACAAGCGATGATTATAACGTATAGCAGAATACTAATTTGAAAGTTTAATACCTGCTTGCCGTTTTTATCAATAAACTCAGATTTATCCTTATTGGTAAGCCACAAAATAAGTGGCGCAATGAAATTTCCTAAAGGAAAAATAAATCTACAAAAGGTAGATAAGTGAATGAATGTTGCGATATTTTTTTGTTGTTGGTCTATCATGATTTTAAAACATATAATAGTTTCTTATGCAAATATATGTCTTTAAAAAGGTATTATGTTACGCATAGTACTGTAATTTAACATAAAATTAACGATTTAAGCTGTTGAAATATTTTATAACTTAGTAAAACCTTAAATCGGATATCATGAACATAACGCCAAGTAAATTAAATAGTTATATCATTTTTGAATTGCCTTCGGCTTACCTGTGTGGAGTGAGAACACGTTATATTGATGCTGAAAAGTGTGTGGTGACCGTAAAACATCGTTGGATCAATCAGAATCCATTTAAATCGATGTTTTGGGCCGTTCAGGGTATGGCCGCGGAGTTTTCAACCGGTGCTTTAATGATGATGAAAGTACAAGCCACCGGTAAAAAGATATCGATGTTGGTGACTGCCAACAGTGCAACATATACTAAAAAAGCTAGAGGGAAAATTACATTTACCTGTAACGACGGGCCTCTTGTTGATGAATTATTAAAGAAGGCGATTCAATCAGGAGAAGGAGAAACTTTGACCATGCAATCGGTTGGGGTAGATGAAGCGGGCGATGTGGTGTCAACGTTTAATTTTGAGTGGAGTGTGAAGTTGAAGAGTTAATTGTTTGGCCTAGTTGTTTCACTGAGAGACACCGAGGTTTCGCAGTGTTATAAGTACGCAAAGATGAGTTTTTGAGAAATCTGTGAAAATCAGTGTAATCTGTGTCTAGAAAACTTTTGTTGGTGTGGTTAGCGCAAAATTCCCTGTGTATCTCTGTGAACCCTCTGTGGAACTCGGTGTAATAGTCTCATGTAACAAAAACTTAAATTAATCAACATATAGTCAAATCAAAAAATTGAACAAGATGACAGCACATGAAATTGATTACAGAATCTACGGTGAAGAAATGCAATACGTAGAGATAGAACTAGATCCTCAGGAAGGGGTTGTTGCGGAAGCAGGCAGCTTTATGATGATGGAAGATGGCATTAAAATGGAGACCATTTTTGGAGATGGTTCTCAAAAAGACACAGGGTTTTTAGGTCAAATATTTGGTGCGGGAAAGCGTATACTTACAGGTGAAAGTTTATTTATGACAGCTTTTTATAATGTACTTTCTGGAAAACGAAAAGTATCGTTTGCCTCACCATATCCAGGGAAAATCATACCTATTGATTTAACCCGTTTTGGCGGAAAATTTATTTGTCAGAAAGATGCTTTTTTGTGTGCCGCTAAAGGTGTGAGTATCGGTATTGAGTTTTCAAAACGCTTAGGTCGTGGTTTATTTGGTGGTGAAGGTTTTATCATGCAGAAATTAGAAGGTGATGGTATGGCCTTTGTGCATGCTGGAGGAACTATGGCTATGAAAGAACTTAAAGCAGGTGAAACTCTGCGTGTGGATACAGGGTGTATTATTGGTTTTGATCAAACCATAGATTATGATATTGAATTTGTTGGTGGGATTAAAAATACGGTGTTTGGAGGTGAAGGCTTGTTCTTTGCTGAATTACAAGGGCCAGGAACGGTGTATATTCAATCTTTACCATTTAGTCGATTAGCTGGACGTGTCTTGGCTTCAGCCCCGCAAGGCGGAGGGAAAAGTAAAGGAGAAGGTAGTGTTTTAGGAGGGTTAGGTGATTTACTTGATGGCGATAATAGATTCTAGGTACATATTAGCCTTAAAAAATAGATAAAAAAAAGTCCGTTGGTTTGTAAAACAACGGACTTTTAAATGTTTATAGTAAGGGTTTTATGCTTTAGTATTTTATATATTTAATAGATTTTTCAGATGCATGGTCTGTTGTTTTAAGGCTTAAAACGTATATGCCATCGCTAAAACTTGATAAGTCTATAGTGTTGCTCTCCAGTGACTTTAGGCTCAGTAACCTTTTCCCCATAGTATCGTATATTTTTAGAGATTTGATGCTTTTTAAGTCCGTTATACGATTTAAAGTTAGAGTTTTATTGGTTTTATTGTAAGAAACCGAAATCGAATTAAAGGCTTCATCTTCATTGCTTAAAGTTTTGGCATCTTGAAAAACGATAGAAAAACGATTTTCATACAACCCGCTTGATAATGAGATTTCAGCGGTGCTTGATTTAATGTCATAATAGCGTTCTGTAAGGTCGTCTTTCAAATAAATTTCTAAAGCATCAGGAACATTCTGCGATTTATCAATCCCAAATTTATAGATTCCAGCATCGGTAGCTTTCACCGTGAGTGCTAATTTATCTTCTAGATTTATAGATGGTAGCGCTTGAATGACTAAGTTTTTTTCATTTAAAACCCAATAAGCATCATTTCTGAATTCATCAAAAGTAGTGGCGTCAAAACCCTTGTCGTAACCATAGGTAGCATGATTAGCGTCATAACCCAAACCTAAAATTTTAGTAATATTTTTTGGTTCGGTAAATGAAAACCACAATTTGGTTCTTTGGTCGCTATTTGTTTGAGTTTTTTTGCTTGTGGTTTTGTAGAAAATACTTCCTCCGTTAGAATCTCTCGCAAAGACACGTTGACCGTTGTTGAAATTGATGTAATCAGTATTTATAACAGTTACAAAAAAGCCTTGTCCAACACTAATGTACCCCGTTGGAGCAGGTTTAGTAGCAGAACCAACACCGCTAGTTAAACCAGAATTGTCAGGCTGAGCTTCAGTAGCTGTAGATACTGAAGGGGTTCCCATCATTAGATTGTACGTAGCATACCCGCCTTCATAGTCTCTCAAATAATGGCTGTTATTGGTGTCAAAATGCTCCCAAAAATAGAGTGTGCCATCAATTACAGTGGAATTGTCGGTTATAAATTGATCAGCATCTAA
>NZ_WAAT01000047.1:0-28709 GCF_008806375.1 Pseudotamlana haliotis | reverse complement strand
GCCTTTTAGGGTAAATCCATCAGCCATATTCAAGGGTATGTTTTCCGAAATTTTATTCCAATCATAATAATTATCTGTAGTTCCATTGAATTCGTATAACCATCTACTGCTTAGGGTGATAGGGCTGGTGGAAGGGTCTGCATTCAAATTGGTTGTGAAACTTATAGGGCCATCAGCATCCTCCAGCTGATCTATTTGCCATGTCTTTGTTGAAGAAACAGTATTTACAGGTGAGCACCAATAATTATAATTATAGAGGTTAGTCGTACCCTGTTGCCTTATAGTGAATTGGCCGCTTCCTGAGTTTACATCTGCGCCTGTATGGTTTTGGATGAGTTGCGCTTCATTTAACAAGTCAATTGAGCCATTGTTTATTATTCTATCTACAGATTCAAGTAAGACACCTTGCACATTTAACGTGGCTCCAGACTCGATTTCAATTTCTCTTACATGAGCAGTGGTAATTAAATTAGCAGGGCTACCTCCTGACAAAATGAGTAGTTTTAAGCAAGAGTCACTGGTGGTAGGTTCTCCTGAACCTCCTGAACCTCCACTAAAACTGGTTCCGTTCCAGACAATTTGATTAGCATAGCGTATGGTGAAATAATCACCATCGGTAAAATTAACACCTATGGCTGTGGCTGTGTTGTTTGCCGTATCTATGCTAAGGCTATAGGCGGTAGGGTTGGTTAAATTAGAGTCACTTCCTAATATAAGTTCCAAGTTCGGGCATGTAGCAGATAGCGCACCTCCAGTTAGTATGATACTGTTTAGATCAAAAGACACAGAAACTGTTCCTAGATCATTTCTTTTACTTACACGCCATAAAGAATTTAATTGCTCGGCATTGTTGGTTAAATTTCTACTAAAATCGTATGTTGGGTCTTTAGTTTGTTCACCCCAAAAAAGAAATTCATCATTATCTAAATCATTAGGATTATAGATATTTACTATACCAGTACCCTGAGAATTTGTATGTTTATTACCTTTGAGGGCGTGGCCAATACCAGCGACATTATAGTCGAAATTACCAGCAGCAGATTGATCTTGAGTATAATAGTCTTCAGAGGTTAAAGCTATATTATACTTAGCGGAAAGGTAGTTGTTCACAATAATACGTTCAGTACTATTGAGCGCATAATTATATTGTATAATTTCGGCTACCTCTGCCCCTAGATAGGCACTGTAATTTTTATTTAAAGCCCCTATAACCAAATCTTGGTTACTGTTGATTAAGGCAGTAGAGGTTTCTTTTTCTTCAGCTATTAATACTTGTCCGTTATACATTTTTGATCGGAGATTTGCATCAGTTAAAGTACCATCGTAATTTAATTGTAAAATATAATTAGTATTGTTGGTAAAGCTTTTAGGTTTACTTTCAACCCTATTGTTTTCAGTGTTAATATCTAGATAGAGGTAATTATTTGTAAAAAAAAACCAAGTATAAGCATACTCAGCTTTTTTTTCATAAGAAATTCGTTTACCTAAAATACCTCTAGGGCTGTTATCAAGATTACGAGGTCTTAATACTGAAAAATACGTGATGCCACTTGTGCCATCTAGTATATCTGCATCGGCAACAGACATGATGTCATCTACACCGTCAAGTACAATAGTTGGCATGTTGTTTAAACTACTGGTGGCTGAAAACAAGGGATGCTCTCCAGCAATAGCAGATGCATCGTTGTTATTCCCAGAGTCATCAGGCCAATTTATAACGGGTGAATTGTTTGAGAGTATTAGATTGTCAGCTTTTAACCATAGCCCATTGGAGATACTGCTACCAACTCCTCCTGGGCCAGTTTGTGAATGTGCTATTTTAGTAAAAACACATATAGTTAAAATTATTAAAGTTCTTAAGTAATTCATAAATGAATGAGAGTTATAGAAGGAGGTTATTGACTTAATTTGGTAGCACTAGTAAGTGTATAAGGGCTAACTTTAATGCTGTTTGAAAAATGTTTTAATATTTTATGAATTTAATAGATTTTTCAGATGCATGGTCTGTTGTTTTAAGGCTTAAAACGTATATGCCATCGCTAAAGCTTGATAAGTCTATAGTGTTGCTCTCCAGTGACTTTACGCTCAGTAAACTTTTACCCATCGTATCGTATATTTTTAGAGATTTGATGCTTTTTAAGTCCGTTATACGATTTAAAGTTAGAGTTTTATTGGTTTTATCGTAAGAAACCGAAATCGAATTAAAGGCTTCATCTTCATTGCTTAAAGTCTGGGCATCTTGAAAAACGATAGAAAAACGATTTTCATACAATCCGCTTGATAATGAGATTTCAGCGGTGCTTGATTTAATGTCATAATAGCGTTCTGTAAGGTCGTCTTTCAAATAAATATCTAAATCATCAGGAACATTCTGCGAGTCATCAATAGCAAATTTATAAATTCCGGCATCTGTAGCTTTCACAGTAAGCGTTAATTGATCTTCCAAATTTATTGAAGGCAATGCCTGAATGACTAACTTTTTATCATTTAAAACCCAATAAGCGTCGTTTTTGAATTCATCAAAAGTGATAGCATCATAACCATTGTCGTAATGATAAGTGGCGTTGGTAGGGTCGTACCCCAGCCCTAAAATTTTAGTTCCGTTTTGAGGTTCTGTAAAAGAAAACCATAATTTGGTTCTCTCATCACTGTTTAATTGACTTTTATTACTTGCGGTTTTGTAGAAAATACTTCCTCCATCAGAATCTCTTGCAAAAGCACGTTGCCCGTTGTTAAATTCAATGCCTCCGTTACTGATAATAGTTACAAAAAAGCCCTGTCCAACACTAATATATTTCGTTGGAGCAGGTTTAGTAGCAGAACCAACACCGCTCGTTAAACCAGAGTTGTCTGGCTGAGCTTCAGTAGCTGTAGATACTGCAGGGGTTCCCATCATTAGATTGTACGTAGCATACCCGCCTTCATAGTCTTTCAAATAATGGCTGTTATTGGTGTCAAAGTGCTCCCAAAAATAGAGTGTGCCATCAATTACAGAGGAGTTGTCAGCTATAAATAGGTCTGCATCTATTGCTGAAGGATAAGGATTTCCGGTTAAGAAATCGTTCCCAGAGAATGCTATCGCCGTATGATCTCCATTGTTTGGCATGCCTCTAAAGATATATTCTTGCTCGGTTCCTGAAGCACCTGAGCCTTTTAGGGTAAATCCATCAGCCATATTCAAGGGTATGTCTTCCGAAATTTTATTCCAATCATAATAATTATCTGTAGTTCCATTGAATTCGTATAACCATCTACTGCTTAGGGTGATAGGGCTGGTGGAAGGATCTGCATTCAAATTGGTTGTGAAACTTATAGGGCCACTAGTATCCTCCAGCTCATCTATTTGCCATGTTTTTGTTGTAGAATTAGTATTTACGGGTGAGCACCAATAATTATAATTATAGAAGTTGGTCGTACCTTGTTGCCTTATAGTGAATTGGCCGCTTCCTAAGTTTACATCTGGCCCTGTATGATTTTGGATGAGTTGGGCTTCTCCTAGAAGGTTTAAAGTACCGTTAAGGATAATTCTATTTTCGGTTTCTAGCAGAAAGCCATCGTTAACTGCTAAAGTAGCTCCTGAAAGTACTTCTATTTCTCTAACGTGTGCATCTTCTGTTAAGGTTGCTGTACCACTCAAAACTAAAAATTTTAAGCAAGAATCAGCAGAACTAGGAGCGCCTCCAGCTCCAGAACCTCCAGTGAAACTTGAACCATCCCAAACAATTTGATTGGCATATCGTATTGTGAAATAATCACTATCTGTAAAGTTTACTGAGTTTGCGGTGGCCGTATTGTTGACAGTGTCATTAGTTAGACTATACGTTGTTGTATTTGATGGTAAAAAATTAGAGTCGTTACTCACAATAAGTTCAAGGTCTGGGCAACTTGAAGTTACCGCACCTCCAGTTAAAATGATCTCATCCAAATTAAAAGTTACTGTAAGATCGTCAATACTTCCTCGTTTACTCACGCGCCATTTAGAGTTTAGTTGTTCTGTATAATTAGTTGTATTTACACTAAAATCATAGGTTGGATCTTTTGTTTCTTCACCCCAGAATAAAAACATATCATTATTCAAATTAGAAGGATTGTTTATTCTAACAATTCCAGTACCTTGAGAATCGGTATGATTGCTACCATCACTTGCCTGTCCAATACCAGCTACATTATGGTCGAAATCGCCGTTAGCATTGTCATCTTGAGTATAGTAATCATTAGCAGTTGCACTTAAGGCTGTGTCATACTTCGCAGACAAATAATTGTTTATTATAATACGTTCTGCAGCATTAATTTTTTTATTAAATAGAATAAATTCGGTCATGTTACCATCAAAATCTTTACCTAATGCAAACCATTGGCTGGAATGAGCATTGTAAGTACTACAGTCCGCTAAATTTCCAATAAGATCTCCATTTCTATATAGTTGTCTTCCTGTTGAACTGTTGGAATTAAAATTCCATGATGAATAACTATCATAACCAGTTTGTGAAAGTTGCATTCTTGCCGGGCTGCTTATATCTCCTGTGTCGAAATAAACAGTTCCATCATTCCAAGCGATGTGTGAGGCATACCGTTGACTGGTGCTTTTTGGTAGTGTACCATAAGGTCTAGATCTTGTTGTATTATTTGTTTTAAGGAAGGTGAATGATGAGGCATCAGTGGTAACGAAGTTGTTAGGCTCTAATAAATTCTTTCCAGTTTGTAGTATTCCATTATTGTCAAACTCAATCTCATCATAGCCATTTAATGAGCTGGATATTAATTGGGGCATAGTAGCTCCATCTTGACTCATGTCATGTTCTGTGTAACCTGCTGAATTTTCCCAGCCCCCAACATCGGTTCCTGTGGAAATTATACCGTTATCAGTACGGTACCACATAACAAGGTCTGAAGAACCATCATTGGTGCCCACGCCTCCAGGTCCGGTTTGAGAAAATCCTAAATTAAAAATAAAGCAAAACGAAATTGCTGTAAGTAATTTAATGTCATTCATGGCTTAGGATAAAAAAGTAAATGAGAGGATGCTACTTATTAATTGCTTACAAATATATAATAAACCTATATGTAAAAAAAGCGATCTTATCGTTTAAAGTCAGTGACTTAAGGGGAATCATATTTACTGTAAGAGGTTGCTTATGCTTTATGTTAATGTTAAAATATGATTAATTGGACTTGAGGTACGTAATTTTTTACTAAATTTAGAAAGTTATTTTTTAAAAAAAGTAAATAAGCCTATTTAACAAATCTACTATTACACAACCTAAACTTTTAAGAAATTATGGCTAGAGCAATGATGGAGTACACTAAAACTGTGCTTGATAAAGTGAGTTTTGATTCCAACCTGTTTTGCAAAGAAGTGCAAAAAGCATTACAAAGATTATTACCATATGAAATTGAAGAACTGAAAATATTTATACTTTCTTTAATACATCAAAATCCAGAATTAAACCAGTGTTTAATTTATTTAAAATAAAAAAAAAGCGACTATTTGGTCGCTTTTTTTATGCCTTTACTATACCCTTGAAAGTTTTTAAGAATTTTGTCTGTAAAAATTCTTGTTATATGACTATAATTAGAAATGGTTCTTCAAACCATATGATTTATTTTGGTAACGGACTAACAATCTGAACGTTTTGAAAAGCTATAGCGCCACGAATAATTCCTGAAATCACATCCTGAAGCGCCTCAATAATTTGCATTTTGAGTTCGCTTTTATGGTAAATGATACTCACTTCTCGAGCAGGCGTAGGCTCATTAAAATAATGTAAGTTTTTTGCTTCGTTACTTTTGATGTCTAAGGTGTGTAAGTAAGGTAGCAAGGTCATACCTAAGCCTTCGTTAGAGAGTTTGATTAAAGTTTCAATACTGCCACTTTCCAGTTGAAATTTGTCATCGATATGATTTTTAAAAACCTTACATAAATTAAGGACCCCGTCTCTAAAACAATGTCCGTCTTCGAGGAGCAACATATCATCTACGTCTAAGTCCGAAACATCAATTTTATTATTAGTGTATAAACGATGACCGCTAGGGATATAACTTACAAAAGGTTCGAAATAAAGTACACGTTCTTTAATATTCTCATCTTCCAATGGGGTTGCTGCAATAGCTGCATCTAAATGTCCTTCTTTAATGCGTGTTATAATTTCTTCGGTAGTTAGCTCTTCAATTTTGAGCTTCACCTTTGGGTGTTTTTTTATGAAGGTTTTTAAGAACATAGGAAGCAGGGTAGGCATGATGGTAGGGATGATGCCCAACTTAAATTCACCACCAATAAAACCCTTTTGCTGATCTACAATATCTTGAATACGGTAGGACTCATTAACAATGTTCCTAGCTTGTGTTACAATTTTTTTACCCACCTCGGTGAGTTCAATAGGCTTTTTAGAACGATCAAAAATTTGAACTTCAAGCTGGTCTTCAAGTTTCTGAATTTGCATACTTAATGTGGGTTGCGTAACAAAACATTTTTCGGCAGCTTTTGTGAAGTTTTGGTTTTCGGCCACAGCCAAAACATAATACAATTGGGTAATCGTCATGCGCTATCAATTTAGGTTATAAAATTATAAAAACAATCAATAAAACTTATTGAAGGAGCTGTTAATTATAAATTAAATTTGTAGTGCTTACAGCAAGGATCATTTAAATTTATAAGAACAACATTAAAAATAAAGAAACAATGGCATTGAATAGTATTGGATTAGACACAGAAAAAACACAAGCTTTAGCTGAAGATTTGAACCATTTATTAGCTAATTTTCAATTATATTATCAAAATTTAAGAGGTATTCACTGGAATATTAAAGGGAAAGCCTTCTTTGATTTACACGTGAAATTTGAAGAGTTATACACCGATGCAAACACCAAAGTTGATGAAATCGCTGAGCGTATTTTAACTTTAGGAGCAACGCCGTTACATACCTTTGAGGATTATTCCGCGAAAGCGCAAGTACCGGTAGGAAAAAATGTTTCTAAAGATGATTTAGCGGTACGTTTAATTGTAGATTCTCTATCAGAATTACTTAAAATTGAGCGCGACCTTTTAGAGAAATCTGGTGATGCTGATGATGAAGGAACCAACTCGATGATGAGTGACTTTATTACTGAGCAAGAAAAAACCGTTTGGATGATGAAAGCTTGGTTAAGCGAAACAGTATAGTGAAGAAGAAATTAATAGCGAAAAAAGGGACTCAAATTTGGGTTCCTTTTTTTATGCTATTTTATTTTTAAGGTATTTAATGATGTTTTGAAGAACACGTTTAATTTCGCTGAATCTTTAATTTGAGAATTTTAATATAATGTTGACTATGATTATGAGAACCTGAATAAAGTTCAGGTTGACGAAGCGTATCTTTAAAGCATCCCACGCGCCTTAATTTCCAAATACTTATTAATGGTATCGATTGTTAGGTGTTCAGGAGTAGTTAAAATAGAGTGGATGCCGTATTTTTTAAGTTCGTTGGCGATTAAACGTTTTTCAAACTCAAATTTTTCAGCAATAACTTTATCATAAACCTGTTGTATGGTTTCAGCTTTATTTGAAATCATTTGGTGAACTTCAGTGTTTTTAAAGAAAATAACCACCAGTAAATGACTTTTTGAAATGGCTTTTAAATAAGGCAATTGACGCTCAAGCGCGTCTAAGGTTTCAAAATTTGTGTACATTAAAAGCAGGCTACGATTGGTAATGTGTTTTTTAACACTTCCGTATAAACGGCTAAAATCACTTTCAAAATAATCGGTTTTCACATTATAGAGCGCTTCTAAGATGAGGCGCATTTGGGAATTTCGACGTTCTGCAATCACCACATTTTCAATATTTTTTGAAAAAGAAAACAGACCGGCTTTATCATGTTTTTTTAGAACAACATTACTAATAACTAAAGATGCGTTTATGGCATAGTCTAATAAACTCAAGCCATTAAAAGGCATTTTCATGAGGCGACCTTTATCAATGATAGAATAAACAGGTTGCGATTTTTCATCCTGAAACTGATTCACCATCAGTTGGTTTTTCTTAGCTGTGGCCTTCCAGTTTATGGTGCGTAAATCATCACCCGAGACATAATCTTTTATTTGTTCAAATTCCATGGAATGTCCTAAACGACGTACTTTTTTCAAACCATAGTCTAAGGAGTTTTTATTAATGTTTAAAAGTTCAAACTTTTTTAGTTGCTTAAAACTCGGGTAGGTTGGTATTTCGCTTCCGGCGTTAAAAGTGTAGCGCTTGGCGACTATTTTTAAAACGGAAGCCGCGTAAATATTCAAACTTCCAAATTGATAAAGTCCACGTTCAGTAGGTTTTAATTGGTAACTGAAGGAATCTGATTTCCGAGAATCGATTGTTTTACTAATTTTAAAATCACGAACCTGAAACTGCTCCGGAATTTCGTCAATAATTTCTAGATGAATCGTGATAGGGTAGCGGTTTTCTATTTGAATATCAACCAAGTTTTGGTCGCCGTTAGAAAACTTATCAGGTAAAATTCGAGAAGCTTCAATGTTATTTTTTCCAAGGAAAAGAATAAGAATATCAAGAATGAATAATACGACCAATATCAAAATTGACAGCTGTGCCACGATAAATAGAAAGGGCAAGAAATAACTCAGAGCAAATAAAACCACAATGCCAATACCGGCGTAGAAAAAACGAGGCTGTATGTAGAATGGTTTAAACATTTTTTTTGTTATTGGTTGCTGTTTATTTTGTTGTTTGCTGTTGCGCTGAGATTCACAAAGATTTCACAGAGTCTCTCAAGGTTTTTAGACACAGATTTCACTGATTTTCACAGATTGTATTAACGTGTTTTCCTTTGCGTCTTAGCGTCTCCGCGAGAAACAGTTCTCTGCGTCCCTCTGTGCGTTCCCTGTGTATCTCTGTGAAATAACTTCTGTCATAGCTCCTACTCGTAATAGTGCGTTAGCGAGGAATCTCTACGGTTTCAATAATTTGATTTATAATTTGTTTGCTTGAAACGCCTTCCATTTCACGTTCTGGGGTCACAATCACACGATGGTGTAATACCGGAATGGCTGCACGTTTAATATCTTCTGGGGTCACAAAATCTCGTCCGCTCATAGCAGCAAAAGCCTTACTGGCTTTTAAAATCGCAATAGAAGCCCTTGGCGAAGCCCCTAAATATAAAAACTGATTACTTCGGGTAGCGACTATGAGTTGTGCAATGTATTTGATGAGATGTTCCTCAACAAGAATTTGCGTGACTAAATTTTGATAATTTACAATTTGTTCGGCCGTTAAAAACGAGGTGATTTCTTCAGTTTTTATCTTGTCCTTTAAAGCGTGCTCCCGACTAATAATCTCAATTTCTTCCTCTAAATTGGGGTAATCAACATCAATTTTGAATAAAAAACGGTCTAATTGCGCTTCCGGTAAACGGTAAGTTCCTTCTTGTTCAACAGGGTTTTGAGTCGCTAAAACCATAAAAGGAGCATCCAACTTAAACTTATTGCCATCAATGGTGATTTGCTGTTCTTCCATCACCTCAAACAAAGCGGCTTGGGTTTTGGCAGGGGCACGGTTTATTTCATCAATAAGAATCATGTTAGAGAAAATCGGCCCTTTTTTAAACTCGAATTCAGTGTTTTTTAAATTAAAAACCGACGTTCCTAAAATATCACTAGGCATTAAATCTGGCGTAAACTGAATTCTACTAAAACCAACACTCAATGATTTGGCTAATAGTTTGGCGGTTACGGTTTTTGCAACACCGGGCACCCCTTCAATAAGAGCATGACCTTTTGCTAAAAGAGCGGCGATAAGCATATCAACCATATCGGTTTGGCCAACAATCACCTTGCTAACTTCAGCTTTTATGTTTTGAACACTTTGGTGTAATTCAGATAAATCTAAACGACTTTGAAACTGCAAATTATTGGTCGCTGTCGTTTCGCTAGTGTTTGTAACATCATTTTGATGCGGGTCGGGTGTTGTGTTTTCGTCCATAATTATTTTGAATTAAAGGCTTCTATAAGTTTATTAAGTTTTATCAGTTGGGCTTCATCTACTTCATGCTCTGTTTTTAGCCAGCTGATGTAATTTATCAATCCATTGACTTCTTCATTTTTTTTACCAGATTTAGCGGCTAGTTTCTCTATAAACTCATCGTCTAATTTACTGGTGTTTAAATGAAAATCGGTTCTAATTTTTTCTAAAAAGTAAGTGGTTTTTTTATCAATAAGGTTTTTGTGGTCTTTGGTTTCAAAGTACAGGTTAGAAACGGTTTTTACAAAAGCCACTGAGGTGTTCTGTAAAGGCGTGATGATTTTTATAATACGCTGCCTACGTTTGGCATTAAAAATCATGAATAAAACACCAAAAATCAAGGCTGTATACCAAGCCCAACGAAAGGCCTGTTGTTCTAAAAACCATTTGAGATTTGAATCTTTTTCAACGTCAGCATAGTAAGGTGTTTGTAGCTTTGTAAAGGAATCAAAGAAAATGTCGTTTTCAGGTAAGTAAGATAATACGCCTTCGGTATATTGATAGCGATTTTCCTTTAATAGATTGTAATTAGTAAAAGCTTTAGGCTCGGTATGGAGGTAAATAGTACCTGCTCCAAACGGAATTTTTAAAAAATTAACATGTTTGTAATCAATTTTGGAATGTCCTAATACGGTGTAGTTTTCCTTGTTGAAATCTGAAAAATAATAGTCTCCAATATTTTTATCAATTTTGATAGCGTCAATGCCAATGCCTTTTAAAGACAAGCTTGAAATACTGTCTTTTTTGTTTTCTATAAATTTTAATTCGATGTTTAATGTGTCTAATATTTTCTGCGGAAAGCTATAATCGGAAATAAAAAGGGTGTTTCCAGAGCTGGTGAAATGTAATAATTCATTAGATGAAGAGTCTGTTAAGTAATCTGAATTTCCAATGATAATATAACTGCCTTCAGCAATAAATTCACCATACATGTCTGCGGAATGTGCACTTAAATAACTGTCAGGTTGATGGTAAACGGTTCTAACTTTATAATCTTTGAATAGTTTAGGAAGTTCTTTATATAAAATACTCGTACCGTAGGGTTTGTTGCTACGCTCGTTAAACGATTCTGCCCAATCGACGGTTTTGGTTCTGGAAATACTCGAAACTATTGCGGCTACAAGAACTAACGTGACTATAACAAGGCTTATTGGTAAAATTTTTCTCATGATTTTACCCGTTTTAGAAAGTTATTGAAATTGCTTTTCGCTTTATTGTAGCTGTCTATATCTAAAGGAAATTCACCATACCAGATGTAATTGTATAAATAGGAAATATACCCGAAGTCTTTGTCTAATTTGGTGTTATGAAGTTCACTTAAATATTCAGCATTGGTTTTATCATCTTCAAATTTTATAAGATTGTTTAGACTAAGTGTTTTTAAAACCAACAAGTAGTAATAACGAATAGCTAAGCGATAGTTTGTGTCTTTTTCGGCCTGTTTAATTAAGGTTTCAATATCTGCATTTTCAATGTTTTCAGCGGTTATATCATCATCTATAGTAACCGATTTATTTCGTTTTGAAGTGAATAAACTGCTGCCACCTTCTTTAAGAATTAAATGGACTAAAAAGATAACGGCCGCGATAATGGCTATATAGAAAAACCAATCAATAGGACCAAGGTTTATACTGAAATGGTCTTCATTGTTATCTTCTTCAGGGTCTATGTCTTCTAGTTCTTTGCCTTTTTGACCGCCTTTTTGGTAAGCGTCATATTCACCACTGCCTTGTTTTACGCGTCGCACCACGGCTCGTCCTTCATAATCAAATCGAGAATCAGAGTAACGGCTTTTAAAAGTGTCATCAAAATGCCTAATTTGTTCAGGTTCTTGAAGTACATTCATACCAGAAACCTTTTGAATGCCACAAAACATCAAAATAAAAAGTAAAACTGAATATGCTCGGGTGAATTTCAATGGGCTAAAGTAGGTGTAGATGTGATTTGGGTGATTTGTTTCTGAACTTTAAAAGGGTAAATTAAATAATAATAGCTAATTAAACTGAGTGTGCTTAAAATAATTAAAACCGATAGCCAATGTGGCATTATGTTGGAATATCGTGTA
The DNA here is from genome assembly GCF_008806375.1 of Pseudotamlana haliotis. GTDB lineage: Bacteria > Bacteroidota > Bacteroidia > Flavobacteriales > Flavobacteriaceae > Pseudotamlana > Pseudotamlana haliotis. The sequence goes on along the minus strand of NZ_WAAT01000047.1, from coordinate 16,641 downwards.
ATAAAACCTTCCAAAAAACCAGCAGCAAAGGTAAATGGAAAGGTGCTAATGAGTATTTTAACCCCAGTTTTAGCCCCTTGTTTAAAGGAGGTATATCTAGAATGGGTTCCAGGAAACAAGATACTTGCGCCCAAGATTAAACCGGCTGCGGCTTCAATAACTATGGCGAAAATTTCCATAGCCCCATGAATCCAGATGCCGCGAACACTTTCCCAAAATACATTTTTTTCATAGAAAAAGTACTGAAAAGAGCCTAGCATGATGCAGTTTTTAAACATGATGTATAATGTGCCGACACCTAAAAATACGCCCAAAATAAAGGCGATAATCCCAACTTTTAGATTGTTTTTGGTAATACCAATAAAACTGCCCCAGTTGCTACCACTTTTGTAAACTGCTACTGGATCACCAGCGGCAATATTTTCTAAAGACATGTTTACATAAGCATCACCTAAAATAGAACGTACAAATTCACCATCATTAGCTGCTGAAATAACACCTATAGAGGTGAACACAAAAAAGATGATAAAGGCGATGTATATAAATTTTCGAAACTGATAACAAATGAGTGGTACTTCGGTTTTCCAAAAAGAGACAATTCTACTGGTGTCTTCGCGTTTGGTTTTGTAAATCTTTTGAAAGGCTTTGGCTGCTAATTGGTTGAGGTAAGTAACGACTTTACTTTTGGGGTAATAGGTTTGTGCATAGGCCAAATCATTTACCACATGAATGTATTGATCGGCCAGGTCATCTGGGTTTTCAAAGTCGTTATTAAAAATAGCTTTTTCGAAACTCAACCATTTTTCCTTATTTTGCTTGATGAATGAAACTTCCCTCATATATTTGATAAAATAAAATATAAAATGTCAGAGTTACAAATTAACACCACTCAAAATGTAAAAATATCCTTTAAGGCAGCTGGATCAGGGGAGCGTTTATTAGCTTTTATTATCGATATGGCTATTAAAATCGGGTATTTAATGATTCTCGGAAATTTCTTTGGAGCCTTTGATAATATGGACCAGTGGTCGCAAATTGCCATTAATACCGTGCTTAGTTTTCCAGTCATGTTTTATACTTTAGCTTTGGAATCACTTTTTAACGGACAAACACTGGGGAAGCGCATCATGAAAATTCGCGTGGTGAAAATAGATGGCTATCAGGCGTCCTTTTCCGATTATGTGGTGCGTTGGTTTTTCAGAATTGTAGATGTTTATATTCTTGGTTTGGGCTTTTTTGTAATGTCGGCCAATAAAAAAACACAACGAATTGGTGACATGGCCGCCGGAACAGCAGTTATTGTTTTGAAAGATCAAGTGACCATAAAAAATACGATTTTAGAAGACTTAGCTGAAAACTATAAACCAACTTACCCTAGTGTGATTAAGCTTTCTGATAACGATGCTCGTATTATTAAAGAGACTTTTTACACCTCAAAACAAACTAATGATTATAAAACCTTGATTAAATTACGTGAGAAAATTAAGGAGGTGGCAGGCATCAAAGACGTTAAACAGTCTACTGATATGGAGTTTATAAATGTTATTTTAAAAGATTATAATTTTTATACTCAAAATATGTAAAATGAAGCTTACTTTCGCGCCGCGAAAAATATATGCTTAGATAAGCTATAGTCAAATCATTAATACCAATTTAAGTGTATCATGTCGTATTTTTAATTTGAATTATTTTTTGTTCAGATGAGATAGAAAAACGAAGCACCTGACCGCCGGCAGGCGGGTAGCGTTAGCTACGGTTTTATTTTATATTGAAATATGGGCGAAAAAGAAACAAATTATATGGGGCATTATATAGTTGAATTGGCATAGTTTAAGAACGTATAAATTAAGGGAGGTACTATGTTTTATTTTATTGAAGTTTTTGGAACCGCGGCCTTTGCCATTTCAGGTGTTTTAATTGCTCTAAAAAAACGCATGGATTTTTTTGGAATTATAATTATTGCTTTCGTCACATCTGTAGGGGGTGGTACTTTACGAGATTTACTTATAGGACAAACTCCAGTGAGTTGGATGACCGATATTCTATATACCTATGTGATTTTAGGGGCTTCGGTTTTTGCTATTGTCTTTAGAAGTAAACTTAATTATTTACGCACCTCTTTATTTTTGTTTGATACCATTGGTATCGGTTTGTATACTGTAGTAGGGGTAGAGCGTGCCATAAGTGTGGGTTTACATCCCCTAAATTGTATAGCTATAGGCACTATAACCGCTTGTTTTGGCGGGGTGGTTCGTGATGTCTTGTGCAATGAAATTCCTGTGATTTTTAGAAAAGAAATTTATGCCACTGCATGTCTATTAGGGGGTATCACTTATTTCATATTACAATATTTACCTATTGAAGGAGATTATATCTTTATTATTGCAGGTCTTGTAGTGATTGCAGTACGCCTATTAGCGGTGATTTTTAAAATTACTTTACCAAATTTATATGGAAATTCAAGTGATTTTTTGTCAAACTAATCTATAATTTTAACCGCTTTGATGTAAATATTTTGGTTGGGCCAGTCGGCTTCGTCGGTTTCAACAGCTGCAATTTTATCAACCACATCCATACCTTTGATGACATGTCCGAATATGGTATAATCACCATCTAAAAAATGGGAGCCGCCTTCCTGTTGAACTATAAAAAATTCATAAGGCGATGCCAGTTTATGCGGATTGTCAATATCACTACTTGGCATAGAAATCACACCTCTGTCGTGTTTGAAACCACGCTTAGTGTCTGGAGGAAGCAGGTATTTGCCAATATAATTTCGTTTTCTGGCGGTTTCTTTATCGTCGCTGTTTCCGCCTTGAATCATGAAATTATCAATGACTCGGTAAAATTGTGTGCCATTAAAATACCTTTGCTTGGTCAGCCAAATAAAGTTAGAGCGGTGAAACCTAGTTTCGTCATATAAAAGGATATCGATATCGCCAAAATCGGTGGTGATTCTTACCTTGTTTTCCTTGTGATGCTTGTTGTATTCCAAGAAGAAATCCATGGCATTATCATCGGTAAGTTTTGGGAATTCCCGAGTGATTTCATTGGTGCTTGTAGTTTGTTTTTCTGTTTCTTCTACAGGTGTTTCATTTGATGTTTCGGCTTTAGTTTCAGGCGTATTTTTCTTTTTACTTTGTTTATCTTCACAGTTTAGAAGAAGAAATAAAAAACAAAAAATAAGTTTAAACTTCATTAATTTTAATTTTGTTATCCACTGAAAATAGCTTCAAATGAATTTTGATACATTTTTACAAACGCTTCCAAAAATAGAAAATATACCGGTACTAGGCGAAACATCACAGTTTAAAATGGTGCCAGCCTTCCGTCATGAACGTTTAAGAAATCTACAAAAAGAGATTAAAGATGCTAAATTAGCAGGGGTTTTAGCGCTTTTTTATCCTAATAAAAACAACGAAACGCATTTTGTTTTAATTCTTAGAAATACTTATAAAGGGGTGCACTCGGCTCAAGTGGCTTTCCCTGGCGGACGCTATGAAGCCGAAGATGAATCACTAGAAAAAACAGCCTTGCGTGAAACCTTTGAAGAGGTTGGTGTGCCTATTGCTGATATGGAAATCATTAAAAAACTTTCACAGGTTTATATTCCACCGAGTAATTTTTATGTGCAGCCTTATATTGGGCTCACTCATAAAATGCCAAAATTTGTAAGACAAACTGATGAAGTTGAAGCTGTTATCGAGGTGTCTTTAAGTCATTTTTTAGATGATAGTGTCATGGTAACCCAAAAAGTAAAAAGCTCCTACAGTCTTGAAGTTGAGGTGCCTGCTTTTAAATTAAACGGCCACATTGTTTGGGGCGCTACAGCCATGATGCTCAGTGAAATTAAAGACCTACTAAAAGCCGCATATAATCTGTGATATTTACTACATTTGCATCACCAACAGAAAAATTGAAGTAGGATTCATGGGATTGTTTAAGAAAAATCCATTCGGACACATATTAATAATAAAAAAATGGCTGATTAGAATATTCGGCCTACTTACACATAGACGTTTTAGAGGGTTTAACGAACTTCAAATTGAAGGTTCAGAAGTCATTAAAGGACTGCCAGACAAAAACGTATTATTCATTTCAAATCACCAAACTTATTTTGCTGACGTGGTTTCCATGTTTCACGTGTTTAACGCGAGTTTAAGTGGCCGTGTTGATTCGATTAAAAATGTGGGTTACATCTGGAATCCCAAGCTGAATATTTATTACGTCGCCGCAAAAGAAACCATGAAAGCAGGTTTGCTACCTAAAATCTTGGCTTATATGGGGTCTATTAGTATTGAAAGAACTTGGCGTTCTCAAGGTCAAGATGTGAACCGACAAGTGAAAATGAGTGACATTTCAAGCATTGGAAAAGCACTTGACGATGGTTGGGTAATCACTTTTCCGCAAGGAACAACCACACCTTTTAAGCCGGTTAGAAAGGGAACTGCGCATATTATTAAACGTTACAAACCTATTGTAGTGCCTATCGTTATCGATGGTTTTCGTCGTTCATTCGATAAAAAAGGCTTACGTATTAAAAAGAAAAATATTCTACAATCTTTTGAAATTAAAGAACCTTTAGAAATAGATTATGAAAATGATACTACTGATGATATCATTACTAAAATTGAGTATGCCATTGAGCAGCATCCATCATTTTTAAAGGTAATTTCTCGTAAAGAGCTGGAAGCACAAGAAGCCATAAATAAATTAAGAGAGTGGTAATTCACCTCTAAAAACGATTTTTTAAAAGGCTTAATGCAAACAACTCAGCTTCAGGAACAACTATTTTCAAATTTAAAAACCTATTTCGGATACGATAGTTTTCGTGCCCAGCAACAAGACATCATTGAAACGGTTTTAAGTAAAAAAGACTGCTTGGTCATCATGCCTACTGGTGGCGGAAAATCCATTTGTTTTCAATTGCCAGCCATGAGTTTTTCTGGGGTGACTTTGGTCATCTCACCGTTAATCGCCTTGATGAAAGACCAGGTTGATGGTTTAAATGCCAACGGAATTCCGGCGTCTTATTTTAATAGCAGTCAGGATGCCACAGAACAACAAGCCATTATCGAGCGTGTTGTTCACGCCGATTTAAAACTCCTTTATGTCGCCCCAGAAAGTTTAGCAGCGCTTCAAAATATTATCACAGAAAAATACATAAGTTGTGTGGCCATTGATGAAGCGCATTGTATTTCATCGTGGGGACATGATTTTAGGCCATCTTATCAACAATTAGGCTTTTTAAAATCAACATTGCCCAATACGCCGTTTATTGCTTTAACAGCCACAGCCGATAAAGCGACACGTAGTGATATTGCCAAACAATTACGAATAGAACACGCCCAGCAGTTTATTTCGTCTTTTGATAGGCAAAATATCGAATTGGAAGTACGTCCAGCAGATAACAGAATTTCTCAAATCGTTAAGTTTATTAAGCAAAATGAAGGACAATCAGGAATTATCTATTGCCTAAGCCGAAAAACCACCGAGCAGTTATCTAAAAAACTAAAAACTAATGGTATAGCGGCGAAAGCCTACCACGCAGGTTTGAGTTTTGACGAACGTTCTAAAGTACAAGAGTCATTTGTGTATGATAAAACACAGATTGTTTGTGCAACCGTAGCCTTTGGAATGGGTATCGATAAATCCAACGTGCGTTGGGTGGTGCATTATAACATGCCTAAAAACATTGAAGGCTATTATCAAGAAATTGGCCGAGCGGGTCGTGACGGACTCCAATCAAGGGCGTTGCTTTTTCACAGTTATGCTGATGTTATTCAGCTACGGAATTTCGCTAGTGGGGCTTCAAATGAAGAATTTCAAATTGCCAAACTCGACCGCATGAAGCAGTTTAGTGAGGCCACCACCTGTAGAAGAAAAATTCTATTGAGTTATTTTGGTGAACTACTTGCTGAAAACTGCGGAAACTGTGATGTGTGTAAAAACCCACCACAATTTTTTGACGGCACCATCATCGCTCAAAAAATTCTTTCTGCTGTTTATCGCCTAAAAGAATCTGAAGCCATAGGTATGATTATCGATGTGCTTCGTGGTTCGCAAAATGCAGGCGTTATAGACAAGGGGTATCATCAACTTAAAACCTTCGGAATTGGTAGAGATATTGCTTATCGCGATTGGCAACATTTAATCATTCAATTGATTAATCAAGGCTTTTGCGAAATTGCCTTTCATCAAAATAACGTGCTTCGTCTTACCGAATTCTCTAAAAAAGTACTCTTTGAAGGCGCTAAAGTATCACTAACTAAACCAGTTCATATTCCGGAGCCTAAAGTTAAGGAACGCGTTAAACGTAAGCCTAAAACAAGAACCAAACCAGCGGTTAAAAAACGAGAGAACACCTTGTTTGAGCGTTTAAGACAATTGCGTTATAAAATTGCTTTAGAAGAAAACATTCCGGCTTACCTCGTGTTTAGTGATGCGACTTTAAAGGAAATTGAGCGTGAACGCCCATTAAGTGAAGACGATTTTTTAAGCATCAGTGGAGTAGGGCAGCGTAAGCTTGAGGTTTATGGCGATGAGTTTATTGCTGAAATACTTGATTTTATGGGTTCAAAAGTGAAGAAACCTAGAAAGAAAGCTACACATTTAGTGACTTACGACCTCTATAAAAACGGACGCACTATTGAAGAGATTTCGGTAGAGCGCAAGCTCTCCACAACAACCATTTACTCGCATATAGCTAAACTATATAGTACAGGAAAAGCGGTCAACATATACGATTTTGTATCTAAAAGCGAGGTTGAAGCCGTACAAAAAGCAAAAACTGTATTGGAAGCACCTTCCGCATTAAAACCTTATTATGATTATCTTGATGGCGATTTAGATTATTTTAAAATTCGTTTGGCATTGAGTGTGGTGGATAAAAATTAATTTTAAATACCCTTAGTGTGTAATGAACATTGCGAACGTCACCCTCAACTCGTTTCAGGGGCGCATAAAGAAGCTCAAGTTTGTTATGGATTAACCAACTGATTTTGAGGTAAAGGTTTGGGTTTTATTATAAATAATACAGGTTCTCGACTCCGCTCGAACACTTTCTCTAAAGTTGTTTATTTCCGGTGTTCGAGCGGAGTCGAGAACTTTTTTAGCATAATTAAGCCGGAAAATGAACATTAGATGTCTTAATCAATACCTTCCAAGTTTTATATATTTAACCCATGGTAGAAGACCAAAATTTCAACAAACAAGATTTTACAGAAAATCGTTTACCAATAAACGATTATGAATACTGTACTTTTACGAGTTGTAACTTTTCAAACGCTTTTTTAAATAGCGTGCGCTTTTTAGAATGTGAATTCATCGATTGCAACATAAGCTCAGCTAATATTTTAGGAAGCTCCTTTCAAGATGTGACATTTCAAGATTGTAAAATGCTGGGCTTGCATTTGGAATCTTGTGATGCGTTTGGGTTTTCGGTTCAGTTTAATAATTCTAACTTAAACCATAGTTCTTTCTATCAAATGGATTTAAAAAACACAGAGTTTTTAGGTGTTCATCTTGGAAACGTAGATTTTTCCGAAGCAGACTTAAGCGGGGTGATTTTTAATGACTGCGACCTTAAACATGCTGTTTTTAGCCGAAGTATATTAGAGCTTACGGACTTCAGAACAGCTATAAATTACAGTTTGAACCCTGAAAACAATAGAATGAAAGGGGCTAAATTTTCTTTGGAAGGTGTTTCAGGCCTTTTAAATCATCATAAAATCATTATTGAATAGTAAATCCTTATACTTTCAGAGTGTATAATCAATTCAGTTTATAGCGGTATCATAAAAAATGCTCAGAGAACATTTAAAAAGTAGCCAAGGTGTTGTAAATTTGAACTGAAAGTAAAAGATTTCGTTTGTGTTGGATATAAATTCCGCGAAAGCGAAAACAGACAAATACCTATTTATGAAACTAGTGATATCTCCGGCAAAATCCTTAGACTTTGAAAGTGAATTGCCTACAAAACAACATACAGAACCTCAGTTTTTAATACAATCAGAGCGTTTAAATAAATTATTAAAAAAGAAATCAGCTAAAAGTTTATCGAAACTCATGAGTATTTCTGATGCTTTAGGGCAGTTAAATTACGAACGTAACCAAGAGTGGGGATTGCCTTTTACAACAGATAATGCCAGACCTGCTGTCTATGCCTTTAACGGTGATGTGTACCGTGGTTTAGATGCTTATACCATTCCTGAAGAAAAAATAGAAAACCTGCAAAATACCGTTCGTATTCTTTCAGGATTGTACGGGGTTTTAAAACCAACCGATTTAATACAGCCTTACCGTCTGGAAATGGGAACTAAATTTCCTGTGGGCGTTAAAAAGAATCTTTACGAATTCTGGAAAAAAGACATCACCAAAGCGCTAAACGAAGAGTTAGAAGACGATGAGCTATTTTTAAACTTAGCCAGTAACGAATATTTTAAAGCGGTTGATACCAAAGCCTTGAAGGTTCCTGTGGTAACTGCGAATTTCAAAGATTTTAAAAACGGCGAATATAAAATGATTTCATTTTATGCTAAAGCCGCTCGCGGATTAATGGCGCGTTACGTGGTTGATACCAACGCAAAAACCATTGATGATTTAAAAGGTTTTAACTACGAAGGTTATGGCCTAAGTGAAGAAATGTCTAAAGAAAACGATTTGGTTTTTATTAGGTAACTAAGAAAAATAAAGCGCAATCTATTTAGGTTGCGCTTTGTTTCCAATGCCAATTTTTTGTTCTATTGAAGGCTTCTTTTTTATTTTAGGGCGTCGTACGCCAAAAGTGCCTCTGTAGATTTTACCTCGTTTTGTTTTTTTATCTCCTTTTCCCATTTTTTATATTGTTTTTTCGCTTTCGCGGAATTTTTTATGAACTTGAAAATTAGCTTCGCGGGGTTGTTGAGTACCACTCATGATTATCAGTGCCACGTCACCCTGAATTTATTTCAGGGTCTCATAATCAAACTACTCAAATCGCGTCATGTAGATTTCGGTTGAACCAAGCCTATTAAGAACTTACTTTAGATTACTTCTCGACTCCGCTCGAAGACCGTCATGAAACACTAACTGAACTGGTGTTCGAGCGGAGTCGAGAACATTTTCCCAATAATTATTAATGTTACAAAATTCAACTTAAAATTACAAAACTCCCAACTATTCTCTAAAGTTTAAAATAACAAATTTTTACACAAGCACAAGTATTTAAACGCAATTGCCAAAATTAGCTGTACATTTGCCCTCTTAAAGAAGTAGACTATAAATTTTTGTATGTGTGCTTCATAAACAAAATATATGTCATTTCAATCTTTAGGCTTATCTGATGCCTTGCTAAAAGCGATTAGCAAAAAAGGATACACTACACCATCTCCAATACAACAAAAAGCCATACCTCCAGTTTTAGAAGGACACGATGTTTTAGCATCGGCGCAAACAGGAACGGGAAAAACAGCAGGTTTTACCTTACCGCTTTTACATATACTTTCTGAAAATCCGAAAGCTAAATACAGACCTATTCGTGCTTTAATTTTAACGCCAACGCGTGAATTAGCGGCGCAAGTCTATGTGAATGTTAAAGAATATAGTGAGTTTTTAAACTTGCGTAGCGCCGTTATTTTTGGTGGTGTTAACCAAAAACCACAGGCTGCAACCATTCGTCAAGGGGTTGATGTTTTAGTGGCCACTCCAGGGCGTTTGTTAGATTTACAAAGTCAAGGTTTATTATCTCTTAAACGTGTTGAGATTTTTGTACTTGATGAAGCCGACCGTATGTTAGATATGGGTTTTTTAAGAGATATTGAAAAAGTGATTAAAAGCATGCCAGAGAAGCGTCAGAATTTGATGTTTTCGGCAACCTTTTCAAAAGATATCAAGAAGTTAGCCCATGGCATTTTGAATCATCCGGTTCAAGTGGAAGCTACACCAGAAAACACGACTGTTGAAGCGATTTCACAGAAAGTGTACCGTGTAGCTAAAGGATTAAAAACTGGTTTGATTATTAAACTGATTTCAGAAGGCAACTGGAAACAAGTTTTAGTATTTACACGAACGAAACACGGTGCCAATAAGTTATGTGAAAAAATGGCTAAAGCGGGGATAACCGCTGCTGCCATTCACGGTAATAAAAGTCAGGGTGCTAGAACCAAAGCTCTGGCTGGTTTTAAATCGGGGCGTGTACGTGTTTTAGTAGCTACCGATATTGCTGCACGAGGCTTAGATATTCCGTTATTACCGCATGTTATTAATTTTGAATTGCCTAATGTTTCAGAAGATTACGTACACCGTATTGGTAGAACAGGTAGAGCAGGAGCCAAAGGTCAGGCAATTTCTTTAGTGTCTGCCGATGAAACGACTTTCTTAAGAGATATTGAAAAATTAATTGATATCAAATTGCCTGTTGAAATTGTGGAAGGTTTTGAGCCTGACCCGAATGCTTCAACAGCGCCAATTAGACCAGGGCAGAATCGTCAAAACCGAGCACCTCGTAAAAAAAGTGCTAGTGGTTCAGGAGGAAATTCTGGGAATTCAAGCAGAAGTTCTAACAGAAACTCAGGGAATAGAAATAGTAAATCTAGACGCCCGAATCGTAGTAACGACAACAGAAGATAAGCGGTTTTGCAACAAGTTTTAAAAGATAAAATTCTAGAGGTTTGCAATAAAAAGATTGCAGCTAAAGGTGAAAATGTTGGTGTGTCATTTTATGCATTTTTTAAAAATAAAAATGATAATCCAGAATTACTGATGGAAGCTGCAAGGTGGTGGATTGAAACTCACCAACTTGATCATTTTGAAAAAGCTATAAAAATTAAACAATTAGTCCTTGGAAACACAACCAAATAATCCGTTACACGGTGTAAAGCTCGAACAAATCATTAACGATTTGGTGGCGCATTATGGTTGGGAGTATATGGGCTATACTATAAAAATTAGATGCTTCACGGATAATCCTTCCGTGAAGTCTAGTTTAAAATTTCTTCGTAGAACGCCTTGGGCTAGAACCAAAGTGGAAAACATGTATTTGAAGATGTTGAAGAATAGGAGGTAAATTTCCACAGTATAAAAACATCAAATATTCAGAGTTTGAAAGTTTTTTTTATTAGCACTTCGACAGGCTCAGTGTGACAAAAAGTTCTGTTTTTTTGTTTGCTTGTTTTAAGTTTGGTTTTTTAACCAACAACCAACAACCAACAACCAACAACCAACAACCACCAACCAACAACCAACAACCAACAACCAACAACCAACAACTATTTAAAAACCACCGGAATGATTTCACCTTTAGCTAAGCAGTATTTCTCAATAGTTTCTTCGGAAAGCTTTGCTGTATAATCGACTTCTTCAACAGTAAATCCGATACTTCTAAGTTTGTCGAAATAATCACGCCCATAAACACGTACATGATCGTATTGTCCGAATATTTTAGCGCGTTCTTTTTTATCGGTAATAGAATTATCTTCAAAAGTAACTGCGCGATCTAGTTCCTGCGGAATCTGAAAAATACCCATGCCACCTTTTTTCATGACCCTGTAAAGCTCTTGCATGGCCTTGGTGTCATCGGGAATATGTTCTAAAACGTGATTGCATAGAATAAGGTCAAATTCTCCATCTTTAAAAGGCAGGCTACAGATGTCTGCTTTAACATCTGCTAACGGTGAATTTAAATCTGTTGTTACATAATCTAAATTTTTCATCGTTCTGAAGCGCTTATAAAAAGCTTGCTCTGGGGCAAAATGCAGAACCTTAAGGTTTTTAGTGAAGAACTCGGTGTCGTTCTTTAAGTATAACCAAAGCAAACGATGGCGTTCTAAAGATAGTGTTGAGGGCGATAAAACATTGTTTCGTTGATTTCCATAGCCGTAAGGTAGGAAGCTTTTAAAACTTTTTCCATCTATAGGATCTGTAAAGTTTGTGCCTTTTAGAAAGGAAGCCAAAACAGGACGAACCACATAGCTAAGCCTTATTAATAGTGGTCTTGGGATGGTGTTAAGGATTAGTTTGAAAGCTTTTTCAGACACAGATTTCACAGGTTTTTAAAGTATTACGCGTTTGTATTTTAAGCTGTCTTCTCCGAAATTAATATTGTTATCTGTTAATTCAATTTCAAGAGCATCACCATACACTATTTCGTTGAACCCTTTTCCTAATTCTCTATGAACAGCCATACATGCTCCAATAATTTTGTAGGTGTCGTCTTTGTATGGGAAATTGTGCATAATTAATTTGTCGCCTCTAAGAGTAGAGTAAGTAATCTGTGAAAATCCGTGAAATCTGTGTCTAAAAATTTAAAGTACTAAAGCCTCTTTACGGAATTCATCCTCTTCATTGCTTTGAATCCCTAAAGCTTCATAGATATAACCAAAGGTAGATAATAACTCAGGTTTACCATCAACAAGGGCTACATCATGTTCAAAGTGTGCCGAAGGTTTATTATCTAAAGTAGTAATGGTCCAACCGTCCCTGTGTTGTTTGATGCGTTGTGTTCCTAAGTTAATCATTGGTTCAATGGCAACCACCATGCCGTCAACAAATTTCTTTCCGCGACCGCGTTTACCATAATTTGGCATTTCTGGATCTTCGTGCATGGTGCTTCCTAAACCGTGACCGACCAATTCACGAACCACACCGTAGCCGTGGTCTTCACAGTATTTCTGAATGGCATAACCCACATCACCAACACGATTGTTAGCTTTAAATTCTCTAATCCCTACGTACAAAGATTCTTTAGTGACCTGAAGTAGTTTTTCAGTTTCTGGGGCGATTTCACCAATAGCAAAAGTATAAGCGTGATCACCGTAAAAACCATTTTTTAAAGCCCCGCAATCGATGGAGATAATGTCTCCTTCTTCTAGCGGGTCTCCATTAGGTATACCGTGTACCACTTGTGAATTCGGACTCATACAAAGGGTATTCGGGAAATCATATAATCCTAAAAATCCAGGAATCGCACCGTGATCTCTAATGTGTTCTTCAGCAATTTTATCTAATTGAAGCGTTGTAACACCTGGTTTAATGTGCTTTGCAATTTCGCCTAAAGTTTTCGATACGATTAACGCACTTTCGCGCATTAATTCAATCTCTTCTTTTGTTTTAACAATAATCATAATTATAAATATAGGAATGCAAAGGTACTCAATTTTAACGATTCTTTTTTAGTGTTTTAACTGACTTTTGACAGCTTTTAGACTCCCCCTTTTGAGTAATTTTGTACCATAAAATTATAGGGTATGTATAAGGTTGTGAGTGTAACAGATGCTGTGAAAGTGATAAAAAGTAACGATCGTGTTTATGTGCAAGCAGCTGCCGCAGCACCACAATTGTTGTTGCAAGCAATGACTGATAGACACGAGGAACTTCGAAATGTTGAGGTTTGTCATTTACATGTTGAAGGTGATGCACCCTACGCGAACCCCGAACTTCTTGATAGTTTTCATGTGAACTCATTTTTTATTGGAAAGAATGTGCGTCATACCATTGCGGCTGGGAATGGTTCTTATACGCCTGTTTTTTTAAGTGAATTGCCTCTGCTTTTTAAACGGAATGTCGTGCCTTTAGATGTGGCTTTAATTCATGTTTCTGTACCAGATAAACACGGCTATTGTTCATTAGGGGTTTCTGTGGAAGCGACTTTAGCAGCTATTGATAATGCTAAAACGGTGATAGCACAAGTGAACGAACACATGCCAAGAACTCATGGTGATGGCTTGATTCATTATTCTGAAATCGACCTATTTGTAGAGGGTAATGTGCCAATTCCAACGCATATTTATGGCGCGCCTAATGCTATTGAAAATAAAATTGGGGATTATATCGCGAATCTAATAGAAGATAGAAGTACACTGCAAATGGGAGTGGGAAGTATCCCGAATGCCGTATTATCACGATTAAAAAATCATAAAGATTTAGGACTTCATACCGAAATGTTTTCAGATGGGGTGATCGATTTAATTTTAGATAATGTGATTAACGGAAACTATAAAGGCGTTGGTCCTGGACGTGCTCTAACGACTTTTGTTATGGGGTCTAAGCGTTTGTATGATTATATAGATGACAACCCTTTTGTTGAAATGCGTTCTTGTGACTATACCAATGAGGTGGCTGTGATTAAGCAAAACCCTAGGATGGTGGCTATAAATTCTGCTTTAGAAGTTGATGTTACCGGGCAAGTTTGTGCTGATTCCTTAGGCTCTAAAATGTATTCTGGAGTTGGTGGGCAACTTGATTTTATGCGTGGGTCTGCATTGAGTGAAGGCGGAAAATCCATTATGGCTTTACCCTCAACAACCTCAAAAGGGATTAGTCGAATTGTGTCAGCCTTAAATCATGGTGCCGGGGTTGTAACTACAAGACCACATGTGCATTATGTGGTCACAGAATATGGTGTGGCCAATTTATTTGGAAAAACAATTAAAGAAAGGGTGAAAGCGTTAGTGAATATTGCACACCCTGATCATAGAGAAACTGTAGATAAAACGTATTTTGAGTTAACTCGAAATTAATAATTAACTAAATAATCCGAAGAGGCCTTTTTTCTTTTTAGGAATAGGGGCTTCCGTATTAGTGAGTTTTTGATACACTTCACCCCAACCAATAAAACCACCAATGTTTCGGTCGTCTATAAATAAATCGGCGTTAATTTTTCGGCTTACAGAATTATCATATTCTTCCTCTGGAAAACTACTGTTTACAGCGTAAAATACAATACCGTTCTCTTCGCAAAATTTTACAGCGTCGTCCAATTTTGAACCACATCGGTAAGTCCATAAAATAAGACGATGCCCATCCTCTTGAAGCTTTTTAAGCGTTTCAAAGGCAAAAATCATGGGTTTTCCAACTTTAGGGTAAGCGTCTTCAACTATGGTGCCGTCAAAATCGACTGCAATAATTAACTGGTTACTAAATGTCATAAATAAAATTAAGCAAATATTTGTGGCAAAAATACAATAATTTTTAAGCTAGCCATGCTTATAAGTTATTCAATTGTTAAGAATTAAAAACCCCACGAAAAGTGGGGGTTTTGTAAAATATATTTAAAAGAATTTTAAACTAAAGCATGTCTAGTCATAGCTTCTGGTTGTGGTACGCCCATAAGTTTTAAGATGGTAGGCGCCATATCACCTAAAATTCCGTCTTTAATTTCTTTTAATTCATTATCCACTAAAATCACTGGCACCGGGTTTGTGGTGTGTGCAGTATTTGGAGAGCCATCAGGATTAATCATAGTTTCACAGTTACCATGATCGGCGATGACTAAAGTGGTATAGTCGTTTTCTAATGCTGTTGTGATTACAGATTTCACACAGTCATCAACAGCCTCACAAGCTTTTATTGCTGCATCCATAACACCAGTATGTCCTACCATATCACCATTAGCAAAGTTTAAGCATACAAAATCAACATCACTTTTTTCTAGTTCTGGTACTAGGGCGTCACGTAATTCGTAAGCGCTCATTTCAGGTTTTAAATCGTAGGTCGCTACTTTAGGAGAGTTTCTTAAAATACGGCTTTCACCTTCAAACTCGGCTTCTCTTCCGCCAGAGAAAAAGAATGTGACGTGTGGGTATTTTTCAGTTTCAGCAATTCTAATTTGCTTTTTATTGTGTTTTTCTAAAACTTCACCTAGAGTTTCGCTTAAATTTTCTTTATTGAAAATCACATTCACGTTTTTGTAAGTGTCGTTATAATTGGTAAGGGTTACGTAGTGTAAATCAAGTTTTTTCATGTCAAACTCAGGAAAATCTTCTTGAGATAAAACTTCGGTTAACTCACGTCCTCTATCAGTTCTAAAGTTGAAGAAAATAATAACGTCGCCATTCTTAATTTTGGTGATCGGTTCGTTGTTATCGTCAACAGCAATGATTGGCTTGATAAATTCATCGGTAATATCATTAGCATATCCAGCTTCAATGCTAGCTGCAATATCTGTAGATTTTTCACCTTCACCTTTTACTAATCCGTCATAAACGACTTTAACACGTTCCCAACGCTTGTCTCTATCCATGGCGTAATAACGTCCTGAAATAGTAGCGATTTTAGTGTTAGAGCCTTCAATATGTGATTCTAATTGTTTCACAAATCCAGCACCAGATTTAGGATCCACATCACGTCCGTCGGTAAATCCGTGTACGTATGTGTTTTTTAACCCATAATCATTAGCAGCATCCACTAAGCCAATAAGGTGATTGATGTGAGAATGCACACCACCGTTACTTAATAAGCCTAAGAAATGAACATCTTTATTATTCGTTTTAGCGTATTCAAAAGCATCAACAAGCACTTTTTCGTCGTTAAGGGTTTTGTTTTCAACCGCTAAATTCACTTTCACTAAATCTTGATACACAATACGTCCGGCACCTAAATTCATGTGCCCAACTTCACTGTTACCCATTTGTCCTTCCGGTAAACCAACATGTAAACCGTCGGTGCGTAAAGTGGCATAAGGGTATTTTGTATATAAAGAATCAATAAATGGAATGTTTGCGTGGTCGATTGCTGAAACTTTTGGATCTGGCGAATTTCCCCATCCGTCAAGAATCATTAAGATAACTTTTTTGTTCATTTTTTATAAATTTTAAAACGAACCAAAGATACGGATTTTTGTTAAAATTCGATGTAATAGACAAAATGGTTGGTAAAAAGTCCCTT
>NZ_WAAT01000055.1 GCF_008806375.1 Pseudotamlana haliotis | reverse complement strand
GCTAATCGGACTTTAAAATCGCTAAAAATATGTTTAACAAAACTCTAAAAAGCTGATTCTGATTACTCACACGACTTCGGACACCTATATTGTGCAACTCTTACGGCGGACTCAAAATCTGGATGGCATAATTAAACCTAAAAAAACAGTTCGCTAAACAGTTATTTATAAGCATTTTAAAGGTGAAAACTAAACAAAAACACACGTGCGCTAACAAAATGTATAA
>NZ_WAAT01000054.1 GCF_008806375.1 Pseudotamlana haliotis | reverse complement strand
GAATTTATCTCTAAAACCTTTATGAACTGGTGTGAAAAGAACTTTATTGAAATTAAATATACACAACCTGGAAAACCAATGCAAAACGGATACATAGAACGTTTTAATCGATTCTTTAGAGAAGATATACTGGATGCTTATTACTTCAATGATAAATATCAATTGCAAAAAATAAGCGACAACTGGAGAGAAGACTATAATTTTAATCA
>NZ_WAAT01000053.1 GCF_008806375.1 Pseudotamlana haliotis | reverse complement strand
AGTTTAAATGTTGCTAATGGAGCTAATAGCACAACCTTAGGTACTTTAGATGCAACAGACAACCCTAATTTAACCTGTATTCAAATAGATCAAGGTTTTACTCCTGTTGATTGGACTAAAGACACAACTGCAGAATATAACACGATGTGTACTGCTTGTATCGTAAGCATACCTGACGCAAACTTTAAAGCCTCGTTATTAAAC
>NZ_WAAT01000001.1:24869-114595 GCF_008806375.1 Pseudotamlana haliotis | reverse complement strand
TTTGTCGAATTTTAAGGTGTCCTAAAAAAGGGAAGCCTACAGTATAGCACTAAATCTACTCCCTTTTAAACGGATTTGGACTTATTTAGTTTGGTGTTAAGGTGTTTTTCCAAAATTAATATTTTCAGCAAACAAACCAAGCAACAACTACTTCCTAGGGTGATACTTCTCTACAACTTCAGTGAGATGACTTCTATCAAGGTGAACATAAATTTCGGTGGTGGTAATGCTTTCGTGGCCTAACATCAATTGAATAGACCTTAAATCGGCATCATTTTGTAAGAGGTGGGTGGCGAATGAATGTCTGAAGGTATGTGGTGATACGTTTTTTTCTAAGCCAATTTTTTTAACGAGCTGTTTTATAATGGTAAACACCATAGCTCTGGTAAGTTGTTTTCCACGACGGTTTAAAAAGAGGGTGTCTTCAAAACCCGCTTGTATGTTCATATGGTTTCTAATCTCTTTTCGATAGATGTTGATATATTTTTGAGTCACATCCACAATAGGAACGAAACGTTGTTTGTCGCCTTTTCCTGTGACTTTGATAAACCCTTCTTCGAAAAATAAATCTGATATTTTTAAATTGATAAGTTCGCTAACACGTAAACCACAACCATAAAGTGTTTCAAGCATAGCACGATTTCTTTCGCCTTCAGGTTTGCTCAAATCAATGGCGCTAATAATAGCATCTATCTCTTCTTCTGATAGGGTATCAGGTAATTTTCGGCCTATTTTCGGACTCTCAATAAGCTCAAGTGGATTGATTTTGATATAATCTTCAAAAATTAAATAACTAAAAAAACTGCGTAATCCAGAAATTAAACGGGACTGTGATCGGGTGTTTAATTCTTTGGCGGTTTCATAGATAAATTGCTGAATGGCTTCTGTAGTTATATTTAATGGAGAAACAGAAATACTATTATTTTCTAAATAACGCATTAACTTATTGACATCTAGAGCATAGTTGTTTATGGAGTTGGACGATAATCCGCGTTCTATTTTTAAATACAATTGATAATCTTTAAGTGCTTGCTTCCATGTCATGAGGGTAAATTTAAGTAAAAGAAGATTTATATGAGTTATTTTAGGATGAACAGGTGAATTTTGTTCGTATTTTGTTGATTATTAAACTTGTATGTTAATTTTGTTTGTAAAATTGTTAATAAGTTGACATTAGGATATTCCTTAATACTGAGAAATTTATTACTTTAATTGGATAAACTATTAAATTTAATTCATTATGAAAAAATTATTATTTGTAGCAGTGATTTCTTTGTTCTCATTAAGCTCGATGAATGCTCAAACTTTTAAAATTGGAGGGTCAGTTGGAATCCCAGTTGGTGATGGTTCCGATTTCTATACGGTAGCTGTAGGTGTAGATGCTTATTATTATTTTACTGATATTGATGACTTTGTAAACTTGGGTGTTACTTCGGGTTTTAGAAATTTTTTCGGTGAAGATTTTACTGCAGTTGGAATAACTATTGAAGCATCGGACTTGCAGTTTGTTCCAATTGCAGCCGCTGCACGTTTAAAATTACTTGATATGCTTTCCGCTGGGTTAGATATTGGTTATGCCATTGGGGTGTCAAATAATTTTGATGGTGGCTTTTATTTAAAGCCAGTAGTGTCTTTAGATATTAATGATGCAATTGAAGTGTTTACTTCTTATGAGAGTGTTTTTGCTGGAAGCGGTTTTGAAAATGGTTATTATGATTCAGGAGACTTTTATTTAGGGAATATAAATGCAGGAATTTTATTTCAGTTCTAAAATAACTGGAAATTAGTATACAAATAAAGAGGTTGTTTATACAGTCTTAAGAAAAGCTTAATTATGGCAAATTCCTTGACTTTAAAAAGCACCTCTTTTTATACTATAAACAGTAACTTGTCATTCATTGTTTACTTAAAAGTATAAGATAAACCGTTGAGTAATTGATATTGGGTTGTTGGTACTTCAAATGCAGGATATGAATCTAAACTTAGTATGTATGAAATATTATACTCGAGGTTTTTAAAAATTTTAAGTGAAGCTCTCGCCATTAAATCAAACCTATAATCCTTAAAGTAGGTGATCTCAGGTTGGTAAAATGTAGCCAATTTAAAAGAAATATTTTCTGTAAGGTCATATACTGAAGATAGGTATAGACCTAATCTCAAATCATTATGATAAACGCTAGGGACTTTAATGTGGTCCTCATCATCTTCATGACCTATATTGTCGTCTTCATGTTCATAAACGTACATGAAATAAGATCCAAAAGAGTACATGAATTTTTTCGTTTCAACAAATTGAAAACGAGCACCAGAACCCACCATAAATCTATTATTTATTTTACTAACTTGATTGGTGTAATTTTGTATGAAACTCTCAAAAAATAAATGTTTACGGGCTTGGTAATCATATTTTAACAACAGTGAGTTATTATTAATATCATCTTCATAATCAACACGTTTTATATGAACGTGTGAGGTTAGAGAGAATAAATGTTTATGTATTCTATATTCTATATAACCGTAATTATTAAAACTAAAATTAGTTTTAGTGTTTTTCACTAGGGATATATTGAGATCAATACCACCGGAAAAACCAATAGTATCTTTTTCTATTACAAAATTTTCTATGTTAAAAATTTGAGCGTAGCCTAAACTGCTTAGAGATAATAGAGATAATAAGGATATGTAAAATATAATTTTCATTAAAAAAACAATCTATTTTAAAAAAGAACAATAAAGATACAATGCTTGATAGTTTTTAACTAAATAAATGATATAAATTAAAATCTAGAAGTCCCATAAACGGTTTATAAGTGGCAACTTTTGTACTTTTACTGAGAATTTAAGTGAAATCAATGAAAAAAATAATAATTATTAATGGCCCAAATCTTAATTTATTGGGAAAAAGAGAGCCTGAAATATATGGAAGCTTAACTTTTCAAGACTATTTTGAAACCCTTAAAAAAAAGTATTCAGAAGTAGAGCTAAGTTACTATCAATCTAATGTTGAAGGGGAGTTGATTAATAAACTGCACGAAGTTGGTTTTAGTTATGATGGCGTTGTGTTAAATGCTGGTGCCTACACACATACTTCCATAGGTATTGGTGATGCGATTAAGGGGATTGAAACTCCTGTAGTAGAAGTTCATATTTCTAATACTTTTAGTCGAGAGGAATTTAGACACCAATCGTATATTTCTCCCAATGCTAAAGGGGTTATTCTTGGCTTTGGTATGAAAAGTTATGATTTGGCGATTCAGAGTTTTTAAAAGCCCCACCTAGCCTCCTCAAAGGGGAGGGACGCATACTCTGCTGTGAAAATGAAGCATAAAAAAATGCGATTCAATTTTGAATCGCATTTTTTTTATATGAAACCGTCCGAGTTAAAGTTCCTCCCCTTTGGGGAGGCTAGGTGGGGCTATAAGTGTATCACTTCATCATAAGCATCAGCAACCGCTTCCATTACCGCTTCACTCATAGTTGGGTGAGGGTGGATGGTTTTTAATACTTCATGACCTGTAGTTTCTAATTTTCTACCTAGTACAGCTTCAGCAATCATATCGGTAACACCTGCACCAATCATATGACAACCTAACCATTCACCGTATTTAGCATCGAAAATAACTTTTACGAAACCTTCTTTGTTTCCAGAAGCAGAAGCTTTACCAGAGGCAGAGAATGGGAATTTTCCAACTTTAATGTCGTAACCTTCTTCAATCGCTTTAGCTTCAGTTAAACCAACAGAAGCAATTTCAGGAGAGGCGTAAGTACATCCAGGAACATTACCGTAATCGATAGCTTCTGTATGTAATCCAGCTAATTTTTCTACACAAGTAATCCCTTCCGCGGAAGCGACGTGCGCTAAAGCTTGTCCAGGAACTACATCACCAATAGCATAGTAACCAGGGATGTTAGTTTGGTAGAAATCGTTAACTAAGATTTTGTCTCTATCGACAACAATTCCAACATCTTCTAGACCAATGTTTTCAATATTAGATTTGATACCTACAGCAGATAATAAAATATCAGCTTCTAGAGTTTCTTCTCCTTTTTTAGTTTTTACTTTTGCAACTACACCTTTTCCTGAAGTATCTACAGATTCTACAGAAGAATTTGTCATCACATTAATTCCAGATTTCTTTAAAGAACTAGCAAATGCTTTAGAAATATCAACGTCTTCAACAGGTACTACGTTTGGCATAAATTCAACAATAGTTACTTCTGTACCCATTGAGTTGTAAAAATGTGCAAACTCTACACCAATTGCTCCAGAACCAACAACAATCATTTTCTTAGGTTGTTTTGGTAATGACATCGCTTGACGGTAACCAATTACTTTTTTGCCATCTTGTGGTAAACTTGGTAATTCGCGAGAACGTGCTCCCGTTGCAATAATTATGTTATCTGCGCTATATTCTGTTACTGTACCGTCCTCAGCAGTTACATCAACTTTTTTTCCAGTTTTGATTTTACCAAAACCTTTAATAATATCGATTTTGTTTTTCTTCATTAAGAACTGAACACCTTTACTCATGCCTTCAGCTACACCGCGACTACGTTTAATTACAGCTTCAAAATCTTTATCGATTGCTTCTGCTTTCAATCCGTATTCATCAACGTGTTTTAAATAATCATAAACTTGAGCACTTTTTAGTAAAGCTTTTGTAGGAATACAGCCCCAATTTAAGCAGATTCCTCCAAGGTTTTCTTTTTCTACAATCGCTACCTTGAAGCCAAGTTGCGATGCTCTAATTCCTGTTACATATCCTCCAGGACCACTTCCAATAATGATGATGTCGTATTTACTCATGTGTTAAATTTTAGGTTACGAATTTACGAAATCGAAACCGAATATGGAATATAGTAGGGTTAATTTTTACATCTTTATCTTACCTTTGTTAGCAAGATATAATTTATGAATATACCAAGAACGAGTTATCCACGCATTGTTATTATAGGTGGAGGTTTTGCAGGAGTTGCGTTAGCGAGAAAATTATCGAAACAAGAAGTGCAAGTGGTACTTTTAGATAAAAATAATTATCACAACTTTCAACCCTTATTGTATCAGGTTTCTACGGGAGGCTTGGAGCCAGATTCTATTGCATATCCCATCAGGAAAATATTAAAAAACTTTCCTAATTTTTTCTTCAGATTGGCGAACGTCGAATTTATAGACACTGAAAAAAATGAGCTCAGAACGAACATTGGAAGCTTAGGTTTTGATTATCTCGTTGTGGCTTCGGGTTCTAAAACTAATTATTTTGGGAACTCTGAGGTTGAAAAAAACAGTATGGCCATGAAAACCATACCGCAGTCTTTAGACCTTCGAAGTTTGATTCTTGAGAATTTTGAAGATGCTTTGCTTACTTCAGATTTAAATGAGCGCAATGCTCTAATGAATTTTGTGATTGTTGGTGGCGGACCAACAGGGGTGGAGTTGGCTGGTGCTTTAGCGGAAATTAAAAAAGGGATCCTACCAAAAGATTACCCCGATTTAGATACGCGTATGGCGCAAATTAACTTGGTTCAGTCTAGTGATTGTTTATTAAAAGGCATGAGCGCTGAAGCTTCACAAAAAGCAGAAGATTTTTTAGAAAAATTAGGGGTTAACGTTTGGAAGAATTTACGAGTTACTAACTATGATGGCTCTGTTGCGACTACAAATGGTGATATTGCTTTTAAAACCCAAACTTTAGTCTGGGCAGCCGGTGTGAAAGGCGCCTTAATTAAAGGATTAGATAGTGAATCTTTTGTAACTCGTGGTAATCGTATTCTCGTTAATGAATTTAGTCAAGTCAACGGATTTGAAAATATTTTTGCCGTTGGAGATATTGCTTGTATGGTTACTGAGGAATTTCCTACTGGTTACCCCATGATGGCACAACCGGCCATTCAGCAAGGTACGCAGTTAGGTGACAATATGTTGCGATTGCTTGAAAAGAAACCGATGACACCTTTTAAGTATAAAGACAAAGGTTCTATGGCTACTATTGGAAGAAATAAAGCTGTAGTGGATATGAAAAACTTTAAATTTCAAGGGATTTTTGCTTGGTACGTTTGGATGTTTGTACATTTATTCTTCTTAATAGGATTTAGAAACCGTATGGTTGTTTTTGTAAACTGGGTTTATAATTATATCCGTTTTGATCGTGAAGCCCGTCTCATTATTAGGCCGTACAAAGAAAAGCTGAAGAAGCATAAAAAATAATGCTACGCTTTGGGTATGAAGGTTAAAGCGATACCATTGATACAATGGCGTTTCCCAGTTGTATCTTTTGGCCCATCGTTAAATACGTGTCCTAAATGGCCGCCACAAGTAGCGCAATGTTCTTCAGTTCTGGTGTATCCTAAGTCTTTATCAGTTGAAAAGGCAACGTTTCCTTCTATTTCTCTATCAAAACTAGGCCAACCTGAGCCCGAATTATATTTATGTTCACTTTTAAACAGGGGGGTGTTACAAGCTTTACAGGCATAAATGCCTTCTTTTTTGTTATTGTTAAACGGACTGCTAAAAGGGCGTTCGGTGCCTGCTTCTCGTAAAACATGATATTCAAGGTTTGTTAATTGGGCACGCCATTGGGCTTCGGTTTTAGTGATTTCAAAGTCTTTTGAACTGTCTTTTTTCTGTTTTTGAGCAGAAGAATTACAGTTGAATAACAATAAAGTGATTATAACAAATAGCTTATTCATAGGTTTGATTTTTTATTTTGGTCGTAATGAAGACTCCTTCATAACATAACCGATTCTATCATTATTCATTTGGCGTCAAAAGGAATATGCGCATCTTTGTGTGCACTGAAATAAAATCTGAGAGTCGTTCGTGATTTTTAAACAATTTATATCAATTGCGTTAATTGTTTTAGAGAATATACTATATTTTAGCCTACTCAAATTGTTAATTAAAAATAGAATTTTTAGAATGATATCTAGTAAAAATATACTTTCACTATTAGTACTTTCATTAATCATTTTTTCTTGTGCAACAAATCCGTTTACAGGAAAAAAAACCATGGCATTGGTGCCAAATTCAGATTTATTTCCAACGTCTTTTGCACAGTATGATGCCTTTCTTGCTGAAAATAAGATAGTCACTGGAACCAAAGATGCGCAAATGATTACTCGAGTAGGTGAGCGTATTGCAGCAGCATCCGAGCGTTGGCTGTCTGCAAATGGGTATCACGGGTATTTAGATGATTATAAATGGGAGTACCACTTGGTTGATGACCCTACCGAAAATGCTTGGTGTATGCCAGGAGGTAAAATCGTTTTTTATACTGGAATACTTCCTGTTGCTCAAAGTGAAACAGGAGTGGCAGTAATTATGGGGCATGAAGTGGCTCATGCTTTAGCGAATCACGGTCAGCAACGTATGAGTGCAGGCATGTTACAACAGTTTGGGGCTGTTGCAGGAAATGTGGTTTTGCAGGATGAAAGCGATAGAAATTTATTTAATGAATACTATGGTGTTGGAACTCAAGTAGGCGCCATGCTTCCTTTTAGTAGAAGTCATGAAACTGAAGCTGATAAAATTGGTTTATATATTATGGCGGTTGCAGGTTATGACCCTACTGAAGCTTCAAAACTATGGGAGCGTATGAAAGCAAGCAATAAAGGGGGTGAACCTGCAGAGTTGTTAAGTACACACCCGTCTAACGACTCTCGTATTTCAAACTTGAAATCTTTAGCACCACATGCGATTGCTGAAGCCAAGAAATTTGGGGTAACTTCATTTAGAGAATAATTATATTAACAAGTCAAATTAAAATATTTGTTTACTTTAGGAGCTGCTTAAAATTAAAGCAGCTTTTTTTTATGGAAAAACTTAAAAAAGGAAGTAAAAAACTTCTTAATGCCTGGGCATTTTATGATTGGGCAAATTCAGTATACACACTTACTATTGCATCTTCGTTATTCCCAATTTTTTATTCGTCTTTATTTCTTTCAGAAATTAAAACGGTAACAGCTTTTGGTTTTGAATTTAAAAATACAGCACTCATAACGTTTGTGACGGCTTTTACTTTTTTAGTGGTGGTATTCATGTCACCTTTATTATCGGGAATTGCTGATTATGTAGGGAATAAGAAGAACTTTATGAAGTTTTTTTGCTATTTAGGAAGTGTTGGTTGCATTGGTTTATTCTGGTTTAGTTTGGAGCAAATCCACTTGAGTTTATTGTTTTATTTTATGGGACTGATAGGCTATTGGGGGAGTTTAGTATTTTATAATTCCTATTTACCAGATATTGCATTTAAAGAACAACAAGACCACATTAGTGCCAAAGGGTTTTCCCTTGGTTATATAGGAAGTGTGATTTTATTGATATTGAATTTAGCTGTGGTGATGAGTCAAGATTCTGGAGAAGCTAAAATGCAAATGATGCGATATTCTTTTGTTTCTGTTGGTGTTTGGTGGCTGTTGTTTAGTCAGTATTCATTTTATTATTTACCAAAAGGAACATCCTCAGGCGGTAAAGTTACCAGTGCGATTGTCTTTAATGGATTTCGAGAATTGCGCACTGTTTGGAAAGAACTTAGTGGTAATCTGAGACTGAAACGCTATTTATACGCCTTTTTCGTGTTTAGTATGGCGGTACAAACCATCATGTTGGTGGCTGTTTATTTCGGTGAAGAGGAAATAAGTTGGGGGAGTGGTGATGAAAAAACAGTAGGACTTATTGTGAGTATTTTAGTGATTCAACTTGTCGCTATTGTAGGTGCCTTTCTAACTTCAAAAGCCTCAGCTAAATTTGGGAACATAAAAACCTTAATTTATGTGAATGTGATTTGGGTAGGGATTTGTTTTTACGCCTATTTTATGCATACGCCAGCGGAATTTTATATTGCTGCTGGTTTTGTAGGCTTAGTAATGGGGGGCATTCAGTCTTTAGCCCGTTCAACCTATTCTAAATTTTTACCTGAAACGGACGATACGACCTCGTATTTTAGCTTTTTTGATGTGGCTGAAAAAATAGGGATTGTTATTGGTATGGTTATCTTTGGTAGTATTGACCAAATTACGGGTAGTATGCGAAATTCTATTCTGTTTTTATTTGTCTTCTTTTTAGGTGGTATTATCTTATTACTTAGAGTGCCTAAAGAAAACAGTAATAATGTTGCTAGTGATAAATAATTCACACTATGATATCGTAAAAAAGAGCTTGTCTAAAACAGCCAATAATTGCAAGTGGTTAAGACAAGCTCTGAGATTTTTTATGGTTTTAATTGGTATAAGACCTTATTAAGCGTATTCTAATTCAGATTTTCTAAGTTTTTTGGCTGCTTTAACTAGAACTTCAAGCGCTTTTTTAGTCTCTGGCCAATCTCGTGTTTTTAATCCGCAATCGGGGTTGACCCAAATATGACCATGGGGTAAAACGTTTTTTGCTTTAGTAAGCAAGTCCTCAATTTCATTTAAAGAAGGTACTCTAGGAGAATGAATATCATATACACCAGGTCCTATTTCATTAGGGTATTTAAAATTCGCAAAAGCATCCAATAATTCCATTTTAGAACGTGAGGTTTCTATAGTAATCACATCGGCATCCATGTCGGCAATATTTGAAATAATATCGTTGAATTCAGAATAACACATGTGCGTATGAATTTGCGTTTCGTCCTTGACGCCACTCGCAGAAATTCGGAAGGCTTTTACAGCCCAATCTAAATAGTTTTGCCACGCTTCTTTTCTTAGCGGAAGTCCTTCGCGAATAGCAGGTTCATCAATTTGAATGATTTTTAAACCATTATCTTCAAGGTCAATCACTTCATCCCGCATCGCTAAAGCTATTTGATTGCAAGTGGTGGCGCGGGATTGGTCGTTTCGAACAAAAGACCATTGTAATATGGTAACCGGTCCAGTTAGCATGCCCTTTACAGGTATATCGGTAAGGGATTGGGCGTATTTTGACCAATCAACAGTCATCGGTTTTTCACGAGAAACATCACCAAATAAAATAGGTGGTTTGACACAGCGGCTCCCGTAACTTTGTACCCATCCATAATTACTGAAGGTGAATCCGTTTAGTTTTTCACCAAAATATTCAACCATATCATTGCGTTCAAATTCGCCATGCACTAATACATCTAATCCTATTCTTTCTTGAAAACGAATAGAATCTTCAATTTCTTTGGCTATGAAGTGATTGTAGGCGTCTTGAGAAAGTGCTCCTTTTTTATGTTGAAGACGTTGGTTTCTTACTGTTTTAGTTTGAGGAAACGAACCTATAGTTGTAGTAGGGAATAAGGGTAGGTTTAGTGATTGCATCTGCTTGGCTTGTCTCAGGCTAAATTCACTTTTCCGTTGACTGTCTTCAGGTTTTAAATTTGAAATTCTGGCTTTTACAGCATCGTTATGAATGAGCTTGGAGCGTTTTCTGTTTAAATTCGCGAGTTTGTTTTCCTCAAAAAGATATAAATACGCACTATTTTCTTCCGAAGATAGATTTTTTAGGGCAACGATTTCTTCGATTTTTTGTTTTGAAAAGGCTAGCCACTGTTTAATTTCAGATGATAATTGGGTTTCTAAATCTAAATCATAAGGCGTGTGGAGTAGCGAACAAGAAGCGGTTATCCATAAGTTTTTTAATGGTACTTTTTTAGAAGCTTTTTCGATAAATTTCAGTGAATTTTCAAAATTGTTTTTCCAAATATTTCTTCCGTCAATGAGCCCTAATGCCAATTTAGTTTTAGGGTTAAAATGTTTAGATTCTAGAATGTCATCCAATTGAGAAGGACAACGTACTAAATCCAAATGAAGCGTATCAACAGGAAGTTGAAGGACTGTGTCTAAGTTGTCACCATAACAATCAAAGTAATTGGCTAAGTATATTTTGATATTTGGAAATTGAGAAGCGATTTGTTCATAAGTAGAAGCAATGGCATCACGTTCCTGAATGCTTAGGTTTAGTGCTAAACACGGTTCGTCAAACTGAATGTAATCTATATTAAGAGCATCCAGTTCTGTTAAGATTTCAAAGTAAACAGGTAATAAACGAGGTAAAAGCTCTAGTCTGTGAAAACCAGGTTCTTTTTCTTTTCCAAGTAATAAAAAAGTAACGGGGCCAATTAAAACGGGCTTTGTTTTAATGCCTAGGTTTAAGGCTTCTTTATATTCTTCAATAATTTTCTTTGAGAAGAATTCGAAGTTTTGGTCTTTTTCAAATTCAGGAACAATATAATGGTAGTTCGTGTCAAACCATTTGGTCATTTCCATTGCTGTGACATCAATATGGTCTTTTTGTAAGCCACGCGCCATGGCGAAATACAATTCTAAATAGTTGTCTTTGTCTATCGCCTTATAGCGCTTCGGAATACAGCCTAATGTTAAACAGGTATCCAGGATTTGGTCATAGAATGAAAAGTCGTTTGAAGGAATAGAGTCTATGCCTAATGCTTGCTGTTGTGACCAGTTTTGTTTTTTGATTTCAGATGCTGTCTTAATTAAAGATTCTTCATCAATATTGTTAGCCCAGAAAGCTTCACAGGCTTTTTTGAGCTCGCGTTTGCGTCCGATTCTTGGGTGTCCTAAAATAGTAGTTTTCATAATTCATTATAGTTTTTATTGCTGCTCAAAATTATATTCAAAGAATATATTATAATAATTTGAGTGTATATTTAGATGTAAATACTATTTTAGATGAAAATTAAAGGGTTATGTTCTTTAAGTTTTTAATTTTAATAGGTTTAATAGAAAATATTTCTACTACGATGTTGGATGAAATTGATTTACGGATATTAAGATTGCTTCAAGCAAAATCTGATTTAACCACAAAAGAATTAGCCAATAAGGTTAATTTGTCAACTACACCAGTTTTTGAGCGTGTAAAGAAGTTGGAAAAAGGCGGTTATATTAAAAACTATATTGCGGTTTTAGATGCTGAAAAGTTAAATAAAGGCTTGATGGTGTTCTGTAATGTGACTTTAAAAGAGCATACCAGAGAAATAGGTACTCAATTTGTAACCGATATTTTAAAGCTTAAGGAGGTTGTAGAGTGTTATAATATTTCTGGTGACTACGATTTCTT
This sequence comes from Pseudotamlana haliotis, assembly GCF_008806375.1. GTDB lineage: Bacteria > Bacteroidota > Bacteroidia > Flavobacteriales > Flavobacteriaceae > Pseudotamlana > Pseudotamlana haliotis. The sequence continues at coordinate 102,576 of NZ_WAAT01000001.1, read as the reverse complement.
TCTGAAGATATTGGTGAGTGATATGAAAGAATACCAGAATTTTGTTCTAGACCACTTAGGAAGTATAAAAAATATAGGAAGTGCTCATAGTACCTTTGTTATGGGGGAAATCAAGAACTCGTATGCTGTGCCTATTTGATTATACTCTTTATGATTGGGCTTATGGAAATTTATGCTACGGCTTATATTTCTTGCTCATGATAGCACTCGTTGCAAACGAGCGCTAGCCTTACTAGTATAACGATAACATCGTATTCATCATAAAAAAAGCCCGAAACAGAATTTCGAGCTTTTTGTGTATTGTACTTTATGTAAATTAAATATTCTAAGATTCTGTAGGCTTTTCAGTTTTATCAATAGATATTTTTAATTCTTCAGTGGTTTTATCTAAATCGATTTTGATTTGGTCACCAGATTCTAAGTGTGAAGAGACAATCTCTTCCGCGAGAGCGTCTTCAACATATTTCTGAATGGCTCTTTTAAGTGGTCTTGCACCGTATTGTTTATCAAAACCTTTTTCAGCGATATAATCTTTAGCTGATTCTGTAAGGGTTAGCTTATAACCAAGTCCTTCAATTCGAATTAATAGTTTTTCAAGTTCAATATCGATAATTTTGTTGATGTCTTCTTTCTCTAAAGGATTGAAAACAATGACATCATCAATTCTATTTAAAAACTCAGGAGCAAATGATTTTTTAAGCGCATTTTCTATAACACTTCTTGCATTTGCATCTTCTTGAGCTTTTTGTGAAGAGGTTCCAAAACCAATTCCAGTACCAAAATCTTTAAGTTTACGAGCACCAATGTTAGAAGTCATTATAATAATGGTATTTCTAAAATCAATTTTACGTCCTAAACTATCAGTTAAATAACCATCATCAAGCACCTGAAGTAGCATGTTAAATACATCTGGGTGGGCTTTTTCGATTTCATCTAAAAGAATCACCGCGTAAGGCTTGCGTCTTACTTTCTCTGTTAATTGTCCGCCTTCCTCATAGCCAACGTATCCTGGAGGTGCACCAATTAAACGAGAGATGGCAAATTTCTCCATATATTCACTCATGTCGATTCTCACTAAAGAATCTTCGCTGTCAAATAATTCGCGTGATAATATTTTAGCCAATTGGGTTTTACCAACTCCAGTTTGACCTAAAAAGATAAATGAACCAATTGGTTTGTTCGGGTCTTTTAGTCCGGCGCGATTACGTTGAATGGCTTTAACCACCTTTGCAACGGCTTCATCTTGACCGATAACCTTTCCTTTAATTAGGTTTGGTAACTCAGCAAGTTTATTGATTTCTTTTTGAGCAATTCTGTTTACAGGCACGCCAGTCATCATTGAAACCACATCAGCAACATTGTCTTCTGTAACAATTTCGCGGTGCTGTTTGGTGTCTTCTTCCCATTTTTCTTGGGCTATAGATAATTCCTTTTCAATGCGTTTTTCGTCATCTCGAAGTTTGGCAGCTTCCTCATACTTTTGCTTTCTAACAACCGCATTTTTAGTTTCCTTAATGCCTTCAAGTTGTTTTTCAAGCTCAATAATTTGTTTTGGCACATCAATATTGGTGATGTGAACACGAGAACCAGCTTCATCTAAAGCATCAATAGCTTTGTCTGGAAGAAATCTTTCGGACATGTAGCGGTTGGTTAATTTTACACAAGCTTCAATAGCTTCAGGTGTATAATCAACATTGTGGTGTTCTTCGTATTTGCCTTTGATATTATTTAAAATCTCAATGGTTTCATCAACCGTAGTTGGCTCAACAATAACCTTTTGGAAACGACGCTCTAAAGCACCGTCTTTTTCAATATATTGTCTGTATTCATCTAAAGTTGTTGCACCGATGCATTGAATTTCACCTCGAGCTAAAGCAGGTTTAAACATGTTAGAAGCATCTAGGCTTCCCGTTGCTCCACCAGCACCAACAATGGTATGAATTTCATCAATAAATAGAATCACATCATCGTTCTTTTCAAGCTCGTTCATTACGGCTTTCATGCGCTCTTCAAACTGTCCGCGGTACTTGGTTCCAGCGACTAAACTCGCTAAATCTAAAGTTACCACACGTTTGTTGAATAAGATTCTAGATACTTTACGTTTTATGATTCTAAGCGCTAAACCTTCCGCAATGGCAGATTTACCAACACCAGGCTCTCCAATTAAAAGCGGGTTGTTTTTCTTTCTTCTACTTAAAACCTGAGAAACACGTTCTATTTCCTTTTCTCTACCTACAACAGGGTCAAGTTTACCTTCTTCCGCAAGAGCGGTTAAATCACGTCCGAAATTATCTAAAACAGGGGTTTTAGACTTTTTGTTCGTTTTACCTCCTGCTGGGGCGTTAAATATATTGTCTTTAGCAGAATCATCTTCAGTATGCGCGTCGTCATCTTGAAATTCGGCTTTTGGGTCTATATAATCATCGTTGTCGTTTGTAATCATAAGTTTAAATTGTTCTTTCACATTATCATAGTCAACTTTAAGCTTATTTAAAAGCTTGGTAGTGGGGTCATTCTCATTCCTTAAAATACAAAGCAGTAAATGCGCTGTATTTATTGAGGTACTCTGAAATAACTTGGCTTCTAAAAATGTTGTTTTTAAAGCGCGCTCTGCTTGCCTAGTCAAGTGTAAGTTCTTCTTTTGGTTTGAAGCTACGGCTATATTTTGGTTTGCAGGGCTAAGTATTTCAACCTTTCGTCGTAAATGATTTAGATCGATATCTAAAGCATTCAATATGCTTATAGCTTTTCCGTTTCCGTCTCGTAGGAGTCCAAGCATTAAATGTTCAGTGCCAATAAAATCATGGCCTAAACGCAGGGCTTCTTCTTTGCTGTAAGCAATCACATCTTTTACTCTTGGGGAAAAATTATCATCCATAAATCTCTGTCCTTTCTGCATTAAAAATAATAAAACATTTTACCAAAGACAAAAACTGTACCTATTTTTGTCGGTAAACTGCTAATTGACGTAAAAACTTCATGATATCAAAATATATGCAAGCATAACTTATTAATAATATAGTCGTGATAATTGTTAATAAATTACATGAAAAATCCCGCTTGATTGTCCTGCTATGACTGATGAAAGTCTTATATTAGCATGTTTTGAAAAAAGCATAAAATTAAATAAGAATATTTATGGCAGAAGGAGAGAAATTGATCCCTATTAATATTGAGGATGAGATGAAGTCGGCCTACATTGATTATTCAATGTCAGTCATTGTGTCTCGTGCTTTACCAGATGTAAGAGATGGTTTAAAACCGGTTCATAGACGTGTGCTTTATGGTATGCATGAATTGGGTGTTAGAGCAAATTCGGCACATAAAAAATCCGCAAGAATAGTTGGAGAAGTTCTAGGTAAGTATCACCCACACGGTGATACATCAGTTTACGATGCTATGGTACGTATGGCTCAAGAATGGAGTTTACGTTATATGCTAGTAGACGGACAAGGGAACTTTGGTTCCATTGATGGTGATAGTCCTGCAGCAATGCGTTATACTGAGGCGCGTATGCGTAAGATTTCAGAGGACATGTTGGCAGATATCGACAAGGAAACTGTAGATCATACGTTAAACTTTGATGATACGCTTCATGAACCAACAGTTTTACCAACTAGAATCCCAGGACTTTTAGTCAATGGAGCGTCAGGTATTGCGGTAGGTATGGCAACCAACATGCCACCTCATAACTTAACAGAAGTTGTAAACGGAACCATCGCTTATATTGAAAACAACGATATTGAAATAGACGAACTTATCACGCATGTTAAAGCTCCAGATTTTCCAACAGGAGGAACTATTTATGGCTATGATGGTGTAAAGGAAGCTTTTCATACGGGAAGAGGGCGTATTGTTATGCGTGCTAAAACCAATATTGAAGAGGTTAACGGTCGTGAGTGTATCATTGTAAATGAGATTCCGTACCAAGTGAATAAAGCAGATATGATTAAGAAAACTGCAGACTTGGTTAATGATAAAAAACTAGAAGGTATTGCTTCTATTAGAGACGAATCTGATAGAAACGGTATGCGTATTGTTTATGTACTTAAACGTGATGCGATTCCTAACATCGTATTAAATACTTTATTTAAGTACACGGCGCTACAGTCTTCATTTAGTGTGAATAACATTGCGCTTGTTGGTGGTCGTCCGCAGTTGTTAAACTTAAAAGATTTAATTCATTATTTCGTTGAACACAGACACGATGTTGTTGTTAGACGTACCACTTATGAATTACGCAAAGCGGAAGAAAGAGCGCATATTTTAGAAGGTTTAATCATTGCATCAGATAATATTGATGAAGTGATTAAAATCATAAGAGCCTCTTCAAATGCCGATGAAGCTCGTGAGAATTTAATTGAGCGATTCAAGCTTTCTGAAATTCAAGCTAAGGCTATTGTTGAAATGCGTTTACGCCAGTTAACAGGTCTAGAGCAAGATAAGCTACGTGCGGAGTATGAAGAAATCATGAAAACGATTGCAGATCTTAAGGATATTTTGGCTAGCAAAGAGCGCAGAATGAATATCATTAAAGAGGAGTTGGAAGTTGTAAGAGATAAATATGGTGATGAACGTCGTTCAACGATTGAGTATGCTGGCGGAGATTTAAGCATTGAAGATATGATTCCAGATGAGCAAGTAGTGATTACTATTTCTCATGCAGGTTATATTAAGCGTACTTCACTTACAGAATACAAAACTCAGAATAGAGGAGGTGTTGGACAAAAAGCTTCAACAACACGTAATGAAGATTTCTTAGAACACCTGTTTGTGGGAACAAACCATCAATACATGTTGTTCTTTACGCAAAAAGGAAAATGTTTCTGGATGCGTGTTTACGAAATTCCTGAAGGTAGTAAAACCTCTAAAGGACGTGCTATTCAAAATCTTATAAATATTGAGCAAGACGACAAAGTAATGGCGTTCATTTGTACTCAAGATTTAAAGGATGAAGACTATATTAACAGTCATTATGTCATTATGGCAACTAAGAATGGTCAGGTTAAAAAGACGTCGTTAGAGCAATATTCTCGTCCGAGAACCAACGGTATTAATGCGATTACTATTAAAGATAATGACGAATTACTGGAAGCTAAACTAACCACTGGAAACAGTCAGGTGATGTTAGCCTTAAAATCTGGTAAAGCAATTCGTTTCGAGGAAGCCAAAACACGACCAATGGGACGTGGCGCATCTGGAGTTCGCGGTATTACTTTAGCACATGATAAAGATGAAGTTATTGGTATGGTAACTATTGAAAACTCTAAAGAAGAATCTGTTTTAGTGGTTTCTGAAAATGGTTACGGTAAACGTACTTACATTGATGATCCAGAAGATGGAGAGCCAGTTTATAGAGTAACCAATAGAGGTGGAAAAGGTGTCAAAACCATTTCTATTACCGAAAAAACAGGTAGTTTAGTCGCTATTAAAAGCGTGACAGATAATGATGATTTAATGATTATCAATAAGTCTGGTATCGCGATAAGAATGGTTATCGCTGACTTGAGAGTTATGGGTAGAGCCACTCAAGGGGTTAAGTTGATCAATCTAAAAGGAAACGACTCTATTGCTGCTGTGGCTAAGGTCATGCATGATGAAGATGAAGTTGAATTACTTGAAGGTGAGGAAGCTCCAGAAAATACAGGTTCTACCGAAGACGGTACAACTCTTGATAGTTAAAATATATTATAATTAAATAAATAGATCATAAAAATGAAGAAACAAGTTATTGTAGCTTTGGCAATTTCAATGAGCGCATTTTCATTCGCACAAAAAAAGGAGTTGAAAACAGCTGAAAAAGCTATTAAATCGAATAATTTCTCTGAAGCTAAAACAGCTTTAAGTCAAGCCGAAGCTTTAAAAGGAGAAATGGATAGTAAACTTAAAGCTAAATACTATTACTTAAATGCTGAAGCACTTTATGCTAATGGAAAAGGGTCAATGGCCGATATTGATGGGGCGATTGAAAGTTTATCATATGTTGAAGGTGATTATATTCAGGAATCTGAAGATTTAAAACAAAAAATGATGACTAATTTGGTTGAAACAGGTAATAAAGCCTATGAAGCCAAAGATTTTTCTAAAGCATCTGATTACTTTGAGAAAACCTATAGAGTAAAACCTCAAGATACGGTTTACTTATATTATGCTGCTACTATGGCGGTAAGTATTCCTGAATATAACAAAGCTTTAAAGATGTATGAAGAGCTTAAATCTTTAGGGTATACAGGTATTGGTACAGAATATTTCGCGACCAATGTTGAAACAGGTAAGGAAGAGATTTTAGACAAAAACACACGTGATTTATATGTGAAATCAAAAACACATATCAAACCAGGTGAACGTACAACAGAGTCTAAAAAACCAGAAATTGTAAAAAATATTGCACTTATTTATGTAAGTGAAGGGGAAGATGAGAAAGCACTTGCGGCAATGAAAGACGCTAGAGCTGAAAGTCCTGATGATGTTAACTTAATTTTGTCTGAAGCTAATGTGCACTACAAAATGGGTAATACTGAAGAGTTTAAGTCTCTTTTAAAGGAAGCCATTGCTATGGATCCTAAAAATCCAGAGTTACAGTATAACTTAGGAGTTATTTCAGCTGAAAGCAAGCAAAATGATGAAGCTAAGAAATACTATGAAAAAGCTATTGAGTTAGATCCAAACTATGTTAATGCTTATATTAATCTTGCTGCTTTAATATTATCTGAAGAGCAACCAATGATTGAAGAAATGAATAGTTTAGGAACTTCTAAAAAAGATAACGCACGTTACGATGAGTTAAGAGATAAACGTCAAGAATTATATCAAGATGCTGTTCCTTATTTATCTAAAGCTTTAGAGATTGATAATAATAATATTAATGCTGCTAAAACTTTAATGAATATTTATAGTATTTTAGGAGAGACTGAAAAGTCTAAAGGTATGAAAGAAAAAGTTGAAGCTCTTGAAGCTGCAGGAGAATAAATAAAATGTCTAGTCCTAAATAACCGATACAGATTATTAAAGGATTAAAGTTATTCATTAAAGCTGAACTATGTTAACATTGTTCAGCTTTTTTGATTTATACTGTTTTCTTTTTAAGTTTTGTTGTTTGTTCATCATATTCTTTTTTTGCCATATCTACTAGCATATCAAAGATGATGACTTTCTTATTTGCCTGTTCTTCAGGGTGTTCTGCTCTTTCCTTCTGCTTCTCGAGAAGCTTAACCTTGGCTTCAAGTTCAAGTATTCTTTGTTCTGGTGTTTTTGACCTTGTTGAAGGTAATTGGTTTTCCCAATCAAAGTTACCATATTTCTGTAACCATTTAGTTACTGTAGAATCCCCTTGGATGCCATATTTTAGTTTTGCTTGGGATTTTGTCAAGAATCCTTGTTCTATTTCTTCTACTAATTGGAGTTTAAAAGAGAGCGAGTAATCCTTTTGGGTACGTTTGGGAGTACCATTATTTGCTGATGTTTTCATTACACTAGGGGTTTAGTGTATCGCTATTTCAGGACGTGATATTATATATTATAAAAGGGTTGGGCTAGTTTGGTTTGATCCTTTTTTTTGGGGAATTAAAAATGAATAGTTAAAAGTAAAAAATTTAACTAGCCTAACTTCGGTTAAACGACTCAACAATTCAACATGCCGTCCAAATAATCAATTCATTTATCAGCTATCAATAACATCGCGGTATTCTTCATAAAAGGCTTCAAATAAGCTCATTTTTTCATTAAAGAAGACCATAACTTCTTGCCAGGAGTTTTTGTTGTGAATAGAAACTTTCTGTTCTAAAGGGATGTAAATTCTTGAGATTTCCTTTTGATTATCTAAAATATATTCTTCGTTGTATATGGCTTCTGGTAGATATTCGTCGGTTAGAATGGATTTTAAAGCCACTAATTTTTCCCAGTATTTAATGCGGTGTTCCAAATCATCTTCAACATCTAAAGCCACAAGCGCACTTTTGGTATCAAAGTGGAATTTAAAACTAAACCCTTTTAACTTGGTGTTGTATAAAATCCATTTTCTAGGAAATGATTTCCCAAAACTGGTCCAAAAATCTTGTTTTAATCGTCTTGATTCTTCTTTTGAAAACACAGGCTTCTTTTTTTTTTTTTTTGAGGTTTTTGGCTAATTCCTTAAAGTTGAATAAGGACTTTACAAAGGTAACATCATAATTAAATTATGAAAGCTTTAATTTCAAAGCTTGGGAGAGCTGTTTCAAGATAAAATCCTTGCTCCGTCTGAAAGACGGTCAGAATGACGAATGTGATTAATACTTTGGGAACAGCCTCTTAAAAGCTAAACTGATTTAGTAAATCATTTATGAATTTACTATTTTATCTCATTTTGTTTCGAACCAATATATTCATCAACAAAATCTTCTAATACATTTAACGGAATGGCACCATGAGAAATTACGACTTCATGAAACTCACGAATATCAAAATCATCTTTTAAGGTGTTTTTCGCTTTTTCTCTCAATTCTAAAATTTTCATCATGCCTATTTTATAGGCTGTGGCCTGACTAGGCATTACAATATGGCGTTCAACCATTTTAATGGCATCTAATTCGGCATTTGGTGTATTATCGGTATAGTATTTTATTCCCTCTTCACGTGTCCATTTTTTAGCGTGAATTCCTGTATCTACTACCAATCTACAAGCGCGCCATAGTTCCATGGCTAAACGCCCAAAATCGGAATAAGGATCGGCATAGAAGCCCATTTCTTTAGGGGTAAATTCAGAGTATAAGCCCCAACCTTCGGTGTAAGCCGTGTAACTTCCAAACTTTCTAAACATAGGCACATTTTCAAGTTCTTGTTGAATGGCTAATTGCATGTGATGTCCTGGAATCCCTTCGTGATAGGCTAAGGCTTCCATTTGATAAGTGGGCATGGATGCCATGTCGTATAAGTTAGCGTAATAAATACCAGGTCTAGAACCATCGGCGGCCGGACGGTTGTAAAAGGCTTTTCCAGCAGATTTTTCTCTAAAAGGTTCTACGGCTTTTACAATAATATCGGCTTTAGGTTTGGTGATGAAAATTTCATCCAAACGGGTTTTCATACTGTCTATAATCTGTACAGCTTTATCTAAATAGGCCGCTTTTCCATTTTTATCGTCAGCGTAGTAAAACTGTTTATCTGTTTTCATAAACTCAAAAAAGGCTTTTAAATCACCTTCGAAGCCTACCTTTTCACGAATAGCGTTCATTTCTTTATGAATTCTATCAACTTCAGCTAAACCAATGTTGTGAATCTCATCTGCCGTGAGTTGTGTGGTTGTGGTATTTGTAAGGGCATTTTTATAAAAGGCTTCACCGTTAGGGAATTTCCACGCGCCAGCATCAGTGTTTGAACGTTCTTTTTGTGCACTCATAAAATCAATAAGCGCTGCGTAAGCAGGTTTTACAGCGTTTAATAGGGATTCGTTGGCTTGAGTTTTAAGTTGACTTTTAATAGAGTCATCAAGGTCAAGTTTGTCAATTTTACTGGTAAAATCTTCCAATAAAGCACTTTTAGTTTCGGTTTGGTCAAAAGGTTGTCCTACAAGAATGTTTTCAGAATCTTGAATAACCTTATCATAAACAAAAGTAGGAGGCATGACACCAATAGCTTCTCTAGCTTTTAAATTTTCAATGAGTTGCTCGAAGTAAGGTTTAAAGCCGTTTAATCTAGAAATATAAGCTTCTGCATCTTGAAGGCTGTCAATACGATGCATATTAATTAAAAAAGCAGGTTTACCAGATTGTGCACCAAACATTTGATTTACTGGGTAGTTATGCAGTCGGAATTCGTAGTTTTTAATTTCTTTCTCAAAATTTTGTTTAGCGAGTTTATAACTTAATAAAACGTCTTTAGAAAGGGCTTCAACATTTACAGAGTCTTCTAACCATTGTAATTTTTCTTTGTAAAATTTCTGGTCTCTTTCGCTAGCTTCAGGTGAAATATCATTCCATTTTCCGTAGTTCTTTTTGATTCCCAAACGTGTTTGGAATTCTGGAGACCTCGCAATTTGCTCATCAAAGGTATTTTGAAAAAAATCGCTAACCTTTTGCGATTCAATCTTAATAGCTGTTTCTGTAATGGTTGTTGTTTTTGTATCTTCTTTACAAGAAAATAGTACCAAAACAAAGGATAGCCCGAGCATTGGTCTTAAAAAGTAAGATTTCATCATTAAAAAGTGATTTTTTTTGGTTTAAAAAAAAGTAAGATGTAAAGTTAATGAATGCTCTGTGATAATTTAAAAAAAATAATATTGTTTTATGATTTGAAGGGTCTTTGTGTTTTAATTTGAAGTAATTTTAAGGATTTTTGTTTAAATGTGAAATATGTAAAATATGTGAAGAATTTTAAAAAAAAACCATCTGTATTAATGAAAATTAGTGTCTAGAATTAGCGCTGTGAGTCTCAGCGTAATCTCAGCGTAACTCAGTGAAAAAGTTACTTGAGCATTTCTATCTTTGAAAACCTGGGGCAAGAAAATCAATGTAAGAGTAGGTGACCAACAGCTAATAACCAAAAACCACCAACTAATCTCTATTAAATCATGTAAGCTATAGCAACCCCCAAAATGATGGCGATGTATTTTGAAAGGTTGAATTTATGACCGTCACCACTTTCAAATAAAATCGTGGTTGAAATATGAAAAAAGATTCCTATTACAATGGTATTCATAGCATCTGCATAATGGCCAATAATGGTTGATTCATGAGAAATAAAAGTCCCTAATGGCGTCATAAAAGCAAAAACTAACAGAAAACCAACTATATGTGATTTTGTGTAATTTGATTGCATCAAAAATAATGTAAGCACCGTGGCAATCGGGATTTTATGTACCAAAACGCCATAAACCATATCATTATGATCATGAATGGAGAAACCTTCTAAAAAACTATGAATACATAAACTTATAAAGAGTGTCCATGGAAAGGTACTATTTCCCTTATGAATGTGTACATGTCCGTGTTCGGCACCCTTAGAGAACAATTCTAAGGTGATTTGCAATAAAATACCAGCCATTATAAGCAAGCCTGCTAGTTTGGTGTCTAAATGATGATAAACTTCAGGAAGCAACTCAAAAAGCGTTAAAGCTAATAAAAAGGCCCCGCTAAAAGAGAGTAGGAGCTTCGTATTCCAAGATTTTTGCTTTTTAGTCAATAAAGCCAAACCAAAACCCACAAAAACAGCTAAAAAAGGTAGTAAAAATTTATTCATTTATTAAAAAGGCTCAATCCTAGAGCAAAATTATAAGTGCAATATCCACTATTTAAAAATCATCACCAAACGCTCTGATGATTTGGGGTTAAACTTATTGAGTTTATAGTCTCCAAAAACATCCAATAAAAAAACATCGGTCTGTTCAAAAAGCTTTTCAAAATCAGCCAAAGTAAAAGCACGAACACGTTCTTGGTAATTGTAAACTTTTTCGTCGACTGTAAAAGTAATATCTTTTATGATATATCCTTCCTCAACAAAACGCTTTAAGTGAAACTCGATACCATCAACGGTTTTCGTTTCTTTAGGAACCAAGTTGTCGATAACAAACTCACTATTCATAAAATCTATAACACCAAAACCGAATTCGTTTAAGTTGGACTTTATGGCTTCAATGGTTTTTAAATTATCGGCATCATCTTCAAAATAACCAAAACTTGTGAACAGGTTGAAAACCGCGTCAAATTGTTTGTGATATGGTAAGCACATGTCGTGTTCTTCAAAATGCAAACGGTGATTTTCAAATTGTTTAGCAAATTTGATGCTGTTAGCACTTAAGTCAACACCAGTCACATCATAACCTATTTTGTTTAAATAGCGAGAATGTCTTCCTTTTCCGCAGGCTAAATCTAAAACGGTTCCGTTTTCCGGAAGGTTTAAATAGTTGGTTAAGGTTTCCATAAAGGCATGTGCCTCTGTGTCGTCTCTGTCTTTGTATAAAATGTGGTAAAATGGTGTGTCAAACCAAGAAGTGAACCAAGTTGCTGTATTATTTGTCATATATATTTTCTGTGAAAACAGAAATTTTTTCTTTTCGGGGCTGGCTGAACGCTTTAAAATGTGAGCGTTTATGGCTATTAATCGTATTCAATTAAAAATGAAAGGAAGCCAATGCTTTAAAAGCCCTAATTATCAATAAACTTTACGTTTGCCGCAAAATTACATTATTTTTGCAATCTATTCAGCCTAAAAAGAGAAGAGACGTAAAAAATGGGAGAAAATTTTAATATGGTTGCCAAAACATTATTTGGCTTTGAGGATTTACTAGAAAAAGAATTACAACAACTTGGTGCGCAATATATTAAAAAAGGGGTGCGTAATGTTTCTTTTTCGGGCGATAAAGGTTTTATGTACAAAGCCAATTTAGCGCTACGTACTGCTGTTAAAATTTTAAAACCCATCCATGCTTTTAATGTTAAAAATGAGCAGGATTTATATAATAAGATCTATGCTATGGATTGGTCTAAGTACCTGAAACCTACAGGAACCTTGGCTGTTGATGCGACGATTCACTCAGAATTATTTACACATTCTTTGTATATCGCACAAAAAACTAAAGATGCCATAGTTGATAAATTTAGAGATACTGATGGGCAAAGACCTAACGTCGATTTAAAATTCCCAGACCTTAAAATTAATGTGCATATTGATCGCAACCGTTGTACTATTTCATTAGATTCTTCGGGTGATTCTCTACATAAACGTGGTTATAAAACCGCGACTAATATTGCCCCTATAAATGAAGTATTAGCAGCGGGCTTAATAATGCTTTCTGGTTGGGACGGACAAATAGATTTTATGGACCCTATGTGTGGTTCTGGAACCATGCTTATTGAAGCCGCTATGATTGCGTGTAACATTCCGCCAAACTTAATGCGTAAAGAGTTTGCTTTTGAACGTTGGGAAGATTGGGATGTTGATTTATTTGAAAAAATAGAAGAGTCTCTATTAGGAAAAACACGTGATTTTCATCATAAAATTATAGGATACGATAAAGCGCCTAGTGCTGTAGCCAAAGCCAAAGAAAACGTGAAAAATGCCCAATTGGAAGATTTTATTGAAGTGAAACACGAAGACTTCTTTAAAACTCAAAAAGGAGGTGATGAAAAACTACAGATGGTATTTAACCCGCCTTATGGTGAGCGTTTAAATATTGATATGGAAGAATTTTATAAAAATATAGGAGATACACTGAAACAAAATTATCCAGGTACTGATGCTTGGTTTATCACCTCTAATCTTGATGCCTTGAAATTTGTAGGCTTACGTCCGTCACGAAAAATACAGTTATTCAACGCTAAACTAGAATCGCGTTTAGTGAAATACGTGATGTATGAAGGGAGTAAGAAGGGGAAATATATGAACAACTAATCCCTGCGAAGGCAGGAATCTCGTTATGTGTTGTAAAATGGTTTATATGTTAATTTCTTTGGTTTTTTAACAGAATATGGGAAGACATAAAGACAATAAAATCGAATTATAATGCATCCAAAAGCTAATTCTTAATCATGGGTTTCAATCATACTTTTAAAACGCAAGTAAATTGGGAAGTCAAAGCAGGGGATTCTACTAAAAACCCAAGAAGTTTCAGTAGAAGTCACACGGTTCATATAGCGGGTAAAAAGCAAGGTTTAGAAGTTTCGGCAGCGAAACCTTTTCGAGGTGATGAAGGATTACACAATCCTGAAGATTTGTTGCTTTCCGCTTTAGCGTCATGCCACATGATGTCTTATTTATATGTTTGTTCGCAACACAATATTGAAGTGCTGTCTTATACTGATCAAGCAGAAGGGATTCTTGAGGTGCAATCTACGGGAAGTGGTAGTTTTACTAAAGTGATATTGAATCCTGTAGTAACTATTAAAAGCGAGGCTCAAAAAGAATTAGCCTTAAGTTTACATGACAAAGCCAATCAACTTTGTTTTATAGCAAATTCTTGTAATTTTCCTATTTCACATCATGCTCAAGTTAATGTGTCTAAAACCACTTAAAGCATTATGAAATTAGCTTATTTGTATTTGCTAAAAAGCGGAATTCTATAAGCTATAGTGTAGCTGTATCCAGCCCCAATACGGCCACTATCATAAGTTCTACCAAAACCAGGAATGTATACATTCTCAAAATTACTAGGATCTGTTTCGCTAACTAAAAGTCGTACTTGCAAGTTAATTCCCATGTAAAGATTGGTTAGTACTTCGGCTTTTAAGCCTAACTGTAATTCAGCCCAAAATGCGGTTAAACTATCAAACTCTATCGGGTCTGTAATCGTGTATTGCGGTGCCCAATATTGGTTGGCCGTATAAATAGTTGCACTGTTTAAATCGTGGCTAAAAGAGCTTCCTCCTGCACGAAAACCAAAATAGATCATATTGTCCATATTCAACCAGTTGTCATACATGTTGTAATCAACACCTGCCTTTAGGTAACTTCCTTGGGAACTAATGTCCATATAATCGGTTATAGTACTTTTTTCTTCATGCCCAAATTCTCCAGCGACATACAAATGCTTAGATAATCTGAAATCAGCATTAATTTCAAAACCCTGGTAGTCATCATCAAAAGCAGATCTTATGAGTTTACCAACATCGGCACCTGCTCGAAGTCCGTATTTCAACTTAACCGAGGTGGAATCGTTTTTGGTTTTAGCAGTTTCTTTAGCTTTTTTAGTTTTACTAGAATCTACTGTTTTCACAGTTTCATTGATTTTAGCAATACTATCGTTTTGAGCTTTTGTGGTAATTGAAACCAACAAAAAGAAAACGATAAGGCTAGTGCGTAACAATAAAGTGGGCTTCATCTTCATTTTCTACAGATTGGTTTTCGGTCATTGGCTGTCTAGAAATCATCCAGTTATCAGCATCAGGTTCAATAGTTAGGGTAACGTTCTTATAAATGGTTTTATAACCGCAGGCACGAGACACATAAATTTCTTCTCGACTATAGTTTATTGTAATGATATCTTGGTTTCCTTCTAAAAAATCATCCGTTTCATCGTCAGGTGTACCATTGTTATTAATAGTTGCATCTGCGATTAGTGCATATTGTGTTGTGTTATCATCTGTTTTTAAAGGCAAATAGACGTCATCAGTATCTACAAATGAATAACCGTCCAAAACACTATTATTGCCCACACCAACAACGACCAAATCAAACACGTTTTTTTGTGCTTCTGGATTGAGTACATTATAGAAATCGATAATAAGTCGAGGTGTAGTTGCCGTACCTTCAGCGCAAATATCGTCTGGCTCGCAGGCTATAGCAATAAAAACGCCTAAAACTAGTAGTGTAGGGGTAATAAGGATTTTTAAATATTTCATTATTATGTTTTAATTACCGCTTTTCCAAGGTTTAAAATTAGCTTAGAAATGCATTTTATACCTAACGACGCTCTAAAAGTACAACATTTTCTACGTGAAAGGTTTGTGGGAACATATCAACGGCTTGTGTTTTAATCACTTTGTATTGGGCGTCCATAAGTTCTAAATCACGGGCTTGGGTAGCACTATTACAGCTTACATAAACCACTTTTTTAGGCGCAATGTTTAATATTTGCTGTACCACATCTTTATGCATACCGTCACGTGGCGGATCAGTAATAATCACATCTGGATCACCATGAGTTTCTATAAAAGAGGCGTTAAATACATTTTTCATATCACCCACAAAGAATTCAACGTTATCAATATTATTTAATTGTGCATTTTCTTTAGCCGCTGTTATCGCATCAGGAACCGCTTCAACGCCAACTACTTTTTTTGCTTTTTTAGCAACAAACTGTGCAATGGTTCCGGTTCCGGTGTATAAATCGTATACCAGTTCGTTTCCTGTTAAACCAGCAAAATCTCTAGTGATTTTGTATAATTCGTAAGCTTGATCAGAGTTGGTTTGGTAAAAAGATTTCGCGTTTATTTTAAATCTTAATCCTTCCATTTCTTCAAAAATATGATCGTTACCTTTGTAACAAATCACTTCTTGATCATAAATAGTATCGTTTGCTTTTCCGTTAATCACGTATTGTAAAGAGGTAACTTCAGGGAATTTTTCAGCAATAAAATCTAATAATAATTCACGTTTTTCTTTATCTTCTTTAAAAAACTGAACCATGACCATGATATCTCCAGTAGTCGACGTACGAATCATCATGGTACGCAGTAAACCCGTTTGATTTCTAGTATTGAAAAACTCTAAGCCATGTTCAATTCCGAAGGCTTTAACGGCGTTTCTAATCGCGTTTGAAGGATCAGCTTGCAGGTGGCATTTATTTAAATCCAGGATTTTATCCCACATGCCCGGAATATGAAACCCTAGAGCATTACGGTCTCCTAAATCTTCATCAGATTGCACTTCTTCGAGCGTTAACCATCGGCTATCGCTAAAGGAGAATTCCATTTTATTTCTGTAAAAATATTGCTGTTCAGAGCCTAGAATAGGTGTTACCTCAGGAAGTTCAATATGTCCAATTCGAGTTAGGTTATTGGTAACTTCCTTTTGCTTATAAAACAACTGGTGTTCGTAGGCCATATCTTGCCACTTGCACCCGCCGCAGGTACCAAAATGTTCGCATTGTGGTTCGGTACGTTTATCAGAGAGTTTATGAAAGACCGTAGCTTTTCCTTCATAATAAGCTTTGCGTTTCTTGAACGTTTGCACATCTACTACATCACCGGGAACTGCGTTTGGAAGGAAAATAACCTTCCCATCTGGTGCTTTTGCAATGGTTTTACCTTTTGCTCCTGCATCAATAACTTCTACGTTTTCAAAAACTTGTTTTCTTGATTTTCTTCTTGCCATGCTGCAAAAATAATGAACTCCTTTATACTTTATAGTTTCAAGTGGAAAATAGTTATTTTCTTTTTGAAATTTGATTGCTTCAATACGAGTTCAGTTATAAGATTATGCTAAACATGCTTTTGAACTGCTCAATTATTAGTAATTTGCAGCTTCTAGGGATGATTTCTCTCCCACGCTGAATTTTCGTCCCGATAGTTATCGGAACCTCGGAAGGATAAAGGTAGAGAAGGAATGGTTATTTTAAGCATCTGTGATCTAGGTGCAAACTTTTAAAATTTTTAAAATGGCTGTTTTAGACCAATTAACTTCGCAACAAGCGATTACATTAGAAAACAAGTATGGTGCACACAATTACCATCCATTACCTGTAGTGTTAAACAGGGGAGAAGGTGTGTATGTATGGGATGTAGAAGGCAAAAAGTATTATGATTTTTTATCGGCTTATTCTGCTGTAAACCAAGGTCATTGTCACCCCAAAATTGTAGGTGCCATGATTGAACAAGCACAAACTTTAACATTAACCTCAAGAGCTTTTTATAATGATGCCCTTGGAAGGTTCGAGAAGTTTGCTTGTGAATATTTCAACTTCGATAAGCTTTTACCAATGAATACTGGTGCAGAAGCTGTAGAAACCGCTTTGAAGCTTTGCCGTAAATGGGCTTATGAGGTGAAAGGTATTGATGAGAACGAAGCTGAAATTATTGTTTGTGAAAATAATTTCCACGGAAGAACAACAACAATTATTTCATTTTCAAATGACCCAGTAGCGCGCAAAAACTTTGGTCCCTACACCAAAGGCTTTATAAAAATAGCCTATAACGATTTAGATACTTTAGAAGAGAGTTTAAAAAACAACCTGAATGTTTCTGGGTTTTTAGTGGAACCTATTCAAGGTGAAGCTGGTGTTTATGTGCCCGATGAAGGCTACTTAACCAAAGCCAAAGCACTGTGTGAAAAATACAATGTGCTTTTTATTGCAGATGAAGTACAAACAGGTATCGCTCGAACAGGAAAATTACTAGCCGTAGACCATGAAAATGTAAAACCAGATGTTTTAATTCTTGGTAAAGCCATTAGTGGTGGGGTTTATCCGGTTTCAGCTGTTTTAGCTAATGACCATATCATGAATGTTATAAAACCAGGGAATCATGGGAGTACTTTCGGTGGAAATCCTGTTGCGGCAGCTGTAGCCACCGCAGCTTTGGAAGTCATTAAAGATGAAAACCTTGCTGAAAAGGCTTCTGAATTAGGGGAAGTATTTCGAAGTGAATTAAACAAATACATCAATTCTAGTAATATCGTGAGTTTAGTACGTGGTAAAGGCCTACTTAATGCCATTGTCATTAATGATGACGAAGAAAGCGATACGGCTTGGAATATTTGCATGGCTTTGAAAGAAAACGGCTTGTTGGCCAAACCAACGCATGGTAATATTATTAGGTTTGCGCCTCCTTTGGTGATGACTGAAGCACAATTGTTAGATTGTGTCAATATCATTACTACTACGTTAAAGCAGTTTGAGGCTTAAATAAGTTAATATGTATTTAGTAGGAAGTTAGAAACTTTAAATCTAAGCCATTTCAATTTTTGAACAAACAAGTATAATTTTTTTGTCGTTCATATTGGTAGTGAAAAATAAATAGTGCGTACCACCATCTATTATTTTAAACTTTTTACGAATGTTTTGAACCGTTTCCGGGAAGTTACGCGTGGTTATGTTTGCTTTTGAAATGTTTAATGTTTTAAGCGCTTTTTTATTGTACTGAAGGATTTGTTCTATTTTGAAGGATCTTCCAGGAAATTCAACTAAATTATCACTGGTGTATAAATGAGAGTGTTTGTGAAGCTTGTTAATTTTTAACTGTTCAGAAACACTTTCAAAAGCACCGGCCTTTAATATAGCGGCATTAGGTTCGTATAAATAACTTAGAGGCTCACTATACGTCGCATTTGCTTGCTTTTCTTCGTTTAAATTGAAATTGAATTTTGCTTTTCTTTGTTTTTGAATGTTCACTGTTTCAATATGGACGTCTCCCGAAAAATCACATTCTAAAACCCAAAGTAACTCTTTAACTTCATTATTCAACGCTACAACATGAATGGTTTTTACATGCTTTAGCTCGTTGATACCTATGCTTAAATCCAGCAAGGGCGATATTTTTATGAGGATGTTTTTAGAACGACTAAAAAGTAATTCTAGATTTTCTGGTACGTTTGGTAAACAATCATTTAAAAAGAACACCTTGCCCTTACTATCATGTCGGCGTGAGGGGTCGATGTAAATCCAATCGAATTGTTTTTCTGAATGTCTTAAATAATCCATGCCATCACCTGTAAACGTAGTGATGTTTTTTACGTTGAGTTTTTCGTAATTATGCTTTACAATAGCAGAAAGTGTGCTGTTTATTTCGCAATGTGTTACCGTTTTAAAATGCTTTGAAAAATAATAACAATCTACCCCAAAACCGCCCGTTAAATCAATGATGTTGTCTCCTGATATAAGGGCTGATTTGTATTCTGCAGTACTTTCAGAAGAGGTTTGTTCAATGTTTAATTTATTCGGAAAGTAAATGTTCCCGGTTTTAAACCACAAAGGAAGTTTGTTTATACAACGATTTTTTGCTTCAATCTGCTCAATGATTTCTTGAACAGTAACGCCTTCGAAAGTCACGCCTTTAAGTAGGAGTGTAGAGATGTCTGAGTGTAAATTGGTATGGATGAAATCTTGAATTTCAGTATTTAAAATATACGTATTCAAAGCTGAAATTAAATGTTTTGAGTCACTTTCTTAACGATACGGTTTTCCGCCAGGTATTCCTTTAAAATCACTTTAATTGTGGTATAAGCGGGAATAGCAACAATTAAACCAACAACACCAAATAAAATTCCAGTGATTAATATAACCAAGAAAATTTCAAGTGGATGCGATTTAACACTTTTAGAAAATATAACGGGCTGACTCACAAAATTGTCCATCAATTGTCCGATGACAAAAACGACCAATACCCAAAATGTTTTGGGTAAAATATAGTGTAAAAGTGATTGACCAATATTAGTGGTCATAGTAAGAGTAACCATTAAAACAGCACTAATAGCTGGGCCAACATAAGGAATAAGATTCATTAAAGCACATAAAAAAGCAATAACGAAGGCGTTTTCAATCCCTACTACAAATAAACCGATAGCATAAATAATAAAAAGTATGGTGATTTGACAAATGAGGCCAACAAAGTACCTAGACAACATTTTCTTTATTTTTGAAAAAGAATTTTTAAATTGATTTTCGCTTTTTTCAGGAACAAAAATGATAAGTGTATTCTCCAAAAGCGTTCGGTCTTTCAAGAAGAAAAAACAGATGAAAAGTACAGAAAATAAACCAATACTAAAGCTGCCTAAGCCACTAACAATAGAGTTTAGTACATCAGGTATAAAAGAGAAATCTAACATTTCTATAAGTTTAAAACCTTTAAACCTATTGGTTAAGTCATTCGTGTCTAGGTTGAAATTTAATGCAAATGAGTTGTAAATCTCTAATAAGTTAGACTCTAGTTTTTCGATGTCAAGCAAAGATAAATTGTGCCCTTGTTCCATGATTAGTGGAATAAACAGACCGGCTAAACCAACCAATACACCCAGTAAAAGAAAAATAGTCACCACTACAGCTATGTCTTTTTTTAGCTTCAGTGTATGTTCTAAAAAGTTAATAAAAGGTCTGCAAATTAATGAGGTTATTGCAGCAATTGCAACATAAGCTACTACAGATCGAATTTCGTAAAAGAAATATAATAATATCGAAATACCTACGAGCGTATAAACTGCTCTAAGGATACCTTTTGAAATGGTTGTTGATTTCAATTTATAAAATTTATTTGTAAGTAAATCTACTTAATTAAAACAACAATAAAAAATTGAAGTGAGAATAGATTAAATTAATTGTTTAGTGGCTTCGTAAAGTGCAATATTTGTGGCTTGTACCACATTCATACTACTATTCTCCCCAAACATATCAATATGGATTATGTGATCTGAAAGCTTTAAAATAGCTTCAGAAACACCAAAATTTTCATCACCGATTACAAAAGCAATAGGCTGTTTTTCTGAAAACTCAAAACGATGCATCGGCACACTTTCACTAGTGATTTCAATTGAAATAATTTGATAGCCTTCTTTTTTTAAATTTAAAACCACATCTGAAGCCTTGTCGCAAATATCATAAGGCACAAATTTTTCGGTCGCACGAGAGGTTTTTGTTATTTTCCGCCCCAGTGTAATATTTTGTCCGCATAACACGATTTTTTCAACACCAAAGGCATCTGCAACCCGAAACAAACTACCAATATTAGGGGCATTAGTCACATGGTCACAAACTAAAGTGATGGGAAATGTACGTTTTTCAAAATTGGTATTGTAGTGGTTGAGTTGCATTTAATTTTCAAAAGCGAATTTAATAATGTTAGCACCCATTTTTAGTGCTTTTTCACGAACTTCTTCCGAGTCGTTATGCACTTCATGGTCTTCCCAACCATCGCCTAAATCACTTTCATAAGTAAAGAGAAGTATTAAACGTTCGTCTTCAAAAATTCCAAAAGCTTGCGGACGCTTACCATCGTGCTCATGAATTTTTGGGAGTCCGTTTGGAAATTTATAGGCCACATTAAAAATTGCATGATTTGATGGGATTTCAATCAATTCTTTATTAGGAAATACCTTTTTCAACTCTTTGGTAATATAAGGTTGCATACCATAATTGTCGTCAATATGAAGAAAACCGCCAGACATGAGGTAATTACGTAGGTTTTCAGCATCATTTTCATCAAAAAACACGTTTCCGTGGCCAGTCATGTGAATTAGTGGGTATTGAAAAATATCAAAACTTCCTGTTTCAACAGTTTGGGGTTTGGGGTTTATTTTAGTGTTGATATGGCTGTTGCAAAACTGAATAAGATTAGGTAAAGCTGTAGGATTAGCATACCAATCACCGCCGCCTTTGTACTTTAAAACAGCCAAATCTTGAGCCGATAAGCTCAAGGAAACCAAGTAGAAACAAATGATGAAAAATAATCGCATGGTTAGCTATTCGTTTGAAAAAGCAACAGAATGGCAGGCTACAATCGCCGCCGTTTCTGTTCGTAATCGGGTTGTTCCCAAAGTTACAGGAATAAATTTGTTTTCTAGCGCTAAGTCAATTTCTTTAGGTGAAAAATCACCTTCAGGGCCAATTAAAATGGTTACATCTATTTTAGGGGCTAAAGCTTGTTTTAGTGATTTCTTTTGGGTTTCCTCGCAATGTGCTATAAACAGTTGACCTGAAAAGTCTTGTTCAATAAAATCTTTAAAATTTACTGGTGCATTCAACTGTGGTAAATAGGCATTTAATGATTGTTTCATAGCCGATTGCAAAATACGATCAAAACGGTCGGTTTTAACCACTTTACGCTCACTGTGATCACAAATGATAGGCGTAATACTTTCAATACCAATTTCGGTAGCCTTTTCTAAAAACCATTCGTAGCGATCATTCATTTTTGTAGGTGCAACAGCCAAATGCAAGTTGAAGTTACGTGGTTTTTGCTGTTCCTTAGAAATGATATTTGCCATACATTTGTTAATGTTTGGCGTCACGAGTTCAGCGGTAAAAATCCAGCCTTTACCGTTGGTGATATGCAAAGTATCTCCAACAGTTTTGCGTAACACTTTTACAATGTGTCTGCTTTCAGTTTTATCAAATAACAACTGAGTGCTTATTTCGCTAATGTCTGGATTATAGAAAAGTTGCATTTTTATTTCTTTTCAGTGATTTTTAAAACTTTTAATTCTGAAATTTCTTTAGGCTCATAAGTTTTTAAAACCACATAATATCTGTTAGATTCTGGTAAATCTACGGTGAAAATATCGTTTAAGCCATAGCTGCTATCTACAAAACTTTGTTCTAAAGCTGTATCGAGTTTTCCTTTAGTGAACCAACCCGTGTCACCACCTTTTGTAGCGCGTTCATCCATAGAATATCTTTTAGCCAAAAAATCAAAAGGAGCCCCGTCTTTAAAGTTCGCGATGATTTTAGTTCTTAGCGCATTTAAATCGCTCATATTATATTTAGCACCATCCAGATAAATGTATGACACACGATTATAGTTGTTGCTTGTTTTACTAATAATTTTATAATGAACCTTTTCATATTCGCGATCAACGACTTCTGTTCCGCCTACATTCTTTTTAAAAAGTGATATGGCGAGTTTGGTTTTATGTTTTTCCTCATTAAAGGTAATTAATTTATTGAGCTTTGAATTGTTTTCCTCTAAATAGGCATCAGCTTCCTCAGGGGTTTCAATTTTTTTCAAGTCTTTCTCAATAGAAGTTTGAGCCTGTACACAAAAAATAGTAAGAAACAATAAAAGACAAGGTAGTTTTTTAATCATAGGATTGGTAGGGCTTTGGGGTTAGTATAGGGTATTTGTTAAAAATATTTTTAAATTTTTAATCGGGCGGAAGCGACTACATCTTGTTTAGCAAAATTACTTTCTAAATATTTTAAGTATCCTACAATGGCAATCATGGCGCCATTATCCGTGGTGAATTCAAATTTAGGAATGTAGGTGGTCCAACCAAATTTTTGTTCGCCATCTTTTAAGGCTTGCCTTATACCCGAATTTGCCGAAACGCCACCACCAATAGCAATATGATTTATGCCGGTTTCTTTTGAAGCTAGTTTAAGTTTGTCAATTAAAATACCAATAATAGTATATTGAATTGAAGCACAAATATCGTTTAGGTTTTCTTCTATAAAATTTGGGTTTTTCTTCGTTTCACGCTGAATAAAGTATAAAACAGCCGTTTTAAACCCTGAAAAACTAAAGTTGAGCCCGTCAACCTTTGGTTTTGTAAAAGCAAAAGCTTTTGGATTACCTAATTTGGCACGTTTGTCAATTTCTGGACCGGCGGGATAGCCTAATCCTAATATTTTACCACTTTTGTCAAAGGCTTCACCAACGGCATCATCGATGGTTTCGCCAATAACAGTCATGTCAAAGTAATTTTCAACCTTAACAATCTGGGTGTGACCCCCAGAAATGGTCATGGCTAATAATGGAAAAGGTGGTTTTTCAAAACCTTCTTCTTCAATATAATGAGCCAAAATATGACCCTGCATATGGTTCACATCAATAAGCGGAATATTTAAACCATAAGCTAAAGATTTAGCAAATGAAGTGCCTACAAGCAAACTTCCCATGAGCCCAGGCCCCTTTGTAAAGGCCACAGCATGAAGCTGTTCTTTAGTGATATTTGCTTTTTCTAAAGCCTGATGAATCACAGGAACAATGTTTTGTTGATGCGCACGAGAAGCCAATTCTGGAACAACGCCACCATAGGCTTCATGTATTTTTTGACTCGCAACGACATTGCTTAAAATTTTACCGTTCATTAATACTGATGCAGCGGTATCATCGCATGACGACTCAATTCCGAGTATATATATATTTTCTGAAGACATTAATTTCTATTGGGCACAATAATTGTTAATTTTACATCGAATAAACGATTTATTCGCAGCGCAAAACTACTCAATTATTTTTTTAATAAAAACGTAAAGAATTATATATCGAGTTGCATCAACTTGAAAGTAATCACTGTATTTTTATTAATTCAATGTGATTTATGGGTATTAAAGTCATAATTTTATAGCTTATCAAGTCATTTTTTAACATACTGTTTAAAATAACGGGCATTTTCTTAATGCTCTTTATTATTTTATTGCTGGTTTTAGCCATTCCTTATGTGCAAACACGCCTGGGTAATTACGCGACTGAACGATTAAATCAAGAGTACAAAACGCATATCTATGTTAATCGACTAAGTATGCAACTTAATGGTGATATTGAATTAAAAGATATTTATATTGAGGATTATAAGAAGAATACGCTCTTTAGTGCATCAGAATTAAACACCTCGATTTTAAGTGTTAGAAATTTATTCAATGGAAATTTAATTTTTGGTGATATTGACGTTGAAAACCTTCATTTTAATGTTAAAACCTATGAAGGTGAAACGGAATCGAATCTAGATATTTTCGTTAAGCGATTTGAAAGAGATAACCCTACTAAAGTCCGTAGTGAATTTTTACTTTCTTCTAGTGATGTTTCTATTTATAACTCGGTTTTTAGTTTAGCAGATGAAAACAGAGCCACTTCAAAAATGCTTTATTTAAAGGATTTAAATATTAATGCAACCAATTTATTGATTGATGGGAGTAACGTAAGCACTAGAGTAAACACGTTGTCTTTTGTAGATAGCAGAGGGGTTGTTGTGAAAAATATGATGACCGATTTCGCTTATACCTTAACCGATATGACTTTTGCAAATCTTCAAATTAAAACAGAAGAATCGGTGCTTAATGGTGATTTGAAATTTCTATATAAGCGTGAAGATTTACAATTTTTTACAGATAAAGTGACTATTGAAGCCAGTTTTAAAGGTTCGAATGTCCTTTTAGATGAACTAAATACCTTTTATGATGAGTTCGGACATAATATCCACGCAAAATTTGATGTTGATTTGTCTGGGACACTCAATGACTTAAAAATGTCTAACCTAAGGTTATCTACAACCGATAGAACGCATGTAAACGGCGATATTTTATTCCGAAATTTATTTAATAGAGAGGAAGATAACTTTTATATGGATGGTAAATTCAAGAGTTTGTCTTCAACCTACACCGATTTAACCCATTTGCTTCCCGGAATTTTAGGACGATCTATTCCGTCTTCATTCGATCGCGTTGGCATGTTCAATATTGTGGGAAATACTCAAATCACTTCAAAAAAAGTGGTGGCCGATATTAAGATATTTACTGAAATCGGTTTTGTGGATTCTAATTTAGAAATCGATAAAATTAATGACATCGATAATGGTTCGTACAAAGGGAATGTTACCGTTCAAGAATTTGACCTCGGGGCTTTTTTAAATACGCCCAATGTAGGTATAGGGGCTTTAAATTTTGATGTTAACGGAAAAGGTTTTACCGCCGAAAAAATTGACACCCAGATTAAAGGTGATATTTATAGGTTAGAATATAACAGCTACAATTATGAGGACATTAAAGTAGCCGGAAATGTGATGAATAATATTTTCGACGGAAACTTAATGGTTAATGATTCTAATCTAAAAATGAACTTTTTAGGGCTTGTAGATTTCTCTGAAGATGTGAAAAAATATGATTTTGAAGCTGTTATAGATTATGCCGATTTAAACACGCTTAATTTTATAAAAAGAGATAGCATTTCCATATTAAAGAGTAAGGTGAATATGAATATGAATGCGGGGAGTTTAGATGATGCCTATGGGAAAATCATTTTTAAAAATACCGTATATCAAAATGAAAATGACACCTATGCTTTTGATGAGTTTGAAGTTACTTCACGTTTTGAAGGCGAAAAACGGTTCCTGTCTTTTAATTCTCCAGATATTATTCAAGGCGAATTAAACGGCGAGTTTGTTTTAAATGATTTACAAAAGTTATTTAAAAACTCTATTGGTTACGTTTATTCCAATTACCAAAGAGATCAAGTTCATGATGATCAGTATATAGACTTTAATTTTAAGATTTATAATAAAATTGTAGAAGTACTTTACCCTGAAGTTAAACTGGCTAAAAACACCTTCATTAGAGGGCGTGTAGAAAGTGATGAGAGTAAATTTAAGCTCATGTTTAAATCACCTAAAATTAAGTATGATGATTACTTTGTTAATAATGTAGAGCTACAAGTCGATAACGGAAACCCGCTGTTTGATACTTATATCGAAGCCGATAGCTTAAATACAAAGTATTACAACTTATCAAAAATTAATATGATTAACGTGACCTTAAATGACACGCTTTTTATGCGAGCTGAAGCAGTTGGGGGAAAGCGTAATGATGATACTTATAACCTGAATTTTTACCATACGATTAATACTGAAAACAAATCGGTGGTTGGATTTAAGAAGTCAGATTTTACGGTTAAAAATCATAAATGGTACATCAACGAGCTAGATGATAACAATCATAAAATTGTGTTTGATAAGAAGTTAAAACATTTAAATCTTGAACGCTTTAAAGTAAACCATAATAACGAAATCATTAATTTATCTGGTTTTATAAAAGATTCTACCCAAAAAGATGTGAAACTCGATTTTGTTCACATTGATTTGGATAAAATTTTACCAGAGTTAGACAGTTTAAAGTTTGAAGGTCGGGTTAATGGTCAACTGGAAATCTTACAACAAAATGGTAGTTATTTGCCAGCATCAGAGATTGTGGTAAACGATTTGAAAATTAATGAGTTTGAATTAGGGTCTTTTGATGCGAGCATTAGAGGGAATGAGTCCCTTACAAATTATGAAGTAGATGCCTCTATTAAAAATGATTTCGCTAAATCATTTCATGCACAAGGCGACATTAACGTAGTTAAAAAACAAGCCAGTATTGATGTGAATTTAGATTTTAAAGATTTTAAATTACATCCGTTAAATGCTTTATTACAAGGCGTGTTGTCTAATGTTAGAGGAGAGGCCACTGGGCGAGTTAATGTCGTTGGAAGCTTGAAAGCCCCTCAAATTAATGGCGAATTATTATTGAATGATGCAGGTATAGGGGTTCCGTATTTGAATGTAGATTACGCTTTTGCGGAAAATGCCTCAGTAGGATTAATCAATCAAACCTTTAAGTTTAACGATATTAATATCACCGATACTAAATTCCAATCTAAAGGACAATTGAGTGGTACTATTAGTCATGAGAATTTTTCAAAATGGAATCTTGGCCTTGATATAACCACTAATAATTTGGTCGTTTTAGATACTAAAGAAGCCGAAGAATCACTTTATTATGGTACCGGTTTTTTAGGTGGTAGCGCCAATATTTATGGCCCAACCGAACAATTGGTCATTAAAGTTGTAGGAGAAACTAAAAAAGGAACCGTATTTAATATTCCTTTAAATGATTCTGAATCATTTGGCGATAATTCCTACATGCATTTCATTACCAAAGAAGAAAAAATGGCTAAGGAAAAAGGCGTTGACATTGTTTTTGAGGAAATAAAAGGTTTAGAACTTGATTTCGATTTAGATGTTACTGAAGATGCTGAAGTTCAGATTATTATCGATAAAAGTACTGGGCACTCTTTAAAAGGTCGTGGGCGTGGCGGATTACTTGTTGCCATTAACACCAACGGAAAGTTTAAGATGTGGGGTGATTTCTCGGTGTTTGAAGGGGTTTATAATTTTGCCTATGGAGGCTTGGTGCAAAAGGAATTTATTGTACAACCAGGTGGAACCATTGCTTGGGAAGGCGACCCTCTAAAGGCCCAAATCGATATGTTAGCGACTTATAGAACACGAGCAAATCCTTCTCCTTTACTTGATACACCAATTAATAGAAGCATACCAGTTGAGCTCAATATCGCTCTAGTAGGTGATTTAGAACAACCAGAACCTGAGTTTAGTTTTGATTTTCCTAATGTAAATTCTACTGTAAAATCTGAGTTGAATTATAGGCTACAGTCTAAAGAAGATATACAAAATCAGGCCCTATATTTATTATCAACCGCATCGTTTTCTAGTGGCTTAGCCGATTTGAACTTCTCTGGAACCATTGCAGAACGACTTAATGGGATTATAAACGGTTTATTCACCGGAAGCGATTCTAAACTAAATATTGGTTTAAACTATGAATCGGGGCAAAATAATCCGGATTACCAGACTGAAGACCGCTTTGGGGTAACCTTACAAACACAAATAAGTGATCGTGTAATCATTAATGGTAAAGTTGGAGTTCCTGTAGGAGGAAGTGGGGCTACACAATCGGTGGTGGCCGGTGATGTTGAAATTGCGTTTCTACTTAATGAAGAAGGTAATTTAACGGCTAATGTATTCAATCGTGAAAACAGTATTCGAAATTTTGGTGAGAAAATAGGATATACTCAAGGTATTGGTGTGGCATATAGTGTAGATTTTGATACCTTTAGAGAACTTATTCAGGAGATCTTAAAAAAATCAGAACCGGTAGAGCAAGAACTTGAAGAAGAAAAAACAGATAATAAGGCCGAAAATGCACTGCCTGATTACATTTCAATTAAGGATGATTAGACAATTTAACGCTGTTTTGAATGGTCTTTTTGATTTTTAAATAATTTAGTAGTTTACTAAAACGTTGTAGTTTTAATTGTTTGCTAAAATGTGATTTATGTTATAGAAATATGGTTTTTGTTTATTAATTTTACAGGAATAAATTAGAAATGAATGCCAAATACAATTAAAAAAGTAGCCGTTCTTACTTCAGGAGGAGATTCTCCTGGAATGAATGCCGCTATCCGTTCTGTAGTTAGAACATGTGCTTACCACCATGTAGAATGTATTGGGGTTTACCGAGGCTATGAAGGCCTTATTGAAGGCGATTTTTTAGAATTAAACGCAAGAAGTGTAAAAGGGATTATTAACAAGGGTGGTACCATGTTAAAATCGGCACGATCTAAAACCTTTAGGACTAAAGAAGGGCGTGAACAGGCTTATAAAAGCTTAAAAGATAAAAATGTTGATGGCCTTGTGGTTATTGGCGGAGATGGTTCTTTTACAGGGGCACTCGTGTTTAATCAAGAGTTTAATTTCCCTGTAATGGGAATTCCTGGTACCATTGATAATGATATTTTTGGAACCACACACACCTTAGGTTTTGATACGGCTTTAAATACCGTAGTTGACGCCATCGATAAAATTAGAGATACAGCAAGTTCTCATAACAGATTATTTTTTGTAGAAGTTATGGGGCGTGATGTGGGTCATATCGCTTTAAATTGTGGTATTGCCGGTGGTGCTGAAGAAATTCTAATTCCTGAAGAAGATTTAGGATTAGAGCGTTTAGTAGAATCCTTAAATAAAAGTAAAAAATCAGGAAAATCCTCAAGTATTGTAATCGTTGCTGAAGGTGATAAAATAGGTAAGAATATTTTTGAACTTAAGGATTACGTCGATGAAAATATGGAAGGTTATGATGTAAGAGTTTCGGTTCTTGGTCATATGCAACGTGGTGGTGCGCCATCATGTTTCGATCGTGTTTTAGCAAGTCGAATGGGTGTAAAAGCCGTAGAAGCCATGCTAAACGGAGAAAGTAATTATATGGTTGGCCTTAAAAATGGTAAAATGGAATTAACACCATTAGACCATGCTATAAAAGGTAAAACAAAAATAAATTTAGAATTATTGCGTGTCTCAGATATCATGAGCACTTAACATTTATAAACAAGATTATGTCAAAATTAAAAATTGGAATTAACGGATTTGGTAGAATAGGTAGAATTGCTTTTAGAGTAGCAGCTTCAAGACCTGATATTCAAATAGTAGGTATTAATGACTTATTAGATGTTGAGCACTTAGCTTACTTACTAAAATATGATTCTGTACACGGAAGATTCAATGGTACTGTTGAAGTGAGTGATGCTGGACACTTAATAGTTAACGGAAACGAAATTAGAATTACTGCAGAACGTAACCCAGAAGATTTAAAATGGGATGCTGTTGGAGCAGAGGTTATTTTAGACTGTACTGGTATCTTCACAAACTTAGAAGGGGCTCAAAAGCATATTGCCGCTGGAGCTAAGAAGGTAGCTATTTCTGCACCATCTGCTGATGCGCCAATGTTTGTAATGGGTGTAAATCACGATAAAATTACTTCAGAACACACGATTGTTTCTAACGCTTCTTGTACCACTAACTGTTTAGCACCAATTGCTAAAGTTATTAATGATAACTTCGGAATTGTAGAAGGTTTAATGACTACAGTTCACGCTACTACTGCTACTCAAATGACTGTTGATGGTCCTTCTAGAAAAGACTGGAGAGGTGGCCGTTCAGCTTTAGCTAACATCATTCCTTCTTCAACTGGAGCTGCAAAAGCTGTGGGGAAAGTAATTCCTGAATTAAACGGTAAATTAACAGGTATGGCATTTAGAGTACCAACTCCAGATGTATCTGTTGTAGATTTAACAGTTAGAACTGAAAAATCAGCATCTTGGGATGAAGTGAAAGCAGCTATTAAGAAAGCTTCTGAAAATGAATTAAACGGTGTTTTAGGTTATACTGAAGAAGCTGTTGTTTCTCAAGATTTCGTTTCAGAAACACTTACAAGTGTGTTTGATGCTGGAGCAAGTATTGCATTAAATGATAACTTCCTTAAATTAGTTTCTTGGTACGATAATGAGTTTGGTTATTCAACTAAATTAGTTGACTTAGCACAACATATCGCATCTGTAAAATAATTTATTTTAAATATTAATTATAATAACTCCACAGAGTTATTGTGTATCAAGCACAGTATTCTGTGGAGTTTTTTTTTAACTCTGAACTTATGATTTTAATTGTTGATAGTGGTTCTACAAAATCCGATTGGATAGGAGTAGATAATAACGGAAACCAATTGTTAGAAAAAATTCGTACTAAGGGTCTTAATCCTGCCATTTTACCTGAAAAGAAACTTTTTAAAATCATTAAAGGCAGTAAAGAGCTAAAAAAACATAAAGAAGAAGTAACGCATGTGTTTTTCTACGGTGCTGGTTGCGGAACTGAAAACCCTAAAAACTTATTGAAAGGTGTTTTACAAGAGATTTTCACAAATGCAGAAATAGAAGTTAATGAAGATACCCTAGCGGCGGTTTATGCCACAATAAATGAACCTACAGAAGCAGCTGTAGTTTGTATTATGGGAACCGGATCTAATTGTAGTTACTATGATGGCACAAATATCCACCAACGTGTAAATTCTTTAGGCTATATTTTAATGGATGATGCCTCAGGAAACTATTATGGTAAGCAGCTCATTAGAGATTATTATTTCAATCACATGCCTATTACTATAGAGCATGCTTTTGGTTCTAAATATAACTTAGAATCTGATTATATTAAATACAACCTATATAAGCAACCTAATGCAAATGCATATCTAGCAAATTTTGCTGAATTTATGTTTTTAAACAAAGACTCAGAGTACATCGTTAATTTAATTAAAGACGGTATTCGACTATTTGCTAAAAACATGATTATGCAATATAAAGAGGAGCTTAAAACAGTACCAGTGCACTTTGCTGGTTCTATTGCCTTTTTTGCTCAAGATGAAATTAAAGCCGTTGCTGAAGAAATGGGCTTTAAAGTCGGGAACTTTGAGCGCAGACCTATTGAAGGTTTAGTTCCTTTTCATACTAAGGATTTATGAATGAATAGTTGAAATTTAAAATAAAAAGTTAATATTGAATTATGAAAAATTCATGAGCTGATTAATGATTGCTTGAGTAAGAGTGAAATGTTTTATCATGCAGAAGGAGGGGAGACTGAATCATCTTCATATTATGTTTAATCGTGTAAACTGAAACTTGCGGCTAAATTATTAACTGTTCCTTTTTAATTTTTAATTAATCACCCAATTTTCATGGAACACAGCGCCTTCTACATTTCCAATAAGGAAGATAAACAGTCACTGCTTAAAAATATAGTTTCAGGTAAAATTATTCAGGG
Source organism: Pseudotamlana haliotis (assembly GCF_008806375.1). GTDB lineage: Bacteria > Bacteroidota > Bacteroidia > Flavobacteriales > Flavobacteriaceae > Pseudotamlana > Pseudotamlana haliotis. The sequence continues at coordinate 70,260 of NZ_WAAT01000001.1, read as the reverse complement.
TTTAGAACATGAAAAAGGTGAGGTTTTCTCAGAAATTACTTTAAATAAATTCATTCAAGAAGAGCAAAGACACGATAAATATTTATTAACTACACCTGCTAATAATAGTGTGCTTCATGCTTCAGGAGGTGAACGAAAACAAGCCCTTCTATTTTATATTCTTACTAAAACACCCTATTATATTATCCTTGACAATGTGTTGGATAGTTTAGATGTTTCGGCACAAGATGAAATTATAAAAACCTTATCCAATTTAAGCCGTGAAGTTGTTTTGATACAACTTTTTTCGCGGCAAAAAGAGCTGCTTCCGTTTATCACAAATTTGTTCTATATAAAAAACGGAAAATGTCTTCCTATTAAAAATTTAGATGTCCTAGAATTGAATTTACAGTCTTTTTTCAAGAGACCGCTTCCAGAACCTGAAAAAATAGAAAGAAAGACCTTTAAAACCTTAGTATCCTTTAATGGTGTTTCTATAAGCTATGGAGAAAAACCTGTAGTAAAAAATATTACTTGGGAGATTAAGCAAGGTGAATTTTGGAAATTAGTTGGAGCTAACGGCTCAGGAAAGAGCACCCTAATCTCATTGATTACAGGCGAAAACCCTAAAGCTTACAATCAAGATATTGCGTTATTTGACATGCAAAAGGGGACGGGTGAAAGCGTTTGGGACATTAGAAATAACATTGGCTATTACGCCGCTGAACGCTTACGTGGCTTTAAGCGTTTAGATTCTGTAGAAAACATGCTGCTTTCGGGGTTTTATGACTCTATCGGACTTTATAAATACCCAACGGAAAGACAAAAAATGATTGCTTATGATTGGTTGAAATTACTTGGTTTGTTTTCAGTGAAAAACAAAGATTTTCTATCCTTATCAGTAGGGCAGCAGCGTTTGGTTTTAATCGCAAGAGCCATGGTAAAACATCCGCCATTACTAATTTTAGATGAGCCTACGAACAGTTTGGATGATGCCGATGCCAGAATATTTTCCGAACTGGTAAACAAAATCGCTTCAGAAAGTGAAACTGCTATAATTTACGTATCGCATCGCGATGAATCAAGCCTAATTACGCCCGATTTTATTTTTAAATTAACACCTAATGATTTAGGGTCAACAGGTCAGGTTTTGTAATTTGCCTACTGCCTATTTCCTAAATTTACCTTTGAATTGATTATTTGGGATTCTGTTTATTTGTTGAATCGTTTATTTGTTTAACTAGAAACTGCGACTGAAAACTATAATTAAACTAATGACTATTGTTTGTTAGTTGATGGTTATTGTTTATTGGAAAAAACTTCCGTAAACTTTAGAACATTTTTAATTTTTAACTCTTCATTTTTAATTCAACATAAGTTTATTCGGGTAACTGAAACTTGCAACATTAAACTTGAAACCATCAACCATTGTAAACCCTATTTTCCTGTTCATTTACTCTAATAAAAGTAGTGCGTTTAGTCAGTTCTTTTAATCTTGCCGCACCCACATAGGTACAGGTACTACGTAATCCGCCTAAAATATCCTGCAGTGTATTTTCAACCGGACCTTTATAAGGCACTTCAACGGTTTTACCTTCACTGGCACGGTACTCAGCAACGCCACCAACGTGCTTTTCCATAGCTGTAGCCGAACTCATTCCGTAGAACTTTTTAAAAACTTCGCCGTTTTTCTCAATAATTTCACCACCACTTTCATCATGACCGGCAAGCATGCCGCCAAGCATTACAAAATCGGCACCTGCTCCAAAGGCTTTAGCAATATCTCCGGGCGTTGTACAACCACCGTCACTAATAATTTGTCCGCCTAAACCATGAGCTGCATCGGCACATTCAATGATCGCTGAAAGTTGTGGGTAGCCAACACCGGTTTTTACTCGTGTGGTACAAACAGACCCTGGACCTATACCAACTTTAACAATATCGGCTCCTGAGATTAGAAGCTCTTCTACCATTTCACCTGTAACTACGTTACCTGCAATAATGACTTTATCTGGAAATTGAGCTCTTGTTTTACGTACGAATGCGGTAAAATGCTCTGAATAACCATTCGCAACATCAATACAAATGAATTTGAGTTTAGGAAAAATATTAAAAACTTGAGTGAGCTTATTAGTATCTTTATCGCTAGTGCCAGTGCTTACAGCAATATAATTTTCAATTTGTTTTGGTGCTTCAGATGTGAAGTTTTTCCAGTCTTCAATCGTATAGTGCTTATGAATGGCTGTAAATACCTGTTTTTCGGCCAAGGCTAAAGCCATTTCAAAGGTACCTACGGTATCCATATTGGCCGCCATGATTGGAATCCCAGACCATGTTAATGGATTATGAAGGAATTTAAATTCACGTTCTAAACGGACTTCAGAGCGGCTTTTTAAAGTAGATCGCTTTGGTCGAATCATAACATCTTTAAAGCCTAATTTAATATCATATTCAATTCTCATCTTTTCTTTGTATGAAGTTTTTTACTAAAATTAAATTTAACAAATTTTCCTATACCTATGTCGGTTTAATGGCTATAAATCGTTTTGTTTATACGTAAATTATAAATATGTTTGTTAAAAGCCATATTCTATGATGGAAGCCCTAAAATTCATGAAATCGATTAAAAAAAGATATAAATTATCGTTTTTGATTTCCTTAAGTATAGTAACGATTCTTATTATAGGCTTTCTCTTTCTTGAAAAAAAAATATACATTGAAAGTGCCGCTGGAATTTTGTTTGTATTGGCTGTGCTTCAGGTATTCGGACTTCAATATTTTTTTAAAAATCAACTGCAAAATGACGTTGTAAAATCCAATCTAAAACTCCGTGTACATGAGTTAAAACGCAGTTTAGACCTAGCGGAGACGGTTGCTGATCAGAAATCAATTTATTTGGCGAATATGAGTTACGAAATTCGAACGCCGCTAAATACAGTTTTGGGTATGATGAATATGCTAAAACAAGCCAATTTGGAGTCTGATCAATTTGCGGAAGTAGAAATTGCTGAATACTCTTCCCTGCATATTTTACAGCTAGTTAATATGATTGCAGATAATGCCGTGGTAGACCGAGGGAACGCTCGAATAAATATTAAGGCGGTTGATTTACAGGCTGATTTATTGAAGCTATTTAAAATTTTTGAATATCAAGCTTTAGAGAAAAGTTTGGCCTTTGAATATAAATTCCTGTCTGAAAATGATAGTAAATTTAGAGTTTTGGCAGATTCGTCTAAAATTCAACAAGTACTCATTAACCTGATAAATAATGCGATTAAATTCACTAATTCAGGAAAGATTACGGTAACTGTAGATCAAACCATAGGTGAGAATGATAGTTACTTCCTTACTTTTTATATTAAAGATACTGGTGTGGGGATGACGCCCGACGAGGTTAAATCCTTGTTCAATAATAAAAATGATATTTCAAAATCTGCTTTATTGCGAGATTATCGTGGTGGTGGTATGGGGCTTTCGGTATCACATAAACTTGTGGAGTTAATGGGAGGCGAGTTAAAACTAGAAAGTAAAGAAAATGAAGGTTCTACATTCTATTTCAGCTTACAATTAAAGAAAACTTTGAATATTGAAAGTGATGCGGTTGAAAATAAGCCTCTGTTGTTAAATAGACTAAGGGTTTTAGTCGCTGAAGATAATAGAACCAATCAAAAGGTAATAAAGGCGCTTCTTGAGCGTCAAGGAGCCGATTGTACCTTTGCAAAAAATGGTGTAGAAGCGGTAGATTTATATAAGATTTTAGATTTTGATTTGATTTTCATGGATATCTACATGCCTGATATGGATGGATATGAAGCCACAAGGTTAATTAAAGAAACTGAAAAATACACAAAAAATAATACCCCAATTATAGCTGTTTCTGCCAGTGCTTTTGAAGAGGATATTGTCAAAGCAAAAGCATCAGGTATGCATGATTTTCTAGCAAAACCCATAGAAGTAAAAAAATTAAAAGCTTTATTGCTTGATTATTCAGAGTCTCAAAATTAAGACAGAATAATATATTGAAGTTATTTTATAGCAATCACGCTAATTTCAACATTCACATCTTTTGGTAAACGTGCCACCTGTACGGTTTCACGAGCAGGTGCAGTTTCATCATCAAAAAAACTACCATAAACGGCATTGATTTTTTGAAAATCATCCATATTACTTATAAAAATAGAAGATTTAATCACATGTGAGAAATCCATATGTGCAGCCTTTAAAATCGCTTCAATATTTTGCATCACTTGTTGAGTTTCCGTTTTGATATCTTCTAAAATAAGATCTCCTGTCTTAGGATGAATGGCAATTTGCCCTGAAGTGTATAAAGTGTTTCCAACTAAAATCGCTTGATTGTATGGACCTATAGGAGCAGGGGCATTAGGTGTTGTAATAATGGTTTTCATATGAATATTTTTAAACCGTTAGAAAATGGATTCACATAAAATAGATTATAAATTATAAAGTGATATCCGGTTGTCTACGTTTTTCGTATTTAAGATCCTGTAAGATACTTGATTTTATACCAATAAAGAAATTCCACGATTTATAATCTCCAAAAGGCGTCCAGCTGAAATTCATACGCCAACTGAGCAAATCACGTTCAAAACGGAGTTGGGTAGGGGTAAAACCAAGGTTTTTAAAATCGTAACCAGAAGAAGCTCCAATCGTCCAATTATCGGTTAGCTGTATATCTCCAGAAAACATTAAGGAATGTGATGAGATTTCGTTTTGTCGCCGTGAGTTAGAGTAATTCACAGCATAAGCCAGCCTTAAACTCCAAGGGATTTTATGGTGATAAAACTTAGTAGGGGTTTCATCTTCTTCTTGGTTTTTATCATCACGCATTTGTTGGGTGGCAAAATCTTCAGAAACACCAAATAAATCATCATCACGACCACCACCACGTAAGTTTTCATCTAAATTTTTATCGGTTAATCCGTCTTTTGCCGCTGTTCTGCCTTTATTAGAAAGTGCCCAACTAGCCGTTAAGTTACCACTAGTTAATCGAAAGAGGCTACCACCATTATCAATATTGAATTTTTCAATTCTATTGTTATTGCTATCTAAAGCATAAGGATCTAAAGTAGCTCCAAAGTTAATACTTAATTGGTTTTTAAAAAGTTGTGTGCCACCAGTCATACGTACTGGACTCCATTTTAGTGAATCTCCTGCAACATTATATGCCGTAGAGAAATTAAGGTTGTTAAGTAAAACTACTTTTTTGGCTTCGGTAGCCGTACTGTCTTTATCTCGTACTTTAGCTTCAAAATTATTTGATAAATTTAAACTAACGGAACTAGAAAAGGTTTGGTTGGGTTGCCCAAATATACTGTTTTCAAATCTGCTGTATTCTACGTTGGCACTAGTGTTTCCGTCTGCATCAACAACCTCATAGCTGTCATAATATTGATCGAACGCAGGGTTGATATTGTAGCTAACTGAGGGCCTCATGACGTGGCGGATGGCCTTAATTTTTCGGTCTTGGCCTTCTTTTTCAAAATTAAACATACCATATACGGTGGTTCCCATACTGGTGTTAAAATTGTAGGTTCTAAACGAATCAAAACCATCTACATCTTCTTCAACTTCTTCTTCGTTTACTGAGTCGTAATATTTGTTGACCGTTTTAAAAGTCCACACCTCATTATAACTCGTTCCAGCACTTACACTAAAGTATTTAAATAATTTAAAATTTGTCGTTAATGGTATGGTGTGTTGAAAACCAGCTCTAGCATCTTCCCACATTTCTTTTTTGAAAAATAAAGAATCTGTTGTTTGAATTCTGTTTTCAGCTCTTAGGTTGTATTGTAAATTAATGTTTTGAATTAAGCCCTTTTTGCTTCCTGATTTTGAGGCAAACGGATAAATACGGCCTACACTTCCTTGAAAAGTAGGTAAGGTCATATTTATAACTTCAGTTTGTGAATTCTGTGAATGTGTAGCGGTAACACTATAGTTTACCTCAGGTTGGCCTTGAAAACTTTTCGAATAAGAAATAGAAGAAGACAAGGTGTTGTTTAAACGGTTACTCACGTTTACCTGATTATTTGATAATTGATAATATTGACTACTACCTAAGTTTACAGATGCCGAGAATCGAGAACTCGGATTGGCTTTAGAATCCTGGCTATGAGACCAACGTAAGTTATAAATGGTACTATTAGCATAATCAGGGAAACCACGCTCACTCATAATTAAGTTCTCATAACGAAAACCAAAATTACCTCTATAACGATAACGTTTGGCATAGCTACTCTCCATCCTTAAGGCATAACTTCCGTTAGTGTAATAATCACCTAATAGGGTTAAATCTATATAATCACTTATTGCAAAATAGTAACCACCATTTTGTAAAAAGTAGCCACGATCACTTTGTTCACCAAAAGTCGGAATGATAACCCCAGAGGTTTGTTTCTCACTTTGCGGAAAGAAGCCAAAAGGTAAAGCTACGGGTGTTGGTACATCATAAATAAAGATGTTCGCAAATCCAGTTACAATTTTTTTACCCGGTACAATTTTGGCTTTTCTTAATTTGATGTAATAATCAGGGTCTTCAAGATCTTGGGCCGTCGTGTATTTGGCATCTTTAACAAAATAAACCGAATCGTTTTCTTTTTTTGTGATTTCTGATATCACCGTACCCTCGCCTTGTGCCGTTTTTGTATTATAAATTAAAGCTTTTTTAGACTCCGTATTAAATAGAATCGAGTCCGGCTCAATAACATTAGAGGCCTGTGTGAAAACAGGTTTTTGTGTGTAAGTTCCTAGCGAATCGGTGATCCCTTTAGCATAAACGGTATTTTTTACATAGTCTATCGTAATATCACCCGCAACGATATTCATGTCACCATAAACAATTTTGGCTTGGTTGTATAAGTATAGTTTATGTTCTTTTTGGTTGAATTTAGAGTAGTCTTCGGCGTGATAATTAACCGTATGTTCTAAAAAGTCTTTTTTAGGTTTTATTGAATCGGTTAAAGTGGAATCTTGTTTTATTTCAGAAATTTCAGGAGAAGGAAGACTATCTGTTTGAATTTCTGCCCTATCTATAATAGTAGGTTCGATAACCTTTCGTTCAATTTTTTGTTCCTTATTAGGAATGTCTTGAGCGAAGCTAAACGTGTTGATAAACACTGTAAAACTTAGTGCAAAAAGTATTTTAAAGTTGTTTGTGCGCAACGCTTTTAAATGTATTTTTGTAACGGAATGGCTCGGTTTTTGAAAAGCCAAAATTACATATATTTTTTTGGGATTGATTAATTATCAATCAAAAATTAAAAATTAAAATAGGAGGCCATATTATTGGACAATAAATTTTAATATTTAAAGGTTAAAGCTTAATAAAAACCCTTATTAGAGAGTTTATTAAGTTTTAGATTTCAATTCATGTACTTGTTGTTTCTAAAGTGAAAACCAGATTTATCAGATGAAAACTTATAAAATATTACATTTCGTATTAATTATAATAGTATTAACATGTTCCACATTAGTGCGTGCGCATACCGAAAAACCAGATAAAAAGTTTGTTGTTGTATTGGATGCAGGACACGGAGGGCATGACCCCGGAAATACAGGAAATGGCTATAAAGAAAAAGAAATAGCCTTAAATGTTGTGTTAAGGGTAGGGAAACAATTAGAGAAAAACTCTGGTATTAAGGTGATTTACACTAGAAAGAGCGATGAATTTGTTGATTTGTTTGTTCGTGGTAAGATTGCTAATGAAGCGAATGCCGATTTATTTGTGTCAGTACACTGTAATGCCCATGGCTCTTCAGCTCATGGTACAGAAACCTTCGTATTAGGTACCCATAGAAACAATACCAATTTTGAAGTAGCCAAACGTGAGAACTCTGTAATTTTTATGGAGGAAGATTATAAGAAAAACTATGCGGGCTTTAATCCCAACTCTCCAGAATCTGTAATGAGTATTTTATTAAGTCAGGAAGAGTATCTGGATCAAAGCATCATGTTGGCAAGTCTTATTCAAAAAATGTTTACCAATAGCTTGAAAAGAAAAAACCGTGGTGTTAAGCAAGCTGGTTTTATTGTTTTACATCAAACCGTAATGCCAAGTGTTTTAGTTGAAATGGGTTTTTTAAGTTATAAAAAAGAAGGTGCTTATTTAAATTCTTCTAAAGGGCAACAGCAAATATCAGACGCTATTTATGAGGCTATTATAGAGTATAAAAAAAGTTTAGATAAAAGTGTTCACGGTTATTTACCGGTGGAAGACGTCATTGAAGAAGTGTCTGCTCAAGTAGTAACCGAAGAACGAACTGTTACAAATACATCTGGTATTGTATTTAAAGTGCAAATTGCAGCTAGTTCAAAATTTATAGAGAGTAAAGCTTATAATTTCAATGGTTTGACAGGTGTTTCTAATATAAAAACAGCAGGTTTGTATAAGTATTATTACGGCAACACCTCTAGTTACCAGGAGGTTAAAGGCTTTCAAGCCGAAGCTCAGAAAAATGGGTATCCATCTAGTTTTATTGTAGCGTTCAAAGAGGGAAATAAAATTCCACTAAGTGAAGCGTTAAAATCAATAAGTAATTAGCGCAGTTCTTCATAAATATATAGTAAATTTGTAGTTCCAAATACATTTATTTTGAAGATATCAAGAGAAGTAAAAACAGCCATACTCGTAATTTCAGGAATCATCCTTTTTATTTTTGGATTTAATTTCTTAAAAGGACAAAACCTACTAGATTCCGCAAAAACCTATTATACAGAGTTTGAAAACGTTGAAGGTTTAGTATCGTCAACCCCCGTAACCATTAGTGGTTTAAACGTAGGTAAAGTTTCAGATATTAGTTTTAAAAATGATGGGTCAGGAAAGTTAAGTATAGAACTTTTAATTGAAAATGATTTTGAGTTTTCTAAAAATAGTACAGCTGAACTTTATGATACTGGTCTTCTAGGCGGTAAAGCTGTGGCCATTATTCCTGCTTTTGATGGTGCTGAAACTGCCGAAACTGGAGACGTATTAAAAAGCCGTGTTAAAGAAGGTATGATTGATTTGGTAGGTGAAAAGTTGGAGCCTATTCAAGAACAAGCTAAAAAAATGATTACCAATATGAACGTATTAATTGGTAGTTTAAATGAGGTTTTAAACCCTGAAGCTAAAGAAAGTCTTAAAGCAAGCATTGCAGAGTTAAGTCAAACCATGACAGCTCTAAAGAAAACTTCACAATCTTTAAATCAAATTGTATCGGGTAATCAAAAACACTTAGATAACGTTTTAAGTAATGCTGATGAAATCACAACAAATTTTGCTGATGTGAGTAAATCACTTGCCGATTCTGATATTATTGGAGACCTAGAGGCAACCTTAGGAAACTTCAATTTGTTAATGATGAATTTGCAAAACGGACAAGGAAGTATGGGGAAACTTTTAAAGGATGAAACCTTATACAATAACCTTGAAGGCGCTACTGCGGAGTTAGAAGAGCTTATTAGAGACATCAAACTACACCCCAACCGCTACACTAGAATTTTATCTAAAAGAGAAATTCCTTACGAAGAAAACGAAGAATCTAACTAATTCTATATGGAGTATTTGCCAAATATCATATTCGCTATTGCACTTATTTTAGGCTTCGGGTATTTTACAAAAAATGTAAAAAAACTTGTTCGAAATATTAAATTAGGCCAAGATGTAGATGTAAGTGATAACAAATCAGAACGTTTTAAAAACATGGCGCGCATCGCCCTTGGGCAAAGTAAAATGGTGAGACGTCCCGTTTCAGGTTTTCTTCACGTTATCGTTTATTTAGGGTTTATCATTATAAATATTGAAGTTCTAGAAATTATAATCGATGGCCTTTTTGGTACGCATCGTATATTTTCTTCAATAGGACCGCTTTATGGAGTCCTTATAGGAGTTTTTGAAGTCTTAGCCGTTCTGGTTTTTGTTTCAGTAACCATCTTTTGGATACGACGAAATATTATAAAAATTAAACGTTTCTGGAAAAGTGAAATGACCAGTTGGCCAAAAAACGACGGAAACTTCATTCTGTATTTTGAAATGGTACTTATGACTTTGTTTTTAGTCATGAACGCTACCGATGTGCATTTTCAAGCCATGAATTCAGGCAATGTCATCAGTCAATTTATAGCGCCTTTGTTTAGCGGACTTCCAGAAAGTACCTTACATATAATTGAAAGAGGAGCCTGGTGGTTACATATTTTAGGCATCTTAGTGTTTTTAAATTATCTATATTTTTCAAAACACCTGCATATTTTATTAGCATTCCCAAATACCTATTATGGGAAAATAAAACCTAAAGGTCAAGTTAATAACCTTGAAGCAGTCACTAAAGAGGTGAAAATGATGATGGATCCAAATGCCGACCCTTTTGCTGCTCCTTCAGAAGGAGAAGATGAGGATGTGCCTGCTAAATTTGGAGCCAGTGACGTACAAGATCTTAACTGGGTACAATTACTAAGCGCTTACACCTGTACCGAATGTGGTAGATGTACATCAGCTTGTCCTGCAAATCTAACTGGGAAAAAGCTCTCTCCTCGTAAAATCATGATGGATACCAGAGACCGTTTAGAGGAAGTAGGTAAAAACATCGATGCCAATAATGGTGAATTTAAAGACGATGGCAAACAATTACTAGGCGATTACATTACAAATGAAGAGCTTTGGGCGTGTACCACTTGTAATGCTTGTGTTGAAGAGTGCCCAGTGAGCATTGACCCGCTGTCTATTATTTTAGAAATGCGCCGCTATTTGGTGATGGAGCAATCGGCAGCACCAACAGAACTCAATACCATGATGACCAATATTGAGAACAATGGTGCCCCTTGGCCATACAATCAAATGGACCGATTAAACTGGGTCAAGGAATAAAATAAGTATTTGGGCGTTACCAATCCCGATAGCTATCGGGAGGTCGGGCTTTACGCTATATCTTTTTTGCTTTTCATGGCAAAAAAGGATGCCGCTGCAATCCCTAACGCTGGTCACAACATAAAATCATAATCCTACCAAATATTATAAATTGTAGGTGTAAAACTTTTAAAATCAACAAGATGAGCGAATTACTCAAAGTTCCAACCATGGAAGAATACATGGCTCAAGGAAAACAACCAGAAATATTATTCTGGGTGGGTTCTGCGGGTAGTTTTGATGATAGAGCTAAAAAAATAACCAAGGCCTTTGTTAAAATACTCAACAAAGCCAACGTAGATTTTGCCGTATTAGGAACCGAAGAAAGTTGTACGGGAGATATTGCCAAACGTGCCGGGAATGAATTTTTATTTCAAATGCAAGCCGTAACCAATATTGAGATTTTAAACGCTTACGAAGTAAAAAAAATAGTAACCTGCGATCCACATTCATTTAATTGTTTAAAAAATGAATATCCAGAATTGGGCGGACAATATGAGGTGGTGCATCATACGCAGTTTATTGATGATCTTATTGCTTCCGGACGATTAAAAGTAGAAGGTGATTTGTACAATGGAAAGAAAATAACGTTTCATGATCCTTGTTATTTAGGTCGGGCCAATAGTGAATACGACGCGCCTAGAAACGTTTTAAAGCATACAAAAGCCAATATTGTAGAAATGAAACGACACAAACGTACCGCCTTATGCTGTGGTGCTGGTGGTGCACAAATGTTCAAGGAACCTGAAAAAGGAGACATGGATGTGAATGTGCTTAGAACTGAAGATGCTCTGGAAACCAAACCAAACATTATCGCTACAGGTTGCCCATATTGCAATACCATGATGACCGATGGCGTTAAAGCAAAAGAAAAGGAAAGCGAGGTAGAAGTTCTAGACGTCGCCGAACTTATAGCCAAAACACTTGGCTTATAAATTAAGAATTTTGAATAAAAAAAAGTAAACCTAATATATTATTAACGATGTTAGTAGATTTCAATACATTACCAGAAGAATCTCGAGTTTGGATTTATCAAGCCAACCGTTCGTTTTCAGAACAAGAACTTGAAGAAATTCAGGAAAAGGTAAATACTTTTATTGAGAACTGGACGGCTCATGGAAGTGATTTACATGCTGGTTATACTATCAAATATAAACGTTTCATTGTATTAGGTCTTGATCAATCCGCTGCACAGGCTACAGGTTGTTCAGTAGATAGTTCGGTTCATTTTATTCAGCAGTTAGAAAAAGACTATAATGTCGATCTCATGGATAAAATGAATGTATCCTACAAACAAGGGGAGTACGTGGCCTATAAAACCCTAACCGACTTCAGAAAAATGGCCAAAGATAAAGCCGTTTCTAAAAACACTATTGTGTTTAATAACTTAGTCGCTACCGTTGCCGAGTTTAAAGAAAATTGGGAGGTTCCTGCAAGTGATAGCTGGCACAGTCGTTTTGTGAAGTAAGTTTACAGTTAAAGGCAAACTTCAAAACGTTTGTTATACAATATTTGATGCTCCCATAGAAATTAGTGCTAGCAAATAATTGTTCACAAACTTCTTTATAAATCTATCTTAAAGTCTTTTTATCTTCTTTTTAAAAGTGGTATTTTGGCATGGTTTTTCATGACTATTAATCCCTTATAATGATCTCTTTTATGCGTCATACGTTTATATTCAGTATTTTTTGTTTAGTTACACTTTTTAGTTTTTCGCAAAACACAACAAATCCGCTATTATCTAAAGATATTGAAGCTCAACAAAAATGGGTAGATAGCGTTTATAATTCTATGACACTTGCTGAAAAAGTAGGACAGCTATACATGGTACAAGTCATGTCTAAGCAAAGTGCTGCAAGTAAGAAAAAAGTTCTAAACGATATTAATAAACACCATATTGGAGGTATTATATATTCAACCGGAGGTCCTTACCGTCAGGCAAAATTAGATAACGAATTACAAGCAGCTTCTAAATTACCCATGTTGATAGGTATGGATGCTGAGTGGGGCTTGAGTATGCGTTTAGATTCTACCTACGCTTTCCCTTGGAATATGACTTTAGGTGCCATTAAGGATAATAAATTAGTTGAGCATGCAGGAAAACATATTGGCGAACACTGCAAACGTTTGGGCGTGCATTTTAACTTTGCACCTGATGTTGATATTAATACCAACCCTAAAAATCCAATAATTGGAAACCGCTCTTTTGGTGAGGATCGTGATAATGTAACCGAAAAAGCTGAAGCCTTTATGAAAGGTATGCAAGGTGCAGGGGTCTTAGCAAGCGCTAAGCATTTTCCTGGTCATGGTGATACCTCTCAAGATTCTCATAAAACTTTACCTACTATTAATTTTAGTGAAAAACGTATCGATTCTGTAGAATTATATCCATACAAGAAGTTAATTAAGGAGGGACTGGCTAGTGTTATGGTGGCGCATTTAAGTGTACCAAGTTTAGAGCCTAGAGCAGATTACCCTTCTTCGCTTTCAAAACGTATTGTAACCGATATTTTAAAAGAGCGTTTAGACTTTAAAGGTTTAATTTTTACCGATGCTTTAACCATGAAAGGGGCTGCAAACTTTAGTGAAACAGGAGATATTGACTTAGCAGCGTTTCAAGCTGGAAATGATGTGATGCTCATGTCTGAAAATGTTGGTATAGGCGTTTCTAAAATTATGGAAGCTTATAATAGAGGTGATATTACTGAAGCGCGTTTAGCCTTGTCGGTAAAGAAAATTCTTCAAGCGAAATATAAAGTCGGTTTAAATAATTATAAACCTATTGAGTTAAAAAACTTAGCAAAAGACCTCAATCGTTTGGAGGACGATATGCTTTATGAGGAGTTAATGGAAAATGCCATTACCATCGTGAAGAATGATGCAAACCAATTACCGCTTCAAGATCTTGAAACAAAATCTATTGCCTATGTAGAATTAGGAGATGATTCGGGGTCTGTGTTTTTTGATGAGCTCAAAAAATACACTAAAGTACATGCCATTACTGCAGATAATATTGGTGATTTATTAGGGAAACTACAGGCTTATAATACTGTCGTCATAGGTTTTCATAGATCAAATGATAATCCATGGAAATCTTACCAGTTTAGCGAAGTAGAATCTATTTGGATTGATGAAATAGCAAAAAGACACACGGTTATTTTGGATGCTTTTGTTAAGCCTTATGCGCTGGCTGATTTAAAAAGCATTACCAATATTGAAAGTATTGTAGTGAGCTATCAGAACAGTGAAATTGCACAACAAAAGTCTGCTCAATTGATTTTTGGAGCATTAGCTTCAAAAGGAAAGCTTCCTGTAAGTATTGGTAATTATTTCCCAGTAGGTCTAGGTTTTTTAACGCCAAATATTAAAAGATTAGGCTATACCATTCCAGAACGTGTTGGGGTAGATTCTAAAAAATTGAAGAAAATCGATGCGGTTGCCGAGTATGCCGTAAAAAAAAAAATGACCCCGGGAATTCAAATTCTAGTCGCTAGAAAAGGAAAGGTTATTTACAATAAAAACTTCGGAAAACATACTTATTTAGGAAAAGAACAAGTGGGTTTTGATGATATTTATGATGTAGCCTCACTTACCAAAATTTTAGCCACCTTACCCTTAGTGATGGAATTGGAAGAAGAAGGCCTAATTACTTTAGATACCAAACTTTCTGAGGTTTTACCAGATTATAAAACATCAAATAAAAAAGATGTCACTTTTAAAAGTATGCTTTCTCATTACGCACGCCTAAAACCATGGGAGCCTTTTTACTATCATACTTTAGATGAAACCAAACACCCAAGTGAAAAATATTATAGAAAAGTTAAGAGCGATAGTTTTAGTGTAGAGGTGGCCAGAAATCTTTTTATGCGTACTGATTATCAGGATTCTATCCCCGATATTATCCGTGATTCAGAACTGTTAAATAGATTGAGATACCGATATAGTGACTTTCCTTATTATATTTTAAAGAAATATATTGAAGGTTATTACGACAGAACACTTGAGCAATTAACAAAGACACATTTTTATGAGCCAATTGGGGCTAATTATACCATGTATAATCCATACCATAGCATAAGTAGTAAGAAAATTGTGCCGACTGAAATAGATGATTATTATCGATACCAAACGGTGCATGGTTATGTGCATGATATGGGTGCAGCCATGCAAAACGGCATAGGGGGTCATGCTGGTATTTTCAGCAATGCTAATGATGTTGCCAAAATGATGCAAATGTATTTGCAAAAGGGATATTATGGTAAAAAGAGGTTCTTTAAAGAAGAAACCTTTGACAAGTTTAATAAACGTTATTATGAAAGTAAAGACAATAGACGTGGAATAGGTTTTGATAAACCACAATTATCTGGTAGCGGACCAACTTGTGGATGTGTTTCTGCGAGTAGCTTTGGTCATTCTGGATTTACAGGTACTTATGCTTGGGCAGACCCAGAGGAAGAAATCGTTTATGTATTTTTAGCGAATAGAACGTATCCGAAATCTGATTCTAATTTATTGTTAAGAGCTAATATTAGAACAGATATACAACAGTTAATTTACGAAGCCATCGAAGATTAATACAAAAAAACTTAGGCACTATGATTGTTATAGGGGCTTAGAATTGAAAAGATGAGAATAGGTATAGTGTGTTACCCAACATTTGGGGGAAGTGGTGGAGTAGCTACAGAATTAGGTTTGGAGTTGTCTAAACGCGGACATGATATTCATTTTATTACGTATAATCAACCGGTGCGTTTAGATTTATTAAGTAATAATGTGCATTACCACGAGGTGAATGTCCCTGAATACCCTTTATTTCACTATCAACCTTATGAATTGGCGCTGTCTAGTAAGTTAGTAGATATGGTGAAACTTCATAACATTGAAATTTTACACGTACATTACGCTATTCCGCATGCTTATGCAGCCTATATGGCTAAGAAAATGCTTCAAGAAGCTGGTATCAATATGCCTATTGTAACAACACTGCATGGTACTGATATTACACTTGTTGGTAGCCATCCTTTTTATAAACCAGCAGTAACCTTTAGTATTAATAAGTCAGATGCCGTTACAGCAGTTTCACAAAGCTTAAAAGACGATACATTACGTTTGTTTGATGTCAAAAATGATATTCATGTGGTGCCTAATTTTATTGATTTAGAAAAGTATAAAGTTCACGGTATGCCTGACTGTCAGCGTGGGATGATGGCTAAAGCTGATGAAAAAATCATTACGCACATAAGTAACCTAAGGCCTGTAAAACGCGTACAGGATGTCATAAGTGTGTTTTATAATATTCAGAAGGAAATGCCGGCGCGACTCATGTTTATCGGGGAAGGCCCAGAAAAGGAAAGCATCGAGCAACAATGTCGTGATTTAGGAATTTCTGATAAGGTCGTGTTTTTTGGTAAAAGTAACGAGATTGATAAAATTCTATGTTATAGTGATTTATTCTTATTGCCATCACAAACCGAAAGTTTTGGGTTAGCCGCATTAGAAGCTATGGCTTCAGGAGTGCCTGTGATTTCAAGTAATTCAGGTGGTATTCCTGAAGTCAATATTCACGGAAAATCTGGTTTGTTAAGTGATGTTGGTGATGTGGCCGATATGACCAAGAACGCTATCTATATTTTGAAAGATGAAAAGCGCTTGAAAACCTTTAAAGAAAATGCTAGAAAGGAGTCTCTAAAATTTGATTTGCATACTATTGTACCTAAGTATGAGGCGATTTACCAAGATACTTTAGCAAATTTTTTAGTGCTGTAGGCTTAATTTAAAGCTTTATTAAAGGGTTTTGACTTACAACTTAACAGCTTTTTCTACGAGTACATCATAAAGATAACCGGCTCCAAAGTCTTTATTCAAAATAACAGTTCCTTTAATTGTGGCAACTTCACCTATTTTGAATTCATCATTAGTGGTAATTGTTATATCATATTGACCGTTTCCTATTGAGCCGTCTTGTAAATGCACAAAATTAACTTGCATGATGCCGTTGTTTACTTTGACAACCTCACCTTTAATGATTACTTCCTTGTTTGCGTAAGCTTGAGGGGTTTCGAAAAGTTCTGCTATTCGGATGCCGTTAGCAGCTTTTTCAACGGAATCTACACTTGGAGCCCCTGTTTGAGCCTTCTTTTTTTGATTTCCTTTAACGCCATTTTTATCCTTATGAATTCCTTCAGCAAAGATGACATTTTCAAAAGTGCGGTTTAAAGTTTTGCTTTCGAAGTTCTTCATGACCATGCCGCCGTTGTAATAGTAAGTAGCACCTATTTCTATGTCTCTATCAGGTATAGACATCCAGTATTCTTTTTCATCTTCAACAACTTTAAGGTAAATATATCCACCAGTTGCTATTTTTTCTGTGACAACAATTTTATGCGCGTCATTAGAAGTAGATGCTTCATTTTTAGGTGTTTCACTGCTCTCTTCATAAGTGATTTGCTCTTGGGTATGGGGTGTTTTTTCTGAATCTTTACAGCTTGCTAAAAGGCATATTGTTGTTAAAGAAAGTGCAATAAAATTTTTCATTTGGAGCAGATTTGATTTCGGGTAAATTTAATCAAATCATTTTAGCTACCTGCTGAACAAAATACTTTTTATAGTCTTTTTAGATTGAAGTATTTAAAAGAAAACAAGTTGAGACTGAACTCAGGTTTTGTATCCAGAGTTTTATGTGCGGTGTATCTCAACTACTAGTTCGACTTAAACATGCTGATCAATTAAAATAGTATTACCATCAGGATCTGTTAGAACAATGCTCGCAGGTCCAGTTATGGTAGCGTCAGCTTCACTGTTTAAAGCGATGTCATGCTTCTTTAAATGCTCCTGAATGGTTCTTACATCATCAAAATCTTCTATAGTATTTGCGTTTTCATCCCAACCAGGGTTAAAGGTTAAGATATTGTTCTCAAACATACCTTGGAACAAGCCTATTAAGGCATTGCCGTTCTTCATTATGAGGTAATTCATTTCTAAACCACCAGCAAATACAGAAAATCCAAGATTTTTATAAAAGGCCTGAGATGTTTTGAGGTCTTTTACGTTTAAACTTACAGAGAAAGCACCTAGTTTCATGGTAATTAAGTTTTTATGAGTACTAAAGGTAGTTATTTTATAAATAATTAAAGCATAAAAAAAGAGTCAGTTGATTGACGCTTCTTTATGAATAGGTATTAGGAGGTTTTTATTAGTAATCAGTAACGTTAGTCACTTCAAAGTTTTTACCTGCCTCACCGTTTACTAATTTGTAGCTTACTTGACGTGTTCCGTTTGAAACTGGGAAGCGTTGTCCTAAAGTAGTTTCTACTAAAGTAAATTCATCTTGTCCTTTATAACCTTCATTAATTTTAGCATTTTCGCTTACAGCTGGAAAATATATTGGAATGATCGAATTCTTTTTAAGTGTTGAAAAAGCAAGCACATTACCATGGCCATTAGACTCTGTAAAAACAATAACTTCTGGAGAACCGTCAGTATCTAAATCTTCAACCTGAGCATCTACAACATTACCTTTAAAAGTCACAACTTGTGGGTTACCATGGTTTTCTTTTAAACCGAAAGCATTAACTGTTAATTCGGTTTGACCGTTTTTATCTACTGCAGAGATGTTAAAACCGACATCTTGTATCATTAATACTTTTGAATATAAGGTTTTATCGATTTGAGAAGCATCAAGTGCTTCATTTAATTTTGAATAATCTCCCGCAAAGGTTGCACCACCAGAACAATAGAAAAATAAAGCAGCTTCATCAGCTGGGTTTTCTGTAGCGATGTTTAAATGACCTTCTTTAAAAGTGAAAAGTACCATTTTACCACTAACATTAGCGGCATAAGTGGCATCATCACGTTTGTCTGCTTTGGTATCGAAAGTACAAGTAGGTTTTTTCTTGTCAGCTCTAGATCTTACTTTAACACTAATCGAATTATCATTAAGCTGGTTAACGATAACGCCAACCCAATCATAACCCTCACTACGTTGGCTATAGTCATCTGTAACGTAATTTCCAGAAACATCAATGGTGTTTATTTCTGTAGCTTCTGTTGGAGCCACTTCGCTAGTTGCTTCTGGTGCAGTACCGCTAGTTTTGCCTTCTTTACAGCTGGAAAAAGTAATAACAGCTAATGCTAGGATTAAAAATTTGTTTGCATTCATGATTTTATGTTTAATGACTGATTAATATTTTAGTTAAATATATGGAAAATTTGAATGTCAGGCTATATACCAAATATCATAGGACATCGTACGAAGGAAAGTTTAAGCAAAACAATCTGATAGTTTACTTGATTTTAGGCGTTAGTAAAACAAGTGGCAAAAAAAAACTGCCTAAAATCATATTTTAGGCAGTTTACTATTATTTTGTGTGTTGTATTATAATTTCATGGTCACTCCAATAGAAGGTATAGCACCAATGGTACTACCGCCACTTATTTCGGCGTACACACCCCATTTTTCATTCCAGAACCAACGGCCTCCAACTTGTAAGCCAACATCAAAGCTGCTGTCGTGATGATCGTTATCATAATCATCGTTATGACCATTATAGATTGCATAACCAGCATTAGCACCACCATAAACGTCCCACGCATCATCAGTGATACCAAATAGATTATCGAAATAGTAATTTGCTTTTACACCTAGATTAATCCAATCTAAATCTAAATCAGTGGCTACAGCAGGTGCAATGGTGATGTCTTTATGAATAGGTATTTCATAATTCACCCCAATTAAGCCAAAGTTTAACTCTTTTCGTGCTTGTCCAAATACAGTTGAGGCGCTTAGTATAAGGGTGAAAACTAATAATAATGTAAATTTTTTCATAAGTTCTTAAGTTTAATTAATAGTTTAAATATACTTAAATTTAGTATATTCCGCAATCGCTAAAGGAATTTTATTGCCACAATAAATGAGAAGAATACATTTTCAGCCTACTATTATTATATATGAATATGACATTGAGTACCTTAAAATCGGAATTATCTGGAGAACTCTTTTATGATGATTTAATGAAAGCCATTTATGCTACTGATGCTTCGGTGTATAGGAAGTTGCCAATGGCGGTCGCGTATCCAAAAAACACCAATGACATTAAAAAACTCATTGCTTTTGCGAAGGAAACAAAGTGTACCTTAATTCCTAGAACGGCAGGAACATCCTTGGCCGGACAATGTGTTGGTGACGGGATTGTAGTTGATGTGTCCAAACACTTTACAAAAATTATTAGTGTTAATGAAGGAGATCGAACGGTAACCGTGGAACCAGGTGTGGTTAGAGACGAGTTAAACTTGTTTTTAAAACCTTATGGATTGTTTTTTTCTCCTGATACTTCAACATCAAATCGCTGTATGATTGGTGGTATGGTAGGAAATAATTCCTCAGGAACAACCTCGATTCAATACGGTGTAACTCGTGATAAAGTTTTAGAGTTAAAAACTATTTTAAGTGATGGAGCAGATGCTGTTTTTGGAGCGTTGACTCCCACTCAATTTAAAGAAAAACAAGCACTAAATACTTTAGAAGGTACAATTTATAAGTCTATTTGTAATGAATTATCAGATAAAGCGGTTCAAGAGCAGATTCACGATAACTTCCCTAAACCAGAAATACACCGAAGAAACACAGGCTATGCCATAGACCTGTTAATCGATTCTGAAGTTTTTGAAGGGGCTCAGAAGCCATTTAATTTTTGTAAGTTGTTGTCAGGAAGTGAAGGCACCCTAGCGTTTACAACCGAAATCACTTTAAAATTAGATGTTTTACCACCAAGTGAACGCATTATGGTGGCAGCACATTTTAAATCCATTGAAGATTCCTTAACAGCCGTAACCACATGTATGCAACACCATTTGTACATGTGCGAAATGATGGATAAAACCATATTAGATTGTACTAAAAACAATTTGAAGCAGCAGGAAAACAGACAATTTATAGTCGATGACCCTGAAGCCATATTAATGTGTGAGCTTAAAGCTGAAAATCGAGAAGCAGTTTTAGAAGCGGCCAATCGATTAATGGATGATTTGACTAAGGAAGGTTTAAGTTATGCTAATGTCATTCTTTTTGACGAAGACATCGATAAAGCCATCGAATTAAGAAAAGCAGGCTTAGGCTTATTAGGAAATATTATCGGAGATACTAAATCTGCCGCCTGTATTGAAGATACTGCGGTGACTTTACCTGATTTTGCCAATTATATTAATGATTTCACAGCCATTATGGATGGTTATAACCAAAAAGCCATTTATTATGCCCATGCGGGAGCAGGGGAGCTGCATTTACGACCAGTTTTAAACCTAAAAGTGAGTGAAGATGTCAAGTTATTTCGAAAAATAACTACTGATGTGGCGCATTTAGTAAAAAAATATGGCGGCTCGATGTCTGGAGAACATGGTGATGGCATTGTGCGCGCCGAGTTTATACCTTTAATAATAGGTGAAGAAAATTATGAGATTGTAAAACGTATAAAAACGGTTTTTGATCCTGAGAATATTTTCAATCAAGGTAAAATTGTAAATGCCTTTCCTATGGATGAAGCTTTGCGCTATGAAGCTGACCGAAAAGAACCAGAGATTGAAACGCTTTTAGATTTTTCACATTCAGAGGGTATTTTACGTCAAGCGGAAAAATGTAATGGTAGTGGCGATTGTAGAAAATCTCCAGAAATGGGCGGTACTATGTGTCCGAGTTACCGAGCCACAAGGAATGAAAAAGACAGCACCCGTGCACGTGCCAATGCTTTACGTGAATTTTTAACGAACACCGAAACCGGTAAAAACCCTTTTAATCATGAAGAGTTAAAAGAGGTCCTCGATTTATGTTTGAGTTGTAAAGGCTGTTTAAATGAGTGTCCGAGTACGGTAGATATTTCAGTAATGAAAGCCGAATTTTTATATCAATATCAAAAGGAAAACGGCACAGATTTACGTACCAAACTATTTGCTTACAATAATAAAGTAAACCAACTCGCTTCCAAGTTTCCAGGGCTAACCAATTTCTTTTTTGAAAATAAAATAACTTCCGGAGTAATAAAAAAGACCTTAGGTATCGCCAATGGTCGAAGCATGCCTTTATTATCAGCTAAAAGTTTAAATCAGCATATTGATAGTTTAAAAGTAGAAACATCATCAAAAAAATATATTAAAACAGTCTATTTATTTGTTGATGAGTTTACCAATTTTTTAGAATCTTCCATTGGAATTGATGCTATTGAATTGTTGGAGACTTTAAATTACAAAGTTGAATTCATAAAACATGATGAATCTGGTCGCGCTTTTATTTCAAAAGGATTTTTAGATCAAGCAAAAGTATGTGCAAATAATAATGTGAATGCTTTTAAGGATTATATTTCAGAAGAAACCCCTCTGTTAGGCATTGAGCCTTCAGCAATTTATACTTTTAAAGATGAATATTTAATGCTCGCCGATGATGTGGAATCTGCGAAAAGTATTGCCAAAAACACCTATATCATTGAAGATTTTCTACATTCAGAACTTGAAAAAGGCAATATTTCAGTAAAACAATTCCAAACAAATACTCAAGTTATCAAAATTCACAGTCATTGTTATCAAAAGGCATTAAGTAATCAAATGTCAACCTTCACTTTGTTAAACCTGCCGCTTAATTATAAAGCGACCATTATTCCAAGTGGTTGTTGTGGTATGGCGGGTAGTTTTGGCTTTGAGAAAGAACATTATGAGTTGAGCATGCAAGTAGGTGAGCAAACTTTGTTGCCAGCTGTTCGAAAAGCTTCAGCAGGTATTATTATCGCAGCAAATGGTACCAGTTGCAGGCATCAAATTAAGGATGGCGCCCAACGTGAGGCTAAGCATCCAATAACCATATTAAAAGAAGCATTAATTTAAAGCTAGAATTTCAGCTTTTCATCCTGACCAACAATAGTTATGGCGGCGATTAAATCTTTCATTTCCATTTCGGCAAAATCATCATGTACAATAAAGGGAGCTAATTTGTCTTTGTTGAAATTGTAAATTTTCCAACGCTTAAATTGATACTCTAAAGCCGTAAAATTCTCTACCCAGTCACCAGAATTCAAATAGGTGGTTTTACCTTGTTTGTTTTCTATGTAAGACATTTTTGGTTGATGGACATGTCCGCAAATCACATAGTCATAGCCGTTTTCTATGGCAATTTCAGAAATCACCTTTTCGTAATCATTTATGTATTTTAAAGCACCTTTTACACCATTTTTAACCCTTTTAGATAAAGAATAACGCTCTTTGCCACGTTTTTCTAAATACCAATTAACCATGCGGTTAAGTAGGGTAAGTAAATCATAACCATAGCCACCAAGTTTAGCGAGCCACTTGGCATTTTGAATGGAAATATCAAACACATCGCCATGAAAAAACCATGCTTTTTTACCATCAAGCTCTAAAACCAATTTATCGACTATCGAAACGTTTCCAATCGTGGTATTGCTAAATTTCCTGAGCATTTCATCATGGTTTCCCGTGATATACACGACTTCAACGCCGTTGGCGGCCATAGACATGATTTTTTTTATGACTTTTAAGTGGGCTTTTGGGAAATAACGTTTGCTAAATTGCCAAATATCAATAATATCGCCATTAAGAATGAGTTTTTTGGGCGCGATACTATTTAAATAGGTGAGTAAGTGCTTAGCATGGCAACCATAAGTGCCTAAATGAACATCGGAAATCACTGCAATTTCTATTTTTCGTTTAATAATCAATGGCTTTAGTTTTTGATTACATAAATTACCAACTTTAGTATGATTTGAATATTATCTCATAATTATCTAATTATGAGAATATTGTTAAGCTATTGTTAAGCCGAAATGCTAATAATTACCTAGTATGGTGTTTTTTAGTTTTCGTATTTCTAAGAATAGATTTACTTTAGCAAAAAATATTTATTATGGCTGGTAATTCCTTCGGAAAACTATTTAATTTAACAACTTACGGTGAATCTCACGGACCTGCTTTAGGAGGTGTTATTGACGGCTGTCCTGCTGGAATCGAATTAGATTTAGAAGCAATACAAAATGAATTAGATAGGCGTAAACCAGGGCAATCGGCCATTGTAACGCAACGAAAAGAGCCGGATACCGTAAAATTCCATTCAGGGATTTTTGAAGGGGTAACTACAGGAACCTCAATTGGCTTCGTTATTGAAAATACCAACCAAAAATCTCACGATTATTCACATATTAAGGACAGTTACCGTCCAAGTCACGCCGATTATACCTACGATAAAAAATACGGGGTACGTGATTACCGTGGTGGCGGACGCAGTTCTGCACGTGAAACCGCATGTCGTGTGGTTGCTGGAGCCATTGCCAAGCAAATGCTTAAGGGCATTGAGTTTACGGCCTATGTTTCTGGTGTTGGTGCTATGAAATTAGACAAGCCTTACAACGAGTTAGACCTTACAAAAGTAGAATCTAATATTGTACGTTGTCCAGATCAAGATATGGCTACCAAAATGGAAGGTTATATTAAAGAAGTGCGCGGAAAAGGAGATACCGTTGGTGGTATTGTAAGCTGCGTGATAAAAAATGTACCTGCTGGTCTTGGAGAGCCTGTTTTCGATAAATTACATGCCGAACTAGGTAAAGCCATGCTTTCAATCAACGCCGTAAAAGGTTTTGAGTACGGCAGTGGTTTTGAAGGAAGCACCATGTATGGAAGCGATCATAACGATAAATTCAATAACGATGGTTCTACAAAAACGAACTTTTCAGGTGGCATTCAAGGAGGTATAAGTAACGGTATGGATATTTATTTCAGTGTAGCCTTCAAACCGGTTGCCACACTTATTCAGAAATACGAAACTATAGACAAAGAAGGAAACACTGTTGAAATGCAAGGTAAAGGACGTCATGACCCTTGTGTAGTACCACGCGCCGTGCCTATCGTTGAAGCTATGGCAGCCTTAGTGATAGCAGATTTCTTTTTGGTTAATAAAATGTATCATTAGAAGCTATTTCCCGCTTTACACTATATCTTTTTTGTGCTGATTTTGTTTAGTACCAGGTCTTATGTGTCTGCTAATATCTAAAATCAGTACTTCATTGTAGTTTCGGAATAGACACAAAAAAGGATGCCATTTCAATCGGGGCTAGGCATGTTTGTGAATTTTGAGCCTTAAGCCACGTTTTTGCTATCGTGCTGTTTGATATCATTAAATTCTACGTGCTTTTTAAGCTGTTCTTCTTCAATATCATAATCATCTTGAAGTCCGAGTAATTACTGCTTCTCAACTGCGAAGAAGACCGTAGGGAACATCAATTTCACCGGTGCTCGATTTCTTTGACGTAACCAAACGGTTTTGAAATAAATGTTCAGATTTATTATATAGAATACAGGTTCTCGACTACGCTCGAACACCATAAGCAAAGAACTTCAGCAACGGTGTTCGAGCGGAGTCGAGAACATATGAATGTTAGAATACGGCTGTATAAGAAGGTTGTTACATCGACTTAAAATTTTCTTTAAAAGTGAAAACCTTTTATTTCTACTTCTATTACATTTTCCAGATTATCGTACCTACACCTAAAGATAGAATATTTCGTTCTTCTTTCAATTTAAAATCAACAGCAGTCAAATTCGCAAATTTATTAGGTTTGGAATTCAAAAATTTTTAAAAATACTTATCTTCGGGCTTGAAAACCCACCAAAATATTACATGAAAAAATTAGCACTGCACTGGAAGATAATTATCGGAATGGTTTTAGGAGTCATTTTTGGCTTCATTATGAATTCAATTGATGGCGGAAAAGGATTTGTCTCCGATTGGATTGCGCCTTTTGGGACGATATTTATTAACCTTCTTAAACTTATTGCGGTACCTTTAATTTTGGCTTCTTTGATTAAAGGAATTTCAGATTTAAAAGACATTTCAAAAATAAAATCCATGGGATTAAGAACCATTGGGATTTATATAGGAACTACTGTAGTTGCTATTATTATTGGTTTAAGCATTGTTAATGTCGTAAAACCAGGGGATGGTATGCCTCAAGATACCATTGAAAAAATCAAATTGAAATACGAAAATGATGCAGGTGTAACCGATAAGCTCATGAAAGCTAATGCGCAAAAAGATGCAGGACCTTTACAGGCTTTAGTGGATATTTTTCCAAGTAATATTTTTAAGTCGTTCGCCGAGGCTTCTATGCTTCAAATCATATTTTTTGCACTATTTGTTGGGATCTGTTTGTTGCTAATTGGTGAAAAGAAAGCCAAACCATTGGTAGATTTCTTTGATTCATTGAACGATGTTGTGATGAAAATGGTAGATTTAATCATGCTTTTTGCGCCTTATGCTGTTTTTGCACTTCTAGCAAACGTTATCATTGCTTTTGACGATGTTGAAATACTCATTAAACTGTTGTTTTACGCGTTTTGTGTGATAGGCGGATTGTTATTAATGATTTGTTTTTACTTATTACTAATAGGTGTTTATGTGAAAAAATCTCCAATGTGGTTTTTAAAACAAATAAGTCCGGCGCAATTATTGGCCTTTTCAACCAGTAGTAGTGCGGCAACTTTACCTGTAACTATGGAACGTGTTGAAGAACATTTGGGTGTAGATAAAGAAGTTTCGGGTTTTGTATTGCCTGTTGGAGCAACAGTAAATATGGACGGAACAAGTCTGTATCAAGGGATAGCTGCCGTTTTTATCATGCAAGTAATCTGGCCAGAAGGCTTAACCTTTTCAAATCAATTGGTCATTATAGCTACAGCTTTATTAGCGTCTATAGGAAGTGCTGCTGTGCCAAGTGCTGGTTTGGTGATGCTTGTAATTGTATTGGAATCCATTGGGTTTCCTGCGGAATTATTGCCAATAGGTATAGCTTTAATTTTCGCTGTAGATAGACCTCTAGATATGCTAAGAACCGTTGTAAATGTCACTGGTGATGCCACTGTCTCTATGATAGTAGCGAAGTCTTTAGGGAAATTACATGACCCGAAACCTGAGGAATGGGATGATAATTATGAGGCTGTGAAATAGTTAGCAGTGAAAAATTAAAAGTATTAAGTGTATGTCTGCTAAAATAAATATAGAAGAACCGGTAGTTTCAGTGTCATGGTTACATGAGCATTTAGAGGCTTCAAATCTAGTGATTTTAGATGGTACTATTGCGAAAGTATTCGACGCCGATTCAGAACAAATTCCTAAGGCACGTTTTTTCGATATCAAGCAAAAGTTTAGCAATGTAGCCGATCCTTTTCCGAGTGCGTTTCCTTCTGAAGCTCAATTTCAAGAAGAAGCCCGCCAATTGGGTATTAATAATGACTCAGCTATTGTGGTTTATGATGATAAAGGTATTTATTCAAGCGCTCGTGTTTGGTGGTTGTTTAACGCTTTTGGTTATGAAAATATAGCCGTTTTAAACGGAGGTTTTCCTGAGTGGAAAAAGTCTAGTTATGCTACTGAAAAGCATCAGGCTTACCAAGGAGCACAAGGTGATTTTGTGGCAAGACTTCAGCCTAACTTTATGCAGTTTTTTCCAGATGTTAAAAATGCTTCAGAAACAAAGTCGCATAACATTATTGATGCACGTTCTTCTGGGAGATTCAATTGTGAAGTGCCCGAGCCCCGAGAAGGTTTACGCATGGGAACTATTCCTAATTCGGTAAATTTACCTTTTACAGATTTATTAGTAGACGGAAAACTAAAGGGGAAAGAAGCACTTAAAAAAGCATTTGAAGGTCTTGCTAAACCAGAAGATCCTATTATTTTTTCTTGTGGATCAGGTATTACTGCTTGTGTATTGGCTTTAGGAGCTACCATTGCGGGATACCATAATATTAAGGTGTACGATGGTTCTTGGACCGAGTGGGGGAGTTTGGTTAATGTATAATAAGCTGTTTTTTATCAATGAATAAAATTTTTTATAAAAGTCTTATTTTATTATTTCTTTTGCTTTCTTCAAATTTTATTTTTGGTCAAGATATTACTTCGGAGGATTTTCAAATACATACTAATCAGAAATACACCTATAGTCAGGTAGATCTTTCTTTACCGCTCCAAGTAAATATCTATAGAGATGATTATTTGGAAAATGAGAGCTATGAAAACAGTGATAGCTGGTTTATTCCTGATGGAGTAGAGGCTATTTTAGGTTATGGTTTACATTATAAAGAATGGATTGGACTAACTGCCAATACTGGTGTTTCTACAATTTTATCTCGGAAGCTAGTTACTGTTCCCGTTTTTGCCAATTTGAGACTAATGCCTATTAATAAGGGTACTTTTAATATGGGGATTGATGCTGGGCTAGGTAAATCTTTTGCTTTGGGCCGCGGACGTTTATCAGGTACTTTTCAGCGTTACAAATTATTTGTAGGTAATGATACTTTAAACGTTTTTATAGTTCTTCAAACACATGGATACTTTGTGTATGATAATGAAGCAGGAAGTCTAAATATTGGAATTTCTATTTTAGATGTTTTGTAAGTCTTCGTTTTGACATATTAATAACTATTATCCAAAAACTTACTTTTTAACTCAGGCGTGGGAATCATGCAAGCCTACTTTTTACCATACCACTTATACTGGTTTTTAGCGTTAAAATCGTAAACTCAAATTCTAATAAGGGTATTTCACCAATAGCGTCCTAAACGTTTTTAAACTATTTATAAAAACCTCCACCGTCATTGATTTTACCATATGACATAAGGAAATAGGGGTTTAATTTTAGTTTACATTTTATTTGGCCTATCGAAAATTTATCGTAAAATTTGAAGTGAAAGCCTCGTAAAATTTCAAGCTGTTTGAGCTAAACGAATGTATCAATTTACCTAAATTACTGTTGCGAGTTCTTGAAATTTAGAGGCTGAACGATAAATTTAGATAAAGGTTCGTAAGCCTAGATTTTTTTGGTTCGTTTTTTTATCAATGAAAAAAATGAATATATTAAATATTTAGGACAACATTGGTATTTCACCTTTATTATTCTGTAATATATTCCATTTTTAAAGCATATTTCGTAAGTCCTGCTAGGTTTCTCACTTGGAGTTTTGCAATCAGGTTTTTTCTATAGCTTTCAATAGTATGTTTACTTAAAAAGAGTTGGTCTGCAATCTCTTGGGTTGTAAATTCCTGTGCTATTAAAGAGATGACGTCAATTTCATGTTGGGTGAGTTTAATGTCTTCCTCTTTCTTTTTGTAGAATTTGTTTTCTAAAAAAATGTCTTTTATTTCCTTTGAAAAGTATTTTTCACCCTTTAAAATGGTTTCTATAGCGCGTAACAATTCATTCTTTTCTGCATTTTTAGGTACATAACCATCGACATCATTTTCAATAAGTTCGTCAATCATATCGGCATCGTTATGCATGCTTACCACAAGTGTTTTTACGCTTTTACTTTTTTCTTTTACTTTTTTGTTAAGCGCAATTCCGTCTAATTCAGGCATAGAAATATCAGTGATAATCAGATCTATTTTTTCATCTGGATTATTATCCAAAAACTTTATAACCTGAGTGCCACTTGTCGTTGTTAGTAAAATGTTGTAAGCCTCTTTTGTATTAAGAATGCTTAGTATGCCATCTAAGAACATTTTATGATCATCAACAATAATTAAATTATACTTCATTATGTACTGCGGTTAGAGTGGGGATTTCTATGTTTATTATCGTGCCTCTATTAATTCTAGAATCAATATTTAATGAGCCCCGAAATTTATTTAGTCTATTTTTTATGTTTTCATATCCAATGCCTTCTTTTTGGTGTTCTGGATTGAAACCAATACCATTATCTTCAAACAAAATATTCAGTTCATTTTCTATGAGATTAATTTGTAACTCAATAGATGTGGCCTTGGCGTGCTTAATGGTGTTCGTGGTTAATTCTTGAAAGATTTTAAATATTTCATTTTGTAAATCTTCGTTTAAAAGATTAATTTTTTCCTTAGGATAGGCGTTAAATTCACTATTGTCCCCCCAAATACTCTGAATGTATTCCTTTACGATATTGCAAAAATTATTTTTGCTAATTTTTTTAGAAATTAAATCATGAGATAAGTGCCGAACCTGCTCATAGGTTTCATCAAGTTGAAGATTAATAGTATTTATAGAATTAGCTTGATAATCGTTTACAGAGTTGTTAAGTTTAAGTTTTATGGCTGCCAAGTTACCACCAATACTATCGTGTAGTTCCTGGGCGATGCGTTTTCTTTCTTTGTCTTTACCTTTAACTGCGGCTTTTATTATTTTTAATTCTTGATCTGTAAGAAGCGCTGCAATTTCCTTTTTATTTATTTCTTCCTGTTTTTTGTTTAATTCACTTTGCGCTTGTAGTTTTTGGTAATAGATGTATTGTAAGCCTATAATTGGTACAAGGAGGATTAGGAAAGAGTATAAAATTATGTTTTTGTTGCTTTTTTCTTGTACAAGCTTTGCTTCTTGAATTTCTTGATCTTTTTTAAGTAAAATAATTTCGTTTTCTTTTTGAAGGGTTTTATATTTTACTTCAATCTCATTAACCTCTTTATCTTTTTGTAGCTGACTTATCGAATCTTTAATTTTATTAGATTTTGATATATATTGATAGGCTTGTTTATAATCGTTTTTGGCAATAAAGATGTTTTTTAAATTATCATATATTTCTTTTTGCTCATTTAAATATCCTAGTTCAATAGCAGTATGTAGTCCAAATGAAAAAACCAATTGAGCATCTTTTTATTGCTTGATATCATAGAAAATCCTTCCAATATCCAAGCGAGCGCTCAGCGCGAGTTGCATATATTCTTTGTCTTTAGATAAGAGGATGGCCTCATTATATAGCTTAATAGCTTCATCAATTTTATTTTGCGAATAGTAGTTTGCTGCTAGGCTTGTTTTTATGACTGCCAGCGCATAAAAATTTCTATGCCGTTCGCTAAGTTTTAAAGCTTTTTGATAAAATTCATTTGAGGTGTTATAATCTTTTAGAGATGCATAGATATCTCCCAGATTGATATAGCTACCATATATTATTTCGGCATCATCTTCATAGTTTAGGCATTTTTTGAACGTTTTTATAGCATTTTGGTAATCACCTAATTCCTTGTTAATATTAGCTAATCCATGTAAATGCATGTAATAAAGATTGTCTTCTTTATATTTTTGAGAGATAGCAAAACCTCTATAGTGCCATTTTTTACTTTCAGTTAAAAGCCCCTTTCTTTTATTATTTATAGCCAATAAGTTGTAAACAATACTATGAACTCTATTTTTTATTGAATCATTTTGAATTAATATACTGTGTTTTAGCGCCTGATTAGAGTAGTATAATGAAGAATCAATTAAATGCTTTGAATTAAAATAAGCCCCTAATAATAGATTAGTGTTTGTTCTTGATAAAGTATCAAGCTCTTTTTTAAGCAACTTATGCGCTATTCTATAGGCCTCATTCGGCTTGTTGCCATTAAGTAATGAAAATGCCTGAGTTATTTCATTTTCATAAGTTTTATTATCTAGCTGATTTTTATCAACATGTTCTTCTTTTAAGTCTTGTGCTTGTACAGTAAAAGTGTAAAGAATAAAAAGAAGCGTACTAATTTGAACAAACAATTTGGGCATAAAAACAAAACTAATAATTAAAATAAGATCAACAGCGATTTATAATTGGTTTTATAAATTTTTGAAGGTCTATTTATTAGGAATGTCGTTTAATGTTAAAAATGATTAACAAGTCTTTAAAAAAGTGGCTTCAAAATCGTTTTTCAATATTTAAAGGAATAGGAATGAAATGGCTGTCATCCATGCGCCCGTTAATAACCCCAAAAGACCAAGTTTACCTAGTTTCGGTGCTAATTTTAGCCTTAAAGATGCCCCTTTTTCAGCTCCAGACCTGGTTTTTGAAATGAACAGATTATTAATCAGTCCAAGGCTAACATAAAGCCTAAAACAGTTTCAATAACATTGCCTGAAAACAGAGTAATCCACCAAAGAGGAAATGTTTTAAGTAGATCTATATTTACTATAGACGATGTAATACCCCAAATACCCAAAAAACAAAATACGATCCCTATCCAACCTTGAAGGGGTTCAATTTTTTCGAGAAGCTCATTCGCATTAGGTTTTGTTGATAGCAATAAAGATGGAACGGCAATAATGCTCAATAAAATTAATGTAAATCCCCAGAACATGTTTTTTAGTATTAAAGTAGAGCAAACCATCACGATAAATGAAACTGAAAATCCTACGGCAAGTCATCCAGCTGCTATTAATGTGTCTTGTGCAGGCGATGTGCCTTTAGTAGATATTTCGGTATTTGCAGATGCTGCCGATAACTGTACGGCAACACCAACAGTAGCTTTTGTAAGTGATGTTGAAACTACGCCAGGAACTATTATTAGAACATACAGCGTTACCGATACCTCAGGAAACTATATAAATGTAGAGCAAATCATTACTGTAAACAATACTATTGCTCCAGAAATCACTTGCCAATCTAACATCACTCAAACGGTAGGTTTTGGGTTGGATACCGCTATTGTAAACTTCAATACGCCTGTAGGAACCGATAATTGTGCAGTTGATGCCGTAACACAAATAGCAGGTTTTGCTTCTGGTTCGGCTTTTCCAATAGGGGTAACAACGATTACTTATGAAGTTCGAGGTGCCGCAGGAAATTCTGTGACATGTAGTTTTGATGTTATTGTTGAAGATGAGGTGGTGGTTGATTGTAGCGTTGATGCTGGAGAAGATCAAAATATTGATGAAGGGGAGCAAGTTGAATTAAAAGCTTCAACGTCAATCTCAGGAACCTTAACCTGGTCACCAGCGGAAAGTTTAGCGCTTCAAATATTGAAACCCCATATAGCTAGTCCAACGGAAACTACGACTTATACGCTTAGTTTTAAATCTGAAGCGGGTTGTACTTCCGAAGATTTTGTAACCGTTTATGTTACCAAAAAAGAAGAAGACGATACCAAATATGGTTTTTCCCCTGATGGCGATGGTATTAATGAATTCTGGGAAATCGATGGTATTCAAAAATACCCTAAAAATACAGTTTTGATTTACAACAGGTGGGGAGATTTGGTTTTTGAGACTCAAGGTTACAATAACACTTCTAATGTGTTTAGAGGGCTTGCAAACCGAAAAAGAAATTGGGGCGCCGATCAATTACCTGAAGGCACCTATTTCTTTCAAATTAAAATAGAAGGTACTCACCATTTAAAAAAAGAAACAGGATTCCTTGTTTTAAAAAGATAATAAATGAATAATAAGTATATCATAACGGTAGCCATTGTGTTGTCAATTAGTTTTTTACAATCTTTATTTGCACAGCAAACTCCCGTGTTTTCAAATTACAGTAGTAATGGAGTTCTTATTAATCCAGCCTACGCAGGGTTTTACCCAAATGCAGACATTACTTTTACCAGTAGCGGACAATTAAATAAAGTAGAAGGCAGTCCAAAAACAATGAGTTTATTGGTTAATATGCCTACGGGCTCAGAGCATGTGGGGATCGCTGGGGGTGCTTATAGTGATCAAATTGGGGTGACTACGGCTACTCAGCTTTTTGGAACTTATTCTTATAAGTTGCTTTTCGATTCCGATCGAAATACTTGGTGGTCATACAATCCGCATGTGTTATCTTTTGGGATATCGGCAGGAGTGATGTTTTTCGATGAAAACCTTTTAGATTTAGGTATTCATAATGATCCAAATTTTGTAAATAACATCAGTACAACCATTCCAACTTTGGGGGCAGGCGTGCTTTACAATAGAGAACATGTTTATATTGGTTTATCGGCATCTAACCTTTTAGGTGATTCTCTATCATCTGAAGATAATATAGATGTTAAAGGCGCTTATTACATTTATGGGGGTTACCGTTTTTTTACCAATCGTTTTAAGGAAGTATTAATTACCCCAAGCATGCTTCTTAAATACGTTTCTGGATCTCCGTTTCAAGCGGATTTAAACACCAAAGTAAACTATAAAAATAAATTTGAATTAGGATTAGGGTACCGAACAGATGCATCGATAAATGCATTTGTGGGGCTTTATTTATTTGATCATTTAAAAGTGTTGTATAGCTATAACAAAATGATGAAAAATACCTTAGCGGGCGATAGTCATGGCATTGTATTAAGCTGGCGTTTAGGAGAAGGTTTCTAGTAAATAAAGCGCTAGTGAAGTGAGTTTTAATCCAAAAACTTACTTTTTAACTCAGGCGTGGGAATCATGCAAGCCTCCTTTTTACCATACCACTTATAGCGGTTTTTAGCGATAAAATCATAAACCCAATTTCTAATAAAGGCGGGAACAATTAAAAATACGCCCATTAAATTCGGAGGAAACCCTAAATGCGTGGCTATTTTTAAAGCTGCGGTAGATTTATGTTTTACACCGTTTTCGGGTGTATAAAGTAAGATAGAATCTGTTTTATTGGTGTCTATATTGTAGGTGTCTATAAGTTGTTTTCCAATGGTGCTTTGTAAAGCTGCAAACATAAATAGATCCTTTTTATCATGTTTAATAACATATTGCACGCTACTATCACATAGGTTACAAACCCCGTCAAAAAGTATTAGTTGTTTATGTTTTGGTAAATCGATCATTTTTTTGCTTCAACCAGTTCTAATTGGTCCATACTCACGTTAGTCGTAAACATACCGTAATTTACAACAGCTTTATTCTTTTCAATTTTATCTATGGTTCCAATAGCGCGGCCGTCCTCCATACGTACACGGTCGCCAAGCTTTAAAGTAGGCTTAGGTTTAGGAGCAGCAATGGCTTTCTGTTTCGCTACTTTTTTCTTTTCACGAATCACTTCAACTTTCTTTTCAGCTTCTTGTTTTACCTTTTGTTCCTTGGCTTTAATGGCTTTTTTCTGTTTTGCTGTAACCTTTTTACGTTTGGAGTTTTCTATTTGAACCACTTTAAAAAGTTCGGCCATTAATTCACGTTTCTTTTTATCGTCAAAGTATTTTTCAGCGATGTCATTGACCTTTTGGCCTAGATAAATTAAACGCTGATTGCTATCATATAATTCCTGATAGCTTTCTAATTTCTTCTGAATTTTAGCGTTTATTTCCTCTAATTTATCGGCTTCTTCAAGTTTTTTCTTTTCATTTTGTTTTAAAGATTGCCCTGTTTTTTCAAGTTTAGAGCGCTCTTTTTGAAGTTTGGCTATAGTGGCATCAAAACGGACTTTACTACGCTCAATCTTCTTTTTAGCACGGTTTATTAATCCGTAAGGAATACCATTTTTTTGAGCCACTTCAAAGGTGAAACTACTTCCGGCTTGACCGATAACTAGTTTAAACAACGGTTCTAAAGTGCGCTCATCAAAAAGCATATTAGCATTAAGCATATACGGCATTTCGTTAGCCAAAATCTTCAAATTAGAATAGTGGGTGGTAATAATACCAAAAGCCTCACGATGGTAAAACTCTTCTAAAAAGGTTTCCGCCAAAGCGCCACCAAGTTCAGGGTCTGATCCAGTACCGAATTCATCAATTAAGAAAAGGGTATTTTTATTACACTTTCTTAAAAAGTAATTCATTTGTTTTAAACGGTAACTGTAAGTACTTAGGTGGTTTTCAATAGATTGATTATCTCCAATATCACTTAAAATTCTATCAAATAAACAGACTTTACTGCGTTCATGTACAGGAATAAGCATACCACTTTGCAGCATCACTTGTAGTAAACCTACTGTTTTTAATGTGATACTTTTTCCGCCGGCATTGGGTCCTGAGATAACAATAATGCGGCTATCTTCTTTTAATTTAACAGTCTGCGGAAAGGTTTTTTCTTTCTTTTCTAGATTACTTAAATATAAAATTGGGTGATAAGCATCACGTAAATACATGGTTTTTTCTTCCGATAGTTCAGGAAGAATCGCGTTCATGGATTTGGCATATTTCGCTTTCGCGGAAATCACGTCTATAGCAATCAAAAAGTTCTGATAATCTTCTAAGAGTGGTAAAAACGGACGAATAAAATCGGTAACTTCTTTTAGAATGCGTACAATTTCTTCATGTTCTTCGTATTCTAAATTATTAAGCTCTCTAGTGTGTTGTAAGGTTGTTTCCGGCTCTATGTAAACGATACTTCCTGTTTTACTACCGCCCATTATAGCGCCTCTAACTTTACGGCGGTACATGGCTTTTACGGCTAAAACACGTTTATTGTCTACTACAGATTCTCTAATGTCATCCAGATATTCTAAGCTGTGGTAAGTGTTTAAGGCTGTTGCGAAACTGGCGTTAATTTTACCTTTAATCTTGTTTATAGACTGTCGTAGCTCGTATAATAGGGTGGAAGCATGGTCTTTAATATCACCAAACCGATCTACAATGGCATCAACTTTTTCAATAAGTAGCTTGGTCACTTCAATATGTGAAGCAAACTGATAAAGATTCGGGTAATATTCTTCAAATTTCTTTAGGAAAATCACGATGTCATTAACCGTTGTAGACATGGCTACAATTTTCTTTAAACCATGAACTTCTAAAAAGGTGTTTTCAATATTTAAAAGCTGTAGTTCTTTGGTGATCGCATCAAAACCGTGGTTAGGTATGCGATTGTCGTTGTAAAAAGACGACACGTATTCGTTGGTTAATTGTAACGAAAAAAGGAGCTCCTCTTTATTTTTATAGGGTGCAATTTCTAAGGCTTTTTGGTGGCCAAGTGGCGTAATGCAGTGTTCGCTAACCTGCTGTAAAACCGTTTGAAACTCTAAATCTTGTAATGTTTTATGATGAATGTGAATCATGCGTAATTATAGCCTCTATGATTTAAGGAATGCAAAGTTAATCAATCTGTTTGAGAAGTTTAACCGTAATGATAGTGTTCTACGTAGGGAGAAAACATTGTTAATTTTTCAAATTTTTTTCTCTAAGTCTCTATCTGCCATCTTTTGGTTAAAAACTTTTTCTAAGAGATCATATAATTCAGGATGCTTTTTTTTAAGTAATTTGGGGCGTTCAAAGAAGTATTCGCTAATCACCGAAAAGAATTCAGCTCTATTGGTGCCTCCATAAGGGTTTATGTCTGAATGACCTTCGTGAATGTTATCAATTTCCTTGCTAATGATGTCTATCCAGGGAATTACATATTGTTTTTCCATCAAAACAGATGGAATACCATCGATAGGGCCTCCTGTTTTATCAATTAAATGTACGAACTCATGAATAGCGGTGTTTTTCTTATCTGATGCATTTTCAAACCCTAAATGCAATGCTTGCTTAGAAAGTACCATAGAGCCATTCATGCCGCCATTGCCAACCATTCCTAAAACAAACCGGTCATCACCTTCAATATTAAAGTCTTTGTTGAATGAATTAGGGTAAATAAGCACTTCACTAATGTTGGAATAGGTCCAATGGTCAAAACCAAAAACAGGAATTACAGCACTGGAAGCAACAAGTAATTCATCTGTTAAATCAACTGTGGTTTGTATACCCGTAACTTTGCAATTTAAAAGAAATTCTTGAACTTGATATTCAAACTTTGTTTGTTCGGTTTTAGATAGAGCGTTGTAAAAATTAATTTTATCAATTAAAATGTCTCTCCATGCTTTTGGAAATGGTGTTTCCGGATTTTTCCAAGCATGATTCTTTTTGTATTTCCAGAAGAAAAATAAAATAATAGCGATGATAATTAAACTTATAGATAGGCTCATAAAGGTGCTGCGTATTGCAGTTTTACATGTTGGTTAATTTAAGTAACTGTTTTGAGAGTATATGGTTTGATAGGATTAGCCATGAATGGTTTCACTCTTTCCGTAGTTTTGAATGACTTTGGCTTCAAATTCAATAAGTTCCTTCCAGCGTTTGTCAACATCTACATCTTGTCCGTATTGACGCGCAAACTTTAAAAACGTAGTATAATGTCCTGCTTCGCTAATCATCAATTCATGATAAAATTTAGAAAGTTCGGGATCTTTTATGCGTTTAGAAAGCAATTTAAAACGTTCACAGCTTCTGGCTTCAATCATTGCTGAAAACAAAAGGCGGTCTACCATGCTTTGTACGCGGTTTCCGCCTTTATTCATGAATTTATAAAGTTCGTTGACGTAACTATCTTTACGTTCACGACCTAATGTGTACCCACGTTTTTTAATAATATCGTGTACCATTTGAAAATGCTCTAGTTCTTCTTTGGCGAGTTCTAAGAGTTCGGTAACTAAATCGGTGTGTTCAGAGTTTAACGTGATAATAGTGATGGCGTTGGTAGCTGCTTTTTGTTCGCACCAAGCGTGATCTGTGAGGATTTCTTCAATGTTAGACTCTACAATATTTACCCATCTTGGGTCAGTGGCTAATTTTAAACCGAGCATGTTTTTCTGTTTTTTGTAAAAGTAGTTATAAACACTGTATTTAAGGAATTAGCTGATATAAT
Source organism: Pseudotamlana haliotis (assembly GCF_008806375.1). Lineage (GTDB taxonomy): Bacteria > Bacteroidota > Bacteroidia > Flavobacteriales > Flavobacteriaceae > Pseudotamlana > Pseudotamlana haliotis. The sequence continues at coordinate 32,043 of NZ_WAAT01000001.1, read as the reverse complement.
TCCAGATGTTTTTAAACTTAGTAAGCTGTTTATAGGTATTTAAAACCACATGATGGTCATGAAGTTCTAACTTAGGGTCTGTATTTAGTATGTTTTTCGCATGATAACGGGCATGCTGTAAAATATCATTATCCTTTATTATGTCTGCAATTTTTAGGTTTAATACACCGCTTTGTTGGGTGCCCATAATATCTCCAGGACCACGTAATCGCAAGTCAACTTCAGCTATTTCAAAGCCGTCATTGGTTTTGGTCATGGTTTCTAAGCGGGTTTTGCTATCGGCACTCAATTTATGACCGGTCATAAGAATACAGTAGCTCTGTTCAGCGCCACGACCTACACGACCTCTTAACTGGTGTAATTGCGATAAACCAAAGCGTTCGGCACTTTCAATAATCATCACAGAAGCATTAGGAACATTGACGCCTACTTCTATAACAGTTGTTGCCACCATGATTTGCGTTTCACCTTTAATGAAACGCTGCATTTCAAATTCTTTATCAGCAGGTTTCATTTGTCCGTGTACAATTGAAATTTGATATTCTGGCATAGGGAAGTCTCTAGCGATGCTTTCATAGCCATCCATCAAATCTTTATAATCCATTTTTTCGCTTTCTTGAATAAGTGGATAAACGATATAAACTTGTCGGCCTTTAGAAATTTCGTCACGAATAAAACGGAAGACGTTCAAGCGGTTTTTATCATAGCGATGCACGGTTTTTATAGACTTCCTTCCAGGGGGTAATTCATCGATAACGGAGATGTCTAAATCACCATAAACCGACATGGCTAAGGTGCGTGGAATTGGCGTTGCCGTCATCACTAAAATGTGGGGTGGTATGGTCCCATCCCCATGGGAGGATTGAGGAGGGCTTGTTGGACCCTTACGCCACAATTTACTTCTTTGAGCCACACCAAAACGGTGTTGTTCATCGATGATAGCAAGGCCTAAATTTTGAAATTTCACCTTGTCTTCAAGAATGGCATGTGTGCCAATTAAGATCTGTAATTCACCATTTTCTAGAGCTTCGTGAATTTTTCGTCTTTCTGAAGTTTTACTTGAACCAGTTAAGATTGAGATACTGATATTGAGGTTTTTACACATGTCAAGTAATCCGTTATAGTGCTGGACTGACAAAATTTCAGTTGGCGCCATTAAGCAAGCTTGAAAACCGTTGTCAAGTGCCATGAGCATTGACATGAAGGCTACAATGGTCTTTCCAGAACCTACATCACCTTGTAAAAGGCGATTCATTTGGGCATTACTCCCCAAATCGGCACGAATTTCTTTTAAAACCCGCTTTTGTGCACCGGTTAAATCGAAGGGTAATTGTTCTTTGAAAAAGGTGTTAAAGTAGTCACCTACTTTTTCAAAAGGAAGCCCTTTTATCTTCGATTTATGGATGCGATTTTTGATGATTAATTGCAGCTGAATATAAAATAACTCTTCAAATTTTAATCGGAATTGCGCTCTGGAAAGTAGCTCTGGACTCTTCGGAAAATGCACGTTAAAAAGTGCTGAAGATTTGCTGATTAATTTCAATTCTGAACGTAAATTTTCGGGTAAGGTTTCAGTAAATTTCCCGCCAGAATCCATGAATAATTGCTGCATGATTTTGCTTAAAACACGATTGCTTATTCCTCGGTTTGCTAATTTTTCAGTAGAAGGATAAATAGGTTGTAAAGCCGAACGTAAATTCTTTTCATGGTCTTCCAGTAATTCTACATCAGGATGCGCGATGTTATATTTTCCGCCAAAAGCGGTAGCTTTTCCAAAAACAACATAAGAGGTGTTGGCCTTTAAGCGCTCTCGTATCCATTTTTGTCCGCGAAACCAAACCAATTCCATGACCCCGGTACCGTCTTGAAAGGTGGCAACGAGTCGTTTGCCGCGTTTTTGACCTACTTCTTTAAAACCTGTAATTTTTCCAATAATTTGAACATCGGCATTGTTGGGTTGTAATTCGTTGATTTTATAATAACGCGTACGGTCAATGTATCGGTTTGGAAATAAATTGATTAAGTCTTGATAGGTGTGTATGCCAAGCTCCTTGCGTAATAAATCGGCTCGACTTGAGCCTACGCCTTTTAAGTAATCTATGGGAGTTTGTAGGTTGATAGACATAATGAGCGAATTTAATCATTTCAAATAAAAATAAAACACTTATTGAATTCTTAATATCTCCTTAGATTTTAAAAATTATTGATGGAATTTAAGAAGTATCAATAAAATTTAGTGAAAAGCATTAAGTTTTAGTTAATAATTCTCTTGCAATGGTTAAATTTGTTGTTCTTAAAAGAGACGATTTAAAGTTATATTAATTAATGAGAAAGCTCAACGAATTTATATGGGAAACGCATGGTATTCATGCAGGAACCGAACAGGATCACGTAAAACATGGTATCGATAAGTTAGAAGATATTATTGATAAAGCCATAGAAGCGAATAACCCGAGTATTACATTTATTATTCACTCGCCGCGATTAACTAATTTTAGATACACGGCAGAAAAGGATACTAATGTGAAGTTTATTCGTGGTAACAGATCCTATTTAAACTACCCGAAGCGAATTGCTAATTTGCGTAAAAAATATGCAGGGAAGATTAACATTAAATTTGGTGTTGAGCTAGAATGGATGGGGCCTGATTTAGGTTTGCAGTGGAGTCGTTCTAAGATTTTTCAAGCTGAAGACGCCGATTATGTTATCGGTTCGGTGCATTTTGCTCCTGAAGGCTTGCCGTATGATGGTTCTAAAGAAGAAGCTGAAGCATTATTAAAATTAAGAGGAAGTTTAGAAGCTTATTGGGATGGTTATTTCAATGAAATGATTCAAATGATTGAGAGTTTTGGTGATATGATCCAAATTATTGGTCATATTGATTTACCAAAATTGAATGTGGACATGCCTGAGGCTTTGGTGAATTTTGAAACCAGTTCACACCCATTGGCTAATAAGTTTAGAACGCTTTTAGAGTTAATAGCTGATAGAAACTTATCACTAGATGTTAACATGGCTGGAAAGTTTAAAGGTGTAGGTGTGTATCCGGTGCAAAGTATTTTGCGTCGTGCGCATCAGCTTCAAATTCCGGTTTGTGTTGGAACAGATACACATCACGTGCGTTATTATGGATTAAACTATAAAGAAAGTTTAGAGTATATTCAGGAAGCTGGTTATGAGAGCTATGTGAGTTATTCGAAATTAATTCCTGAAAATCGTACCATTTATGACGATCATGAATTAAAAGTAAAATACACGGTTTTAAATAAAGGAATTGAGTTGTTAAATCAACGTTTGGATGATACTGAAAGACGTATTATCCCAGATTTTTCATTTGGAGGGTCTTTTTCAGAATTTGTAGATTTATACAAGAATTCTACAGGGATGGGTGATTATAACGCTATTCGTATTAGAAAATCAGGGAAATCCATTACGGTGACTAATGAAATTCCTAAAATGTCTGGGCAAAAGGTAAACGGGCTCTTCTCTGAGCATCTAGATCAGCCAGGAGTGATTTCTTCGCTGTTTAATACTTTAGCTTCAGAAGGAATTAATGTGGAAACAGCACGTTTAAGGTCAAATAAAGATGGTACAGCTGAAGCTTTTCTTTCTTTAAGTGAAGATAATGGAAACGTGAAAAGTGCTATCGATTTTATTAACGGAACAGACACAGGAATCTTTAGTAAACTGACTTATAAAGAGAATGCTAAGCTTCCTAATTACTATAGAGAAGGTGTTTATTTACTAGAAATGGACGGCGTGGCTTTAAACTTAGCTTTAAGTGAAAAAGTGATTCTTACTAAACATAGAAATTCACCTGGAGTCTTATTGATTTTACTATCGGCATTAGCTTCTAAAAACATCAATATCGCCGATTTAAGACTAGGGAAGCTTAATGATATTGGGTATTCAGCCATAGCGGTAAAAGGTGATAGCAACGTAATTAAGAACTTGTTAACTAAACTTGGCGATCAATATTACGAAGCTAACCTAATAGAGTTCCATAGTTTTTAAGGCTTGTTAAAAATAATGTAGAAACTTTTTTCAAGTCTTCTATAAAAAAAACACTTTCAACGCATTTTTTATGATGTTGAAAGTGTTTTTTTTTTTTTTTTAAATTGAAGAGATTTCTTGATTATTTAGGTTAGCACAATGAGACCCTTCAGGTTTTTAAAACCTGAAGGGTCTATTGAGTATATTATTCTTGAAATTTTATGTATTTTGGTATTTCTTTGAGTCTTCAAATTTATGAATAGAATCCTACTAATTATTTTTTGCATAAGCAGTTGCTTGAGTTTCTCTCAGCAAATTAATGACGTGGACTTTAAAACAGCAAAAGTTGATATCTCTTTTGGTGATTTACTCGCTAAAGAGGTTGTAGGTACTGTAGTTTATGAGTTTGATGTACTTCGAGATGTGGATTCTGTTTATATTGATGCTCAAAATTTCAGAACTATTTCCGCTATTTTAGATGACAACAAAGAGTTAGGTGTTTACAATGGGAAACATCTTGTAATTAAACAAGCTTTTAAAGCGAATACGTCACATCAATTAAAAATAAGCTGGAAAGTGCAGCCTAAAAAAGCACTTTATTTTATTGACTGGGAATACATTCAAGGACATCGTCAAATCTGGACGCAGGGGCAGGGGAAATACACCAGTAATTGGATGCCTAGTTTTGATGATATGAACGAGAAGGTAGAATTTGACTTAAGCATCACGTTTGATAAGAGTTATGAGGTTATTGGTAACGGTAAACTCATTAATAAAACCTATTCCGGAGACAATACCACTTGGCATTTTGATATGCGCAAACCTATGTCTAGTTATTTAGTGGCGTTTGCTATTGGTGAGTATGCTAAAAAAACAAGAATTTCTAATAATGGCGTGGCTTTAGAAATGTATTATTACCCTGAAGATGCCAATAAATTTGAACCTACTTACAGGTATATGCAGCAAATGTTTGATTTCTTGCAACAAGAAATTGGCGTGCCATACCCTTGGCAGAACTACAAGCAAATTCCTGTAAAGGACTTTCTTTATGCTGGTATGGAAAATACTGGGGCTACTATTTTTTCGGATGCTTATTTAATTGATGAAACCGCGTTTGTTGATAAAAACTACGTCAATGTAAATGCCCATGAACTCGCGCACCAATGGTTTGGTGATTTGATTACTGAAACTTCAGGGACTCACCATTGGTTACAAGAGGGTTTTGCGACCTATTTTGCGCTTTTGGTAGAGCGGGAAGTGTTTGGTGAGGACTATTACCAATACAAACTCTACGAGTACGCTCAGGAGTTATTAGATCAAGATAAAGCCGGAAGAAGCACAGCACTTTTAGACCCGAAATCAAGCAGTACGACGTTTTACAAAAAAGGTGCTTGGGTACTCACTTTATTGTATGATAAAGTTGGGGAAAAGGATTTTAAGAAAGCTGTAAAAACATATTTAGATAAACATCAATACAAAAACGTAGAAACTCAAGACTTTATAAGAGAAGTAGAAGCGTCAAGCGGTAAAAAATTATCAGATTTTGTTGATATTTGGTTAAAATCTGCAGACTATCATTATGACCTCATAGAAGGTTTTATGAGGAAGAATTTCAAGAACTATAAAGGCTTTTTAAAACTTGATTGTGAGGCTTCAAAAGAAAAATGCATGAAGTTTTTAGAGGATTCTGAAAATAAGTACATGAATGCCGAAGTCATTAGGCAATTAGGAGGCGATTTGCCTGATTCCATTTTTAACTTGAAATCCATTAAAGAACGCCAAGCAATCGCACAGTCCTTATCTACTATTCCAGAGGAATTTAAAGTAGATTATGAAACTTTGCTTCAGGATAAGTCTTATACCACGGTGGAAGCCGCTTTGTATAATTTGTGGAGTAATTTCCCAGATGATAATAAGTTGTATTTAGCGCAAACCAAAGGTATGGAGGGATTCAATGATAAAAACATACGCATACTTTGGTTGACCTTAGCATTAATTACTGAAGATTTTGAACCTGAGAATACGACACTGTATTTTAATGAATTAACTGGCTATACGCGACCGAAATACGGATTTGAAACCCGCCAAAATGCTTTTGCGTATTTAAATCAAATTCGTGCCTGTCAGGCAGAGTGTCAGGAAAACTTAAAGGAAGCTGAAAAGCATCATAACTGGCGATTTTCAAAGTTTGCCAAACAACTCTTAAGCGAGGAATAGTAGGGGTTTAGTTAATATTTATAATTACAAATAAACGATTCAATTTGAAAGCATTAGTCATTTCTGGAGGAGGGAGTAAAGGCGCATACGCAGGTGGTGTGGCCGAATATTTAATTAAGGAAGAAAAACGCGATTACGATTTGTATTTGGGTACTTCTACAGGAAGCATGCTAATTCCGCATTTAGCGGCAGGAAAAATTGATGAAATACATGAGGTGTTTACCAATGTTAATCAGCGAAATATTTTTAGTGTAAATCCTTTTGTAGTACGCAAAAAAGGAGATCGTGAGTTTGTGTCTATCGATTTTATAAATTCCTTATGGCAGTTTATTAAAATGAAGCGCACCTTTGGGGAGAGTAAAGCCCTGAGACGTTATTTTAGAAAGCATTTTACAAAGGCGTATTATGATCAAATTAAAGCGACTAAAGAAGATGTTGTGGTGACGGTTTCCAATTTATCAAAAAATATGGTAGAGTATAAGTCGATTAAAGATTTTACTTATGAAGAGTTTTGTGATTGGGTATGGATTTCCTGTAACTATATACCGTTTATGTCTTTGGTAGAAAAGGATGGCTTTGAGTACGCCGATGGCGCTTTTGGTTGTGTGGTGCCAATTCGTGAAGCGATTTTAAGAGGTGCTACAGAAATTGATGCGATTATTTTAGAGTCGGAAAACATGCAATACAACAAGGTACTCGGAAAAAATCCGTATTCGCTGATGCTGAATTTATTCGGACACCTTCTTGATCAAGTAGAGCGTAGTGATATCCTAATCGGGAAACTAGCTGCTAAAAACCGTGACGTCAAACTGAATTTGTACTACACACCATCAAGACTCACCGAAAACTCATTAATTTTCAATAAAAAACTTATGACCGATTGGTGGGACAAAGGCTATCATTATGCTAAAGAAAAGTGTAAAGCGGCACAGTCGAATGAGCTTCGAATGGAATAGGTTTTTTA
>NZ_WAAT01000001.1:0-24830 GCF_008806375.1 Pseudotamlana haliotis | reverse complement strand
ACTATTGACTATTGACTATTGACTATTGACTATTGACTATTTGTTATTGGGTTCATGTTAAAAGTTGTTAACTGTTTATTTTGTTTATTTGTTTAACCGTTTAACTGAGACTGAAAACTGCGATTTAATTTGAAACTTTACCCAGCTTCTAACTTTTAATGTTTTAATTTTTCGATTAACCAACAACTAACAACTAACAACCAACAACCAACAACCAACTACCAAATATCAGAAACCTCACTTTTTACAAAAGCAAGAGCGGCTTCGCTAGGCGAGGGGCGGTCCATCATTTCAGTTAAAAGCACTTCTCTAAGCTTTTCAGCAGAATCTACTTTTTCAGACATATTTGCCTTTCTAACCAGTTGAATCGTGGCGTTTTTTGCTGTGTTAATAATGTTCCAGCATTTATCGCTAATGTAGATTTGTTGCGATAAATTGTGCTCGTATTCTTGTTCAATATTTTGTATAAGTAATGATTCGTAACTCTCTTTGTCAGAGGTTAATGGTGTTACTCTTACTAGAAGTTTAGTAGGTGCCATGCGCTCTAAAAATAAAGCCATACGTTCGTAGGCTTGTAAACGCAAAGGAAGCGTTTCAACTTGTAAATCCTTTTTTAGAAGAAAGCGTCTTCTGCCATCTTCGTTTTTAAGATGTTCTTTAAAAAAATAATAAGCAATACATCCTGTGATTATTGAAGGAATGGCAAATAAAAATAGGTCTATAATTCTAGAGGCTTCCATAAAATGTGGTTCGTTTTGGTGTTGTTATTTTGGGTGATTGCCCAAATATAAGCAATCTTTTAAGTTCTGCATTCCTAAAAAAGGAACAGTTGATTTTTCATAAGCAAAAGTAGAGTGCAGCTTGTTTGAAAGGCTGTGGTCATCAATATTCATTTCAATATCACTCATGGTAAATTGGCAGGGATGCTCGTAACCTGCGGCATGGGTGATTTCAATCAATTCTTTTCTAAACGTTTTAAAATACTGAGCCAAACGTTCAGATTTTAAAGGCGGATTAATACCACTTTGCAACCATTTATTCTGCGTAGCAACGCCACTAGGGCAACGATTGGTATGGCAAACCTGGGCTTGAATACAGCCAATACTCATCATGGCTTCGCGTGCCACATTAATACAATCTGCACCCATAGCAAAAGCCATAGCAGCCTTTGCAGGGAAGCCTAATTTACCACTGCCAATAAACACAAGTTGCTCGCTAAGACCTTTGTTTTGAAACATTTTATAAACATCACTAAACCCATAAACCCAAGGTAATGAAACATGGTCTGCAAAGCTTGGTGGCGCTGCACCGGTGCCACCTTCACCGCCATCAATAGTAATAAAATCAGGGCCTTTGCCTGTTGCAACCATAAAATCAGCTAATTCTTCCCATTGTTCTAATTTTCCAATGGCTGCTTTAATACCTACAGGTAATCCTGTAGCTTCAGCAATTCGTTCAATAAAATCAACCATTTCAGAGATGTTTGAAAAAGCCTTATGATTTGGTGGTGATAAGACATCTTTTCCAATGGGAACACCTCGAATTTCTGAAATCTCTTTGGTGATTTTAGCACCCGGTAAAACACCGCCTTTTCCAGGTTTAGCCCCTTGAGACAATTTGACTTCAATGGCACGAATAAACGGATTGCTTTCAACTAGTTTTATCATTTTTTCCATAGAAAATCCGCCATGTTCATCACGAACGCCAAAGTATCCGGTTCCAAAATGAAAAATCACATCACCGCCATGACTGTGATGAGGAGATAAACCGCCTTCGCCCGTGTTGTGGTAGGCACCTGCTATTTTCACACCTTTGTTTAAGGATTCGATCGCTTTCGCGGAAAGCGAGCCGAAACTCATCGCAGATACGTTAATGACGGAAGCTGGACGAAACGGTCGGCGTCTTTTATGAAATTCACCTATCACTTTAGCACAAGGGAGAAAGGTTTTATCTATTTTATTAGGATGCTTTTCAGGGAGCTTAAAAGGCATCATGGCATTATTGATGAAAATATGCTGATGCTGATAAATATCACGGTCTGTTCCAAAACCTTCGTAGTTATTTTCTTTTTTCGCCGAAGCATAAATCCAACTACGTTCAATACGATTAAAAGGCAATTCTTCTCTGTTGTTAGCAACAAAATACTGACGCATTTCTGGGCCAATACTTTCCATAAGGTAGCGTAGGTGTCCTAAAATAGGGTAGTTGTGGCTTATGGTGTGCTTTTTTTGAATGAATACATCACGAATAGCTACTAAAGCTAATCCGATTAATAACCAGCCCCACCAGCTGATGTTTGATAGAAAATCTAAAAGTGTTTGCATGTTTTAAAAGCTTTTTTTAAACGCTTGATGCTTGATTAAGAATGATAGTATTGATTGTTAATTTTCGGTTTTTAAAGGTATTTAAAATTATTCTTTTTCATAAGCATTGAATATATATCTTTATAACATGAAATTAAAATATGTAGCCCTCATAGTTTTTGTCGTTATCCTGGCGGTTATAGCGGTACCGGTTTCCAATTATTTTCTAAAAGGAAAAATAGAAAAAGCCTTGGCTAATTTACCAAAACACGTTAGCGTGGAAACCAAAAATATTGAGGTAGACATCACTTCAGGAACCATGGCGTTTGAAGGTATTGATGTTATCATACATGATACAATTTCAAATGAAACAGATTTAAAGCTGAAATTAAATGCGATTTTAGTTAGAGATGTGGATTACATGGATTTTATTTTCAGTAATATCCTTAATATAAAAGAAGTGGATTTAGACGCCCCAAAAATGGTTTATTATAAACAAGGAAAGAAAAAGAAGCCATCAGGACCGTATAACGCATCACAATCACCAGAAATCAATATCAACCGGGTTAATATTGAAGATGGTAATGCTCAAGTTTTAGATCAGCAAACCGACTCTTTGTTATTTGAAGTCAAACACTTTAAAATAAAACTACAGGACGTCAGTCATACCCCAGATGTGAGCCATAGAATTCCAGTTACTTTTCATGATTTTAATATAACAGCCGATGGGGTGCGCTTAAACGTTGGGAATTTTGATCGCTTATTTATTGATAACGTCCATATTGAAGACCAAGTGGTGGTGATAAACAAGCTTCACCTTAAGACCATGTATTCAAAGAAAGAGCTTTCTAAACATATTAAAACAGAGCGCGATCATTTAGACTTAAAACTAGATTCCTTAACCCTTGATAATATTGATTTTGGCTATAAAAATGACACTATTTTTTATTTCAGCACTCAAAAATCAAAGTTGCACCATCTCGATTTGGAAGTGTATCGTGATAAATTGGTAGCCGATGATCATAGTATAAAGCTTTTGTACAGTCAAATGTTAAGGGATTTAAAATTTGACCTCGATGTTGCAGAATTGGAAGTGGTAGATAGTCGGATTTCATATAAGGAGCGAGTTAATCACCGCATAGTGCCTGGAGAAATTTTCTTTACAGAATTTAATGCAACCATGAAAAATATAAGCAACACGTATCCTGAAGGCGGTAAAACAGAAATAAAAACTACCTCGAAGTTTATGGATGAAGCGCTGTTAAAAACCGATTGCGAATTTGATGTGAATAATGTTTATGATCGTTTTCTTTTTAAAGGAAACCTAGGGAAGTTTCATGCTGTAAATATGAATCAGTTTTTAGTGCCAAATTTAAATGTGAAATTTAAAGGGATTCTTTATCATACCTATTTTACTATTGATGGTACCGCAAATCATTCTTCAATTCATTTAAAAACCAAATTTGATGGTTTACATGTTAGTATTTTAAGAAATCATAAGCATCATCATAAGAAAAACAGAGTTTTATCGGCTATCGCTAATATTTTTGTATCTAAAACAAGTAAAAAAGGAGATAGTCCTTTTGCCGAAGCAGTACGCCATAATGTAAAACGTGATAAAACGAAATCGGTTTTCAATTTTCTATGGTTAAATGTGAAAGATGGTTTAATACATGCTAAAAATTAATTTGTTCATAATTATTAAAGATTTCGACCTGTAAAAAGGCCAACAATGGTTAATTTCACGGCGTAAAATGATGATGATTTGGAAAAATATTTAAGCCAGTTAAACGAAGCTCAATTAGAGCCTACCATACAGATTGACGGACCCATGATTGTGATTGCAGGTGCGGGTTCTGGAAAAACAAGAGTACTTACTTACCGTATCGCTTACATGATGAGCAAAGGGATAGATCCTTTTAATATCTTATCATTAACCTTTACCAATAAAGCGGCTAAGGAGATGAAAGAGCGTATTGCTTCTATTGTGGGGGCTAGCGAGGCTAAGAATTTATGGATGGGAACCTTTCACTCCATATTCGCTAAAATATTACGTATTGAAGCCGATAAAATAGGTTTTCCAAGTAATTTTACTATTTATGATTCTCAGGATTCTGATAAATTGATTGGGGCTATCATAAGAGAAATGCAGCTTGATAAAGATGTTTATAAAGCCAAGCAGGTACGTTCTCGAATTTCTTCCTATAAAAATAGTTTAATCACTGTTCGCGCGTACTTTCAAAATCCAGAGCTTAAGGAAGCTGATGCTATGGCTAGGCGTCCGCGATTAGGTGATATTTATAAAGAATATGTAGACCGCTGTTTTAAAGCTGGGGCTATGGATTTTGATGATTTGTTGTTAAGAACTAATGAGTTGTTAACCCGTTTCCCTGAGGTTCTGGCAAAATATCAAAACCGTTTCAAATACATTTTGGTTGATGAGTATCAGGATACCAACCATTCGCAGTATTTAATTGTACGGGCTTTATCAGATAAATTTCAAAACATTTGTGTGGTAGGTGATGATGCGCAAAGTATTTATGCCTTTCGTGGGGCGAATATTAATAACATTCTGAATTTCCAAAAGGATTATGATGATGTTAAAATGTTCCGTCTAGAGCAAAATTACCGTTCAACCAAAAATATTGTGAATGCCGCAAATTCCATCATTGATAAAAACCAAACCAAGCTTGAAAAAATAGTTTGGACTGCGAATGACGAAGGTGGAAAAATTAAAGTACACCGATCTTTAACCGATGGTGATGAAGGGCGTTATGTGGCGAGTACCATTTTAGAGAATAAAACGAATCAGAATTTAAATAATAGCGATTTCGCTATTTTATACCGTACCAATTCACAATCTCGTGCCATGGAGGAAGCCTTGCGTAAACGCGGGATTCCTTATCGTATTTATGGCGGCTTATCGTTCTATCAGCGTAAAGAAATTAAAGACGTACTGTCGTACTTACGATTAATTGTGAATCCGTCAGACGAAGAAGCTCTAAAACGTGTGATTAACTTTCCGCCTAGAGGCATTGGTCAAACAACGGTAGATCGCTTAGTTGTTGCAGCAAATGGTTATAAGCGTACCATTTTTGAAGTGATGAAAAATATTGATAAAGTCGATATTAAAATCAATTCAGGAACAAAAAATAAACTTCAAGACTTTGTAACCTTAATTGAAAGCTATCAGGTTTTAAACCAAACAGCCGATGTTTTTGAATTGGCTGAATATGTAACCAGAACCAGTGGGGTGCTTAAGGAATTTGGTAAAGACACCACTCCAGAAGGTGTAACTCGTGTTGAAAATATCGAGGAACTCATTAATGGTATGAAGGATTTTGTGGAAGGACAAATTGAAATTGCCGATGCCACAGGATCTTTATCTGAGTTCTTAGAAGATGTAGCCCTTTCAAGTGATTTAGATAATGAAACGGAAGATGACGATGAGGTAGCTTTAATGACCATTCACTTAGCTAAAGGTCTTGAGTTTTCTAATGTGTTTATAGTAGGTTTAGAGGAAGATTTATTCCCGAGTGCCATGAGTATGAATACTAGAAGTGAGCTGGAAGAAGAGCGTCGTTTGTTTTACGTAGCCTTAACACGAGCTGAAAAACAGGCCTATTTAACCTATGCTTTGTCACGTTACCGTTGGGGAAAACTGGTAGATTCAGACCCGAGTCGTTTTATTGAAGAAATAGACGAGCAGTATTTAGAAGTTTTAACGCCAACAGAAGAGCGCCGTATCAATCCGATGCTTTCTGCAGATATATTTGGAGATACTGAACCGAATAAAATTCGTTACAAACCTGCGAAGCAACCCACTTTTACTAAAAACAAAATCCCTAAAAAAGCACCAGAAAAATATGTAGCACCTACGGCCAAAAAATTAAAGCCTATGGCTAAGGCAGAAGGTGGTGCTCCTAATCTGTTCGATAATAAATTGGCAGTAGGGAATACCGTGAAACATATTAGATTTGGTACCGGTGAAGTTTTAAAAATTGAAGGGACAGGCGCCGATGTAAAGGCCGAGATTAAGTTTGAACATGGTGGAAACAAAAAATTGCTATTGCGTTTTGCTAAGCTTGAGGTTGTAGGGTAGGTTTTTGTTGAATTGTTGAATTGTTTGTTTGTTTGTTTGTTTGTTTGTTTGTTTGTTTGTTTGTTTAACCGTGTAGCTTTATAATCTTATACCTTGTAACTGTATAGTAACTGAACTAAACACTCCTGTGATCCCCACAAGGGATATGAGTTGTATTTCAACTTTCGAGATATGAAAAACCTCCATTCAAACAGGTTTATTCGTGATAATATTTGAAATTCGTGTCTTTATAAAGGGTTTTTTGAGGGAAACGAATTTACACGAAATCCTTCTTAGTTTTCATAATAAGAAATTTAACGCTTAATTTGTAATACAAAGCATTATCTTAGTTACTATGGCAGATTTCATTAGAATATACGAAGAAAACCCTAATCCGAGAGAAATTGATAAGGTGATTAAGGTTTTAAAGTCTGGCGGACTCATCATCTACCCAACGGATACGGTTTATGGTTTAGGCTGTGATATTACCAATATAAAAGCCTTAGAGCGTATTGCTAGAATTAAAGGTGTGAAGCTGGAAAAGGCTAACTTTTCATTCGTTTGTCATGATTTAAGCCATTTAAGTGACTATGTTAAGCAAATTGACACCGCTACATTTAAAATCTTAAAACGTGCATTACCTGGCCCGTACACCTTTGTATTGCCAGGTTCTAAGAATTTGCCAAACCCATTTAAAAAAAGAAAAACCGTTGGTATTCGTGTGCCTGATAATGCCATTGCTTCAGAAATAGTTAGGCAATTAGGAAACCCAATCATTTCAACCTCTATTCGTGATGACGATGAGGTTTTAGAATACACGACAGACCCAGAACTTATTTTAGAAAAGTGGGATAATCTTGTTGATTTAGTGATTGACGGGGGTTATGGAGATAATGAAGCTTCTACGGTTATCGACTTATCAGAAGATGAACCTCTAATTATAAGAGAGGGTAAGGGGAGTTTGGAGATCTTTTAGATGGTTGTTGGTTGCTTATTTATTGCGGGATTGTAACACAGAATTACGTAGAGGTTTCACAGAGGCTCACAGCGAGGTTTATAGATACAGGTTGCACTGATTGTCCTAATTTTACAGATTTTCACCATGTAATCTTTATGCTCTTGGGACTTCCCGAGAAATGATTGTACAAAAGGTGGTTTTAAACATAAAAAAAGCCCAACATAAAAGTTGAGCTTTAAACATTTAATAACCTTATGTTCACTGAAGTTTAGTTTCCAGCAGCAAGGTTTTTCATTTCTTTTTCAATCATGTCGTAGAATTGATCAATTTTAGGTAATACTACGATACGTGTACGACGGTTTTTAGCTCTGTTTTCAGCAGTGTCATTGTCAACTAAAGGTACATAATGGCTACGTCCTGCAGCGATTAATTGACCTGGATTAACATCTAAGCTTTCTAAAACTCTAATGATAGAAGTAGAACGTTTAACACTTAAATCCCAGTTGTCAATTAAAACACCTTTGCTATATGGTACATTATCGGTATGACCTTCAACCATACATTCAAAATCAGGTTTGCTGTTTACAACTTTAGCCACTTTAGCAAGAACTTCTTTAGCTCTTGTAGTCACGTTGTAGCTACCGCTTTGGAATAATAATTTATCAGCAATAGATATAAATACAACACCTTTTTCAACATTAACTTCAATGTCTGGGTCGTTGATACCTACTTCACGTTTTAAACTTGTAACTAAAGCTAGTGTAACGCTGTCTTTTTGAGTTAAAGCATCTTGTAAACGATTGATTTTAAGTTCTTTTTCTTTGATGCTTTCTAAAGTTTTTTCAACATTACTAGCGCCCTTAGAAGATAACATGGTTAAGTTATCATTGCTCTTTCGTAAATCTGCTACTTGCTCTTCTAATGCTGTTGCACGTGCTGTAGCTGTTGCTCTATCTTCTAAACAAGAGTTTAGTTTTACTGTTGCAGAATTAAGCAAATCTTGTGTTTCTTTTTGTTTTGCTTGTAAATCTGTGAATTGTTTTTTTGATACACATGAGCTCAAAATAAGCATTGCAGATGCACTTAGTAATAAGATTCTTTTCATAATTGTGTTAGGATTAACTTTCAAAAATTGTTGAACAAAAATATATAAAATTCGGCTGACATGTACAATTTAACAAAACTTTCACTAAAGATTTATAACTGGGTATAGTTCTTTTTTTTAAGCAAAAAGTGCTCAAAAACTATTGATTTGATGTTATAATAGTTTATGCGTTGGTTTGTTAATTTCCGCTGATGTAACAACCTATTTAATTGCATGTAATAACTAAAATGTGCTTTAATTATTGCGATGGTGTGCATAGGTTTTAATTCAGCAAGAAATTTTATTCCTGCAATGCCATCTAGAAACAGTCGAACAAGTATAATGCCAAACAGGAAACCTTTAGCGTTTTTTGTTAACAAGAACAAACTGTTTCTAAAATTAAGAAATGTTTTTTTTGGGTTTATATTGTTTAATGTGGCTCCGCCAACATGATATACTGTAGAATCGCCTATATATTTTATAGAGTAGCCTTGATTTTTCGCCCGCCAGCATAGGTCAATTTCTTCCATGTGAGCAAAAAAATGATTGTCTAAACCATTCAATTGATTAAAAACACGACTTCTTATAAATAAACAAGCACCTGAAGCCCAAAATATATCAGTGTGGTCATTATACTGACCTTCATCTTTTTCTATGCTTTCAAAAATGCGGCCTCTACAGTAAGGATAACCATATTTATCTATGAAACCACCTGCGGCTCCAGCATACTCAAAATAGTCTTTTTTCTTAAAGTCTAATAATTTTGGTTGAACAATGGCGGTACTCTCATCAGTTTTGAAAGCCTTAATAATAGGGGTAAGCCAGCCTTCGGTTACTTCAATGTCACTGTTGAGTAAACAGAAAATGTCAGTTTCTATATGTTTTAAAGTATCATTATAACCTTTTGCATAGCCGCCATTTTCTTTATTTTGGATGATTTCAACAGTTGGGAAAGTATTTTTTACAAAAGCAACAGAATCATCAGTTGAGGCATTATCAGCCACATAAATTTGAGCTTCTTTAGAATAAGCTATGACAGACGCTAAGAATTGCTCCAATAAAGCTTTTCCATTCCAGTTTAGTATGACTACTGCTATTTTCATGAGGTGTAGTTAGGGATGTCTTTTAAAAAATGATAACATTCATTTTCAAAATCCATTTGGCAATAATAATGATTTAGTCCGTTTGTCACCATCAAATAAGTGGCATTTAACTCTAAATTATAACGCGAAATTTGGTCAAAAGTACTTTGGTTGATCGTAATTTTAGGCGCTTTACACTCTACAATAAGATGAATACTACCGTTAGGGTTAAAAACCACAATATCATAACGTTTTTTTAAACTATTGATGGTGAGCTCTTTTTCAACATTAATAAGCGACTTTGGGTAGTTTTTTACCTCAATAAGGTATTGCACACAGTGTTGACGCACCCATTCTTCAGGTTGTAAAATCACAAATTTTTTACGAATAGGATCAAATATAGATACTTTATTTTCGCTATTTTTGAATCGAAACGAATACTCTGGAAAATTGAGCGCTTGCACAGTGTTTAGTTTATTTTTCAAAGTTAAGCTACAATATATAAATACCAAATATTCAACCCGAATTGTTGGATGTAGTAATTTTTTAATCTGAAATTTTTTTGATTTGGACGAAGTCAAACAATTGGTAACTGACATAAAGAAAGGAAATCTAAAACCTATTTACTTTTTAATGGGTGATGAACCTTATTATATAGATAGAATTTCTGAATTTATTGAAAAAACCGTGTTATCTGAAGAGGAGCGTGGCTTCAATCAAATGGTGCTTTATGGAAGAGATGTAACGGTTGAAGATGTTGTTGGGAATGCCAAACGTTTTCCTATGATGGCAGAGCATCAGGTTGTTGTGGTTAAAGAGGCTCAAGATTTATCACGTACTATTGAAAAGTTTGCAAGTTATGCAGCCAATCCACAATCTACAACTGTACTTGTGATTAATTATAAGTACAAAAAGTTAGATAAACGAAAGGCGCTTTATAAAGCCATTAATAAGGTAGGAGTTGTTTTTGAAAGTAAAAAACTTTACGAAAATCAGGTTGCCGATTGGATAAGACGCGTGTTGGCTTCCAAAAAATATAGCATTACGCCAAAAGCTGCGCAAATGCTAGTGGAGTTTTTAGGAACCGATTTGAGTAAAATAAATAATGAATTAGAAAAGCTTCAAATTATCCTACCTAAAGAAACAGAAATCACCCCAGAACATATTGAAGAAAATATTGGGATCAGTAAGGATTACAATAATTTTGAGCTTCGAAAAGCCGTTGGAGAACGTAACACCATTAAAGTTTATCAAATTGTAAAATATTTTGCTGAAAATCCAAAGGATAACCCTATGGTGGTAACAGTATCTTTATTATTTAATTTCTTTTCGCAATTACTACATTTTCATGGCTTAAGTGATAAATCGCCGAGGCACGTGGCTCAAGCCTTAAAAGTGAATCCGTATTTTGTAAACGAATATATTACAGCCGCCAAAAATTTTCCTATGAGAAAAGTAAGTGCTGTTGTTGCAACGCTTCGTGAGTTTGACGTGAAGAGTAAGGGGGTAGGCGCTAATGCTGTGCCTCAAGGTGATTTACTTAAAGAATTGATGGTTAGAATTTTAAATTAATAACATTAAAATTTATGATTGCTGAAATTCATCACAGTTGGTTGCCTCACTTAAAACCTGAGTTCGACAAGCCGTATTTTAAAGATTTAACGACTTTTGTTGCTTCAGAATATGAAAACCACCAATGTTTCCCGCCTAAAGAACAGATATTTCATGCTTTTGATTATTGCGCTTTTGATGATGTGCAAGTGGTTATTTTAGGGCAGGATCCTTATCATGGCGTTGGACAAGCAAATGGGTTATGCTTTTCGGTAAACGATGGCGTGAAGCATCCGCCGTCTTTGGTTAATATTTTTAAAGAAATTGAAACCGATATGGATGAAGCTTATCCAATTACAGGTAATTTGGAGCGCTGGGCAGAGCAAGGCGTACTGTTACTAAATGCCACCTTAACCGTAAGAGCTCATGAGGCAGGGAGTCATCAAAAACAAGGCTGGGAAACTTTTACCGATACTGTGATTAAAACAATTAGCGATAAAAAAGAAAATATAGTATTCTTACTTTGGGGTGGCTATGCAAAAAAGAAAGTGAAGCTCATAGATGTTGAAAAACATAAGGTGTTAACTTCAGGGCATCCTTCTCCGTTAAGTGCAAATAGAGGGTATTGGTTTGGAAATAAAAGTTTTAGTAAAGCGAACTACTATTTAAATGAAGTAGATAAAACATCAATTCAGTGGTAATTGATGAGTTAAGTTTGTTTGTAATCTTAAAGGTACTTGTAAAAGTTAATTTTGTAGTTAAATATTAACTTCCTGTAGCTGCCAATCTTGGAGTAAAGACTTTAACAGTATTATCCGGATTCATTACAATAGGCTTTCTATTTGCATTAGAAATTTTTACCGTTTTATTGCAACTAAATTTTAACAGTAAAAAGTTAAAAGCAACTAGAGTTGTAAGCGTAAGAATAATTATCATTATCATAACCGACTATTTTTAAGCTAATTAAGTAATATATAGATTTAGGTAGGGGTAATTAACTCTTAGCTTTTGTCTGCTGCAAAATTAACCAATAAAAGACTACACGACAATACGTAGTATTACCTATTTGTTTTTTTTAGAGAAGTATCAGTTTTAAAGTTAAAAAATTAGCATAATCTTAGATTTGGTAGATTATTTTGAAGATTGAATGTTGATCGATAGTCATTTTTAACGGTTTTTATGATGAAAAAGGCGACGTTTTTTGTGAAAATGATTAAAATTTTTATACATATATAAGTTAATACAACAAGGTTATTCTAGTTATATTTGTAAGGCCCATCTTTTAAATTAAAACAAGGAGAATATCGATTCATGATTTAGATGTTGACCATTAAAGAAAGTTCATAAAAGTCATTTTTAAGAAATGAAACCCGTCTATTAAAGAAATAAAAATTATTTTTGGCTAAAATTTATGACATGGAAGAACCTAAATGGGTAACGGTTAAAGAATACGAAGATATTACCTATAAAAAGTGTGATGGCGTAGCAAGAATTGCTTTTAATAGACCGAATGTACGAAATGCATTTCGTCCAAAAACTACAAGTGAGTTATACGATGCTTTTTATGATGCTAATGAAGATGTTAATATTGGAGTGGTTTTATTATCTGCGGAAGGACCATCAACTAAAGATGGTGTGTATTCCTTTTGTAGCGGCGGCGATCAAAAAGCAAGAGGACATCAAGGTTATGTAGGTGAAGATGGTTACCACCGTTTAAATATACTAGAAGTACAACGTTTAATACGTTTTATGCCAAAGGCTGTTATTGCCGTAGTGCCTGGATGGGCCGTTGGTGGAGGTCATAGTTTACACGTGGTTTGCGATTTAACATTAGCAAGCAAGGAACATGCTATTTTTAAACAAACTGATGCCGATGTAACCAGTTTTGATGGGGGCTATGGTTCGGCATACTTAGCGAAAATGGTCGGACAGAAAAAAGCCAGAGAAATCTTTTTCTTAGGGAGAAACTATTCCGCTCAAGAAGCTTATGAAATGGGTATGGTCAATGCCGTTATCTCTCATGATGAACTTGAAAGCACTGCTTTTGAATGGGCTCAGGAAATTTTAGCGAAATCACCAACCTCTATTAAGATGTTAAAGTTCGCTATGAATTTAACTGATGATGGTATGGTAGGGCAGCAAGTTTTTGCAGGTGAAGCCACGCGTTTAGCTTACATGACTGAAGAAGCAAAAGAAGGTCGCAATGCATTTCTTGAAAAACGTAAGCCTAATTTTGATAAAAAATGGATTCCATAATGGAGAACTTTTCCACTTGGATTTCTGCCATGCGTTTAAGAACGCTGCCTTTATCTGTTTCTGGAATTATTTTAGCATCCTGCTTAGCGCAATACAATCAGGTATTTAGTTGGAGCATTTGCATTATTGCCATTTTGACAACTTTAAGTTTACAAATATTGTCAAACTTAGCAAATGATTATGGTGATGGAGTGAAAGGTACCGATAATGACGACCGTATTGGTCCGCAACGTGCTATCCAATCAGGTAAAATATTACCCAAACAATTATTAAATGCCATTATCATTAATGTAATTATCGCGTTGTTTTTGGCGGTTTTATTAATATTTACGGCATTTGGTGTTGAAAATTTCCTGCTTTCATCACTGTTTTTAGTTTTAGGAATAGCATCGGTTGTTGCTGCTATTAAATATACCGTTGGTAGTAGTGCTTTTGGCTATAAAGGCTTAGGTGATATATTTGTTTTTATTTTTTTCGGACTCGTAAGCGTGATGGGCTGTTATGTGTTGTATGCTAAAGAAATTAGTTCTATAACAGTATTACCAGCTATAACCATAGGACTTTTAAGTACAGGGGTTTTGAACTTAAATAATATGAGAGATAGAATTTCAGATCAAAAGTCAAATAAAATAACACTTGCTGTAAAATTGGGACCTAAAAAAGTAAAAACATATCATTATGTTTTAGTTGTTTCAGCAATCATGCTATCGGCTTTCTTCGGTGTTTTATATTATAGTTCGGTGTTTAATCTAATCTTTTTTATAGCCTATATCCCTTTAATAATTCATTTAAAAACGGTTCATGATAATACGGATTTAAAATTATTAGATCCAGAATTAAAGAAATTGGCATTAACGACAGTTTTGTTGGCATTGTTAATGGGAATCGGACAATTGTTATAGTTTTTTTGTAATTTAATCTGCAAAATTTTAATTAGATGAAAATAACGTTTTACGGCCACGCTAGCTTAGGTATTGAAGTGAATGATGTACATATTCTTGTAGATCCCTTTATTACAGCTAACCCGAATGCTTCAGAAATAAATATTGATAGTCTTAAAGCAGATTATATTTTAGTAACGCATGCCCACCAAGATCATATTGTTGATGTAGAGTCTATTGCAAAGCGTACTGGAGCTGTTGTCGTTTCAAATTTTGAAATTGTTTCGTATTATGAAAAATTAGGTGTAGAAGGGCACCCTATGAACCATGGCGGTAAATGGGATTTTGAATTTGGTACTGTAAAATATGTTAACGCCATTCATACATCTTCTTTTCCAGACGGCAGTTATGGTGGGCAACCAGGAGGTTTTGTAATTGAAGGTGAACATAAAAATATTTATATTGCCGGAGATACAGCTTTGACTTATGACATGAAGTTAATTCCGCTACAAACAAAATTAGACCTTGCCGTATTGCCAATAGGAGATAATTTCACAATGGGTATTGATGATGCCATTCTAGCAAGTGACTTTATTGAATGTGATAAAATTCTGGGCTATCACTATGATACTTTTGGGTACATTGAAATTGACCATGTGACCGCAAAAAATAAATTCTTTGAAAAGGATAAAGATTTAATGCTTCTAGAAATAGGAGAATTTATAGAATTATAATATAGTAAATCAAGCCCCCAAATGATGCTTAAAGTAAATAAAATTTTCTGTGTAATTGTATTATTATTTTCCCTGCAATTCCATTGTAATGCACAGGATAAAAAACTAAAATTCAAGAAGCCAAAAGTCGCTTTAGTGTTAAGTGGAGGAGGTGCTAAGGGTATCGCCCACATCCCTGTGTTACAAAAACTAGATTCACTTGGTATTGTGCCAGATTTAGTGGTAGGCACAAGTATGGGGAGTGTGGTAGGTGGTTTGTATGCCATGGGATACTCAGGAAACGAGATTTCTGCGATTTTAAATAAACTAAATTGGTCAGATTTATTAGGGGGTAGCGTGACATTAGCCAAAGTTGGAAATGAAGAAAAAAGTGAATTTGGTCATTACCTTCTTGGGTTAAATTGGAAAAATAAAAAACCATCTATAAGTACAGGAATTCTAAACGATCAAAACTTAAGAGAACTTTTAGCGACTCTTACCTATCCTGTTTATAATGTTCATGATTTTGATAGATTGCCAATTCCTTATAGAGCTATTGCTACAGATATTGTTGAAGGCAAAGAAGTTGTCATGAAAGAAGGCTCCTTACTTACAGCAATGCGAGCCAGTATGTCCATTCCATCGGTTTTTAAGCCCGTAGATTATAAGGACATGCTTTTGGTTGACGGTGGAGTTTTAAATAATTTCCCTGCGGATGTCGCAAAGGAATTAGGTGCCGATATCATTATAGGTAGTGATGTAGGTGGAGGGCTTAAAAAGAAAAGTGAGTTAAATAATATTGCTACTATTTTATTTCAAACCAGTATGTTGGTGAGTAATATTAAAAATCCAGAAAACAGAAAGTTATGTGATGTGTTAATTGATCATACACCAAATTTGACGTACTCTACTGGCGATTTTAAGGATAGTAATGAAATTTTTACAGAAGGAAAGATAGCTACTAACACCCATGAAAGCGAGTTGGTTGCTTTAGCTGAAAAATTAAAACCTTATAAACAGCGTCAAATAGAAATGCCAAAAGCACCAAAAGAATTTGAAATTAATGAAATTATTTACCGAAACATTAGTAAGGGGAATTTAAATCTGGTAAAATCAAGAATTAATCTCGAAGCTAAAGGTGTTTATACGCCAAGCGACATGGTGAATGGTATTGATCGCTTGATGGGAACAGATTTGTTTAATCAAATTGTAGTAGTGCCTAAAGTGCGGGATAGTTTGATTGATTTAGACTTGTCTGGGGTTGAAAACTCCAAGCACCAAGTTAAATTTTCTTTACATTTTGACACTTATAGAGGCTTAGGTTTAATTGCAAATTATACAGGAAGAAATATTTTAGGTGATGCCTCTAGAACTTTAATAACCCTAGATATTGCAGAGCAACCTAAATTTCGATTGCAGCATCAAAAAATATTTGGAGAAAAGCATTTATGGTGGTGGCGTACAGAGTTTTTATGGCAAAAACTAAAACAAAAAATATATTTTGATGGGTATGGTGTAGATGGCATAAGGTCGAATACTTTTCAGTTTCAATATGCGCTAAATCGAAATTTTATTCCTAATAAAAGTTATTTAGGGTTAGGAATAGTGAGTGAAAGAAATTCATTAGAACCAAAAATTAGTTTTGGTGTTGACAGTGCATCAGATCTTGATAAATATAAATATAATGAAGTTGGTTTAGATCTGCATTTTAATTACAATAGTTTAAATCAAGTATTTTTTGCAAATAACGGTGCTTTTCTGCATGCGGTTATAGAACAGCCTTTTGTACATCATGCTGATTTAGCTTTTGAAGATAGTGCCTTTGATTTTGATGGAAGAACAAATGGTTTTACTAAAGCCAATGTGGTATACGAAAGAAGACTGCCCTTAACCCCAAGACTAACAGCTATAATTGGTGGTACTGGAGCATTTACTTTCGAGCACGACCTAAAGGATGACGAAATTAGCTATGATGAATTTGGCTTAGGGGGGAAATATTTTATAGGAGGGAACCTAAAACGACCTTCTCGTGATACTTTTATTTTTAATGGGCTTAATGAAGATGAATTAACAGCAACCCAATTTATTGCTCTTACTTTGGGAATGCAATATAATTTGATGAATAAATTGTATGTTAAACCACATACAAGTCTAGGTGTAGCTGGATTTAAGGGGTTTGGTGAATTTGTGGATACAGCATTTTCTCCTAAGGGTTCTTGGTCTGATGCTGTAGAAACAAGTGCGTTATTTTCAGTGGGGTCTACATTTTCATACCATTCTATAATAGGACCTATTAATGTAGATGTTTCTTATATTAATGATTTAGATGCATTTCGAGTGTTTTTAGGGGTAGGATTACAGTTTGGAAGAACCAATTAAAATATGAAAGCATCCTACCAAAAGTATATTTTAGATTTTAAACAAGCCAGTGGTACGTCACGTGGCGTTTTGAAACAAAAAGAGACTTGGTTTATCATTGTTGAAGCACAAGGTGAACAAGGTGTTGGAGAATGTGGCATTTTTAGGGGCTTGAGTGCAGATGATGTGCCCAACTATGAAGACATTTTAAAATGGACTTGTGCAAACATTCACTTGGGGCTCGATAGTTTATTAGAAAAATTAACAGCATTTCCTTCAATTCAATTTGGATTAGAAATGGCTTTTAAGTCATTGGAAAGTGATAATGTATTTAAATTATTTCCTTCGGAATTTACTGATGGACAACAAGGAATCGCTATTAATGGGTTAATTTGGATGGGAGATGCGTCTTTCATGAAAGAACAGATTCAGTCAAAAATAGAAGCTGGATTTACCTGTATTAAGATGAAAATTGGTGCTATTGATTTTCAAACAGAAATTGATTTATTAAAATCCATAAGAAAAGAGTTTTCGGCTAAAGATATCGAGTTACGTGTAGATGCCAATGGTGCTTTTTTACCTTCCGAAGCTTTAGAGAAATTAAAAATACTTTCCGATTTAAATTTACATTCTATTGAACAGCCCATCAGGCAAGGCCAAATTAATGACATGGCACAATTATGCGCAGAAACACCCTTGCCTATTGCTTTAGATGAAGAATTAATCGGTGTTTTTTCCGAAGAAAATAAACAAACATTACTAGAGACTATAAAACCCCAATACATCATACTAAAACCAAGTTTGATTGGTGGTTTCCGCGGAAGCAATCAATGGATTAAAACCGCCGAAAACCTGAATATTGGGTGGTGGATTACTAGTGCTTTAGAAAGCAATGTAGGGCTAAATGCCATTGCACAATACACCTATATGAAAAACAGTGAGCTTCCGCAAGGCTTAGGTACGGGGGGCTTGTTTACTAATAATTTTGAGAGTCCGTTACAGGTTGAAAACGGATATTTAAAATATTCAAAAACTTCAAATTGGAACTTTAATTTATAGAATACATGTATATAGAACAAGCGTTTAAGGGATTGTACGAATGGTGGCGCTATGTTGTTGGTGTGGTCATTATTTTTTGTGCATGGCAAATTGTGGGTATGATTCCTTTGGCTGGTGCTTTGGCTTATAAAGCTATTATGGCAGGTGGTGATACAGGAATTACTACCATTCCTCAAATGATTGATTTATTGGGGAGTAATCTGTTTTTGTTTGTCATGCTCTTTTCGTTTGCAGTAGGTTTAATAGGGGTTTTTATTTCTGTTAAAAGTTTGCATAAGCTATCAATTACTAGTTTTACAACGGTTAGAAAAAAGATTGATTGGTCGCGCTTTTGGTTTGTTTTTATACTTTGGGGCGTAATTTCTACGGGTTTTATTTTTCTCGATTATTTTTTAACGCCAGAGGATTACCAATGGAATTTTCAATTGAAACCTTTTCTAATATTGTGTGTCATTGCTGTTGTTTTAATTCCGCTACAAACGAGTTTTGAAGAATACTTTTTTAGAGGCTATTTAATGCAAGGTTTTGGAATGATTTTTAAGAGTAGGTTAGCACCACTTATTATCACATCCCTAAGTTTTGGTTTAATGCATATTGCCAATCCAGAAGTAGAGCAATTGGGTTATGTGATTATGATTTATTATATAGGAACCGGTTTGTTTTTAGGAATCATCACCTTGATGGACGAAGGTTTAGAGCTGGCATTAGGTTTTCATGCGGCTAATAATTTATTTACGGCTCTTTTAGTGTCTGCCGATTGGACCGCCTTTCAAACCCATTCCTTATTTAAAGATTTATCAGACCCTTCAGAAATGGGGTTTATGGAAATATTTGTTCCCGTTTTTATTGTGTTTCCAGTGTTACTTTTTGTATTTTCCAAAAAATATAATTGGACAGACTGGAAGGAGAAACTTTCAGGGAAAATTGTAGAAAAAGAGAAAGAAAATAATATAAATTTGAAAAGTTATGATGCCGAATTATAGAAATGTACACAACAAGTTTAAGCTAGATAACGTAAGCTATAAGCATGAAGATTTAATGGAGGTGGCCTATAGTTATGTGAAAGAAGGTTTGCCGTTTCAGCAAGAATTAGGACTCTTTTTATTAGACTGGTTGGATGACCATGATTATGTAGAGGTTCAAACTTCGGGGTCTACAGGAAAACCTAAAAAACTAAAAATTAAAAAACAAGCTATGGTAAATTCTGCCATTGCCACAGGTGATTTTTTCAATTTGAAACCTGGTTATAAAGTATTACACTGCTTACCTTCAAACTTTATTGCAGGTAAAATGACCATTGTTAGAGCAATTATTTTAGGTCTTGAATTAGATATGGTTCAGCCTTCATCATTTCCAAGAATTGATTACGAAAAAGACTATGATTTTTGTGCATTTACACCAATGCAGCTTAAAAACTTTGCTAAAGATATAGAAAGTATTAGAGCGGTTATTGTTGGTGGGGGTATGGTATCTAAACATATTGTAGACTTAATTAAAGACAAAAAACCTGTTGTTTACGAAACTTACGGGATGACCGAAACAGTTTCACATATTGCGGTTAGAAAACTAAATAATTTAGATGAAGGTGAGAAAGTAGCGTATTTTAATACTTTACCAAACGTTACTATCTCTACCGATGAACGTGATTGTTTGGTGATTGATGCGCCAAATATTTCAGACCAAACGATTGTAACCAATGATATTGTGAAAATTCACACTTCAACGAGTTTTGAATGGTTAGGCCGTTATGATAATGTGGTAAATTCTGGAGGAATTAAATTATATCCAGAACAAATAGAACGCAAACTGCAAAGTAAAATCGATGAAGATTTTTTCATTACCTCAAAGCCAGATGATTCCTTAGGTGAGAAATTGGTTTTAGTTGTTCAAAGTGAGAAAAATAACCTAAGCGATGATGTTTTTGTTGAGTTAGGAAAGTATGAACGTCCTAAAGAAATTATTCCCGTTGCTAAATTTACTGAAACCTCTTCAGGGAAAATTCATCGTCAGAGAACTTTAGAGTCTGTGAAATAAAAAATTGTAACGAACCACCATTTTTTTATACTTACTAGCAAACATTAATATATGAGCTTCATTAAACGCGTTTTATCTACCCTAACAGGGATCATTTTATTTTGTGCACTTTGTGTAATTGGATTAATTATTATCGGTCTTATAGCTGGTTCTACTTCTTCTGAAACCGTTCAAGTAAAGCCCAATTCGGTTTTAAAATTAAAATTAGATTTTCCTATAAAAGATTATGCTGGTAAAGTTGAATTTAAACAGTATGCCTTTCTTAATGAATCTAGAAAAGACGGTTTATTTAATATCATTGATGCTATTGATTATGCTGCTACGGATGATAAAATTAAAGGCATTTCAATAGATAATAATTTTGTGAACGCTGGAATGACCCAGGTTAAAGCGCTTCGTGGTGCTTTATTGAAGTTTAAGGAATCCGGGAAATTTGTTGTGGCTTACGCCGATGTATTTTCACAAAAGGATTATTATCTTAGTTCTGTTGCTGATACGATTTACATCAACCCAGCGGGTATGATGGAGTTTAAAGGTCTGTATTCTGAGCGTTTATATTTTAAAGATTTTCAAGACAAATCTGGCGTTAAGATGGAAGTGGTACGTTTAGGGAAGTACAAAAGTGCTGTTGAACCTTTTCTTAGCAATGAGATGAGTGACAACAACAGAGAACAGATTTCGGTGTATTTGAATTCACTTTGGAAAACAGTGAAACAAGATATTTCAGAAACAAGAAACGTTTCAGTTGAAAAACTTAATACTATTGCTGATAGCTTATTAGCAAGAACACCAAAATTAGCAAAATCTTCGGGTCTTGTTGATAAAATTGCTTATCATGATGAATATATGCATGGTATAAAAAAAGCAATAGGCGTAGAGGAAAAAGAAGAACTTGAAACAGTTTCAATTTTAGATTATTCAAATTATGCGGCTTCTAAAATTAAAGACGCTTCAGCAAAAGATAGAATTGCGGTAATTTATGCCCAAGGAAATATTATTTACGGTGAAGGTGATGAAAATAGCGTGGGCCAAGGAGCTATGAACAAATCTTTAAATGAAGCACGAGAAGATGAAAAAGTAAAAGCAGTTGTTTTAAGAATTAATTCTCCAGGAGGGTCTGCTTTAGCAAGTGAATTGATTTGGAGAGAAATTGAACTCACTAAACAAGTAAAACCAGTAATTGTTTCTATGGGTGACTTGGCTGCTTCAGGGGGGTATTACATTGCTTCTAACGCTAATAAAATTATAGCTGAACCTTCAACGATTACAGGAAGTATTGGTGTTTTTGGTATGTTGCCTAACGGGAAACAATTGGCTGAAAATATGGGAATTAATGCGGAACAAGTAGTAACCAATCAAAACGCTGTAACGTATAGCTTTTTTGAGCCTTTAAGTGAACAGCAACGTGGCTTTATTAAAGAAGGCATTATTGATATTTATGATTTGTTTTCTACCCGTGTTGCCGATGGTAGAAACCTAACGAGAGAGCAGGTTGAAACCATTGCACAAGGTCGTGTTTGGACGGGAGCTGATGCTATTAATATTGGCCTTGTTGATGAACTAGGCGGATTAGATTTAGCCTTAAAACGTGCTGCTGAAGCTGCTGAAATCAAGAAATACAGAATTGATGAATATCCTGTTTTTGAAAAGGATTTAGATAAAATGC
The DNA here is from genome assembly GCF_008806375.1 of Pseudotamlana haliotis. Taxonomy (GTDB): domain Bacteria; phylum Bacteroidota; class Bacteroidia; order Flavobacteriales; family Flavobacteriaceae; genus Pseudotamlana; species Pseudotamlana haliotis. Next base: position 2,804 of record NZ_WAAT01000001.1, on the reverse strand, counting down.
TTCGTGAGTTTGGCTTAGTAAAAGCCAAAGAAACCATTCTAGAAGAAGAATTAGGTACAGAAACTTACAAGTTGCTGAAAGAAATTAAAACCATGAGCGAGAAAAAAGGTGTGCAGCTATTATTCCCTTTTAGTACAGAAATTAAATAGGTTTCAGGTAAATAGCCTTCAAGGCCTAGAGTTTTTCAAAATTACTTTGAAGCAGAAAAACATTGAAGTTTATGAACAATAGACATTTATTAGAAGTAATTAAGGATAACTCAAAATCGTTTGCTGACCAAGAGGTTGTTTTTTATAAAAATGAAAAGCTAAATACTTGGGAGGCTTTAAATTGGGGGACTTTTTATCACCAAGTAGAACAAGTTTCTAAGGCTTTAATTAACTTCGGAATACAAGAACACTCCAATGTAGGCATATTTGCTCAAAATATGACCGAATGGATAATTTCAGATTTCGGTATTATGGGAACCCGATCGGTAACTGTGCCGATATACGCTACAAATTCAAAAAAAGAAGCCGAATACATTATAAACGATGCCCAAATAAGTCTGTTATTTGTTGGTGATCAAGAAGCCTTTGAAAAGGCGCAACAAATTTCTGAAAATAATAAATTCCTAAAATTAATTGTCGTTTTAAACCAAACTGTTGACTTAAAAAACAGCAACAACGCGGTATACTTTAGCGATTTTATTAATGCGGAATTTCCAAATAGTATTGAAAAGGAACTAGAAAAACGTCATTCTAATTTTAAACTCACCGATTTAGCGAGTATTATCTATACTTCCGGAACCACTGGAGAGCCTAAAGGGGTGATGCTGGACCATAATAATTTTACCTCGGTTATTGAAGCGCATATTAAAGAATTAGACGTCAATAAAAATGATGTGTCTTTAAGTTTTTTACCCTTAAGCCATATTTATGAGCGCATTTGGGTGTTTTTCTGTTTGCATCAAGGTATTCAGGTGTATTTTAACGAAGACCCGAAGAAAATAGCAGATGTTCTTAAAGAAGTGAAGCCTACCTTAATGTGTACGGTGCCGCGAATTTTTGAGAAAATTTTTAATGCCATTCAAGATAAGAGAAAGGAAGCTTCTCCAACCAAAATGAAGCTCGCCAGTTGGGCATTGGGTATCGGGAATACCTATCATAACAAATGCCTTAGATTAAACAAAAAAGTACCTTTAGCTATAAAACTCAAGCATAAAATTGCCGATAAATTAGTGCTTAGTAAATTACGGGATGTATTTGGTGGTCATATTAAATTTATGCCTTGCGGTGGTGCACCATTAGCGCCAGATATGGTGTCCTTTTTTCATTCATTCGGACTCAATGTGAAATGTGGTTACGGTTTAACAGAAACCACAGCTACAGTTTCACTTTATGGTGATCAGTTTTTTGAGTTTAATTCTGCGGGAAAAATAATTAACGGTACCGAAGTTAAAATAGGTTCAAACGACGAAATTTTAGTGAAGGGGCCAGGTGTTATGAGAGGCTATTATAAGAAACCAGAAGCTACAGCTGAAGTTTTTGAAGATGGTTGGTTTAAAACCGGAGACGCCGGAAAAATGGATAAATACAATAATTTAATCATTACCGACAGAATCAAAGATTTAATGAAAACCTCTGGCGGAAAATATATTGCACCTCAAAAGTTAGAAACCACTTTGGTGGGTGATGCTTTTATCGAACAAATTGCAGTGATTGGTGATCAGCAAAAGTATGTCACGGCATTAGCGGTACCAAGCTTTGAAAACATTAAAAAATATGCCGAAGAGCATAAAATTAGTTTTAAAAACATAGAAGATTTAGTTGCGAATACGCAAATTAAAGCCATGTTTGAAAAGCGCTTTGAGGACTTACAAAAAGAGTTTTCAAGATTTGAAAAAATAAAAAAATTCACTTTACTACCAAAAGAATTTAGTATTGAAGCTGGTGAAATTACAGCAACTTTAAAACTAAAACGAAAAGTGATTCAAGAAAAATATAAGGAGCTTATTGATAAAATGTATAAGGATTAGTTTGTGCGTTTATGTTGTATATATTATTGTTCTACACCATTTAGACCAACCTTTCGCAGACAAAAATGAATATCGGCAAAACAATAGCAAAGCTTTTCAATCGCAAACCGAAAAACCCAAATGAGTTTGTCAAATCTTTTATAAAACAGAGTAAGACTCAAAGAGTTCAACTTGAATTGATAAAGGACAATGAAGTTATATTACAGGTCGACTCGCTAAAATTCACACCGTCTTGGTTCAAATTGTTTAACATTTCTAATGACAAATATCAAAACGGATATGTAGTGTTTTTCGTGATTGATAGCGAAAAACTGAAAACCAGCGATAAATACAACCGATATAAAAAATCGAACCTACAACTTCTTGAATTAGACGAAGAAATTGATGACGGAACTGAAATTAGGACATTTGCGAAATTTGTGAAGCACACGGATGACGAAATTACTCTTGGGAAGATTATGAAAGAAATACTCGACGTGATAATAAAAACTGACGAAAATGACCCACAAGCCTTATTTGTCATACGCGAAATAAACGTCAGCGGATAAAAAACGGTGTAGAACAACGTATATAACTCATAGCTTGGTAGTTGCTTAATCAAAGTTATGGCATATTTGGAAAGTCGCCAAATTTTTAAATTTGACAACTTCCCAAGAAAAATAAAATAAGTAGTAAAATTTAAAAATCTGGCTTGTGCTTAATCCGAAAATAATTTTCTAATTTGCACGCTACGAGCCATATACAAGACCGTTATCAGCAATTTCCCAATCGGATCGGACATTTTTTT